>NZ_BAFC01000043.1 GCF_000248055.1 Gordonia sputi NBRC 100414 | reverse complement strand
TTGCCTTCGAATGCCCAGTCCCTGCCGTCGAGACGGTCGACGGGTTCATCGGTTGCCAGCATCGGGCGCGGATGCGTGAGGCTGTCGGGGAGGATGGGTCGCGGTTCGTCGCTCATCAGGTGCGCGAGCCAGTTCTTCTCGCCGGTCTTGATGAGCGCGTAGCGGCCCTGGATTCGTTCGCCGTGGAGGCGGACGATGATCTCCGACTCACGCCATTTCTCGGTGTCGTACGTGCCGTGATCCCAGATCTCCACGTGCCCCGCCCCGTACTCCCCGCCGGGGATGTCGCCGGAGAAGTCCGCGTAGTCGAGGGGGTGGTCCTCGGTGTGCACGGCCAACCGGTTCTGACCCGGATCGGTCGGCAGGTTCTTCGGCACCGCCCAGGAGACGAGCACGCCGTCGCGTTCGAGTCGGAAGTCGTAGTGCAGACGGCGGGCATGGTGCTCTTGGATCACGAAGATCGGTTCTGCCGACGCCGCGCCGGATGTGCCGGCGGTGTCATAGTCGTCGGTGTCATCGGGGTCGGCGTCATCGTCCTCGCTGTCGGACGACTGCGCGCGACGTCGACGATGCTCGTCGTCGCCGAAGGGTTCCGGGGTTTTCGACGCATCGCGCTTGGCGCGGTAGGTGCTGAGGTCGACGACCGGGCGCGGGCCCGTGTCCTCGATTGCATTCGCGGAGTCGTCTGCGGAGGCTGCGGAGTCGCTGGTGGTTGTCGTGGCGTCGTCGGTGTCTGGTGTGTAGGGGCTGTCGAGCCCGTCGAGCAGATCGCCATCGTCGGCGCGCTCGAGCACCTCGCCGAAGTGCAGTTGTGTCAGGCCCGGACCGGCGAGTTCGTCCCACCTCCGCGGTGCGGCGGCCCACGGTTGTTCGCGTCCGCGCATCGAATACGGCGCGAGCGTCGTCTTCGACGCGCTGTTCTGGCTCCAATCGATGAAGACACGGCCGGCGCGTTCGGATTTCGACATGGTCGCCGTGATCGTCTTCGGGTGTGCCGCCGCGAGCGTCGAGGCGATTTCACGCGCAACAGTGCGTGCGGAATCGGGTGCGACGGGTCGGTCGAAGCGCGCGTAGACGTGAATTCCCTTGCCGCCGCTGGTCACCGGATACGAAGCAAGGCCTGCGCCGTCGAGCATCTCGTGCATCATGAGCGCCACCTGCGCGCATTCGTCGAGTGACACGTCGGGGCCCGGGTCGAGGTCGAGGACGAGTCGATTCGCGCGGATCTCGCCGAGTCCCTTGGGGCCGGACACCTGTGGATCGGCCTGTACGCCGGGCGGCGGGACAATCCACTGCGGCGTGTGGAGTTCGAGTGCTGCCATCTGTGCCAGCCACACGAGAACCGCGGGCGAGTCTGCCATGGCGTACGTGATGGTGCGGCCACTGTGTGCGACGTCGTAGCGGGGAATCCAGTCGGGAACCCCGCTAGGTAGGTCCTTCTCGAAGAAGGGAGTCGACTCGACACCGTTGGGCCAGCGTTTGCGCGTGATCAGCCTGCCGCGCAGATGCGGAAGCATGACGTCGGCGATGCGGGTGTAGTAGTCGACGACCTCGACCTTGCGCGTGCCGGTCGCCGGATACAGCACCTTGCCCAGGTTGGTGAGAGCGATCGTGTGACCGTCGATCTCCAGGCTCTGGGAGGGCGCCATGCGTTCATTGTGCCCAGAATCCCGGCGTGTGCCCAGATTCGGTGTTGGTAGGTGAACCCCGACGGGACGTGACCGATGGCACAATGGTGCCCATGCGCTCGATCTGGAAGGGCGACCTCAGCTTTGGCCTGGTCAACGTACCCGTCAAGGTGTATTCGGCGACAGAAAGTCACGACCGCAAGTCGTATCAGGTCGATTCGTCCGACGGTGCCCGCATCCGTTATCGCAGGGTGCGGGAGGGAACCGACACCGAGGTCGACTACTCCGACATCGCCAATGCCTACGAAACCGACAGCGGCGAGTCGGTGATCCTGACGAAAGACGACCTCGCGAGTTTGCCGGTGCAGAAGAGCCCGGAGATCTCGATCGTCGAGTTCGTACCAGTCGACCAGGTCGATCCGATCTACTTCGACAAGCCGTACTACCTCGAGCCGTCGTCGAAGTCTCCGAAGGCCTATGTGCTGCTCGCGAAGGCGTTGCAGGAGACCGACCGGCTGGCGATCGCGTCGTTCACGTTGCGCAACCGCACCCGCATGGCAGCGCTGCGGGTCATCGAACCCGGCGTGATGACCCTGCAGACACTGCTGTGGCCCGACGAGGTGCGCAAGCCCGACTTCGACTTCCTCGGCGACGACGTGCAGATCCGCGACCAGGAATTGAAGATGGCGTCGTCGTTGATCGACTCGATGGCAACCGACTACGACCCGGACGAGTTCTCCGACACCTACCAGGACGAACTGTCGAAGCTGATCGAGGCGAAAGCCGAAGGCGGCGAGGCATTCCCGGAAAGCGACGAGAAGGAAGAAGCTGCCGACGAGGACTCCGACGTCGCGGATCTCCTTGCCGCGCTGCGGGCTTCGGTGAAGGACAAGGGAGACGCGAGCGGCAGTTCATCGGACGCTGCCGACAAGCCGCCCGCAAAGAAGGCCGCGGCGAAGAAGGCGCCGGCAAAGAAGGCTGCCGCCAAGAAAACTGCAGCCAAGAGCGCCGCGGCCAAGAAGGCAACAGCCGGCAAGACAACGGCCGACAAGACAACGGCCGAGAAGTCCACACCAGCCAAGAAGACGACCCGAAAGCGAGCGGCAAGTTGAGCGACGTACTGGATGTGCTCATCGTGGGAGCAGGGTTGGCGGGGATCGACGCCGCTTACCGTGTGACGGAGCGCAATCCGGGCCTGCGGTACCGGATCGTCGAACAGCGTGAACGCATCGGTGGCACGTGGGATCTGTTCCGCTATCCAGGGGTGCGGTCGGACTCCGACATCTTCACACTCAGCTTTCCGTGGCGGCCGTGGCGTGGAACCAAGACCATGGCGTCGGGCGCCGAGATTCGTGACTATCTCGAAGAGGCCGCGCGGGACACCGGGATTCACGATCAGATCGACTTCGGTGTCACGGTCACCGCGGCCGGCTTCGACACCGCGACCGACACCTGGACTGTCACGACGAGTGTGGGTGACGAAACCCGCACGTACACAACCCGATTCCTCTATTTGTGCACCGGCTACTACCGGTACGACGAGGCGTATACCCCCGACTTCGCGGGCGCTCAGGACTTTTCCGGGACAATCGTGCACCCGCAGTTCTGGCCCGAGGATCTCGACTACACGGGCAAAAATGTCGTCGTGATCGGCAGTGGCGCAACGGCTGTCACCCTCATCCCGAGTATGGCCGACCGTGCCGGTCACGTGACGATGTTGCAGCGTTCGCCGACATACCTGTTCCCCGTCGGCTGGCAGGAGCCGACGACACCGTTGATTCAGCGGCTGTTGCCGAGGCAGTGGGCGCACGACGTGATCCGGTACCGCAACGCGCTCGTCACGCTGTCGATCTACCTGTTGGCGCGGCGTTTTCCGCGTACGTCGCGAAAGCTGCTACGGCAGATCGCGATCCGCAATCTTCCCAAGGGATACGACGTCGACACGCACTTCCGTCCGCGGTACAACCCGTGGGACGAACGGCTGTGCATCATCCCCGACGCCGACTTCTACAAGGCTCTCGGCTCCGACCATGCCGACGTCGTCACCGACCAGATCGACCGATTCACGCCCGGCGGGATCAAGCTCGTATCGGGCCAGGAATTGCCCGCCGACATCATCGTCACCGCGACCGGACTCGAACTGCTCGCCTTCGGCGGCGCGAAACTGTCGGTCGACGGCGTCGAATTCAAGCCGCACGAGAAGTTCGCTTATCGCGGGTACATGCTCAGCGACGTGCCGAATCTGGCGTGGTCGATCGGGTACACCAACGCGTCGTGGACATTGCGCGTCGATCTGACCAGCAAGGCGGTCGGCGATCTGATCGCATACATGCGGTCGCACGGGTACACGTCGGCCGCGCCGAGCATGGGGTCGGCGACGCTGCCCGAGCACATGCTGTTCGCGCTGGATGCGGGCTATGTCCGACGCGGCGCCGTCGCGCTCCCGAAGTCGTCGGATCAAGCGCCGTGGCAGGTCAGGCACAACCTGCTGCTCGACGCCATCGATTCGCGTCGCTACGACGTCACCGAGGCGATGGAATTCCACACCGCCGGGGAGTCGGCGGCAAAAAGCGCTGGCTGACCTGGCCCGCTGACGGGCATCCTCAGTGGGTGACCGTCACCGCCACCGAGACCCGACTACCCCGCGCGCTGCGGCCATTGGCCGGTGCGCAGTTCCGTCGGCTCGTCGCAGGGCTCATCCTGGCGTTGTTCTCCGACGGTGTCTGGGAGATCGCGCTGGTCTGGCAGATCATCGAACTCGGTGGCGGTCCGACGCAGGTGGCGTGGGCGACGGGTGTGTCGGCGGTGGGCATGGTGGTCTCGACGCTCGCCGGGGGAGTGCTCGCCGACAGGATCTCGCAACGATCGATCATCGTGGCGCTCGAAGTGGTCAAGATGGGGGTGTTCGGACTCGTCGGCGTGCTGTCGATTCTCGGGGCTCTCACGCTGCCGATGGTGGTGATCGCCGCGCTACTCGGTGGTGTCACCACCGGTATGTACTACCCGGCCTACTCGGCGCTGCTTCCGCGGATCGTCTCGGCGTCGGAGTTGCAGGCGGCCAACGGAATCGAGGGATTCTCCCGTCCCGTCGTCTATCAGGCGATCGGTCCGATGGTTGCTGGACTGATCGTGTCGATTGCCGCGCCGGGGCCGGCCGTCGTACTGGCGGCTGTCGCGAGTATCGGTTCCGGCGCTTGCTATCTCACCATGAAGCCGCTACCTCGGCGTCGAGAATCCCTGCGGGGCAACCCGATCCGATCAGCAGTGACGGATCTGGCTGAGGGATTCGGCTACGTACTACGGACCCCGTGGCTCTGGGCGACGTTGTTCTTCGCGACGCTGCTGGTACTGGCGACGATGGGTCCGATCGAGGTACTCGTTCCCTTCGCGCTGCGTGAACGCGTACACGGTGGTGCGGCAGACCACGCGCTCGTCCTCGCCGCGTACGGCGCGGGCGCGGCGATCGGATCGGCGTACTTCGCGTCGATCCGGATGCCTCGGCGGTACCTCACAGTCATGTTCGTGATCTGGGGTCTGTCGAGTCTGCCGCTTGTCGTCATGGGCGTTGCCGAACACACGTGGCTGTTCATCGTCGCCGGTGCGCTGCTCGGATTCGGATTCGACGCCCCGTCGGTGCTGTGGGGCACGCTGCTGCAGCGACGCGTGCCGCCCGAGCTGTTGGGTCGGGTCGCGAGTCTCGACTTCTTCGTCGCCGTCGTCCTGATGCCGGTGTCGATGGCGATCGCCGCACCGCTGAGCAACGTCATCGGGCTCACCGCGGTGTTCGTGATCGGCGGCATTCTGCCGGTGCCCGCGGCGATCGCCTTCTACGTCGTCGCGCGGCTGTGGCGCGACGAGGTCGAGCATCCCTTGGACGACGCGGTGGTGACGGCCGCGAGCACGCCCTGAGCGATGTTGCGACAATGGACGCCATGCGTGAGATCGTGACCCTGGCCGCCGCTGCCACCTGGCGTACCCCGGTGATCGCGTGGCAGGGGCTGCGCGCCAAGCGGAGCGTGGTGCGATTACCGCAGGCCGAGGGCGACTTCGGGACCGTCGGCGACGCGTCGGATCCGAGTTGTCTGCGCCTTGTGGTCCTCGGCGACAGCCTCGCGGGCGGCGTCGGGGTCGAGCATCACCTCGATACGCTCGCCGGCGGAGTCGCGACGCGGCTCGCCGCCAGGGAAGAGCGTCCGGTGCAGTGGGTCGTGGCCGCGCGAACGGGTTTCACCGCTGCGCAGGTGATGACGTTGATCGACGACGCCGTGCTTGCACAGGCCGACGTCGTGGTCGTGTCCGTCGGGGCCAACGACGCGAAGAACATGCACACGGCCCGTCGGTGGCGCGACGAGCTGACAGCCTTGCTCAACGCGGTGTGCGCGGCGTCGGAGCGGGCCGAAATCGTGCTGCTGCCGGTGCCGATGCTGCAGATGTGCCCGGCGCTGCCCGGTGCGCTGGCCCAGACGCTGGGCACGCGTGCCGCGCAGTTCGACGCGATCGCAGACGACGTGGTCGCCGGGTCCGGGCGAGTCCGCAGGATCATGCGTTTTGAGCCGTCCGGCGACGGACTGTTCGCCGCCGACGGGTTCCATCCCTCCGCGGCGTTCCACGCGATCTACGCCGAGCAGATCGACGCCGCATTGACCGCTTCCGATGGAGATGCTCCGACGCGTCGCTGAGTCGTCGGCGGCGTGCATTCCCTTTTCGAGCGAATCCCTCGTGCTTTCGATCTATCACTGATAGAGTTCAGATCGTTGGAAGTTTCCAACGATAGAAATCATCCTCTCGGAAGGAATCGCGATGCTCGCGACCTCGATCGGACTCGTCCTCAGTTGGGCCGGCGCGCTGATGATCATCGCAGTCGGCTGCGCCTACTTGGCGAAGAGCGAGAAGAACGCCGCCGGTTTCGGACTGCCGACACCTCCGGCTCCGGACGCACGGGGCTGGTGGCAGGTGAAGGGCATTCGCGACGTCGTCACCGGACTGCTCGTCATCGTCTTCACCTTTGTCGCACTCGACTACCTCGGTGTTCTGGTCCTCGTGCTTGCCTTGATCCCGTTGGGGGACATGGTCATCGTGCTGACCAATCGGGGCAGCAAAGCGGCCGCATACGGCATTCACGCGCGACCGCACTTGCACTGGTCGTCGCAGCGGTTCTGCTCTTTCTCTGATCCGACAATCAATCAACAAGATAATGGAGACCTCAATGACCACCACCGCACCCGTATTCCGCAGCGCCACTGACGATGTCGTCGGCAACGAGCGCGCGTCGATGCACCTGCTGTTCGACGCATCCGACACCGCAGGCGCGCTGAGCTCACTCGAAGTACGACTCGACGCGGGTGTCGACGGCGCCGCACCTCACTTTCACCGGCAGTCGTCCGAGATGTTCTATGTCATCGAGGGTGGCCTGCGTCTGATGGCCGGAGATGAGATCGTGACAGTCGAAGCCGGTGCGGCAGTGTCGATTCCGCGACTCATGCCGCATGCCTTCGGTGCGGTGCCCGACGCTGCGGCACGCGTCCTGATCGTCCTCACGCCCGGCGTCGAACGATTCGAGTACTTCCGACTGCTTTCGCGAATCCAGGCGGGCGAGGCCACATTCGAGGAGTTGGCGGCCGCGCAGGAACCGTACGACAATCATTTCGTCGACGCTCCCGCGTGGTGGAGTGACCGCCAGAGCTCACGTGGATGAGGAGTCGGTGTCCGGCGGCGCGATCAGATGGCGACGAGCGCCGTCGACGACGAGTTCGGTGAGTGTGCGCAGCAACGACGACCCGAGCTTCCAGTACTGCCAGTAGAGCGGTACGTCGACGTGGAGGTCGGTGAAGGTGACCACCCGGCCGCTGTCGAGTGCGTCGGCGATCTGCGCCAGAGGGACTGCGCCCCAACCCATTCCGGCCTCGATGGCGCGGTGGTACTCGGTGGAGGCGGGGATGTAGACGGCGGGCGGATCGAGTCGTTGTCCCGACATCATTCGGAGCACTCTGCGTTGCAGTTCGTCGTTGCGATCGAACTGCACCATCGGGGCCTTCGCGAGTGACGCGTCGTCGACGCCGTCGGGCATCCAGGTGTCGAGGAACTGCCCGGTGGCGACGGGTAGGTAGCGCATGATGCCCAGCGGCCGCAGTGTGGTCCCCCGGATGGGCAGGGGATCGGAGGTGATGGCGCCCATCACCTCGCCGGTCACCAAGCGCGAGCTGTTGACCGCTTCGTCGTCGCGGATCACTTCGACGGCCACGGGATTCTCGCGGTGGAAGCGCGCGAGTGTGGGGAGTAGCCAGGTCGCGAGTGAGTCGGCGTTGGCGGCGATGGGTAGGTGGACGCGGGGGCGGTCGGTGAGTGAGGTGGTCATGGCGTCGTCGAGGTCGCCGGTCAGTTCGAGCTGGGCCTCGAGGGTGAGCAGATTCCACTGCTTGGCCATCCGTGCGAGCACTTCGCCGTCGCGGGTCGCGGTGATCGGTTTGGTGCGACGGACCAGGATGCGTCCGACGGAGACCTCGAGGGCCTTGATGCGCTGGCTGACCGCTGACGGTGTGATGTGCAGTTGGTCTGCCGCGGCGTCGAACGTACCCGCATCGAGTACCGCTGACAGCGTGCGTAGGGCATCCGATCCGAGATCCACATAAGAGAGTCTAATGTTTCGATAGAAACATTCGCTGTACTTGTCGACGACGCGGTCTTACGTTCGTGGCATGACGACGTATCTCCTCGCAGCCATGACCGGGTTGCTCACCGGAGCGGGCTTGATCGTGGCGATCGGGCCGCAGAACATCCTCGTGCTGCAGCAGGGTGTGCGTCGAGTGCATGTGAACCCGGTGATCGTGGTGTGTGCGCTGTCTGACGTGGTGCTTATCGTCGCGGGAGTCGCGGGACTCGGCGCGCTGGTGTCGGCGCATCCGGCGGTGGTCACCGTCGCGAAGATTGCGGGCGGGGCATACGTCGTTGCCTTGGGACTGCTTGCTGCGCGGCGGTGTCTCCGGTCGAGCGAGGCGATCACGGCCAACGCCGACGAGGTGCGCACCGCGTCGCGCTGGGTGGCGATCGGGTCGGCGCTGGCGCTGACGTGGCTCAATCCGCACGTGTATCTCGATACGGTGCTCACGATGGGGGCGATTGCCAACAGTCACGGAAATGCGAAGTGGGCGTTCGCGATCGGAGCGTGCGCGGCCAGCGTGCTGTGGTTTACGTTGATCGGCCGCGGCGGGAGCAGGCTCGCGCCGGTGTTCGCCAAACCGCGGGCGTGGAAGATTCTCGACGGCATCGTGGCCGTGATCATGGTGGGAATGGGCGCCACGCTGCTGTTCTCGGCGTGAGGTGGTCTCATTCCGCTGATTGAGCTGGCCGCGAGCGGAGCGAGCTGCCGAGTCGAAATCACCAGTGGTGGTCTCGACAGGCTCGACCGGCGGGTTGGTCTCGACAAGCTCGACCAGCGGCCCGGCGGGCTCAGGCCAGCCCGAGGCGGTACGCGTAGGCCACGACGGCCGCGCGGTCTCGGCAGCCCGTCTTGGCGAGGATGTGGTTGATGTGCGTCTTGACCGTACTCACCCCCACGACGAGTGAGCGGGCGATCTGTTGATTCGACAGCCCCTGCGCGATCAGTGTGACCACCTCCGACTCGCGGTCGGTGAGGCCATCGGGGTTTTCGGTGCGCGGAGTGATCCCCTCGGGCGACGTCGCAGGCCGGGACAGCAAGGCGCGCATGGCTTTTTCGTCGAGCAGCGAACGGCCGGTAGTGATCGCCGACGATCAGACTGTCGTGCGCGAGGGGTTGCGCTCGATGCTCGGATTGTTCGACTCCCTCGACGTGGTCGGGGTTGCGTCGTCGGCCGAGGATGCTCTCGCGTTGGTCGCCGAGCAGACTCCCGACGTGCTTCTCACCGACCTCCGCATGCCGGGAATCGGTGGGATCGAAGGGATTCGACGACTCGTCACGTCCGGAGCTGCGACCCGCGCGGTGGCGTTGACCACCTACGACGACGACGCGACGATCGTCGCAGCACTCGACGCCGGTGCCGTCGGCTTCCTGAACAAGGATGCCGACCCGACCGCGATCGAGTCGGCATTGCTCTCGGCAGCGGCCGTACCGTCATGAACCCACCCGTGTCCTCATCTATCAGCCGTCATCAACCAAACCGGACCGTCAGATCGAAACCCTGTGCGGTCGTACCGTATTCCAGTGATCCGCCCGCCGCCGTGATTCGTTCGGCCAACCCGGTCAGCCCGTTGCCGCCGCTGGTGTGACCACGGTCGACGAAAGTCGACGGGTCGCCGACCGAGCGCACCCGAACGAGGTGCGGCGTGAACTCGATACGTATGGGTGCGCCTGCGGCGTGACGCATCGAGTTGGTGAGCCCCTCCATGAGTACGGCGCGCACGTCGTCGTGCCAGAGTGCGGGTACGTCGTCGACATCGCCGGATACTTCGACGTCAAGCCCTGCGCCGGTTCTCAACTGCGCCAACGTCTTCGGTAGCCATTGATCGAGCGGGTCCGACTCTCGCACCGTGTTGTCGCGCAGCGATTCGACGGCGGTCTTCGCCTCACTGAGGCCATCACGTGCCAACGCGGTTGCGGTGCGTAGTTTTTCGGTCAGTTCTGCAGACGCCGACTCGCGTTCGGCCTGCAGTGCAGCGCCTTGCAGCGTGATGATGAGGCCCGAGAGTGTGTGCGCGAGAACGTCATGGAGTTGTGCAGAGATCTGGCGTTGTTGCTGTGCCAAGGCCGCGCGGGATTGTTGGGCGGCGATGATCTCGCGTTGAGTTGCGGCGAGTTCTGCGGCGTCGCGTTGACGGCGTCGTAACTGAACGAAGACGAAAACTGCTGCCGCACTTGCGACATTGATGCAGACAGCCCAGGCGTTGTGTGTCTGCCACCACATCAGGACGCCCAGCGCGGTCAGTGATGGCAGCGCGATGAGCGTCGACGCGAGGATCGATGTTTGCGACATCGCCGCCGCGGCAACGCCGATATAGGGCAGCCAGACCGTGGCGTTGCCGTGAAACGCGAACGCTGCGACGACTGCAGCCGCCATCATGGCGATGGCGTGCAGCGTCGAGACCTTCGTGCTCCAACTCTGCGCATTCTTGTCGCGCACCACTGAACGCAACAACAACACCACCACGACGCTGACGGCGATCCAGCCGATGACGGCTGCCCAGACCGGCTGCTTACCGGTGTCGGCGAATGCCGAGACCAGCACGGCGACCGCGACGATCCCGCGGATCAGCAGGCGGTCCGTCGCCACCGGGTCTCGACTCGTTGTCACACCGCAACCGTAATCTGGACGTCGGAGAGTCGGGGTGCAGGAGTCTCACGATCCACCCGATCTCCACCCAGGATCCACCCTCGGGTTGATGTTTCGAGGCTGCCGCGAGCCGATGCTCGAAGCATGAACATTGCAAGCACAGCAGTCATCACTGTCCTGGTCGTCGGCCTGATCCTGTACCGCCAGACGCGGGAACAGCCGATCAAGGACAACCTGTTCAAGCTGCCGCTGATCATCGGGGTCATCGGCGTCTTCGAGACCGCGCAGTACCTTGGCGGCGGACACCATGTCACGGTCGGCGCGACGGTTGCGGTCCTCGTCGGCTTTGTCGTCGCGGCGGTTCTGGCGGTGCCGCGAGCGCACAGCATGCAGGTCTACCGCAATCCGGCCGGGGTGATGGTCCGCAAGGGAGG
>NZ_BAFC01000044.1 GCF_000248055.1 Gordonia sputi NBRC 100414 | reverse complement strand
GGAGATGGTGAAGCGGCCGAGGAGAACGAGCAGGGCGTCGAAGACCAGAGCGATCAAGACGATGAGAATGGTTCCGGTGAGCGCCATTTCGAGTGCATTCGCGCCACCGAGGCGAGATAACCCGTTGAAGATCAGCGATCCGAGGCCCGGTCCGAGGACGTAGGCGACGATGGCGGCGACTCCGACGATCATCTGGGTCGAGACCCGAATTCCGGTGAGGATCACCGGCCATGCGATCGGTAACTCGACGCTCAGCAGAATTCGCCAGCGGGACAATCCGATTCCCTGCGCTGACTCGATCACGCTTGCCGGAACCGAACGTAGACCCACGATTGCGTTACCGATCACGGGGAGCGCCGCGAAGAACGCGAGCATGATGAACGACGGCACGACGCCGAGACCGAACGGGACGATCAGCAGAGCAAGCAGTGCGAGCGAGGGGATCGTCAACGCCACGCGACTCGACGTCAGCGTCAGTGCCGAACCCAGCGGGCGTCGGTACACCAGCACCGCGACGACGATCGCGACCACCGTGCCGACGAGAACCGTCTGGAACGCCAGAGACGCGTGCTGATAGGTGAGGAACGTCAGGTTCGCAGCGTGTGCGTGGATGTAGTTCCACAAACTGCCCACAGCTATCCCCTCGTCGTGGTGAGCGTTCGGAGAGAACTCAGCCTACAAAGCAACCGCGACTCTTGGGTGATTCCCGGAAATCCGTGTCGGTGTGTGCAGGTGGCAAGCGTGTGCGCTGGCCTGCTGACCGGCGCCGACGTCCCTGAGGTTCGTCGGCGGACGTCGGCGTCACGTTTTGATCACGGTGAGTAAAAGGAGTCGATCAGGAAAGGTGCTGATTCAGGAAAGCCAGTGTCCGCGTCCAACAGTCCCGCTGTGCCGTGGCGATATGGCGCGGCTCGCCGCCCCCGATCAGCGAGGCCGACCGGGTGACCGTCGTGGGAATCGCGGGCGGGCGGATGAAGTGGCCCGCCCGGGGATAGATCAGCAGTTCGTCGTCGGCTGCGTGGGTGGCGTGCTCGTCGCTGCGGCGTCGAATTATCTCGTGTGCCATGTCGGCAGCCGGATAACACTGGTCGTCGGTGCCCGCGGCGACCAACATCGGGCACTCGATCTTCTCCACGGCTATGGTCGCGGCCTCTACAGCCGAATGATCCCGCAGGCCTGCGGCGTATGCGGCGCGGGTCGACAGCGCCATCGACGAGCGCCCGTGAGAGATTCTGCGGCGCAGGAGATTCACGGCGAGCTGTCCGAGCAGTCGCTCGCTGCGCACGGGGACGTACGGCAGATCGGCGCCGCCGTGGGTGAGGGCGGAGACCTTCTCGGGAGGGCCGTCGCGGCGGAGTGCCTGGAACACGACGTGGCTGGGAGCCACCGCGACGACTGCGCGAGCGCGGGTCCCCATTGTCACCATCGTCGCCAGTGCTGTCTGCACACCTACCGACGACGCGTGGAGCGCGATCATGTCCTCGTCGACGTAGGGCAGAGCGGCGAAGCATTCGATGCCCGCGGCGATGTTCTCCGTGGCTATTCTGCTGAACGAATCGGGCAACCCCGGGCGCTGAGTGTAGAAGAGGACCGCCGCGACATAGCCGTGAGCGGCGAGCAGCGCGGCCATCGCTGTCACCGACCTGGTGACCATCGTTCCGGGGAACACGACGATTCCAGGTAGAGGGTAGTCAGCTGACTCCGGACGGTAGATCTGTAGCTGCCATCCGTCGCCTCGCCGTTGTTCCACCGTGTGCTCGCGTCCCCACGTACGAGGGACCGTGACCTTGTCGCTGGACGTACCGTCGGATACCGAGACGGTGAAATCCAATGTGCCGTCGCAGGATTCGAAAATATCCGAGGAGCTCGGGTTGTCGGCGAGCCGCATGTCCCACCACGGTAGGTCTGGATCGGTGAGGTCTATCCGTCCGTCTTTGCCGAGTCGATGGGTGCCGCGGGACCGCCAGTGCGATCCCGCGGCGTCTACACCATCGACAACGAGTTCGACCTTCTCCGCTGGTGTGTCGAACACGTTGAACTCGATGAGCGAGTCGACGAGCCCGTCTGCCGTGTCAACACTGATTCGCATGAGGATCAGACTCGGGTGCGATTCACGACAACACGTAGGTGGCGATCATTCCCGGAGCGGGACGGATCAGGGTGGCCCTCACGGATTCACCGGGGGAGGCTTTACTGCCGGAGATATCGGTGAATCCGAGAATGTGGCTCAGGGAGGCTGTGAAATTCACCACGGCGGAGCGGTACCTGTAGGTGTAGGTGACAGTGACGCCCATGGCCACAGGGTTCGACGTCCAGGCGCGTACGACGGTCTTTCTGCCCATGCCGAGCGAGGCGGGTGGCGCATCGATCTATCGGAAGTCCATCGAACTACCCGCACCGACGCTGGTATCGGGGAATCGTTTCAGGGTCAACGGCATACCGGTGTTGTTGGTGATCACCAGGACGGCACTTGAACCGCCCCGCGGGATCGGCGTGGCCTCACTCTTCGCGGCGGTGGCCGTTGTCAGGCCGACGATCATCGCGGTCACGGCGATCGACATGCCAAGTACCCGGAGCAGGCTTCTGTGAGGTCTCATGGTTCATCCTTCGTCTCTCGTCGTCCGTTGCCACGCGCTGAATACGGTGTCTCACTACGGGCGATGTATCTGACCGTAAGAAATCCGCCCACTCGGCATAAGTCCGAAATATGGGGGGTTTACAACTGTGGAAGAGGTGGGTAAGTCGAAACCGACGAGAATAGGCGGCTGCGCATTTTCGTGAGGTGAATGTGTGTCGAATCCGTGGATGTGTGTGCTGCAGCGCCCACTTCCTTCGATATGACACACAACCTCGGTGAGCTGAGTGCGTGTGTCTTCGGGCCGGCACAACCACGACCTGCGCATACACACATGCTCGAGAGTCAGGTCGAATGGGCGTGGGCGATCTCGTAGGGTGGCTCCATGGCCGTCAGCCGTCCAGCGAATTCCAGTACCGGTGAGGTCAAGCGTGCGCCACGGGCCCGCATGACCGGAGCGCAACGTCGTCTGCAACTGATCGAGGTCGCGCGCGGTCTGTTCGCCGAGCGCGGCTTCGAGGGCACCTCCATCGAGGAGATCGCGCAGCGTGCCGGGGTGTCGAAACCGATTGTGTACGAGCACTTCGGAGGTAAGGAAGGTCTCTACGCGGTCGTCGTCGACCGTGAGATGGAGACGCTGCTCGAGATGATCACATCGTCGCTCTCCAAGAATCGGTCGTTGTACCGCATTCAGCAGGTGGCGTTGGCGCTGCTGACTTATATGGAGGAGCGTACCGACGGATTCCGCATCCTCGTACGCGGCGACAGCGCGTCGACGAGTGACAACGCGACGTACGGCAGTCTTCTCAACGACGCCATCAGCCAGGTCGAGCACATCCTTGCCGGCGATTTCGAACGACGAGGATTCGACCCGAAGCTGGCCCCGATGTACGCACAGGCGCTCGTCGGCATGGTGTCGGTGACGGCGCAGTGGTGGCTCAACGTCCGCGAACCGTCGAAAGAGGTTGTCGCGGCCCATCTGGTCAATCTCTGTTGGAACGGACTCACCCGCCTCGACCCCGACCCCGAACTCGTCGGGCCGGATTACGTCGAACGCAAAGAGCGGACGGTTGCCGACGCGACATCTGCGCCGGTGTCGGCTGAGGGGCCGTCTGTCCCGGACGGGTCGGCTGCCCCTGATGAGCTGGGCTCTTCCGAGGAAGAAGCCTGAACTCGCAGAGCTCACCTAGTGCGCGCGAATGACCCCCCGCGGGGTGCGCGTTGGCGTCGACGGTCCGGCGTGCTGAAATCAGCCGGTGTTCGGACTCCTCACCCCGTGTCGCCATACGTTGCCCGACGACCTCCTCACGCAGTGGCAGGCACACCTGTGTGGCCTGTGTCTGTCATTGCGTGACGGACACGGCCATCCCAGTCGACTGACGACCAATACCGATGCAGCGATGGTGTCGATTCTCGTTGCAGCACAGCGCAATACGACGCCGTCGACGACGCGTGCCGGCCGCTGCCCGCTGCGCGGAATGAAATCGGCTGAGGTCGTCGCGGTCGGTGATCCGGGACTGCGCCTGGCCACCGGGGTCTCGTTGACGCTCGCCGCGGGCAAGGCTGCCGACGTCGTCGCAGAACAGCGGTCCGGGCTGGCGCCGCCGTCGCGGGTGCGTCGCGTTGTCGCGGGAGGGGTTTCCGCGGCGTTGCGACGTCGCGCCGCCGACGACGGCGATGTGGCGCGCCTGCTCGATGTCGACTCCATGCTTGCGCGGCTGTCGGGGCAGGCTGAGGTCGAATCGAGGTCGACGGACCTCGACGATCTGCTTCGCGCGTCGTCGGAGTCGGCGGCTCGTGTATTCGCTGCCACGGCCGACATCGCGGGTGCTCCCGAGAATCGCGAACATCTCGAGGCGATCGGCGCCGATTTCGGTCGGCTCGCGCATCTGATCGATGCGATCGACGATCTCCCACAGGATCGCGAACAGGGGGAGTTCAATCCACTCGACGCTTCGGGGACCACCGTCGGCCAAGCCCGTGCGGAATGTCGGCTCCTCGTCTGTGCGATCGTGCGGCGCTACGCCACGCTCGAACTGGTCGACGACAGATTGCTGCGTGCCGTCCTCATCGACGGGCTGCGCCATGCGGTGCTTCGACGGATGCCGCATCGGCGTTCATGCGCGGTACACGAACCTTCGGCTGCCGAGCCACTCCTTCCCGAGCCATCACTTCCTGAACAGCCGTCGGTTCCCGAACAGGCGCCGCCGCCGGGATATCCGGAAGGATGGCCGTTTCCGCCGCCGTTCAGTCCGGACCGGCCCTTCCACGAGCGTCTCCTGCCGTTTCTGGGCAACTCGTGTTGCGGGCCCGCGTGCTGCACCGACCACTGGAATCACTGCTCGGACACGTGGAAACCCGCGCTGTGTGACTGTAACGATTGCTGTGCCTGCGACAAGTGCTGTGCTTGCGACGATTGCTGTGACTGTGGCGATTGTTGCGATTGCGGCGACTGCTGTAGCTGTAGCTGACCGCGTCGCTGGTGAAAGGTCGATGTCAGGCCAGCACGAGTGACCGCTTGGCCAGGCCCATCCAGAACCCGTCGATGACCTGGTCGGCCTGCTGCTCGGGGTCGTCGCTGGCGCCCAGCGCGACGAAGAGCGGCGCGAAATGCTCGATCGTCGGGTGGGCGTAAGGCATTCCCGGGGCGGTCCGTCGAAAATTGATCAGGGAGTCGACGTCGCCGGCGGCGAACCGCTCACGCGCCCAGGCGTCGAACTCCGACGACCAGCTCGGCGGCGCGGCGTCGGGCGAGGGGTCGGTCAGATATGGCAGCCCGTGCGTCGTGAAACCGGATCCGATGATGAGCACTCCCTCGTCGCGCAGCGGTGCGAGTCGACGCCCGAGGTTCAGCAATTGTGCGGGGTCGAGTGTGGGAAGCGAGATCTGGAGCACCGGGATGTCGGCGTCGGGGTACATGATCGTCAACGGAACGTACGCACCGTGGTCGAGGCGGCGGTGGTGGTCACGGGCGATTGCGGTGCCGTCGGGCATCATCGCCGCGACTCTCTCCGCGAGATCGGGAGCGCCGGGCGACCAGTAGGTGGTGCGATAGAAGCGCTCGGGAAATCCCCAGAAATCGTAGGTCAGGGGAGTGGTCGGGTCGGTCGAACCGATCGTCAGCGGCGCGGCCTCCCAGTGCGCCGACACCACGAGGATCGCCGAGGGGTGGTCGAGTGTGGTGGACAGGTCGGTGAGCTGGGAGACCCAGCGTTCACTGTCGACGAGGGGTGGAGCGCCATGACTCAGGAACAGCGTCGGCTGGCGGGTGGGCTGAGGGGCTGACATGCGGACATCGTATCAACCGGACCGTGGTCCGGTTAAGTTTCGCGCGCAGACGTTGCTGCATCGTTGTCGGAGGTCTTGGCTTCGGCGGCATTGTCGTCGGGGAACTCTGGCACGTGGCTCAGGGGTAACGGTTCGCCGATGGGCGCGGTCGAGGTGCTCGGTTCACCGATCTTGGCCGCGATGACCCCGACGACAATCAGGACGCCGCCGACGATCTGGAGAGCCGCCGGGATCTGATCGAGCAGGAGCGCGGCCCATACGACCGCGGCCAAGACCTCGACGAGCGCGAACATCGAGGCAAGCCGCGCGCCGAGTCTGCGCGCGGCACCGATGCCTGTCAGGTATGCGGTTGCCGCGGTGACGAGCCCGAGCGCAGCCAGCACCGTCCACGCCGGTGCGTCGAATCCGGCGAAGTGGGCCGTCGAGTCGCCGATCGTCATCGGCAGTGCATGTACGAGGCCCAGCAGGCCGAGAAGTGTTGCCGCGAAGACCATTCCGCTCGCGGCGAGCACCGACGGCGGTAGTGAATCGTTCTCCTTGGCCGAGATGATGAAATAGCCTGCGGCGCCCAGCATTGCGCCACCCGCCCACAGCGCGCCGATGGGGCTCACCGAGGCGCCGCCGACGAGGTCGAGGACTCCGATCAGTCCGACGCCGCTCACCGCGATACCCGCCAGCGCCCACCTCGATGGCCGTTGGCGGTGGATCGCCCACATCCACGCGACCACGACGACGGGGGCGGTGTACTCGATCAGCAGGGCGGGTCCGACGTCCATGTGCTCGATGGCGGAGAAGTAGCAGAACTGCGCGACGGCCATGCCGAGGAATCCGTAGAGCGCGATCGTCCTGCCGTGGTCGCGGACCAGCGTCGTGGCCGTCGACCAGCGCAGCGCCGAGATTCCGCCGAGGTCGCGAATGGCGAACGGCAGCAATGCGAGACCGCCGATGCCGATGCGGATCGCGACGACAGCGCCCGCGCTCCACCCCGCGGTCATCAGCGGGGTGCCGAGCGCGCCCGACAGCCCGAAACTTGTTGCCGACACCAGTGCCAGGATCAGGCCGGCGCGTCTGCGGGACGCCGCGTCGGACTGAGTGCGGTCATGGGTCATGGACGTCATGGGTAATGACGCTAGCGGCGGTCTTGGTAAGGTGTCAACGTGGTTTTCGGTGATGACGTCGATTTGGCGCTGCAGGCGGCGGTTGCGCTCGCCAATTCGGCGCAGGCACCCGAGACCCTGCGCTCGATCGACGACCTCGACACGTTCTGGGACCACTACGGCTATACCGGCCGACATGACGGTGACCAGCGAGAACTCGACGCGGTGTCGGCGATCCGGCCCGCGCTGCGAGCGCTGCTCATCGCCGACCGCGACCGCGCCGTCGAGTTGGTCAACGAGATCCTGAGCAGACACCGAGCCGTGCCGCGGCTGGTGCGCCACGGCGACACGGACTGGCACCTGCACGCCATCGACGACGACGCGCCCCTCGCCGACCGGATCATGGTCGAGAGCGCGATGGCCATGATCGACGTGATCAGGGCCGACGACATGTCGCGGTTGTCCGTCTGCGCCGACGCGGGCTGCGAGGGCGTCGTCGTCGATCTCTCTCGCAATCGGTCTCGGCGGTACTGCTCGACGGCCTGCGGTAATCGCAACGCCGTCGCGGCGTATCGCGCGCGGCAGGCGGCCGTATCGGACTAGCGGCATGCTGCGGCATCTGTCTGGTGGATTAGCTGTGCCCTAGAATTGCCGAAGTGTCGTCTACTCCCGCCCTTCACGGACTCGCATCCCTCGCCTGCGCGGACACGAGCATCGCGGCACTGCGTGACCATCGCGACGATCCGCAGCTCGCGATCACAGCCCCCGACGCCGCCCGGCCGTTCGTGGTCAGTTGTCTCTCCGAGGTCGCTGACGCGC
This sequence comes from Gordonia sputi NBRC 100414, assembly GCF_000248055.1. Lineage (GTDB taxonomy): Bacteria > Actinomycetota > Actinomycetes > Mycobacteriales > Mycobacteriaceae > Gordonia > Gordonia sputi. The sequence continues at coordinate 16,191 of NZ_BAFC01000044.1, read as the reverse complement.
CGATCCTCGTTGTCTCGGCGAACGGGCGCGAAGCCGACGATCTGACCGCCGAACTGCGCGAGCTTCTCGACGACGAGTCCGCGGTGGCGCAGTTCCCGTCGTGGGAGACGCTTCCGCACGAACGGCTCTCGCCGAGTGCCGAGGTCGTCGGTCAACGGCTCGAGGTGCTGCATCGGCTGGCGCACCCGGGCGACGCGCCTCTGCGCGTGGTGGTCACCACCGTCCGGTCGCTGGTGCAGCCGATGGCGCCGGGGCTGGGAAGCATACGCACCATCACGTTGCGAGAGGGCATCGAGCTCGACTTCGAAGGCTTGCTCACCGATCTCGTCGAGATGGCGTACGAGCGCGTCGACATGGTCGGTCGGCGTGGCGAATTCGCCGTGCGCGGAGGCATTCTCGACGTCTTCCCGACCACCGCCGATTTCCCTGTGCGAGTCGAGTTCTGGGGCGACGAGATCTCCGAGATGCGGGCGTTCTCGGTGGCGGATCAGCGCAGTCAACCCGAGGTCGACGCGTCGGTGGTCCTCATTCACCCGTGTCGCGAGTTGCTGCTCACGCCGCCCGTGCGCGAACGTGCGGCCGAACTCGCCGTCGACAACGCCGACGATCCCTCGCTCGTCGAGATGCTGAACTCGCTCGCCGAGGGTATTCCGGTCGCCGGAATGGAAGCGCTGACACCCGCGCTCGTCAACGGCGAGATGCAGTTGCTGACCGAGGTGCTTCCCGCCGGGACCCGCGTGCTCGTGCTCGATCCCGAGAAAGTCCGTACGCGCGCAGCCGATCTCGCGCAAACCGGTGCCGAGTTCCTCGAGGCGTCGTGGAACGCCGCCGCGATGGGAGCCACGGCGCCCGTCGACACCCGCGAGATGTCGGGTCCGACGGGAATTGATCTGCAGGCCAGTGCTTATCGACCCCTCGACGACGTCGAGAAGACCACGCTTGCGACGGGTCGGTCGTGGTGGACGATGAGTCCGCTGTCCGCGGGCTTCGGTGAGGAATACGAACTCGACATCACCCCTGGCCCGACGCCGCACGGCGACGACGAGGAAATCCGGATCGTGTTCGCCGGACTGCGCGCGCATGTGACCGCGGGCAACACCGCTGCGATCGTGGTCGCGGGCAAGGGCACCGCCCAGCGTGTGTGCGAGCGACTCGCCGACGCTGAGGTGCCGCACGCGCTCGCCGACGAGGGCGCGCGACCCGAACCGGGCACAGTGTCGGTCTTCAACGGCACGCTCCGACACGGAATCGTCAGTCCCAGTGCCGGATTGGTGATCGTGACCGAGACCGATCTCACCGGCAATCGCGTCGCCAGCGTGCGTGACGGAAAGCGGCTGCCCGCCAAGCGTCGCAATCAGGTCGATCCGCTCGCGCTCACCGCGGGCGACCTCGTCGTGCACGATCAGCACGGCATCGGCAAGTTCGTCGAGATGATCGAACGCACGGTGTCGGGTGCGCGGCGGGAGTATCTCGTACTCGAGTACGCGGCGTCGAAACGTGGGCAACCCGGCGACCGGCTCTATGTGCCGATGGATTCGCTCGATCAGTTGTCGCGCTACGTCGGAGGCGAGCAGCCGTCGTTGTCGAAGCTCGGCGGCTCCGACTGGCAGAACACGAAACGTAAGGCGCGCAAGGCTGTTCGCGAGATCGCCGGCGAGTTGGTCCAGCTCTACGCGGCGCGGCATGCGGCTCCCGGCTACGCCTTCAGTCCTGACACTCCCTGGCAACGCGAGATGGAGGACGCGTTCGACTTCACCGAGACCGTCGATCAGATGACGGTGATCGGCGAAGTCAAAGACGACATGGAGAAGTCGGCTCCGATGGACCGCGTGATCGTCGGCGATGTCGGTTACGGCAAGACCGAGATCGCGGTGCGCGCGGCGTTCAAGGCCGTGCAGGATGGTAAGCAGGTCGCCGTTCTGGTCCCGACAACCATTCTCGCGCAACAACATCTGCAGACGTTCACCGAGCGTATGTCGGGGTTCCCGGTGCGCATCCGAGGTCTCTCGCGGTTCACCGATGCCAAGGAGTCACGCGAGATCATCAAGGAGATGGCGACGGGCGAGGTCGACATCGTGATCGGCACGCACCGGTTGCTGCAGACCGGCGTGACGTGGAAAGACCTCGGCCTGGTGATCGTCGACGAGGAGCAGCGCTTCGGCGTCGAACACAAGGAACACATCAAGTCGTTGCGCACGCACGTCGACGTGTTGACGATGTCGGCGACGCCGATTCCGCGAACGCTGGAGATGTCGATGGCGGGCATTCGCGAGATGTCGACCATCCTCACTCCGCCGGAAGAACGGCATCCGGTGCTCACCTACGTCGGCGCGTATTCGCCCAAGCAGGTGGCGGCAGCGATTCGCCGAGAACTGTTGCGCGACGGTCAGGTCTTCTACGTTCACAATCGGGTGTCGACCATCGATAAGACCGCCCGCGATATCGCAGCGATGGTCCCCGAGGCGAGAGTTGCTGTGGCACATGGCCAGATGAACGAGGATCAACTCGAACGCACCGTCGCCGGTTTCTGGAACCGCGAGTTCGACGTGCTGGTGTGTACCACCATCATCGAGACCGGTCTCGACATCTCGAACGCGAACACGCTCATCGTCGATCGCGCCGAGAATCTCGGTCTGTCGCAGTTGCATCAGTTGCGCGGACGCGTCGGGCGAAGTCGTGAGCGCGGTTACGCCTACCTGCTCTACAGTCCTGAAAAGCCGCTCACCGAAACGGCTTACGACAGGTTGGCGACGATCGCGCAGAACAACGAACTCGGCGCGGGCATGGCCGTGGCGCTCAAGGACCTCGAATTGCGTGGTGCCGGAAACGTTCTCGGTGCGGAGCAGTCCGGACACGTCGCCGGTGTCGGATTCGATCTGTACGTGCGCCTCGTCGGCGAGGCGGTCGAGGCATACCGCGCCGCGGCAGACGGTTTGCCCGTCACATCGTCGGAACCCGGCGAGGTCCGGATCGACCTGCCCGTCGATGCGCACATCCCGGTCGAGTACGTCGACTCCGATCGGTTGCGCCTCGAGGCGTATCGCAAACTGGCGTCGGCGACGTCGGACGACGAGGTCGACGGCGTGATGTCGGAACTCACCGACCGTTACGGCGAACCGCCCGAGGAAACCCGACGGCTGGCGTCGATCGCGAAACTCCGTCTGCGAGCGCGTGAACGGGGAGTCACCGAGATCGGCACCACCGGAACGAGCGTGAAGGTCGCGCCGCTCCCACTGGCCGACAGCGAGCAGGTGCGCCTCAAACGCCTGTACCCCGCGGCGTCGTATCGGGCGACCACATCGGTTGTCACGCTACCGATTCCGCGCACCGGAGGCGTCGGATCGGCGCGCCTGCGCGACGACGAGGTCATCGAGTACCTCGCGACATTCCTGCGCAACCTCAAGCCGCTCGAGCAGGCTGACCGATGAGCGCGCGGGAGATCTTCGACGCGCACTTTCACATCATCGATCACGCGTACCCCGTCGTCGAGAACAACGGATTTCTTCCAGAGCAGTTCGGGGTGCCCGAGTACCGCGCACGTACTGAATCGCTCGGGATCGTCGGCGGCGCAGTGGTTTCCGGATCGTTCCAGAAGTTCGACCAGACGTATCTGCTCGCTGCGTTGGAGCAACTCGGTCAGGGATTCGTCGGGGTCACGCAGTTGCCGGCCACTGTCACCGATGAAGATGTCGTCGCATTGACTGCGCGTGGGGTCCGTGGCATTCGGTTCAACGTTGCGCGAGGGGGTTCGGCATCACTCGACGAACTCGACGCGTTCGCCAGACGTGTCCACGACGTCGCGGGCTGGCATACCGAGTTGTACGTCGACGCAGCACATCTCGACGAGCTGACCGATGTCATCGCCCGCTTACCGGCGGTCAGTATCGATCATCTCGGATTGTCGACGGAGGGACTGCCGGTTCTGCTGTTGCTCGTCGAACGCGGAGTACGGGTCAAGGCAACAGGATTCGGTCGGGTCGAACTCGACGTTCCGTCGGCGATTCGACAGATCATGGCGGTCGATCCGACAGCCCTGATGTTCGGAACCGACCTGCCGTCGACCAGGGCGCGTCGACCGTTCAGTGATGACGACGTAGACCTGCTCGTCGCCGAGGTCGGAGAGCACGACGCCGAGGCGGTGCTGCGCACCAACGCCGAACGGTTCTATCGCGTGGGGGAGTTGCGTTGACGGTCGTGGTGCTCGATCCGCAGCAACCAGGTGTTGTCCCAATCGCGGCGCGGGCAGTGCTGGTCGGAACCGTGCTGGTGACCGAAGACGTGCCCGCGTCGGTGCTGTGGGAACTCGACCACATCGTCACTGCGGCAGCCGACTCCGACTCGTCGCTCACCCTGGTCACGACGGACGCGCAGCATCCGCTGGTACGTCGGCGGATCGCAGACGGAGACGACGTCGTCGAAGTGGAACGTCGGTCGGGGGCGAGCCTGCTCGACGCGGTCGCGCTGATGGACACGCTGCGCCGAAACGGACCCTGGGAGTCGACGCAGACGCACGCGTCGCTGCGGCGGTACCTGCTCGAAGAGGTCTACGAGTTGCTCGATGCCCTCGACGGTGACGACCAGGAGAACCTCCGGGAGGAGCTCGGCGACCTGCTGCTGCAGGTGCTGTTCCACGCGCGGATCGCCGCCGACGACCCGGTGGCCCCCTTCGACATCGACGACGTCGCGCGGAGCTTCGTCGACAAGGTGCGTGGCCGCACCCCGGGCGTTCTGTCCGGCGAACACAGCGACCTCGAGACTCAGATCCGTGAATGGGAGGAGCGCAAGGCCGCCGAGAAGCAGCGCGGCTCGGTGCTCGACGGCATCGCGACGACGGCCCCTGCGCTCGCACTGACGCAGAAGGTCCTCGAGCGCCTGACCGCCGCGAACTACCCCGTCGACACCATCGACCCCGCGGTGCTCACCGTGACGATCGAGATCGGCGACGACAGCGTCGAAGCCGCCGCGAGGGCAAGGACGCTTGCGCTGATGGAACGGGTCCGTGACGCGGAGGCCAGTGCTGCAGCTGCAGGCGCGACGCTCGGCTCGCGCGAGGCGTGGGAGTCGTTTCTCGCGCGGTGAGGTCGACGCTGCGGGGGTTCCGAGCTGCGCGGCCCCGCGCGCGCTGCCTAAATGTGTGTCGAATTGAAGGATGTGTGTGCTGCAGCACACACATCCTTCGATACGACACACATTCACCCGCGACGACGCACGAACCGAGCGCCCGGATATACCGGCATGAATTGCTGTGGTGCGCGTAGATCGTCAGGCGACCGGCGCCGTCACGCCGGCGTGAATCAGGAAGCGGCCCAACAACTCGTCGGCGTCGGCCGCAGCCGCCGCCGCGCGCCGGCGGATGTCGGCGGCCACTGCGGCGATATCGACTCCCGACTCGCCGATTGGGCGCTTGCGTGTCGTGAAACCGATGCGCCACGCGTCGAAACATTCGGGGGTGATCTCGGGGTGGAATTGCAGGCCAAGATGTCGTCGGACGGTGAATGCCTGGACGTTGTGCTCGGTGCGGGCAATCACCTCGGCGTTGTCAGGAGGGGTGATCGTGTCGTGGTGGAACTCCATCCACGGTCCCGCAGAGACGAGTTCAGGTCGCGTGGTGTCGATTTCGGTAAAGCCGTGCTCGGGTCGGGGACTCGGCGAGACCGATCCGCCGAGGGCGCTGGCGAGAATCTGTCCGCCGAAGCACACCCCGAGGATCGGTACGCTCGCCGCGTCGGCCTGCTGCAGGAATTGTCGTTCGGGCGCGACCCAGTTCAGCTTCTCGTCGTAGACGGAGTCGGGTGAACCGGTCACGCAGATGAACGCGAGACCGGCCAAGTCGACCGAATCGAGGTCGTCGACTCCGACGATCTCGACGGTAAAGCCGCGATTCTCCATTGCGGGCAGCAGCGACCCGAGAATCGTCCTCTGCTCGTCAGGAATCACGCCATGCATGACGGCAAGTGCTCGCTGTCCCATGCGTCGAGGCTACCGTCGTCCGTCAGATCAGGAACGTGAGGTTGTGATGGCTGCGGTGTCCGTCGACGAGGCAAGAGATCTTGCGATCGATCTTCAGTTCGCCGTCCTCGCGGATGAATACGTGTCCCATCCAACCCGGGACGGCTTGCAGAGTATGCCCGTCGCGCATCTCGTGCACGATGAATTGCGAACGAATCTTGACCTCGTCCGGGTTGTCAGTCGCGATGCGCACGAAGCCCGTGTTTACGTGTGTCGTGTAGGAGGGTGGCAGCTGCGAATAGGCAACTCCGGTGCGAAGCCAGACGATACGGTCGCCCATTCGACGGCGGTCGTCGAAAGCGATGGTGACACGCTTCTGAGGATCGCCTGCCTCGGGGTCGGGCATGTCGCGGACCGCCGGGACCCAGTACAGACACTGACGGGAATAGAGCTGGTACCACTGTTCGAAAGCGCGGCGGTCGAGTAACCAACTCTCGTGCAGGACAAGCGCTTCGTAGGCGTTGCGTTCCTCGGGCGTGAGAGGTGTGCCGACTGTGTCCCATTCGACGAGATCGTGCCGCAGCTTGGCGTAGTAGTCGTCGTCGATGTAAGTCGATTCCAGACTGTCGCGCAGGATCGTGTCCAAGGCGTAGCGGACGACGGGATCGTCGACATTGCGGTGCACCCCCATCTCGGGCGCGTTCATCGGGCAACCAGCTTCGTGTCGGAGGTCATCAGCTTCTTCCAGTACCGCCAGAAGGCTCGGATTGGCAATTCGTCGGTGATCAGGCCGGTGAGATTGCCGTTGGCGTCGAGGGTTTCGGTGTCGGTGTCGATGTGACGGTTGGTGACCACCCATTCCATCTCTTCGATGCCCAAACCGACCTGGCACTCTTCGAAGTTCGCGAGGTCGTCGGGTTCCCCGAACGCGGGGAAGTCTTCTTGCAGTCGAACTCTCAGCGAGTTGATCTCGTCCGGAAGGTCGGGTGCTCGCAGACTTGTCGAGTACCAGACGATGTCGGTGTCGGCGACCGCCAACGGTTCGATCACCTGGATCTGGTTACCGATGATCAACAGATTTGGAAAGATGTTGAGATTCATCCCGGACCCGACGACGACATCGAGGGCGGCCTTGGCGGCAGCGTCGTCGAGCTTGGCGCGGACCGCATTCGCGTACGGGTTCTGGCCGGGCATTGGGGCTGCGGAATCCCAGTAACTGTCGATCTCAGCTCGCTGATCGAGGAAGGTGTTGCCGTTGCCGAGATCGGTGACCGTTTGCTTGCCGGCGTCGGTGTCCCCGAGCGCCCACTGCATGTCGACGCCGACGCCGTATCGCTCTTTACGCATCCGCAGCAGCGATGCGTGGGAGAACCCAGGGTGGTATCCGTCGGCGGAGTTGTCGTAGATGAGCTTCCAATTCCCCTTGCAGTTCAGGCGGGTCTCGCCGTGCCGCACCACCAACTCGGCGCCGGGCCAGCGGTCGAGCCACTGGTCGATGTAGTCGGTGACACTGCCGAGATGTGTTGCGAGATCGCTGATCTCTTGGTTCAGCGTCCCGAAGATGAAGCCCCGGTAGGAGTCGACGCGCAGCCGGCCGAGACCGAGTTCATCTCTGTTGAAACTTGCTCCGTAGCCCTTGTGCATCGGGACGCCGGTGAGTTTGCCGGTGTTGTTGAAGGTCCAGTTGTGATACGGGCACATGAAACTACGTGCGTTGCCCGAATCGGTGCGGCACACCGTCGCACCCCGATGAGTACAGCGGTTGATCAGTCCGTGAATCTCACCGTTTCGGTCGCGGGTGACGATGATCGGTCGCAAGCCGAGTTTCCGGCGGACAAAATCGTTCGGTTCGGGGATCTCACTCTCATGGGCGAGGTAGGTCCAGGTGCCGCCGTACACGCGGTTCATCTCGGTGACAAAGATCTGCGGGTCGGTGTACATCGTGCGGTGGACACGCAGATCGGTCACGAGTTCGTCGAACGGTGACACCGACGTTTCGGTGGTGTTGGTCATTGATGACACTCCAGAGAGGTTGTGGGAGAAACGGTCTCAGTACTTGGTGAAGTACTCGCGGTGTTCCCACTCGGTGACCGCGTCGGGATTCTGTTCCCATTCCGGCTCGGCCTCGAGGAACCTTCCGATCTCGGAAGCCTTCAGTCCGAGAAGCCAGTCGACGAAAACATTCCCGAAGGTGTCGCGGAAGAACTGGCTGCGCTTGAGCTCGTCGACCGCTTCCATGAGTGTGACAGGCAGTTTCGGGCGATCGGTTGCGCTGTAGGGGTCGGCTTCCACGGGACCTGGATCAAGGTTGCGCTTGATTCCGTCGAGCCCGGCCGCGATCTGGCAACCCAGGTACAGATAGGGATTCGCAGTCGGTTCCCCGACGCGGTTCTCGATGTGCGACGACGGATCGCCCGGCCCGCCTTGCACACGACACATCGCGGCGCGGTTGTCGTGACCCCAGGTCGCGCGATCGGGGGCCAGCGAGTAGGGACGACGGCGTCGATACCCGTTGACGCTGGGTGTGGTGAATACCGAAGCGGCGCAGGCATGTTCGAGTAGACCCGCGACAAAGCTACGGCCGATGGGCGACAGGAGGCCGTCGGACCCGGCGTCGGCGACGAACAGGTTGTTGCCCTCGGCGTCGGTCAGGCTTTGGTGCAGATGCCAACCGCTCGCGCAGAATCCCGGCAGGCCGGGTGCGGTCATGAAAGTTGCGTGCAGGCCCATGCGTGCGCTGACCTGCTTGACCATGGACCGGAACAGCGTCATGGTGTCTGCGGCCTCGAGGGCGCCCTGCACGTCGAAGGTGAACTCCAACTGGCCGGGGCCGAGCTCGTCTTCCATTGTGCGCAAAGGCATGCCGAGTTCTTCGGCATACTCCGCGATTGTTCCGAGAAAGTCGTCGATGGCATCCATCTGTACCTCGGACTGATACGCGTAACCCTTGCCGATGGTTTCCACTTCCGGAGGTGCGGGCGGGCTACCGAGCGCGCCGCTGTCCTCAGGCGCCAACTTCGGGTCGACGACGCGCGTGATGTAGAACTCGACCTCCAGGCCGGCGACGAAGGTCATGCCCTCGGCGGCGAGGTCGCTGATGACGTTCTTGAGTTTGTGGCGGGCGTCAAATGGTGCCGGTGTCCCGTCGTTGAAGTACATGTCGCCGAGAATCCAGCCGGTGCCCGGTGTCCAGGGCAACTCCCGAAAGGTCAGAGGGTCGGGGACGAGGACCAGGTCGGGAAAGCCTTCCATTTCGACCATGTCGAGGCTGCCGCCCTTGGTAAACGGGTTGAACGCGATGTTCTCACCGGAATCGAAATTGTATTGTGCCGAACTGAAGTCGAGGGCATTGCGCAGTGTTGAGAGGAATGTGTTGGGTAGCAGCGTCTTTCCGCGAAGCTTGCCCTGTGGGTCAGCCACGCTCACGCGAATGGTCTTGAACTCCTTTGCCTTGACGCGTGTGGCGATCGCATCAGCGGCTGCGTGTTGTTCGGGTGTCCACAGGTTGTGGCGGACGATGAAGTCGCGGGGAGATGATTCGGACATGAGAACCTCCGGGGTACGGCAAGGACAAGGGCTGTCGGCGACTGCGATGACGTAGACGTTATGTTCGTTACGTGTCGAAGGGGTGACGTAACGAGTTAAACGTATGTAACGCGGGCTACGGCCTCTAAACTGCGAGGTATGACGGAGTTCGCGACGCTCGAAGGAACCGTGGCACAACGGATTCGCCGTATACGGCATTCGCTTGCGCCCGGCGAGATGCGCGTGGTCGAGGCTCTCGTCGAGTCGTACCCGACCGCGGGACTGGTGCCGATCGCGCAACTCGCCGCGGAGGCCGACGTCAGCGCGCCGACCGCGTTACGCCTTGTCGGCAAGCTCGGATTCGCAGGTTACGGCGCATTTCAGGAGGCGCTCCGCGCCGAGGTTCAGACTCGGTTGTTCTCACCGGTTGCCGTTTATCCGGCGGCAGACGAGGCGGGCGAAGAGTCGATGTTGACCGCGGCGTCGACCCTCTATGGCGACGGCGTTCGCTGGACGATGACCAATCTTCCGGTCGACGAAGTACGCGAGACGGTGACCGCGCTGGCCGACGCGTCACGACCCGTGATCGTCTCCGGCGGCCGATTCAGCTCGGTGCTCGCTACACAGCTCGCGCGCTATCTGCACATGCTCCGACCCGGAGTCCATGAGGTCGAGCCGACGTCTGGTGATCTCATGGCTTCGCTCATTGACGTCGACGAGAGGACCATCGCCGTCGTCTTCGATTTCCGTCGGTATCAGCAGTCGACTATCGACTGGGCGCTGGCGGTGACCGAGCGGGGTGCTCAGCTCGCGGTTGTCACCGACATGTACTTGTCGCCGCTCGCGTCGAGTGCGAATGCCGTCTTTCCCGTCAGCCACTCCGGCCTGGGTCCGTTCGATTCGATGGCGCACGGATTCATGCTGGTCGAGTTGCTGGTCTCGCTTGTCGCCAAGGAGCTCGGCGAACCTGCCCGGGATCGGCTCGCGGAGTTCGAGCAGCTGCAATTGGCCGAGGAACAAGAACGCCGACAGACGGGTAGAGCGCGCGCGCATGTGAAGAATGAGCCGAAGGGTTCGAGGTAGGCGGAAGCGCTACATCCGGTCCGGCGCGACTCCGAAGGCCTGCCGCGAGCATTGCACTCACGCTGATTTCATCCCGTCGTGCTGGCGCGGTGAGCCCAGGTGGACAGCCTCGGCGTGCCACCCGCCACCACGTGCGGAAACGGCGGGTGCATCATGGGTAAATGCCTTTCGACAACACCGGCAGCGCCTCAGGCCCCACGCGGGAGAACGTCATCTTCGTGCACTGGCACGACCTCGGGCGTCATCTCGCGTGCTACGGGGCCGACGGTGTCGAGAGTCCGAATATGGATGCTCTGGCGTCGGAGGGCATCCTGTTCACCGACGCCCACGCCACTGCGCCGCTGTGCTCACCGGCTCGTGGGTCGCTCTTCACCGGGCAGTACCCGCATCACAACGGACTCGTCGGCCTTGCGCATCACGGCTTCGAGTACCGCGACGGCGTGCGGACGCTGCCCTCCCTGCTCGGCGATGCCGGGTATCGGACCGTGCTGTTCGGCATGCAGCACGAGAGCTCCGATCCGCAACGACTCGGCTTCGACACCGTCGACGTCTCCGACTCCCGATGTGACCACGTGGTCGCCGAGTCGCAGCGCTGGCTGCGCAGGTACGTCGAGCGAACCGCGAATGAGCAGACGGCCCAACCGTTTCTGCTCACCGCAGGCTTCTTCGAGACCCATCGCCCCTATCCCGTCGATGAGTACAAGCATCCCGACACCTCGGGCATCGAGGTACCCGGCTTCCTTCCCGACACCGACGACGTGCGCGAAGATCTCGCGGGCCTGCACGGAAGCATCTCGAAGGCCGACGACGCGGTGGGGCGCCTCCTCGACACCGTCGCCGACCTCGGGCTCGACCACAACACCTGGATCGTCTTCATCACCGACCACGGTCTGGCGTTCCCGCGAGCAAAATCGACGCTCTACGCGGAGGGGACAGGCGTCGCGCTGATCGTGCGGCCACCGACGGGGCGCGCGATCGAACCGCGCGTGTACGACGACCTGTTCTCGGGTGTCGACCTCACTCCGACGATTCTCGATCTCCTCGGCCTTGAGGCCCCTGCCGACGTCGACGGTGTCTCGCATGCCCCCGAGATCGTGCGCAACGCGCAGGAGCCGATACGCGGGGCGGTCTTCACGGAGAAGACCTATCACGACGCCTACGACCCGATCCGGGCGATTCGGACAAAGAAGTACAGCTATATCGAGAACTACGCGCATCGCCCGGCGTTGCTGCTCCCGCTCGACATCGCCGACAGTCCGTCTGCGCGGTCGATCGACGCGTCGGTCATCACAGCGGAGCGGCCGGCCGTCGAACTCTACGATCTCGACCACGATCCGTGGGAGCGCACGAATCTCGCCGACGATCCGGATTTCGCGCACGTCCGCGCAGAACTCGCGGCACGGTTGGCCCAGTGGCGTGCCGACACTCACGACGCGCTTCCGGACGAGAGCGCGGGGACTGCCATCGCGGATGAGTTCATGACGCGCTACTTCGAACAAGCCGTCGAGACCCCACCCGACGAGCAGGCACTTCCGTCGCGGCGCCCGCTCGGACGTGAGCGCGATCTCACCGGCGAGATCCAGCAGGGCGAGGTCGACGACGAGGCTCGCCGATCTGCTGATGCACCCAGCGCGCAGGGCTGACACACAGACGTCGAGTTTTGTAAATAGTTTGGACCGTCGAGCGCCTAATTGCCCAGGTTGCGGGCGGTTTCGGGCTGGTTAAACTGAGCGGGTGCCGCCAGTCGACAACTACCTCGTGTGCGCCAGTCAGCGCAGCGGGAGCACCCTCCTCGTCGAGTCTCTCGCCGAGACGGGGGTCGCCGGGACTCCCGAGGAGTTCTTCCAATACTTCCCCGCGACATCACAAGCGCCGCAACCACGTGAATGGTTCGCGGACGTCGACGACCCTGCGATCATCGAGGCTCTCGACGAACTCGACGACGGCGTCGTCGACACCAGAACCTCCGCACAGTGGCGCGACGACGTCTTTGCCGCTGGCCGTTCGTCGAACGGCGTGTGGGGCGGCAAACTGATGTGGAATCAGACGCCCCTGCTGATCTCGCGAACGCGGACCGGGTCGGGTTCGCTGCGAACCGCGATCCGCACACTGTTCGGCGACGATCCGCTGTACGTGCATGTCTACCGGGAAGACGTTGTGCCACAGGCGGTATCGATGTGGCGCGCGGTGCAGACACGAGTATGGCGACACGACGGCGATGCCGCCGAAGACTCGGCGGTCTACAACGCCGAGGGCATTGCCCACCTTGCCGAAATACTTCTGGCGCAGGAGAAGTCGTGGCGCGAATGGTTCGCTGAGGAGGGCATCGAGCCCCTCGACATCGAGTTCGGCGAACTCACCAAGGACCCGTCGGGCACCACCGCGCGTGTTCTCTCCGCGCTGGGTCAAGACCCTGCGCTGGCGCCGCCACCGCCGTTGAAGCCACAGTCCAATGCCCGCTCCAAGGAGTGGGTCGAGCGGTACCGCGACGACGCGGTGCGGAACGGATACCCGCAATGACCACGCAGATCGACGCCGCAGCCGACCTCGACCACGTATCCGCGTTGCGGGTACTCGAGTCCGAGGCTGTGCACATCATTCGCGAAGTGGCGGCAGAACTCGAACGTCCAGTGCTGCTGTTCTCCGGTGGCAAGGACTCCATCGTGCTACTTCGTTTGGCGGAGAAGGCATTTCGCCCACACCCGCTGCCGTTTCCGGTCCTGCACGTCGACACCGGACACAACTTCGACGAGGTGATCGAGTTCCGCGACCGTCGGGTCGCGCCGACCGCCGACAACCCCGACGGAATCAAACTCATCGTCGCATCGGTTCCCGACGCCATCGCCGCGGGACGCGTGGCGGAGTCGACCGATCCGTCGGGTTCGCGTAACCGGCTCCAGACTCGCGTGCTCCTCGACGCGTTGGAGGAGGGCCGGTTCGACGCCGCGTTCGGCGGTGCCCGACGCGACGAAGACCGCGCGCGTGCCAAGGAGCGGGTGTTCAGCTTCCGCGACGAGTTCGGCCAGTGGGATCCGCGCGCTCAACGTCCCGAACCGTGGTCGCTCTACAACGGGCGAATCCGACGCGGCGAATCGGTTCGTGTGTTCCCACTGTCGAATTGGACCGAAACCGACATCTGGCGCTACATCGAACTCGAGGACCTCGACCTTCCGCCGATCTACTATGCGGCCGAGCGCGAGGTGTTCGACCGTGACGGCATATTGCTCACCGTGTCGCCCTACTCGCAGCCGGATTCCTCCGACGATGTCAGCACGGAGTGGGTGCGCTACCGCACGGTCGGTGACCTGACGATCACCGGCGCGGTGCGCTCGCGTGCGACAACGATCCCCGAGATCATCGAAGAGATCAGTGCCGCAACGGTATCCGAACGCGGTGAGACCCGCGCCGACGATCGCACGTCGTCGGCCGCCATGGAGGACCGCAAACGAGAGGGTTACTTCTGATGACCGAGACCGTGACCCGCGATCCTTCCGAGGATGCGCAGCGAAGCGAAACCCCATTGGGGACAGGCGTTCCCACGCGTCGACGGCAGATTCTGCGTCTGGCGACCGCAGGCAGCGTCGACGACGGTAAGTCGACGCTCATCGGCCGCATCCTGCACGACACCGGCTCACTGCCGACAGATCACCTCGAGGGAGTCACGTCCGACGACGGCGACGTCGATCTGGCCGCACTGTCCGACGGCCTGCGGGCCGAACGTGAGCAGGGCATCACCATCGACGTCGCCTACCGGTTCTTCTCGAGTCCCACACGTAGCTACGTGCTCGCCGATACCCCGGGGCATGAGCGCTACACCCGCAACACGTTCACCGGAGCATCGAACGCTCATGTCGCGGTATTGCTCGTCGACGCACGAAAAGGCTTGCTACGCCAAACCCGTCGGCATGCGCGTATCGCCACGTTGGTCGGTGTCCCGCACATCGTCGCCGCGGTCAACAAGATCGATCTCGTCGACTTCTCCGCCGAGCGATTCGCAGAGTTGGTCGCAGACCTCAACGAACTGGCCACGAATGTCGGTGCAGCGGAGATCACCGCGATCCCGGTCGCGGCGAAGCTCGGCGACAACGTCGTGAACAAGTCGGAGAACACGCCCTGGTACACCGGCCCGACACTGCTCGAATACCTGGAGGGTATCGAGCTGCACGCGCCCAATCCCGTTGCGCGCGAACTGCGTCTGCCCATCCAGTGGGTGTCTCGGCCGGGAGCCGACGGCAAGCGTAGTTACACCGGTCGCGTTGCCGCGGGAACCCTCGACGTCGGCGATCCTGTTCTCGTACTGCCGTCGGGATCACGCACCACCGTGACCGCGCTCGACACGCTCGATCCGGCTCGGCCGACAGCCGTTGCGCCGCTGTCTGTTTCGGTGCAGTTGGCAGACGACATCGACGTCGGCCGTGGCGACGTGATCGTCAGCGGGGCCGAGGATGCGCATCTGCCCGTGGCCGCACGCGAACTGTCGGCGACGGTCTGCTGGCTGTCGGAGACTCCGCTCCACGCGGGCGATCGTGTCGCGCTCAAGCAGGGTGCGTCGACGGTACGCGCGACGGTTCAGGCGCTCGAGCGCAAACTCGATCCGGAGACACTGCTCGAGCAGGTCGGGCCGTCGGAGTTGGCGCTCAACGACATCGGCACACTCACGCTGCGGACGTCGTCGGTTGTGGTTGCCGATCCGTATGCGAGCAACCGCGACACGGGCGCGTTCATCCTGATCGACGAGGCGTCGAACGACACGGTCGGTGCGGGAACGATCCTCGAGCCGCGCGAGGTGATTCCGGGCAAGGCGACCCGCAACGACATCAAGTGGCACCCGAGTGCGTTGAGCCGCAACGAGCGCTGGACCAAGACCGGCCAGCGCGGAGCGACGGTGTGGCTCACCGGCCTACCCGCTTCCGGTAAGTCGACGGTTGCTGTCGCGCTCGAACGCGAACTGGTGAATCGTGCCCGCGTCGCCTACCTCGTCGACGGCGACAACATCAGGCACGGGATCTCCGACGATCTCGGCTTCTCGCCCGGCGACCGCGCCGAGAACATCAGGCGCGTAGGGCATCTCGCGCGTCTGTTCGCCGACGCCGGGGTGATCGCGATCGCGTCGATGGTCTCGCCATTGCGGTCCGACCGCGAGATCGCCCGCGAACTGCACGACGCCGCCGACCTCGACTTCATCGAGGTGCACGTGTCGACGCCGGTCGGGGAGTGCGAACGCCGCGACCCCAAGGGCCTCTACGAACGCGCGCGGCGTGGCGAACTCAAGGGACTCACGGGAGTCGACGCGCCATACGAGAAGCCCGAGAACCCCGACCTGCGCTTCGACACCACCGGCGCCGACATCGCAGAACTAGCCGGCCGCGTCGTCGACGAGCTGGTCCGCCGGGGCGTCCTGGCCGAGTGATCTCGACAGGCTCGATCAGCGGGCGGTCGGGGTAGTCCGAGAGCGCGGGAAGCGCGGCGAGGCGCAGGAAGTAGGGGAAGGGTGTCTTCCGTGGCTTTCTGCGCGGGGCCGTCGGCCTGAGCCAGCGCGCAGAAACTAGGGGAAAGGCTCCTTCCGCGTGTTGTGTGGGTTTTCTCGGGATGTGTCGCGGGGAAACCTCGGGAACTGGGGGAAAGAATCCTTCC
>NZ_BAFC01000045.1 GCF_000248055.1 Gordonia sputi NBRC 100414 | reverse complement strand
GAACACCTCGCGCTGCGCGCGCTCGCGCCGACGGTGGCGATCTCGCCGTCGGAGGTCCGCACGGTGATCGATCGACTCCGCGACGCGGGATTTGCTCCCGCGGGCGAGGATTCGTCCGGCTCACTCGTCGACCTGCGCGAGCGCGGCAGTCGCGTGTCGTCGGGACGGGGTCGGCGTCGACCGACACCCCGCCGCTCGACGCCGACCGCCGACCAGTTGCAGTCGGTGGTGAGCCGCATGCGCTCGCACGACAGGGCCACGCGGGCCACTCCGGCGACTGCGGGAAAGTCCGACGCCGCACCGGTGCGCGCCGTCGGCGGTGGCGAATCCACCACTGCCCTCATCCAATTGGCGCTTCGGGCGAATCGACGTCTACTCGTCGGCTACGTCGACGCCCACGGCTCGGCCAGCAGGCACGTCGTGACCCCGCGGCTGCTCGGTGCCGGACAACTCGTCGGCACCGAAGAGGGCTCCGACGACGAGCAGCACTTCACCCTGCACCGCGTGACCAGCGTCGAGTTGCTCGACAACTGACGCTGGTCACGAATCACCCGGCGAGCGCAGCAGCCTCCGGCTCGGCATCGTGTGCGTCGCCGATCGGTCGCTTGACGTTGATCAGCAGGCCGGCGAGCACCGCGACGCCCGCGAGTATGGCTGCGGCGACGTAGAACCCGGTGCTCTGCCCGTGCACCAGCGCCTGTGCCTTCACGGCCTTTGCGTCGGCGGGTCCATGGACCGATGCCATGTGCGCGGTCACGAACGACGCGGTTGCCGTTGCCGCGATCGTGTTCAGGAGTGCGGTGCCGATCGCGCCGCCGACCTGCTGGGAGGTGTTGACCATGGCCGACGCCACGCCTGCATCCCGCGGCTCGACGCCGTAGGTCGCCAGGTTCATCGACGTCATGAAGACGGTGCCCATGCCCATGCCGAGGAGGAACAGGGCGGGGAAGACCACGCTCCAGTACCGCGTCGACTCGGCGGAGATCTGGCTGAGCAGCAGCATCCCGCAGGCTGCGAGGAGCGCGCCCGGCACGAGCAGGAACCGGGGCGGCACTCGCGTGATGAGGCGCACCGCGATCTGGGTCGAGCCGACCAGCATGCCGCCGACCATCGGCAGGAAGGCCACACCGGCCATCAGCGGCGAATAGTGGTGCACCACTTGCATGTACAGCGTGAGGAACAGGAACGCTCCGAACATCGCGACCACCGACAACGCGACGGTGAGGTAGGCGCCGCCACGCGCGCGGTTCGCAACGACACGCAGTGGGAGCAGCGGATGACTGCTGCGCGCCTGCCACGCGACGAACGCGACCAACAACACCACCGCGGCGACCAGGCAGATGACGGTCCCGGTGTCGCCCCAGCCCTCCTCGGCAGCCCGACTGAATCCGTAGACGACGAGCGCGAGTCCGCCTCCACCGAGGATCACTCCGAGCACATCGAGGCCGGGTGCGTGATTGTGGGCGCGTGGAGGTTCTTTGATCTCGACGATCGCGCCGAAGAGCGCGATCGCGGCGAAGATCACGTTGATGTACATCGTCCAGCGCCAGTCGAGCACCTGGGTGAGGAATCCGCCGAGCAGGAGACCGACGGCCGCGCCGCCGCCCGCGATCGCGCCGAAGATGCCGAACGCCTTCGCACGTTCCTTTGGCGCGGTGAACATGACCGTCAGCAGCGACAACGCGGCCGGAGCGAGCAGCGCACCGAATGCTCCCTGCAGCGCGCGCGAGCCGAACAGCATCCCCTGGTTCACCGCGGCTCCGCCGAGCGCGGACGCCAGCGCGAAGCCCACGAGGCCGACCATCAGTGCACGACGACGCCCCCACAGGTCGGCGATGCGTCCGCCGAACAGCAGCAGACCGCCGAATGCCAGCGCATACGCCGTGATCACCCACTGCTGATTGGCATCGCTGATGCCGAGATCGACCTTGGCGTCGGGCAGCGCGATCTGGACGACGGTACCGTCGAGCACGACCATCAACTGCGCGATGCAGATGAAGACGAGCGCCTTCCAGCGCCGGGGGTCGGGCTCCGCGGACAGAGTTGGCGTCTCGGAAGCTGACGACCCAGAAGATGGCTTCTCGGAAGTTGACATGAAGAGTGAGATCCCCACTTGCGTCGTAGTACCCCGGAGATATCCGGAGGTTTGCTCCGCTTACTTTACGCCGCGATGCTCGCGCGGGACAGTGGAATTTAACGGACATAGCGGACACCAGCCGCGCAAAAAACACATCCACGAGCCGGGCAGATAAACCCTTATACAATGGCGCGGGTGACTGATGGACCCCTGATCGTGCAATCCGACAAGACGCTGCTCCTCGAGGTGGATCACCCCGACGCCGCGGCAGCGCGCGGTGCGATCGCCCCCTTTGCCGAACTCGAGCGCGCTCCCGAGCACGTCCACACCTATCGGGTGACGCCGCTGGCGCTCTGGAATGCGCGCGCCGCGGGGCATGACGCCGAGCAGGTTGTCGACGCTCTCGTGTCGTTTTCGCGGTATGCCGTCCCGCAGCCGCTGCTGATGGACATCGTCGACACGATGGGCCGGTTCGGGCGGCTGCAGCTCGTGAAGAGTCCGGTACACGGGCTGACCCTGGTCAGCTTCGACCGTGCGGTCCTCGAGGAGATCCTGCGCAACAAGAAGGTCGCGCCGATGCTCGGTGCGCGGATCGACGACGACACCGTCGTGGTACATCCGTCGGAGCGGGGTCGGCTCAAGCAGGTGCTGCTCAAGGTCGGTTGGCCCGCGGAGGATCTTGCGGGTTATGTCGACGGCGAGGCACATCCCATCGCGTTGGAACAGGACGAGTGGCATCTGCGCGACTATCAGGAGATGGCAGCCGACTCGTTCTGGGCGGGCGGCTCGGGTGTCGTCGTGCTGCCGTGCGGTGCGGGCAAGACGATGGTCGGCGCTGCGGCGATGGCCAAGGCACAGGCGACAACGCTCATCCTGGTGACGAATACCGTTGCGGGACGCCAGTGGAAGCGTGAGCTGATCGCACGTACGTCGCTCACCGAAGAGGAGATCGGCGAATATTCGGGTGAGCGCAAGGAGATTCGTCCCGTCACCATCGCCACCTATCAGGTGATGACGCGAAAGTCGAAGGGCGAGTACAAGAATCTCGATCTGTTCGACTCCCGCGAC
The DNA here is from genome assembly GCF_000248055.1 of Gordonia sputi NBRC 100414. Taxonomy (GTDB): domain Bacteria; phylum Actinomycetota; class Actinomycetes; order Mycobacteriales; family Mycobacteriaceae; genus Gordonia; species Gordonia sputi. The sequence goes on along the minus strand of NZ_BAFC01000045.1, from coordinate 179,730 downwards.
TGGGGCCTCATCGTCTACGACGAGGTGCACCTGCTGCCGGCGCCCGTGTTCCGCATGACCGCCGACCTGCAGTCGCGGCGTCGACTCGGTTTGACCGCGACCCTCGTGCGTGAGGACGGCCGTGAGGGCGACGTGTTCAGCCTCATCGGACCCAAGCGCTACGACGCCCCGTGGAAGGACATCGAGGCGCAGGGCTGGATCGCGCCTGCCGACTGCGTCGAGGTTCGCGTGACACTCACCGACGAGGAGCGTCTGCAGTACGCGGTCGCCGAGAACGAGGAGAAGTACAAGCTCTGCTCGACGGCGCACACCAAGGTCAACGTCGTGAAGTCGATCCTGGCCAAGCATGCGGGCTCGCCGACGCTGGTCATCGGCGCGTACATCGATCAGCTCGAAGAACTCGGGCGTGAACTCGACGCCCCGGTGATCCAGGGTTCGACGAAGAACAAGGAGCGCGAGGCGCTGTTCGACCGCTTCCGCTCGGGTGAGTTGCAGACGCTCGTGGTGTCGAAGGTCGCGAACTTCTCGATCGACCTGCCGGAGGCGTCGGTCGCAGTGCAGGTCTCGGGCACGTTCGGGTCTCGTCAGGAGGAAGCTCAGCGACTCGGTCGTCTGCTGCGCCCCAAGAAGGACGGTGGTCAGGCGCACTTCTATTCGGTGGTCTCGCGTGACACCCTCGACGCCGATTACGCCGCCCACCGGCAGCGTTTCCTCGCCGAGCAGGGTTACGCGTATCGCATCACCGACGCCGACGACCTGCTCGGCCCGGCCATCGGCGAGGAGTCCGCAGGTTGATCCTGCTCGTGCAGGGCCCCCGCGCACCGCGCCCGCTCACACCAGCGCCTCGAGGCAGTAGCCGATCGGGCGCGGCTCGGTGAACGTCCAGGTGGTGAGGTCGTCAGGACACTGCACCTCGCCATCGGCTCGCTGCACCGTTCGCGCGACGATCGTCGACGTGCGTGCCGTCGCATCGCAGTCGACTTCGCGGTAGTCCACGAGCCGACCGCCGGGCAGCGGAACCTGATAGCACTGTCCGGCTACGAAACTCGGTGTCATACAGAGCTTCTGGTCGCCCTTGTCGAAGGTCAGACCTGCACTGTTCTTGCTCACGCAACCTGCATCGGACGGAACCTTCGCAGCGACGTAGAACGTGAGATCGTCACCGCCGCAGTCGGTGCGCGTCGCCTTCACGTTCCCGTCGTCGACCGTGGACGCGCCGATCGTGACGCATTGCCCGACGTCGATGTCGGCCGCGTCGTCGACGATGTCGTCGCCGACCGACACCCCGCACGCGGCGACGAGGGTCAGGCCCATGCAGGCGGCGACGACCACGGCACGCCAGCCGATGCGCCAGAGCGGGCCGTGCAGGAAATGAATGCCGGACGAAGTGAACATGGTGGATCCTCTCGGGTGTTGCGCCGTCTGTCGGCGCCACCGCAAATGTCACTCCGCCCGCTTGCGGGGTTCTTGTCGTCGACTTGGGATCGAGCACATACAAGTGCATCGAACATCCGACATGTGACAGCCTTGAGCCATGACCGTCGAGCGCCTCCGACCGTTTTCGAGCACCATCTTCGCCGAGATGTCGGCGCTGGCGGTCCAGCACGACGCTGTGAACCTCGGGCAAGGATTCCCCGACACCGACGGCCCCGCGTCGATGCTGACGGCGGCGAAAGACGCGATCTCCGCGGGACGCAACCAGTACCCACCGGGGATCGGTGTTCCCGAGTTGAGGACCGCGGTGGCCCGGCACCAGCGCGAGCACTACGGCCTCGACTACGACGCCGACACCGAGATCCTCGTCACCGTCGGCGCGACCGAAGCCATCGCGGGCGCGATCGTCGGACTGGTCGAACCGGGTCGCGAGGTCGTCATGATCGAGCCCTACTACGACTCCTATGCGGCGACCGTGGCCATGGCGGGCGGCGTGCGCCGCGTCGTCCCGCTCGTCTCCGACGGAGACGGCTTCCGCCTCGATCGCGAACGGCTCGCCGACGCCTTCGGACCGAAAACCGCGGTGGCGCTCATCAATTCGCCGCACAATCCGACCGGAACCGTGCTCTCCGACGACGACCTCGCCGAGATCGCCCGGTTGTGTATCGAACACGACGTCGTCGCGGTCACCGACGAGGTCTACGAACACCTGCTGTTCGACGGGCGCACCCACACCCCGTTGGCCACGCTGCCGGGCATGCGTGAGCGCACGCTCCGGATCTCCAGTGCGGCAAAGACATTCAACTGCACCGGCTGGAAGGTCGGGTGGATCAGCGGACCCGCCGAACTGGTCGCAGCGGCGCGTGCGGCGAAGCAGTTCATGACCTACGTCGGCTCGGGACCCTTCCAGCCCGCCGTCGCCTTCGCCCTGGACAACGAGATGGACTGGGTGCGCACGTCTGCGGCAGAGCTCGAGGCCAAGCGCGACCTGCTCACCTCCGCGCTCGTCGACTCCGGGTTCGGCGTCCATCGCAGCGAGGCAACCTATTTCGCCTGCGCCGACCCGCGGCCTCTCGGATACGACGACGGCGTCGAGTTCTGCCGGACGCTACCCGAGCGGATCGGTGTCGCGGCGGTGCCGGTTAGCGTCTTCGCCGACGACAAGGAGCCGTGGAAACACATGGTGCGCTTCGCATTCGCCAAACGCGACGACGTCATCGCCGAGGCCGCGCGGCGGCTGCGGACACTCTGACTCCTCGCCCTACTGACCGTCACCTACAGGCGCACGACCATCTTTCCGACGTTCGCGCCGCGCATCATGTCGAGGAAGGCATCGACCGCGTGGTCGATGCCGTCGACGACCGTCTCGTCATAAACCACCTCGCCCGACGCCAGCCAGTCGGACATCTTCGCGGTGAACTCGGGCGCCTTGTCGAAGTGGTGACCCACGGTGAAACCACGCAGAGTCAGTCCCCGCGTGATGATGTTGGACATGTTGTCGGGTCCGGGAATCCGCTCGGTGGAGTTGTAGGCGACGATCGCGCCACACAGCGCCGCACGCCCACCGTCGTTGAAGACGTCGAGCGCCGCCTCGAGGTGATCGCCGCCGACATTGTCGAAGTAGACGTCGATGCCGTCGGTCGCCGCAGCGCGGAGTTGCTTGCGGATGGGTGCGTCCTTGTAGTTGAGCGCGACGTCGAATCCGTAACGCCCGGTGAGCAACTCGACCTTCTCGGCGCTCCCGGCCGATCCGATGACCGCCTTGGCGCCGAGTAGTCGGGCGATCTGTCCCGCCGCGGTCCCCACGGCGCCCGCCGCGCCGGAGATGAACACGACGTCGCCCTGCTTCATCTCCGCGATCTCGGTCAAGCCCACGTAGGCGGTCAGCCCCGTCATGCCGAGCACACCGAGGTAGACCGACGAGTCGAACGCCTTGTCGCCGTTGGCATCTGTGGGCGGCTCCGGTAACACCGTGAACGCCTTCGCCGGGCCCTGCGCCACATCGCGCCAACCGAGCTGGTGCAGCACCAACGCGCCGACCGGCACGTCGTCGGAACGCGACTCGACGACCCGCCCGACCGCACCCCCCGTCATCGTCTCGTCGAGCTTGAAGGGCGGGACGTAACTGCGGGTGTCGATCATGCGTCCGCGCATGTACGGGTCGACGGAGACGAACTCGTTTGCCACGCGGACCTCGCCCGGCGCGAGGTCGTCGAGAGTCACCTGCACCGTGCGAAAGTCGGAGTCCTTCGGCCAGCCGACCGGGCGATTCACCAATTGGATCTGCGTGCTCGTTGTGCTCATATCTCCACTCTCCTCGTATTTCGGTTACATGAGTTCTGTTGCATGGGTATGGGACCAGACGTTCGGATCATGCGATGAGTGCCGCGGCCAACAGAACGACCGCCACCAGCGGTGTCGCGAGTTGGGTCAGTGCCGCTCGGGCCTTCGTCGGCGACGACAGAAGCAGAACCACGCCGGCAGCGACCATCGAGCCGCAGCCCGCGAAGATCAGCGCAGCACCGACGTCGCGTTGGGTGAAGACGAGCACCGCCCCTACCGTGGCGATCACGGCGAGGAACAGGTTGTAGAAGCCCTGGTTGAAGGCCATGTCACGAGTGTTGGCGGCCTCGTCGGCCGAGAGTCCGAAGGTGCGCCTGGTGGCCGGCGCCGTCCATCGCAGCGACTCCATGACGAAGATGTAGCAGTGCAGCGCGACGGCCACACCCACGAATACGACTGCGGCCACGATCATCCGACTCTCCCTGCCTCCGATTGTGCACTGGTCGTTACACTATAAGCATAGTAGAATGGTTGTTGCAATAAATTCTCGAACGAGGAGACAGCCGTGGGCCGCACCGCCACCTTCGACAGAGCTGAGCTCGTCGGCGTCGCACGCGATCTGTTCTGGCGACGCGGCTTCGGAGAGGTGTCGGTGACCGACATCGAGAAGGCGACCAGGGTGGGACGGTCGAGCATCTACCACGCCTTCGGAAGCATGCGCGGACTGTTCGACGCCGCAGTCGAGGACTACCTGGACGCCGTCGTCCGACCGCGCCTGGCCGGCCTCGTCGCCGACGACGTCTCCCCCGATGCGCTCATCGACTACCTCGCGGGTCTCCGCGACGCCATTCTCACGATCGCGCAGACGGGCGGCGCTCCGGCGGGATGTCTGATCCTCACCGCGTCGGCCACACCGATCGGCTCCGACGAGACTGTGCACGCCGTCATCGAGAGTTATCGCGCCGAACTCGCGTCCGCGGTTCTCCGCGGCGTGCGGGCTCTGCTTCCAGATGCGACACCGAGCGTCGTCGACCATCACACGCGGCTGACCGTGGCCGCGATCATCGCAGCACAATGCCTGGCCCGCATCGACACGGCCGAGGCCGCGCGCACGCTCGACGCGGCAGCCGAGGCGCTGAACGCCGCCGCAGCGCTAGAGGGGTAGCCCCGCCTCCAGGAGGTCGATCGCCTCGAGAAGCGTGTCGAGGAACCTGCCGTCGCGGGGATCGTCGATCCCGTTGGCGATGTGGAACATCATCCCGCCCACCGCCGCGATGAACACCCGCAACCGGCTGCTGTCCCGGTCGACACCGAGGTAGTCGGCGATGAAGTCTGCGGCCTCGGAGATCGCGCGGTCGGATTCGACCTGGTTGACCACCAGCAGCGCCGGCTCGGACTGGATGAGTTTCATCCGCGCCGGGTCCGAGGCCCAGTCGTCGGCGAGAACCAGGCCGACGAGTCTGCGCACGATCTCGCGCAGGAGATCGAATCGTCCGAGCCCGGGCGGGATCGATGTGAGCGCCTCCTGCCACACGTCGTCGAGGTCGTCGTTGATGACGACCTGTTCCTTCGATTGGAAGTAGCGGAAGAAGGTGGTGTGGGAGACGTCGGCAGCCTCGGCGATCTGCGCAACGGTCGTCTGTGCGTACCCCTGGGCGTCGAACAGTTCCATCGCCGCCGCGCGGATTGCCGCCCTGGTGCGACGTTTGTGCTTCTCGCGCAACCCGATCGGGCGTACGGGGGCGTCGGGCGCATGCGAGACCGAGGCGGGCGCGGTAGCCATCGCTGCCGTACTCGTCGCCTCGGTCATCGCACTGCTCTCCCTATCTACTCTTTATCCAGTCCGCTCAACTCGACGCCGCGGCGGCGACCTCGCGGGTTTCGTCGACGCTCGCCTGCGGGATACCGCGGTCGCGCACCTTCTCGCCCTCGATGTCGAGATTGGGAACCAGCTTGTCCAGCCATCGTGGCAGACCCCACGCCCGATCGCCCAGCAATGCGATGACAGCGGGCACCACGATCATCCGGATGATGAAGGCGTCGAACAGCACGGCAATCGCGAGCGAGAAGCCGAGCATCTTGGCCGTCGTGTCCGGGGAGAGCATGAACGCCGCGAACACGCTGATCATGATGATCGCCGCCGATGTGACGATACGCGCGCCATGCCGGTAGCCGGCGATGATCGCCTCCTTCGCGGTCATGCCGTGGATGTACTCCTCGCGTATTCGCGTCACCAGGAACACCTGGTAATCCATCGCGAGGCCGAACACCACGCCGATCAGGAAGATCGGCAGGAACGACAGGATCGGCTTGGTGTTGTCGATCAGACCGAACCAGCCCTCCTGGAAGATCGCGACAGTCACGCCGAACGTCGCGAGGACCGAGAAGATGAAGCCAATCGTTCCGATCAGTGGCACCCAGATCGACCGGAACACCGCGATCATGATCAGGAACGCCAACCCGACCACCACGATCAGATACGGGATCAACGCCTTGTCGAGTTTGGCCGAGAGGTCGGACATGATGGCCGTCTGACCACCGACGTGCAGTTCCGACCCTGCTCGCTGCGCCTCGGGACTGAAGTCGCGGATCTGCTCCATGAGGTCGTGCGTCGCCTGATCCGACGGCGCACTCTTGGGCGTCACCGAGATCAGCGCGGCGGTTGCTCCGACGTTCGGCTGCGGTGTGCCGTTGCCCAGCCAGGTCATCGTCGACGCGTTGGCGACGTCGGGCAGCGTCTTGATGTGCGCGACGGTCTCGGTGGCCGCCTTCTCGACCGTGCCGTTCTCGGAGTGCAGCACGACGAGCAGCGGGCCGTTGATGCCCTCGCCGAAGCCGCGCTGCAGCAGTGCCTGTGCGGGAGCCTCGTCGTCGCTGGAGAGCGAGAGCCCCAGTTGCAGCTTGCCGACCGGGATCGCCGCGAGTACCAGCACCGCGAGACCCGCGACAATGAACGGGATGGGTCGCCGAACCACCATGCGGCCGAAGCGAACTCCGTTGGTGTCGGCGGTGTCGGATTCTTCTGCGTGCTTGATCCACGGGATACGTGGGGTGAACGCGAAACGTCCGACGGCACCGAGCAGCGCGGGGATCAGGGTGAGCGCGGCGATCACTGCCATGAACACCGCGACGGCGGCGCCCGCACCCATCTGGGTGATCAGCGGGATTCCGACCACCATCAGCGCGACGACCGCGATGATCACGGTCAGCCCGGCGAAGACCACAGCGGAGCCGGCCGTACCGACCGCTCGACCCGCGGCGTCGGCTCTGTCACCGCCGCGCTTCACCTCGCCGCGATAGCGGGAGACGATGAACAGGGCGTAGTCGATCGACACGGCGATGCCGAGCATGGTGACGATCGCGGTGGCGGTCTCGTTGACCGTGATGACCTCGGCACTCAGCCGCAGCAGCATGATGGTGATCATCACGCCCATCAGGCCGGTGATCAGCGGGATGAACGCGGCGACGAGCGCTCCGAAGGCGACGATCATCACCACGAAGGCGACGGCGAAGCCGATCAACTCAGCCTTACCGCCCGCCTCCATCACGCTCATCAGCGAGCCCGTGGCCTCGACCTGCAGACCGTTGCCCCGATGCTTCTCGAGGATGTCGGTCAGCTGCTTCTTGTTCTCGACGGTGAGGTCGGTCAGCTCGATGTTCTGCCGCACCTGGATCAAACCGACCTTGCCACCGTCACCGAGGACCGACGACGCGAGCTCGGGTTTGGCCGTGGCGACGGTGACAGGGTTCAGAACCGTCGCCTTGTCGGTCAGCTCGGGCAAGGTGTGCAGGTCGGCGACGAGTGCGTCGATCTGTGCGGAATGGGCGGCCAGCCCGTCGTCCGCGGCAACGAGGACGCTCGTCGAGGCCTCCGATTGCTGCTTCATCGCCTCGGGGAAATACTCCTCGACCTGCGAGGTCGCAGTTCCGGAGTCGGTTCCGGGGAGTTCGAAGTCTTTCGCGAACTTGGGGTTCAACGCACCCACGAGTCCGATGAGCAGCGCGGCGATGACCACCCAGGCCCCGATCACCCACCACTTGTGGCGGAACGAGAACCGTCCCACCCGAAACAACAACGACGCCATCAGCGAACTCCTAGGAACTGTTAGTGGCTAACACTTGTGCTCCGGTATACCGATGGGCGACGTCGGTGTGCCACCTCCGAGCCGCGATTGTGAGCGACGTCCCACGCGAGTCCTGCCACCCGCTTTGCGAACGCATGTTCGATATCGGTGTAGGCTGTCGTCCATGAGCGCAGGAGTCCAGGGATCGATCTTCGACCTCGACGCCGAGTCACCACGGCTGCGCGATCTCGGATCGCACGTCGAACGTCGAGTCCTGACCAACGGCGCGTGGGTCGATCTGCGGCCCGGATGGATCGCGGGCAGCACCGACCTGTTCGACGCTCTGCGCGACGACGTTCCGTGGCGGGCCGAGCGTCGTCGGATGTACGACAGAGTTGTCGACGTCCCGCGTCTGGTCTGCAATTACCAGGCGAGTGACGAGCTCCCCGACCCGCTACTCGTCGACGCACGCGCCGCCTTGACCGCGCACTACCGCGACGAGTTACCCGAGGGCTTCGCGACGGCGGGTCTCTGCCTGTATCGCGACGGGTCGGATTCGGTTGCGTGGCACGGCGACCGGTTCGGCCGCGGCGCCACCCACGACACGATGGTCGCGATCGTCTCTCTCGGCTCTCCGCGCCCGTTGGCGTTGCGGCCGCGCGGCGGCGGAGCGTCGTTGAAATTCACGTTGTCGGCGGGCGATCTGTTGGTGATGGGCGGGAGTTGTCAGCGCACCTGGGAGCACGCGGTACCTGCATGGTCAGTGGCCGACGCAGAACCCAGATTCCCTGTCGGTCGGCTTGATTCGAGATCACGATGGCGACGGCGGCGGGCCTGGCATCAGGATCGTCGACGACGCGACGTTCGAGAGCCGCGATGCGATCAGTGGCGATCGTGCGATCGATAGATGTCACATATTCAGTTCACCACGGTCGAAGAATCGCTAACCGATGTGCCCGCACACACACCGGCGACTCGCTCGTGATCTGCACCGGCGAACCTTTTCTCCGTCACGACGATCGGCCACCATTGATACACCCGCGAACCGAAACCTCCTCCAAGACAAGGCAGATCATGTCCACGATCGTTGTCACTCTCATCGTCCTGGTCCTTCTCGCCGTGCTGAGTAATCGCCCGGGGTTGAACTTCTATGCGCGCAGCATGGGTGGGTCGGGGCGCTAGACCCGCAGTTGTCCGTGCTCGTGCTGCGCCGTCGCCCGCGCGACTGCCGCGCGTAGGTGATAGTCGATGATCGCCAGCGCGAACAGACCGAGCGCAAGGTTGTAGAGCGCCCCGAAACCGTCGAGCGCGAAGTCGACGAGGGCGTTGGACATCGTGAAGATGAGCGCTGCCATGCGCAATGCGCGCAGCGGCCAGACGCGATCGGTGTAGCGGCGACCGATCATCGCCGACGCCGAGCACGCCAGCGTCAGCACGCCGCTGATGAACAGAATCCACGCGGCGGTGGGGTCGCGGCTCAGTTCGAGATAGATCCCGTAGTCGCGGTGATTCACGTACAGCGCGAGCGCACCCACGATGACCGTCAGCGCGGAGCTGATGACCAGCAGCCAGCCGATCAGCGTCAACCACCAGCGTCGTCGGAAGAAACTCGGGATCAACGCGAGTGCCCGCGCGCGTAGCCGGGTCAGCCGGTCCGGGGTGTGGACACTCGCGTCGAGTAACCCGCGAATATGCGTCACGAGTGCAGGATCGGCGTCGCGTGCTTCGGCGAAATCGAGGAGGTCGGTGGCCTGTCGGCGTCGACTCTCCGGAAGTCCGTGCGCCACACCGTCGGCCGCGATCACCGCTGCGTTCGCGATCGCCTCGGGCACCGATGGTCGCTTGAGGTCGCGGACGAACCGACTGATCAGCAGGATCAGCACCACCAGCAGGTACATGATCTCGGCCGATGGACCGTAGAAATAGTCGTTGTCCTTGGTGACGAACTTGCCCACTTCGTCGAGGAACAGACCGAATCCGATACCACCCATCACCACCGCGACGACGCGAGGCGTCGAACCGAGCAGGAGCCAACCGAAGACCAGCGCGAGCATCATGAGCGCCCCGCCCCACAGTGCGTGGGCGATGTGCAGCGTGCCGTTTCCGATCTGCGGGTAGCCGGTCAGACGCAGGTAGGCACGCGTCACGAGGATCGTGCCGATCGCGAAGATGAGGAACCACTGCACCGCCGCGGTTCCGTAGACGCTGCGCACCAGGACGGTTGTTTGCCGAGCCGACATGAGGCGATTGTTGCGCGTGACGGTGCAGCGTGAGTTCGAAATCGGACACGGTCACTAGAATGGCGTGATGTCCGACCTCGGCCGTTGGGAGCTTGAGCCGTTCACGTACGACGAGGTCGGCGCGACCCACGGCACGCCTCCTGCGAGTGCTCACGTCGTACGGGCAGAGCGGCTCGTCGGTCACGGCCAGTCTGACTTCCATACGATCAGCGACGCGGTTCTCCGGTACGGCATGCAGCGAGGCGCCGGGCTGCGGGTTCACGCGAGTACGACGTCGGCGCAGGTCGGCACCGTCATCGTGCTCAGCGCGTGGTTCCTCGGGCCGGTTCGCATTCCCTGCCGGGTGGTGTACGTCATCGACGAACCAGGTCGTGCCGGATTCGCCTACGGCACACTTCCCGGGCATCCGGAAAGTGGCGAGGAGTTGTTCGCGGTCGAACTGCGGGCCGACGGCTCGGTGGTGGCGACGATCTGCGCCTTCTCTCGTCCTGGCCGCTGGTACACCCGACTCGGCGGTCCGGTCGCGCGTCTCGCCCAGCGGCTGATGACCCGGCGGTACTTGGCCGCGATGGCGCGACTCGGGCGCGGGTGCGGCTCGGGCGGATGAGCGCGCTCTACCTGTCCGAGCATGGCCGATGGCCTCCGATCGTGCGCGTGCACACCTCGAACCCCGTCGGAGCGGAATGGCTTGTCGGAATGGCGGAGCGCTACGGGCCCGGGGTCACCCGCGGGCGGCCACCGCTTGCTTAGCCGTTAGTGTGCGTTCGCAGCACGGCTCGTGACCAACAGGACCGGGAAGGCGAATAGATGATGTCAGAGAAGCGACACGACTATCGCGATCGAGCCGGCCGAACGCCGCTGCACTACGCGGTTGCGGATAACGAGTTGGAGAAGGTGCGCAATCTCCTCGCGGCGGGCGCCGATCCGAATGCCAAAGAGCGCGAAGGACTTACCCCACTGCACGCCGGGGCCCAGCTCACGGACACCGGAGCGGTGATACGCCTTCTCCTCGACTCCGGTGCGGACCCCAACGCGTTGGACAACCTGGGAAGGAATCCGCTGATGGTCGCAGTCGCGTCCTCAAAGTCGCCGCTAATCCAATCCATACTCCTGAACGCGGGAAGCGATCCCCACCACGAAGGAACAAACCACTACAGCCCAGCCAACTACATCGAGCGCTTCGGCACAGGCGAGGAGAAGAATGTCTTCGCGGTACATGCGGTAGGAAAGGGCACGATGTCGATCGACTACGACAGTTGGCGCGAACCGGAGTGGGACACCGAAGAGGAACCCGACGTTGACCCGGTCAGCGAGGCCGAGAAGAAGCGTCAGCAACTCAGGGAGATGCACGCCGAGAGGGTGCACGCACTTCGCGGGAGCGCGTCGTCTCACTCGGGGGTAAAAGTTCAGGTCACCAGCGAGGGCCATCTCGTCTCCGTACACATCCCCGAGTCGGCGACAACTGATGTGAGTGCCCTCGAACAAGAGATCGTTGACTGCAGCCGGCGCGCGATCGGCGACGTCGGTACAAAAGTGATTGCTCTGGCTCGCCAGGTCGGCCAGATTCTGGCAGAGATTTCACCTGCCGACGCCCGCAGCGTCGAGTTCGCCGATGCCTTGCTCAGTAGCTTTTCGCCGGAGGCGATGACGAACGGCGACAGCGCCACGGAGGAGCCCGACTCGTGACCGCGATAGATAAGCACGCGCTCGAATCGGCCGCCGACACGTTGACGCACACCGCGGTTGCTCTCGCCGAGCAAAAGAAGGAGCTACGCGAGCAGGGGGACATACATCTCGACTATTGGATCGGACGATCCGCCGACAAGTGGGGGCCCGAGTTCGAGGAGTGGTTCAACGGCGCGGATGCATTGGTGGCCCGCCTGGGAGCCATGGGCGAGCTGCTCGGTGATGCGTGCCACGCGTCCACCGATGCCGACAATGAGAGCGCGGCTGACATCGGAAGTACCGCCGACGAAGAGGAACTCAAGCCATGACGCGAATTCATCGAATCGATCTCGACCAGTTCGATCGTGTCGTCAGACTCATGGCGAGCTTCGAGGAAGCCCTGGAGGATGCCGAGATTGAGTTGGCCAAGATCACCACGGACCTGCCGAAATCCTGGGAAGGCACCACCGCCGACGCGTTCTTCGACGAGTCAGCCGACTGGACCGCGGCAGCCAAAGAGTCTCGCGACGAACTCAAGCGGTTGCGGGCAGTGGGCGAGATGATCATCACCAACTATCACCGCGCTTTCCGCGCAAACGCCCAGATGCTCAACGGCCTATGAGCACGGTCGACGATCGCGATCGAGCCGGCCGAACGCCTCTGCACTACGCCGTCAACGCCAACCGTGACCTAGATAAGGGGCGCCGCCTTCTCGAAGCCGGTGCCGACCCGAATGCCAAAGACCACGAAGGACTCACGCCACTGCACATTGCCGCCCAGTACGACGAGGGAGAAGAAGCGATACGCCTTCTCCTCGAGCTCGGTGCGGACCCCAACGCGTTGGACAACCTGGGGCGGAGTCCGCTGATGGTCGCTGTCGCGTCGTCACTGTCACCGGCAATCGAATCCATCCTCTTGGCCGCGGGAAGCGATCCCCACCACGAAGGAACAAACCACTACAGCCCCGCCATCTACATCGAGCGCTACGGCACAGACGAAGAGAAGAGCCTCTTCGCGCCATACCTGCGGTAGAGACAGTCGCGGCCACAGTTCTCGGCACACTAGTGGCCCACTTGCGTGGGTCCAAAAGTGAATCGCCCGAGCCGGGCTAGAAGACAGAAATCTCTGTCTGAGATGGGAAATTCTCCCATGGTGGCCAGAGTCGGGATCGAACCGACGACCTTCCACTTTTCAGGCGGACGCTCGTACCAACTGAGCTACCTGGCCAGAAGGTCCGGTGCGAAACCGGAAACCTTTGGCGACCCTGACGGGACTCGAACCCGCGACCTCCGCCGTGACAGGGCGGCGCGCTAACCAACTGCGCCACAGGGCCATCTTCAATTTTCCTGCTCCCCCGTAGAGGATCAGTTGTACCCCCTACGGGATTCGAACCCGCGCTACCGCCTTGAAAGGGCGGCGTCCTAGGCCGCTAGACGAAGGGGGCCGGTTCTCCGTTGGGAGCCGACTCAGCTTAGGACACCGCTCGCGCAATTCACAAATCGGCTGGTCAGACTGCATTTCGCACGAGTTGGTGCCCTCCGAACACCATACCCGGATCCGACGTCGACGGCATCGACAATTCCAAGCCCACCGTCGATGCATCGCCGCGCGGCCGACCTGTAAACTCACTTCCTGCGTCGGCCACAGCGCCGAGGCGTCCGCCCCTATAGCTCAGTTGGTAGAGCTACGGACTTTTAATCCGCAGGTCGTAGGTTCGAGCCCTACTGGGGGCACTTCCCTGATCAGGCGATTCATCGAAAGATGGGTCGCCTGAATCTGTTTCGTCGGTCTGATCTGTCACCGATTGATCACCTTTGCTTTGCAAAGTTCTTTCGGTGTCACGCCCTGCCCGCGGGATGAGACGTGCCGCCGCCTCGGCTGCGCCCTTCTCCACACCCGGCAGCAAGTGCGAGTAGGTGTCGCTCGTGATGCTGATCGAGCTGTGCCCGAGCCGCTTGGAAACGATCGCGAGCGGCACGTCAGCGGCCAACAGCAACGACGCCGCACCGTGGCGCAAATCGTGCACCCGAATGCGCCGCAAGCCGACCTCGTCGGCGAGGTCGTGGAACAACTTCGTCACGTCGGCGGGCGGGATCGGGCTTCCATCCTCACGGCTGAATACCAATCCGTGGTCGCAATACAACTCGCCCCACTCGGCACGCTCGATCTCCTGATGCGCCCGGTGTGCGAGCAGCGTCCGCATCGTCATCGCATCGAGTTCGACGGTGCGGTGGTCCCCCGACGCAGTCTTCGGCGCACCGAACTGGAACTGCCGGTGCTCACCTCCGCAGAACCGGCACTCAATTCCGGTCCCATCGACCTCGACGATCTGCTGGCGGACGGTGATGACCCCGTCGGCGATGTCATCCCATCGGAGACCGACAGCTTCGCCGCGACGCAGTCCAGTGAGCGCGAGGACTTCGAACAACGCACCCAGGCGGTGCGATCCCGCGCGATCGAGGAACGTTCCGAGTTCCGTTGGCGTCCAGGGCTTCACCCTCGGGCGGGCGGCACGCGGCAACTCCATATCGGCGGCGGCGTTGAAACTCACCAGGTGCTTGCGCTTCGCGCTCGTGAGGGCACTACGCAGCGTGGCATGAACGCGGCGCTGCGTAGCTGGCGAGAGCTGCTTGGGGTTGCGCCGCTGACCCTTACCGATCTTCGCCCCCTCGGCAGGTTTCGTTGGCGGCTTGGCGATTTCACGGAGCATGTGCTCGACGTGTGTAGCTCGGAGATCCCGCAGTCGTACATTGCCAATCGTCGGCACGATGTAGGCGTTGACATGCTGCTGATAGCTACGCAGCGTCGTCGGGCGCACCCCAGCGGATTCCTTTGCTGCGAGCCATGATTCGAGGTATTGCGCGAGTGTGAGTCGTTGATCCACCGCGACAACTCCGGTGCGGATCTCGCCCAGCCGCTCGTCGAGCGCCTCCACGGCTTCGCGCTTGGTTCGGAATCCTCGCTTGCGCTCCTGGCGTCGCTTGCCTGTCGCCGGGTCGCGACCGAGATCAACGACATATCCCCAGGAACTACCCGAGTTCTTGACGCTACCGCGCATCAGGATTCACCTATTCCTTATTGAAGTGATCCGGAGGGAGGAACGCTTCGAGGAACGTACGCACGGCGTCGGGCGTAACTCCACCAACAATCTTCTCGACCTCACTATCCCGTTCCGATGCAGCTGAAACAGCCTCGCGCAGTTGATTTCGCGCCTCTACGAGGCTGGAGACCGCCTTGATCGCAGGCTTCGTTGCGAGATGAGACCGCACAACGTCCAACGACATTTCGACATCGTTCGAGTCGTAACTACGCTTTACGAGATCAGCCGGTTCCGCGTTCAATCGCTCTGTAGCGTCCCAGATCTGGTCTGCCACGATGTTGACGTCGTCAGCCGAACGACTGGCGAGCGAGATGAAGGCATCAAGCGCGGCACGTTGGTCGTAGCTGCGGCTGGCGATCATCTCGTCGAGGGTCAAGTCGAAAGCTGACGCCAGCACCACGGCTTCGTCGAGCCGGATTGTTCTGTCCATGGCCTCAATCTTCGCGATGGTCGTCGGGTGAGCTCGTAGCCCTGCGGAGACGAGACGATCAGCCAAGTCGGCCTGTGACCAGCCTCGTTGCTTTCGCTCAGCCTTAACGCGGTTGACGAAGCGTCGCGCGATGTCGTGCGAGATTCCCTCTTCATTTCCCATAGTAGGAATATCATCCCGCAGTGGGTTGTGTTCGTCAAGGTTACGTAGTACCGTCTGAGTCGGCTCCCCGATTTGGGAAGCATGAACCAATTCAGGAAAGGCCTTTGAAAAATGACGAACCCCCACTGGACACCGGATGCAGTGAGGGAGCTGGGCGTCCGGACCGATCTTGAGACCGCGAACAGCGTGCTTGGAATTAGCCGATCGGTCGGTTACGAGCTCATTCAGCGCGGCGAGTATCCAGTCAAGACTCTCCGAGTTGGCAAACGCTACATCGTCCCGGTCGCGGGACTCCTTGCCGCACTGGACATCCCGGCGACGGAACCCGAACGGCAGTCGGCCTGATGACTGCCCCACCGGGTATCGCCCCGGCTCGCTCTCCCCGGAGTATCGACTTCTCCGGTATCGAAGACCTCAAAGTCATCGCCCGCCGCGTGCTCGCGGAGCAGGGCACACAGACCGAAAAGAAATGACCGGCCTGAGCACCACCTCAGACCGGTCGAATCAGAAACCACCTCGACAAAGGAAAGACCCTGATGGAACTCATTCTGACATACCCGAGCGACAGGCGGACAGACCGACGCGTCGTGACCGCCCGCACCGATGCCGCGTGGACGGTGTGGCACCAGTCGCCGGCCGGTGAGACCCGCGACCGACTGCGCGACGCTATCTGGCAATTCCAGGACCGCGCAGACGCTGGCCACAACGTCTCGTCGATCGTCGGAGCGCTCGACGCAGCGGAACTCAACGCACACGCCGAGATGCTCGGCGAGGTCGACGACGTAGTAACAGAGTCGCAGAGTGGTGACGCCGCATGAACCGCGAAGCCGTGGCCGATCGACTCTGCCACCAACTCAACACGTTCGAGTCGAGCGCGTTGAGCGACGAACAGCTCCTCGCCCTGACCGTGCTGCTCGAATCGTTCAGCGGTGTGAAATCCGAAGAGCTGCCTCGGGTTCCGCATTTGGAGGTCGTCCGATGACCGCGACTTCGCCCAACCGCGCCGTCGACGAACTCCTCGAATCGGCTTGGAATGCGATCGAGTCGATCGAGTGGGGCATCGACCGGATCGCGATGAACGACGAAATCGAGACCGACGACAGCGTCGAGCTGTCTCGCATCTCCGATGCGACCGGACCGATTGGACGCGCAGTGCGCGCCTTCACCCGCTACAGCGACGGCCGGCCGATCAGATCCCACGTCCCGATCACTCCTGGTGTCACGTTCATCGTGCTGTGGCCAGCCGACCCCGCCTGGGCTGCCGCCGAATACGCGTTGCACGAGGGGATGACTTGGGATGGCCGTTGGCGACTGGCATCCGAGGGCCGACTACCTGTCGACCCGGGCCAGCCTGACCGTGGCGGATTCCGCGTGTGGGTCGACGACGGGCCGTGTGCCGTCCGCATCGAGGATCTGCCGCCCACTCCACAGTTGGAGGTTGTCAGATGACCCTACGAGGCCGACGCGAAGCGTCCGAACGGCTGCAACCGCTGTGGTGCCCCGAATGTCGCAGCACCTACGCCGACCCTTGGTCGCACACCTGCGGGATACACGCGTCGGCACCCCGCGACCTCGATGCGTGGGAGGACACCCTTGCCACGCTCAGCCACCTGGGTCTGACGCCCATGGTGCCCGCTGAGGTTGCCCGCGGCATCTGGCGGCGTGGTGGTCGATCCCTTCGCCTCATCAGCCGCGTCTCTGAGCACGGAGGGATTCAACCAACCGCATGATTCCTACCCAGCCCGTCTCACCCCGCGTTGACAACCAGTCGACGCGGGGTGAGGCCGCGCGCCTTCCCACCCGCATTGTCGCGCTCACCCACACCAGCCGCGAAGTCTCGTGGTCCCTTGCGCACGAGGCGCTTTGGCCCATCGTCGAGCGCGCCTTGCGTGTCGGAGCACTACCACTGATCGGTACACACGACTGGCTCGATCTGCCCACCTCCGACCCTCGACGCGTCGGGGCGATCTATCTCGCCGCCGACCAGTGGGCCTTACACCTCGAAAACCAGACCTCCGCGATCATCGACGCCTCGCGGGAGATCTCGATCAGCCGGTCCGCCGAAGCTCAACGCCAGCTCGAACACGAACGGTGGCTACAGGCCAATCCCTGGGCAATGCGGAGGCCGGCATGACGCGCAACCGCCACTACGACACAGCCCAGGAGGACAACGTGCATCCGATCAACGGTGGCGAACCCGAGGTTCCGCACCAGATCGTCGACGGAGGCACGTTCATCCACGACGAGCCCGAAGGTGTTGCCGCAGTGTGGGGTAAGGGCGATCGTGTGCTCTGGGCGGATGGCGAAGCACTCATCGTCTGCGGTCCCCAAGGCGTAGGCAAAACGACCCTCGCCTCGAATGTGTTGGCGTCGCTGATCGGTGAACGACCCACCGACGTACTCGGCCTTCCCGTAAACCCGGTGCCGCATGTTCTCTACCTCGCGATGGACCGGCCTCGGCAGGCCGCGCGAGCGCTGCGCCGACAACTCGGGCATCGAGACCGTGACTACCTCGCACAACGCATCACGTTCTGGAAGGGACCGCCGCCCTACGACCTCGCGAAGAACACAGGTGTGCTGACCTCTCTTGCCGAGTCTGCCTGCGCCGACATCGTGATCGTCGACAGCCTCAAAGATGCCGCGCTGGGTCTATCGGATGACGAGGTCGGAGCCGGGTGGAACCGCGCCCGCCAACAACTGCTGGCCAGTGGCCGCAACCTTCTCGAACTGCACCACATCAAGAAGATCCCCTCGGACAAGAAGCCCGATATCGCCGACGTGTACGGCTCGACGTGGATCACCTCGGGAGCGGGCTCAGTGCTACTGCTCAACGGCAACCCCGGCGACCCCGTGGTTCACATGCACCACGTCAAGCAGCCCGTCGGCGAGCTCGGCCCTTGGAGTCTCCTGCACGACCAGGAGAGCGGTGCGGTCACCATCCACGGTCAGGTCGACATCGAGGCCGTCGCAGCCCGCATCGGTGGCATCACCGTGAAAGGTGCCGCACGGCTGCTCTTCGAGGTGGACAACCCCGACCGAAACCAGATCGAGAAGGCGCGCCGCAAGCTCACCGCACTGGTACGAAACGGACGGCTGTACGCCACAGAGCCGGGTAAGCCGAGCCCCACAACCTACGTCGCGGCGACCTGTCAGGGGCTCGCGTCATGACCCCCGAAATCCAATCACGTTTCCAATCACGCGGCCTCTCGCCGCGTGATAAATCACGCGCCCTCCAATCAATCACGGCACAACCCAAAGCCGCAGGTCAGGCAATCACGGTTCCAATCACGGGTATCACGCACCCACGTAATCACGCCCTGGGGGGTCTCTTAGAGACCCCAGGGCGACGTGGCGGGGCCGAAATCAGGCTCTCCGGGGCCTCTGAAAACAGGAGAAATGGATGGACCTCAACGATCCCGAACACTCCAACCGGATCACCGCTGTGCTCTTGCCCGATGGCTGGCACAAGGTTCTCCACAACAGCTTCGAGATCGAACCCTGGAATCCGGCAGACGCTCTCGGCTTCTCATTCCTCACGGGCAGTGAGGAGATCTCGGGGCCTCTCACGTCAGTCCTCGCGATCAGCCAAGCATGAGGAACCAGCCACTCTGCGAAATGTGTCGATTCCCGATGAGCTTCCCCGAAGACATCGACCGTGGGGAACACGCCACATGCATCGCCATCGCCTGGCCCAAGGGATCACGACAGAGGGCGCAACTGCGAAAGCCCTTCCACTTTCGAAAGGAGAAGAAGCGATGACTCCGAGCCTCAGTACCCAGCCCAACCCACCTGCTCGTGGCTCGCGTGCTGTGTGCGGAATCGATGCGCGCACGTGCGAGTCGGGGGTGGGGGGCAAATTCTCCCCCCGCTTTAACCCCGCCCAACCCACCTCGTGCTGCCTCACGTCGCCCAACCCACCTCGTGCTGCCTCACGTCCCGATGGCCCGAACGTTGTGCGTGCGCGTGCGAGCAGGGCCTCGAAGATCGCAGTCACGTCGGCGCGAGGTGATGTGACCAACGTGTGACCACTGCATCGACTCTCGTTGCAGCGCAATACAACTCAACACCCCAGCGGATACACAATCCGCAGGTATCACAGAAGGAGAAGTCACCATGCCCTACACCCCACCCAGCAACGTCCACCGCATCAGCACCCGACGAGGCGGCAACCGCATCGCCAACCTCGGCTACGTCGACCGCAACGGCGTCTACCGCTTCCGAGATGGGCGGACCGTGCAGGCAGCGGGCTACCTCGTTCGCGCCGACGGCACCCGCGAGAGCGGCACACGGCTGGTGATCGTGCAGGCCGACGGGACTCTCCGCTTCGGCCCCGGCTCACAGGACGGGCAGGACTCGGCGGGCAACACGGCTTCCGGTCGTCACTCCGTCGACAGCGATTACCAGGCGACCTACGACGCCAACCCCGACGCGTACGACGCATTGCCGTTGACCGTGTTCACCGTGGCGGACGGTGCCTGATGGCCGGCCGACCGTTCGAGGAACTCAGCGCCGCACTCGGCGAGGCCCTGAGAGCCTCCACACGCCCCAAGCCGCCCTCGGCACCCAAGACCCCACCCCCAGCTGGATCGTCGCTCAGCGACGCCATCACCCACCACTACAGCCAGGAGAACGCACATGCCGACGACAACGACTGAGGCGCAGGACGCCCTCGCCACAGCCCGCGCCCACCACGCCGAACTCGAAGACGCCATCCGCGACGGCAACGACACCATCACCGCGGCGCAGTTGGCCGACGCCACCGCCGAGATCCGCACGGCTGAACTCCGGCTCGAAGCTGCCGAGCGCGCCGAGCAGCGCACCGCCGAGGCCGCCCGCGCCCACGAGGCCGACGTGGTGCGCCAGGAGTTCGAGCACCTCACCGGGAAGGGGTCGGAGAAGGCACGCAAGGCGTACGCCGCCGCGGTGGCGGCACTGCGCACCCTGACCGCCGAGGCCAACGGACTTCGCGACACCCGCGCGGCACTGCAAGCGCGCGCCAGCATGGCCGGCGTCGACCTGCCGTTCTGGGATTCCGAGCGAGTCGTCGACGGTGGCGGCGAGTCGTACATCAACCGCGCCATCAAGGAGGCACGCGGTGACGTCCTCACTCACGCCCACGCCCTGCACGACGACAAGCGCCGCGCCGAGTTCGCCGCAGCCGCACAGCGCGCCGAGAAACTCGACCGTGAACGCCACGAGCGCTTCATGGCCAATACCGAGGTGACCGACGAGCTCGGACGGCGGGTGGTGGCCGATGTCGACGCCTGACGGGTGCCCCGACGCCGCCTGCCAGCGACCGATCCCGCAACTGGTGATCGCCCGAGCTCTCGACGCGGTCGCGCAGTTCGTCGACCCCCGCGACGACGGCCGTGTGGTGGTCCGGGCCGATGACGACACCGTCGAGTTCGTGCGTGCCGTCATCGGCCTGGCCGTGGGGTTTGCGTACCTCCTGCACCCCGAGCTCAACGACGCAGAGATCGCCGAAGGGCTGCGCCTGCAAGCGCACTCGATTCGGGAGGTGGAGTCCAGTGTCGGCGGCTGAGCCGGATGGTGGCACGCACGCTCGCCCGCGACCCGCGTCGGGCCTACCCGCGCGGAACTACTCGTGGGAGCCGTTCGTCGCCAACAACACCAAGAGCCTCAAGCATGGCGCGTACTCAGAGCGTGTGATCACTCCGATGGCCGCTCAGATCGGCAACGATCTCGTGGAAGCCCATCCCCATCTTCGCGAATTCAAAGAAGCGACGTTGGAGTACGCGCGCGTAGACGCTCAGGTTGAGTGCCTACAGATGTGGGTCGACGAGCACGGCGAACTCGACGACGCGGGGCAACCGACGGGCGCAACCGTGTTGCTCTTGCGCACCCGCAAGCACCTACTCAACCTTGCCGACCGCCTAGGGATAACCCCGCTGGCCCGCGCTCGGCTGGGCAAGGATACGACCTCGGCTCAGCTCGACATCGCCAAGATCCTCGCCGGTGACGCGTCGAAACCCACGTCGATCGACGGCGAGGTCGAGTCAGAGGATGGTGCGGCATGACGACGGCTGCCGAGGTGTCGGCACTACGTAGTGCCGTGTCGCGGATCGACGTCTTCGCCGAGAAGCTCGTCGGCGCGCCCCTGTGGCCCCATCAGTTGGAGATGGCGACATCAACGGCGCGTATCCGCGTGATGTGCGCCGGCCGTCAGGTCGGCAAGTCGAGAACCTTGGCCGTGGAGGCGCTGCACAAAGCGTTCACGCAAGCTGGCGCATTGGTGTTGTTGATCTCCGCGGGCGAGGTGGCCTCGCGTCGTCTCCTCGAAGAGTGCACCGCGTTGGCCGTCGGGTCGCCGTTGTTGAGCGGATCGGTGGTCGACGAGCAGAAGGCGCAACTGACGCTGTCGAACGGCTCGCGGATCGTCTCGGTCCCCGCCTCCGACAAGCAGATTCGAGGATGGCCGGTCGACCTGCTGATCATCGACGAGGCGGGCTTCGTGGCCGAGGAGATCTGGCGTGCTGCCGAACCGGCGATCATCGCGCGCCCCGGTGCGAGGATCATCCTGTCGTCGTCGCCATGGGGCGGACTCGAACACTTCTTCCGCCGCCTCTGGCAGCGCGGGATGACGAGCCCCGATGCGCGTTACGCCTCGTTCCACTGGCCGTCGTCGATGAACCCGTTGGTGTCTGCCGACGACCTCGAAGCGATCCGCGAGCGCGAGCCGTCGCACTACTTCAACCGCGAGTACCTCGCGGAGTGGACCGACGAGTCGGGTGCGTACTTCACGACATCCGAAATCGACACCGCCGTCGCCGATTACGAACTCATCGAACCGCGGCGCGTCATGAGCGGGTCGATGGTCGTCGGCGGTATCGACTGGGGTCACGCGCACGACGCGAACTGCGTGGTCTACCTGGCCGCGCTCGGCGACGTCGAACTCAACCGTGCTCAGCATGGCGACGAGCCGATCTTCTGGATTCCGTGGCTCGAACACCACTTCCGCATGGAGTACGCCGACTTCATCGCCCAACTTGTGCAGCACGCCAACCGATTCGATGTCGTGCGGTTCATGTCGGAGACCAACGG
This sequence comes from Gordonia sputi NBRC 100414, assembly GCF_000248055.1. Classification (GTDB taxonomy): domain Bacteria; phylum Actinomycetota; class Actinomycetes; order Mycobacteriales; family Mycobacteriaceae; genus Gordonia; species Gordonia sputi. The sequence goes on along the minus strand of NZ_BAFC01000045.1, from coordinate 157,290 downwards.
TGTCGGGCAGATGCCCACCCAGGAGTTGCGCCGTCTACTGCAGCAGGACTCGACAACCATGGTCAGCGGGGTGGTTACCGATACGCGCCGCAAGTCGGGCGGGTTCGGACGGATCAAGATGCTGCTCCAACGCGGTCGGCTCATCCTGCCGCGCCACCCCGAGTTGCTCAAGCAACTGCACTCGTTGACCTTCGAGCAGACCGAGATGGGCCACTTCAAGATCTCGGTACCCGAGTCCGCGGGGCATGACGACCTCGCGATGGCACTCATGCAGGCGGTCTCGGCGATCAACACTCTGCGCAACGAATCCTACGGCGAACAACGCGACGGACAGGGAGCCATCATCACCACTGACCGTGGCACGAAACTTCCTGTGCGACCGGGCTTTATCGCACACGATCCGGTGCTATTCCGAGGAGGAAAGCTCGTCTGATGGCTGACACCGACAACTATTCGCAACTCACTCATCGCCTATTCGGACTAGCGCGCGCATCGCGTCGTGGGCGCTTGCCCGAGCGAGAAGAAATCTACCTGACAGCGTGCCTCGACCACTGGCAGGCGACAGTGACCGAATGGCGCAAATCCGAACGGCCACAACGTGTTTTGGTCGACGAGCAACCCCCATCCGACCGATAGAATCGGACCAACGAACGGAGACGCCTCATGGCCAAGTATCACGGCAGCCCCATCGCAATAGTGCGCGTGCACGCCGACGGAGGCGTGGCGATGAATGACGTTGCAGTGGCACTGATCTTCGGTTCCACACCGGGCCAGATCGCGGCGCGCAAGCTCTACTCGGGCGGCAGCCCGGTCGAGAATGCCACCAAGGCCATGCGACAGCGAGCCATCAAGCGGCGCAAGATATTCACGAAAGCGACCGGCGAGCCGCCAACCGAACTCGGCATGGTGAAGTACTGGGCGCAGCGCGAAGGTGTTGGCGTCATGTACCGCGTCGATGGTGAGGAAACCGTGATGATCGACGCCGAGGGCACTACTATCGACCGCTTCGGCGAATTGGAGACAGCGCATGGCTGACATGAACCTCGGCACTCTCGTCGCGAAGCTCAAGCTCGAAGGCGCAGACCAGTACACCCGCGACGTCACGCGAGCACGCAACGCGTTCGCCGACCTCGCGGACGCAGCGCAGCGTGCCGATCGTCAAGCCGGTCAGATGCGTTCACCCCGTGGGCTTACCGAAATCCGTACCGACGCCGACAAAGCCAGAGCGGCAGTCTCCGACATCGGTGATGGCGCGCAACGCACTTCGACGAGACTCGCGGGCACCGGCGACGGCATGGCGACCGCGCGTAGACAGATCACCTCGGACGCGCAGGCTGCCCGTCGCGAGGTCGAGCAGATCGGCGACTCCGCGCACCAGTCGGCACAACGCACCGAGAACGCGTTCTCGCACTCGGTGTCGCGCATCGCCTCCACCTTCGGCAACGGCGGCCCACTGTCGGAAGCGCTCTCGAACCTTGGCAGCCAGGGCGAGGACGCCGGTGACGATGCAGGCGGTGGAGTCATCTCGGGGTTCACCGCTGCACTGCGCGGTGGTGGTGGTGGTGGTGGTGGCCCGCTGGGCGCTGCCATTGCGGCGGGACTTGCCGTGCAGGTCGGTATCCCCCTCGCAGCGGGCAAGTCGTTCGCCGATCAGGTGATGCAGGGCATGGAAAAGCAGCTCGCCCGCAACACCATTGGCGCGACGTTCGGATTCACCCCAGGACAGATGGAGCAGGCGGGGCTCGCCGCAGGCAACGCTTACGGCAACGCATGGGGTGACTCGGTCAACGACAACATCAAGGCTGCGGGCAACGCCATACAGGCGGGTCTCATCGACGGTAACGCGACCGCCGACCAGATCCAGCCAGTCATCGAGAAGCTCAACATCGTCTCCGGAATCATGGGTACCGAGATCCCCGAGACCGCGAACGCCGCGGGCCAGATGGTCAAGACGGGCCTCGTGGCCAACTCGACGGAAGCCTTCGACCTGCTGACCGCCGCACAACAGCGGGGATTGAACAAGAACCAAGACCTGCTCGACACCGTCAACGAGTACTCGACGCAATGGCGCAAGGCGGGACTCACCGGGGCCGACGCGCTCGGGCTGATCTCACAGGCCACAGCGAATGGCGCGCGCGACGCCGACGTAGCCGCGGATGCCATCAAGGAGTTCACGATCCGCGCCACCGATGGCTCGGAGTCCACCTCGACCGCATTGCAAGGTCTCGGCCTCAACGTGCAGGACATCACGACGCAGCTCGCTCAGGGCGGCGCGGGTGCCAAGCAGGGTCTCGACTCGATCCTCGACAAGCTCCGCGAGATGCCCCCGTCGGTCGAGAAGAACCAGATCGCCGCGGCCTTGTTCGGCACCCAGTGGGAAGACCTCGGCGCGGCATTCGATCACTTCGACATAACAACCGCGAAAGACCAACTCGGCCAAATCGGAGACGCGACCGACCGTGCCGGACAACAGATGTCCAACGGCGCATCCGGAATCCAGGGCCTCAAGAACACCGTCAGCGCGACCATCGACGAGATACAGATCAAACTCGCCAACGCCTTCGGACCCGCAGCCCAGCAGCTCACCGACTGGGTGAGCGCACACAAAGACGAGATCACCAACTTCTTCCTCGACGTCGCGAAATATGCAGGTATCGCCGCGGGTGGCACCATCGCGGCCGGTGGTGGCATCCTCGACATCCTCGGTCGTGTGGTCACGAGCGTGGGGTACATGCAGAAGTACACCGTCGGCGCGTTCGGTTCGATGGCCTCGTCACTCGGCGGCATCCTCAAACACCTTCCCGGAACCATGGGCGACCTCGGGCGCAACCTCGAAACAGCCGGCAACGCAGCCATCGGCGCTGCCGACAAGATGATCGGCGTTGGTCAGGGCATGACCCAAGCCGGTGACGAGGCGGCAAAGCTGGGGATCAAAGCTGCCCAAGCCTCGGCAGCCATCGGGCAGACAGGTGATGCAGCGAAGGAAACGACCGCCAAGTTCGGCGACCTGACCGTCACGGTGAACGGGGTGCCCGACAGCAAGTCCGTCACGATCACCGACAACAGCCCCGAGACGAAGCAGAAGCTCGAAGCCCTCGGCTACACCGTCACGACCCTGCCTGACGGCTCGGTCAAGGTAGAGGCGAAAACCGAACAGGCGCAACGCGATATCGCCGAGATCATCAAGCAGCGCCACATGGAGGTGCTGGTCACCTACAAGGACGTCGAGGGCAACACCGTCTCGGCTCCCGCGAGCGCACCGCGCGATGCGCAGGGCCGTCGACTCGTAGGCCGCGCTGGTGGCGGGCAGGTGTTCGGCCCCGGTGGCCCGAAGGATGACCGCATCTTCACCGCGCTCTCCAACCGCGAATGGGTGCAGCCCGTCGACGCTGTCGACTACTACGGCAACGCGTTCATGTCCGACGTGCAGCACATGCGCTTTCCCCGCATCCCCGGCTACGCCGACGGCGGCCAGGTGGGCTACGGGCTACCCGCGGGCTCGTCCGGCTCCGACGGCTTCCCCGACTGGATCACCCAGCTCGGCGCGGCCCACGGCGTCAAGCCCGCCACCTACGCCGGTCACCAGGAGAGCGACCGCAACGAGGCGGGCTACGCCCCGAACCCACAGCACCTCAACCGCGGTATCGACTGGACCGGCTCGGTCGCCGACATGCAGGCGTTCGCGGAATACATGATGGGTCAGGCGGTCAACGATCCGTCGATCGAGCAGGTCATCTGGATGAACCCGCAGACCGGGCAGAAGCTCGGCTGGCACGGTCGCCAACCCGACACCGACGGCTCCTACTTCGCCAGCGACTACGCGGGTCACACCGATCATGTGCACACCCGCTTCTCGGCGCAGGTCGGGGCGCAGACGGGCGCACAGGGTCAACAGGGCGGCATCCGCGACATCACGCTCGGCCCCAACGCATCCCGCGACGACGTGGCGCGCAAGATCATCGCCGAAGGCCGCAAGCGCGGCTACTCCGACGCCGAGATCGAGGCGTACCTCGCGACCGCGATGCAAGAGAGCAACCTGTCGAACTCTGCCATCGGCGGTGGCGGCGCATGGCACGGTACCTTCCAGCAGGATTCGAGCTACGCGGGCCGCGACGATCCCAACACCAACATCACCGGCTTCTACGACCGCATGGACAAGCTCAAGCAGTCCCCCGGCTACGACAAGTCCGACCCGTACAAAAACGCGTTCTGGCTACAGCAGGCACCGGGTAGCGACTCGGCGGCGTCGGCGTATTCCAGTGGGCGACAGGGCTACTACAGCGAGATCAAGTCCAAGCAGGGTGAGTCCAAAGACCTCTTGACCCGCCTCGGTCCGTCGGTCGGCACCGCTGACGGCGCGGGCGCGTCGGGCGACTTCGGCGGCACGGGAATGCCGGTGCAGGTGACGAACTGGCCGTCGAGCTTCGGGTCCGGTAGTGGCTCGTCGTCGAGTTCGTCGTTCTCCAGTAGCTATGACACCCCGTCGGCGTCGACGAAGATGCCCGACGTCGACAACAAGACCCGCCCCACCGACTCCGACCTCACGAGCGGCCATGCCGCGGTCGCGGAGGCTGAACGCGCGGTCACCGAGGCACAGGCCGCGGCGAAGGTGGCGCAGACGAAGTACGACTCGGCCAAGCCGCAGGACCGCGCCGCCGCCAAGGGGGAACTCGACAAGGCCAACAGCGCCGTCACCGAGGCGCAGGCGACCGCGCAAACCTCACGGGACCTGATGGCCGACCTCCAGGCGCGCCACGACCGCTTCGCCACCGCTCCGGATCGGTCGGAGTTGATCACGAAGCAGGCTGAACTCGCGAAGGCTAAGCGCGACCTCGTGCAGTTGCAGGCCGCGCAACGCGACGCCGAGAAGAAAGCCGGTGACGCTCGCGCGCAACACAAGTCGGCCACCGACATCGCCACCGCCGACGCGGATGCGACGAAGGCACGCAACGCGGTCGCGAGCGCACAGTCGGCAATCACGACGCTCGAAGAAGAGATTCGCAAGGCGCAGCGCGAGGCCGACAGCAGCGCGGGTGAGCGCAAGGGCGAGGCGGGCAAGAACCCGCTACCGCTGATGGCCTACGCCAACGGCGGCTGGGGCGGACCCGACGCCGCGCAGATGCTCGACCAGGCGAACGCGTGGGTCACCCTCGCGGGCGAAGCGGGACGTGAAGCGTTCATCCCGATCAACGGCTCCGACAAGTCGAAGAACCTGTGGCTGCAAGCGGGTCGCGAACTTGGGATGGTGAAGGCGTTTGCCGACGGCGGCTTCGGTGGCTATCAGGAGGACACATCCGACTGGATGGCCCCGAAGAGCTGGCAGGACTGGATGGCCCTCGGGGCGGGCGCGGGCTTCACCGCCGCGAGCGCCATCGCACCGTACGCCGCCATCGCCTACGACTTCGCCACAGACGGTGCCGGATCGGTCACCCTCGGCGACCTCGCGCCGCAACCGTCGACCGGCAGCAACGACATACCCGTGCTCTCGCAGGTCATCTCGGACCAGATGAGCGCACTCACGAGCCAGATCGGCGAACTACAGAAGGCCGTCAAGGAGGGCAAGCAGGTGTACATCACCGTGCAGGACATGCAGGACTTGCTCAAGAAGTCAGGCATCCACTTGGCGGCGATGGGATGAACGCGCCACTGATGACGTGTAGATTTGTACGGACACTTCCCGTACATTGGAGTAGATAAACCCTCATTCTCGCAGCCAAAAGGGGTGTCATGGCAGATACGAAGAGCAAGCGGATCGAGGTCCGAGCGGAAGCTCAGACTCTCGATCGGATTCAACGCGCCGCCAATGTCGTGCACGAACCCGCATCTGAGTTTGTTCGGAAGGCAGCGTTGGCACGTGCGGAAGAGGTGCTTCGACAAGAGTTGATTACAGTCATGCCGACTGAGCAGTTCGATGCGTTGATGTCGTCCCTGGACTCTGCCGACGCGGCTCCTCGACTGGCTGAAGCCGCGCGCAAGCCCGCCGTGTTCAAGCGCCGATGAGAGAGTTTGAGTCGACCCAGCTGGACGACGATCACGTCATCGAAGGGTTCGACTGTGGCATCGAGTCACTCAACGATTGGCTTTCCGAACAAGCTCACCGTGCGAACAACGGCGGCGTTGCGCGTGTGTACGTGTGGACACCGCTAGGCGAGTCGAAAGTGTGTGCTTACTTCGCAATTTGCCCTACTGAGGTAGTGCGTGAAGACGACGGAGTGAGTGGTGGTCTCGCTGGAGGGTACTCACGGGTGCCGGGGTTCCTGATCGCTCGCCTCGCGCTCGACTCCTCGATACAGGGGAATGGATACGGAGAACAATTGCTCCTAGATGCGCTTGGGCGCGCTGTTGGCGCGGCCGAGATGGGTGGTGGGCGACTGATCGTCGTCGATGCCATCAATGAGGAGGCGCAGCGGTTTTACGAGCGGTTTGATTTCACCCCGGTGGCGAAGCGTGAGCGACGCCTAGTGATGAAAGTATCCACGGCATCGAAGGCACTGGCCGACCGGTGGGCCGACTAGTCCAGGTCCGCGATGCGTTGATGGACCGGTGGTGCCTCGTACTGTCCGTAGCGGGGGCACCCCTGGGCGATCCATGCGTCGACGGCGGCTTCAGTGATGAACCAGCGGCCTCCGCGCATCGAGTGGCTGCCGTCGAGGGCACCGGAGTTGAGGGCGTCGTAGATCACGTTGGCGCTGCGGCCCGTGAGGGCGGCGACGTCGGTGATGGTGAGGACTTTGCGAGTCATGCGGGTGGTCATGGGGGAAATCTATGGCACCCCTACCGACAAGTCTCGGCCTGTCACCTAGTCGAGCGAAAATAGCCCATTCGATCGCCGGGCTTCGAGCGCGCTCTGAGATGATGCGCAGATGAGCCTTGAGCGAGATATCCAGAAGCAGCTCCGAGACACCATGCAGAAGGTGTTCGATAGGGCTCAACGCAATGGCAAGGGTAAACCGGTTGACACGGTGATGAAGGCGCTTGAGCGTGAGCTCAAGTCCGTCGGGATCAATGGGGTAGGCAAAAGCGACCTCGAATCATGGGCGCAGCAGATTTCCGAAGGCGTGAGGCTCCGCGCCAAGTAGCGGTCTTCGTGGTCACACCGCTGTCACGCACCACGCAGAACCACCCGAACTTCACCGATCCTGCCAAGATGGCGACATAGCCGCCTACCAGCGCAAATAGCTCTAGTCGTCACTCGCCCGCATCACCCAAACCGTGCGGATTCCGTCTTTTAATCCGCAGGTCGTAGGTTCGAGCCCTACTGGGGGCACTCGTGACGGAGTCCGCACTCGTGCGCGGCGGGTCCGTCGAGCGTTCCGCTGAACGTCGTCACGCGGCGGCCAGCGAGGCGGGTCGGTCGGCGCGGGCCGCGGCCGACTGCTTGAACCGCCAACCGGCGTACAGCACCTCGGTTGTGTAGCCCAGGTCGAGAGGTCCCGGATTCTCGGGGACGACCGCGTCGTCGGCGATCGCCGCAGGCCGCCAACCGGCTGGCGCAAGATCGGCGGCGCCTGCTCGATCAGCTGCCCATCCTCCTGGCGATGAAATGTGAACTGCTGCAACGCATGCGCCGTGATCGAGAACTCGCCGCGATGCAACGCTCGGTGGTGCGACGAACAGAGCAGCACCAGGTTGTCGGGCGTCGTGGCACCACCGCGCGACCAGAAGCGCACGTGATGCGCGTGCAGGTGTCGAGTCCGTCCGCACCCCGGGTAGCGGCATCCGCCATCGCGCGCCAGGATCGCGCGCAGCGTCCGCGTCGAGGGCGTCCGCGTCCGACGCCCCCACGACGTGACGGTCCCCCGATTTCCGTGACGCACCTCGGTCTTCGTGCCGCCACACGACGCTTCCGACTCCTCAGCCGCCGAGAGCGCGGGCCCACCCTCGACGTACGGGTCAGCCCCGCACGTGTCAGCCTCCGACGACTGGCTGTGCACGACCACCTCTGCCCCGGGGGTGAACGTCGGCACGTCGATCGCCGCTTGCATCGTCTCCGCCATCAACACCACGGCGGGTGCGATGTTGGCAGGGGTATGCCGCCACAACCGTTGATCGGCGGGCTCGAGGCCGGCTTCCTCGATCTCAGCCTCCCGGTCAGGCGACTCTGCCGAATCAATCTGCGCGGCAACCAGATCCGCTACCGACGGTCCAGCGTCGTCAGACGACGTGCGTGTTCGCTCGTACTCGGCACGCACCGTCGCCGCAAGAAATGAGGCCCCGTCCAACGCCGACAACCGCATCCGCACCGACAACGTGCCGTCGGAGTTCCATTCCCACGACGCCGTCGATTCAACCTCGCCTTCGGTCGCCTCTCGTTCACGCTGATCGATCGAGCGGATCGCCCTCACGACCCGCTCGAGTTGGGCCGCGTCGGCAGACAACGCGACGCTGAGCAGTTCGTCCTCGCGGTCGGGCGTCACGACTCGCGTGAGCGCACGAACCTTCGAATACGACAGGCGGCCCTCGACGAACGCATCCCGAATCCGGGGCACCCCATCGAGGGTGCGCGCCACCCGCACGTATTGCTGTGCCGTACGCATCGACAACCCGGTCCGCAGCGTCAACCAGTGCGCGCAGGACATGATCCCCTCTCCCGTCCACCCTTTCCTGCGGTCGAACTCAGAGAGCAGCAGCAGAAACCGCCCTGTGAGGCTCGCGATCTGACTGGCGTGGCCCACAAGGCGGTCTGCGATCTGATCCAACTCCAACCCGGACGGGTCGGCGTCGTCGAAAATTTCTGTGCTGCTGCTGGCGTTCACGATGCCCCCTGACAATCGACAACATGTTCGAGTATCAGAGTATCGGTGGGCACCGACAGAAAATCTGGAGTTCGACCGCCAGAACGTTCAGCGGAACGCCGCGGCCAGAACGTTCAGCGGAACGCCGTGATCCCGAGACCACGCGGATGGTGTCGCGACTACTCGTCGACGAGCGTCAGCGTGACGTCGATATTGCCGCGCGTGGCGTTGGAGTACGGGCACACCTGATGGGCCGCAGCGGTGAGTGCCTGCGCGTCGTCTGCGCTCAGCGCCGGCAACGAGATCTCCAAAACGACGGCCAGCTCGAAACCACCGGAGTCGTTGGAGCCCAACGACACTCGGGCGCCAACGGCCGAGTCGCTGACGTCGGCCTTCTCGGCCCGCGCAACGGTGCGCAGCGCACTGTGGAAGCACGCGGCGTAGCCGGCTGCGAAGAGCTGCTCCGGGTTCGTCGCGCCGCCGGGACCTCCCAGCTCCTTGGGGATCGCGAGATCGAGATCAAGTTGTCCGTCGCTCGTCCTGGCGTGGCCGTCCCGGCCTTCGCCGGTCGCAAGCGCCTCGGCTGTGTACAGAGTCTTCATGGTGACATCCCTTCTTTTCAGCGAGCCTGGTTGGCGCGCAACACATCAGATAGTTGGTGCAGTGCCGCACGCAGCTCGACGGCCGCGTCGACGTCGAAGTCGGCATCGGATTCCGCACCGGGTTCCGCAGGATCGTCGACCGAAGAATCGTTCGACGAACCGGTCAACGCGTCGACCAAGGCGGCCATCACGCAGTCAGACTTTTCGCCGAGCGCCGCGCCCGATTCGGTCAGTGACACGATCGTCGACCGCTCGTCGTCGGGAGACCTGCGACGTTCCACGTGTCCCATCGACTCCAAACGACGAACCAGTGGTGACACGGTGCCCGAGTCCAGTTGCAGACGCTCCCCCAGCCGGCCGATCGGGACAGATTCTTCCTCCCACAGCACCAACATCACGAGGTACTGCGGATACGTCAGTCCGAGTTCGCGCAAGCCCGGTCGCTCCGCGGCGATGATCGCGCGCGACGCAGTGTAGAGCGCGAAGCACAGGTGGTCGTCGAGTCGAATCTTTCCCACGTGGAGAACACTAGGCCCGATTTACATTGTGCACAACATAGTTGCTCGCAATGTTTCTGTGGGCGACGTCATATCAGCGCGCACGGGGCGTTCAGCGGAACGCCGTGACTCCGTATCGAGCGCAGACGAATCCCTGGTTGCGCGCGAGGTAGCGCAGTTCGAGGTCGCACCTCGCGGTGAACAGTGGACGCCCGGCGCCGAGTAGCACGGGCGCGATCGACACCACGAGTTCGTCGAGCATTCCCGACGCCCAGAACTGCGCGGCGAGGTCGCCACCGCCGACGATCCAGACGTCACGTCCGGCGGCGGCGGCGACCAGCGCGTCGTGATAATCCGCAGGCGACCCTGACACCACGCGGATGGTGTCGGCGACGGGAGTCAGGTCGCGTGTGCTGAAGACGAACGTCGGGACCTCGTAGGGCCACGGATTGCCCTGTTCCACTTCATGTTCGACGAGCCACTCGTAGGTGGTCGACCCCATCGCCAGAGCTCCGACGCCGCCGATGAACTCCACGTAATTCATCGGACCGTCCTCGTCGATCGGCTGGCTGAGCAACCAATCGAGCGAGTCTGCGGTATCGGCAAGGAAGCCGTCGAGACTCGTGGCCGTGTAGAAGCGGAATCGAGTTGCAGCACTCATCGAGCACCTCCTACCCTGCAGTGTCGCATTCACCGCCGAGTACCGCTTCAATTCTGTTGGCGCACACCTCGGGAAGCAGGCCGTCGAGTCCCATCGACTTGTCGAGGCGTATGAGCGGGAGTCCGAGAAGCAACGCGCTACTGATGAAGTGGGATGTCATGTTCTCAACCCGAGCGCCAACCGCATCCTCGTAGCGGGCTATGGACGACGACACCGCCACCCGATCCCAGGATCACCGAACCACCTCGCGATGCCCCGCGTCGAGGCGTCGTGTCCAGCCGCGGTCGTCGAGGTACTCGAGCAGTGGGATGGCGACGCGGCGCGTGGTGCCCAAAGCCTTTCGGGCCTCGCTCGTCGTGAAGGGCTGATCAAGAGCAGCCAGAACGCGCATCGCCAACGCGGGAGATCGGGGCGAGAGCACAACACCGTCACGCAACCGAAGTAGCCGGCCGAGTCGTTCAGCCGCTGCCAGTTGCTTGGGGCCGAGCCCGAGTGCGGCGAGGTCGTCGGCTTCTGGCGCGGCAAAGGCATCGGCGGCAAGTCGACGCTCGAGTGCAGCGACTGCCTCCTCCGCATCGCCGAGTCCGCGTGCCACACCGGGTTTCGACAGGAACCCGCCCGCATGGTCCAGGCCGGCGTCGGCAACGAGAGGCGCGACAAGCGCTTCGGACGGAAGTCCGACGACGCCCGCTACACTCGCGCGGGGCAACCCCTCGGCGAGCGAATCCCGCTGATAGACAGCATCAACAGCGTCGCGGAGCCGTGCGATCCACTCCGCCCAGGCCTGCTCATCGACCCACCAGGACCCGACCACGCGCACACCCTCGGGCGGGGTTGCCTCGGCTCCGACGACACCGAGCCGTCGCAGATGCTCGACGGCAACGGCACCGCGGCGTTCGACCTCACGTCGCGCATCACCTCGATCACTCATGTCCGACAACACATCTGCTCGACGTGCTGCATCACCACGACGCCGCAGCGGCGGTGGCTCCGCATCCACGACGACGCCCCCACCGATCCGACCGCTGCCCGCGTCGCGGAGCACCAGTCGATCACCGAGGATCAGCGGAACGGCGCGCTCGAATGTGATCCGCGCGTGGTCGGCGTCGAATGGGCGGAGCCGACCACGCAGCGCAGCCGTGCCGACATGAACACTCAGATCGCTTGGTATCGAGTCGAACTCAGGCCCGCTGACACGTCGGATGTCGACACAGTCGGTCAGCCGCCACGCCCCGGGACTCAACAGCAGATCACCCCGGGCGACGTCCGACGCCGACACGTCGCGCAGATTGACCGCCACCCGGCTCACCGGTCCGACGCGTTCGCGCGGCGTGTTCTCACTCTGCACACCACGCACGCTGACCGATCGAATCCCTCTGCCGGTCAACAGGTCCAGCGTGTCTCCACGACCCACCGACCCGGCCGACAGCGTCCCGGTGACCACGGCACCCGCACCTTTGATGGTGAACGCGCGGTCGATCCAGAACCGAACGGGTGCGGTATCCGAGGGAAACGGGTTGCGCTGCACTACCTCTGCGATCGTGTCGCGCAGCTCGTCGATCCCTCGCCCAGTCAACGCCGACGTGATCACGGCCGGTGCGTCGCCGAGACCGGTACCGGACAGCTCGTCGCGCGCCTGCGCCACGACGTCGGCGATCCGCTCGTCGTCGGCGAGATCGGCGCGTGAGATCACCAGCACGCCACGATCGATGCCGAGTGCGGCGATCGCGTCACGATGATCCGACGACTGCCTGCTCCAGCCCTCGTCGGCAGCGACGACGAACGCCACCACGGGTGCGGGACCGATCCCCGCCAACATATTGCCGAGAAACCGCTCGTGGCCCGGAACGTCGACGAATGCGATGTCGGCACCGGATAGTGTTGTCATCCAGGCGAATCCGAGGTCGATCGTCAGTCCTCGACGTCGCTCTTCGGCCCAGCGGTCCGGTTCCATCGTCGTCAGGGCACGCACCAACGCACTCTTCCCGTGATCGACGTGCCCCGCCGTCGCGACGACGTACACCTCAGCCGGTCGCCCCCGACACGCGGACCGCACCGAGTGCACGCGCGAGCGCCTCGGCGAGAATCTCGTCGTCCGTCGCCGGGATACATCGCAGGTCGACGAGACATACGCCGTCGTGCACGCGCGCGAGCACCGCGGGAGTGCCGGTGCGTAACGCCTTGGCCGCCTGTTCCGCCAGTGCAATCGCCCAGCCGGGCAACGGAACTCCGGGCGCCCCTCCCCCGCCGACCCTGCCGTCGTGGGGCACCACGTCCGCACCGACCTCCGCGGCGACGACCTCGGCCCGCCGACGTAACCGCTCGTTGTCGGCGTGCAGGTACTCGGTCACCGGAGGCACAGGTCCGACGAGCGTGGCCTCCATCGCCGCGAGGGCGAGCTTGTCGGCCCGAACAGCCCGCGCGAGTGGATGTTTCGACAGTCGCCCGACAAGATCGGCGTCGCCGAGCAGGATTCCGGCCTGTGGTCCGCCGAGTAGTTTGTCGCCGCTGGCGATCACCAGATCGGCGCCCGCGGCCAGCGCCGACGACGCGTCCGGCTCGTCGGGGAGCGTGGCGTCGGGGACGAGAAGCCCGCTTCCGAGGTCGGCGATCAGCGGAACACCCTGGGCGGCAGTCAGTTCCGCCAGCTCCGCGATGGTCGCCTCCGCGGTGAACCCACTGACCCGATAGTTGCTCGGGTGCACCTTGAGTACACAGCCGACGTCACCCTCGGCGAGTGCCGCAGCGTAGTCGCGCAGGTGGGTGCGGTTGGTGGTCCCGACCTCGCGCAGCCGCGCACCGGTCGACTCGATGAGGTCGGTGAGCCGAAAACCCGCGCCGATCTCGATCATCTCGCCGCGACTGATGACCACCTCGCGACCGGCAGCGAGCGCGGTGGTGGCCAGCACCATCGCGGCAGCACCGTTGTTCACCATCAGGGCATCGCCCGCGGCGGGACAGGCCCGCAGCAACGCCTCGCGGGTCGCGACGCCACGCCGCGAGCGCGTACCCGACTCCAGGTCGAGTTCGACGTCGACGTAGCCACACGCATCGACGACTGCATCGCGCGCGGCCGTCGACAACGGTGCTCGACCGAGGTTGGTGTGCACCACGACTCCGGTCGCATTCAGCACCGACCGTCCGGTGCCGACGCGGCGTCGAGCGAGTGTTTCCCGAATAGCTCCCTGCACGTCGTCGGGATCGACGTCGCCGCGCCTGGCGGCCTCCTGAACATCGCGGACGACGTCGCGGACAGCCAGTTCACCGAGTCGTCGTGCAGCCGTGGCGATCTCGGGATCGGCCAGCAGGTGGTCGGTGCGCGGGATCCGCCGCCGGGGATCGGATCGGGTCACCGCGCCTCCTTCGAGAACAGTCTGTGGCGGAGGCGGACGGGAATCGAACCCGCCAGACCGAGATACTCGACCTCCTCGGTTTTGAAGACCGGGGGGCCCACCAGGAACCCAGACGCCTCCTCGGCGACCATACCTCCTAATTCTCCCGATCCCTCCGATTAGCCTGAGTCACATGAGCACCGTCGAGACGAATCCGGATTCGCAGAGCCCGACGATCAGGTTGACCGGCTACGCCCACGGCGGCGGCTGTGCGTGCAAGATCCCGCCGGGAGAGCTCGAAGCCGCCGTCGCCGGTCTGACCGGCCAGAGCGGCGAGAACATTCTCGTCGGCCTCGACGACGGCGACGACGCCGCTGCCGTGCGCATCCGCGACGACCTCGCCGTCCTCTCCACCGCCGACTTCTTCACACCGGTCGTCGACGACGCCTACGACTGGGGACGCATCGCGGCCGCGAACGCGCTCTCCGACATCTACGCCATGGGTGGGTCGCCCGTCGTCGCGATCAACCTCGTCGGCTGGCCGCGTGATCTGCTGCCGATGGAACTGATGACCGAGGTGCTGCGCGGCGGGCTCGCCGTCGCGGCGCAAGCCGACTGCCCGGTGATCGGCGGCCACAGCATCGACGACCCCGAGCCCAAATACGGCATGGCCGTCACCGGTGTCGCGTCGCCCGACGCACTCATCCGCAACGACGCCGCGACCGTCGGCCTACCGATCACCCTGACCAAACCGATCGGCGTCGGGATGCTCAACAACCGGCACAAGCAGACCGGTGAGGTATTCGACGCCGCGATCGACGTCATGACGACACTCAACCGCGACGCCGCCGACGCCGCGCTCGCTGCCGGTGTCCGAGCGGGCACCGACGTCACCGGATTCGGGCTGCTCGGCCACCTCCACAAACTGACAAGGGCCTCGGGTGTGCGCGCGGTGATCGACGCTTCCGCGGTCCCACTCGTCGACGGCGCCCGCGATGCGCTCGACGACGGGTACGTCTCGGGCGGTACCAGACGCAACCTCGACTGGGTTCGCGAGCACCTCGAGGTCGGGCGCGCTGTCGACGAGAGCGACCTCCTGATGCTCGCCGACGCCCAGACATCCGGCGGGCTGTTGCTGGTCGGCGAAGTGCCCGGATACCCGGTCATCGGCGAAATCGTTGCAGGTGCAGGGATCGACATTCGCTGACATCGATCGCCGATCGCTCTATTGTCGCTACACACACCGAATCCGAGGGGGAGATCAGGTGCAGCGTCGCAGCGCTATCGCGGTCTCTGACTGGCTGCGTGACGCAACGCCACTACAGTGGCGCGTCCCACTCTTCGATCAGCTCGGAAATGCGCCACTCAAGCGGCTCGTCTTGTCGCTGGGTGCGGGGCTGTTGGGATTCGCGGCGGCGGCCGCCGCGGCGTCGTCGAGCTCCGGATTTTCGCCGTACGTCGAGAACATTCTGCTGGTCACAGCGGTCGTTGCCGCGATTCTCGTGCTGCGGTGGTGGCTGCTCCCACTCCCGACAGGAGCCGAAAGTCTTCTGGTGCTGGTGTTCGCCGACGCCGTGATCGCGACCGCCTGCTTCGGGCATCACGATCACATGCTCGGCATCGCAGGCGTCACGCTGTTCGCGATCATGAGCTCGTTTGCGCTGTTCTTCTGCACGCCGAGGGCCCACTTACTGCACGCGATCTTCGCTTCTGCGGCAATCGTGATTCTGGTCACTATTGTGGCGGCGGACGGAGGGCGTCCGATGCTGCTGGTGGCTCTGTCGAAAGGTATCGCCCCCCTTGCCCTGGTGGCAGTGCTCCTGCCCGCCATGCACTACTTCTTCTGGGTCCTCGGCACCAACGCCATGGACGCAGGGACCGACCCGCTGACCCGGCTGGCCAACCGGCGAGGCCTGTCGCGATATGTCGGCGGGCTCAATCACTCGGCCCGCACGCTCTCGGTGATCATCATCGACATCGACGGATTCAAGGCGATCAACGACACCCACGGCCACCAGGTCGGCGACCTCGTGCTCGTGCGCGTAGCCGGGCGGATCATGGAGGCGTGCAACCGGCTGGCAGGCATCCGCAACCTTGTCGCAGCGCGTACCGGCGGCGAGGAGTTCGCCGTGATCCTCGACGACGACCTGCGCACCGCCCGCTCGCTGGCCGAGCGCATTCGCATCGGCGTCGCGGCCGACACCTCGCCGTCGGTGACCGTCAGCGTGGGCATCAGCGTCACCGCACCAGACGTCAAGGCAAACGTCGACCGACATCTCGAAGACGCCGACGTCGCGATGTACCTCGCGAAACGGCAGGGCGGGAATCGGGTGGTGGTGGCTGCATCGAACGACCGCCGTCCACTGGCCCGACACGCCCGACGCGAACGCGACGAGAACGCGATCAGTCCGCAGTCGTGACCGAGTCGTCGGTGACGCCTGCGGCTCGACGAGCGGCGAGGCGTCGCTTCTGCGGTTCGATCGTGTAGCGCGGATCCTTCGCCGACTCGATGCCCGCGTGAAACACGCCGAACCGGGTACATGCCGAGGCCGCGAGCAGCGCCAGACCCGACGCCGCAGACGCGACCCGCGAACGACCACTGACCAGTGCGCCCACTCCCCCGACAACCGCCAGTCGTTCCGCCCAGCGCATCAGCGCACCGGGCTTACCGTGGTGGAGCGGTTCCGCGGCAATCGGATCCATGCGCGCTTCCATGACGCGGGTGGCCGCCACATCGCCCACCACGCCGAGAACGGCCAGCGTCCGTGCCGGGCCCACCTCGTCGAGCGGTGTAATGACCAGCGCCAGTCCGCTCGCCGCGAGACTTGCCGAGCTGACGAAGACGAAGGGCAGGTCGCGGTGCATCGCGTTCCACGTGGGTGTGGCCGTATCGCCCAGCAGCGCCGCGGTGTACACGGCGAGCAGCGGCCCCATCGCGCCGCCGACGAGTCCCATCGGCGCCTCCACGACGTGGAGAACCGAACGCAGCGGGCCGAGCGGAAGTCTTTCCCGGAGAAGCCGATCCACCTCTGCCGCAGCCGCGACTCCGATACCGCCGGAGAAGCCGGACAGTATCCATGACCCGACGCTCATCGGCGACGTCACCTTGAAGGTGCGCAGCATGTTGTAGAACCGATCGGGTCGGCCGAGGTCGGCGATGAGCGCAACCCCACCGAGCCCGGCCGCGGCGAGACCACTGAGACGGGCGTTGCGGCGCAACACTTCTCGCCCTGTCAACTGCGCACCCGCCGCGAGCACTCCCGACCCGCCCGCGACGCCACCGAGGAACAGGTACGCCGCGACCTTGTCGTCCCAGGGCGCAGGCTTGACGACGTTGTGCCCGTAGTAGCCCTCGACGTCGACCTTCTCGAACTCGACGTCGGGCACCATCGACATCTCACGCGCGCCGTCGCCCTGGCCGAACAAGCCTCGTCGACGCCCCTTGCCGCCCTTCCGCTTTCGGCGACCGGGTTCGGGTGGGCGCAGCGAATCGTAGTCGGAGGTCATCGCTTTCTACCGGTCAGGAACGAGACCGCCGCCGCGGCAACCATTCCGAGGGCGGCAGCGCCCGCTCGTCGATACATGGTGGGGAGATCGGCCGTGCACACGCGCGGGTCCGGCGGAAGGCCGTAGACCTCGGGCTCGTCGAGGAGAAGGAACACCGAACCGGTGCCGCCGACTCCGTCGTTGGGGTTCGCCCCGTAGAGCCGGGCCTCGGTCATCCCCTGGGCGTGCAGCTGTTCGACCCGTTCGCGCGCGGTGTCGACCATGTCGTCGTGGTCGCCGAACTTGATCGACGTCGTCGGACAGGTCTTCGCGCACGCGGGTGTCTCGTCGTCGACGAGTCGGTCGTAACAGAGCGTGCACTTCTGTGCCACACCACGTCCGGGCACGGGCGGCTGCTCGCCCTTGCGTTGGCCCTCGCGCGTGGTCGGCTCGACGGTGCCGTCGGACCGACGTTCGACGACGCCGAAAGGGCAACCGGCGACACAGGTTCCGCACCCGTTGCACACGTCGTGCTGCACGACGACCGTCCCGAACTCGGTGCGGAACAACGCGCCGGTCGGGCACACGTCGAGACAGCCCGCGTGCGTGCAGTGCTTGCAGACGTCCGACGACATCAGCCAGCGGAACTCGGGTGTATCGGGCGGGGTGGTGTCGGGCGGGGTCGTGCCCACGGAGTCCATGGCGTCGGGAATTGTCTCACCCCCGGGCATCGTCGGCATCCCCAAACCGACCAGGGCGCGGCCTGATTTGCGTGCCTTGTCGATGCGGTCGCGGTCCTGCTCGATGAACGCGACGTGCCGCCACGTACTCGCACCCAGCGCGACGGTGTTGTCGTACGACATGCCCGTCAGTTCCAGGTCACCGTCGCGCGGGTTCTGGTTCCATTCCTTGCACGCGACCTCGCATGCCTTGCAGCCGATACAGATCGACGTGTCGGTGAAGAAGCCCTTGCGCGGACGCTCGGCGTCGCCCCAGTGCGCGTCGGCACTGGGATCGGTGGGACCGGACAGCTGATGACTCATCTCGCACTCCTCACCATCGGGTGAACCCCTCTCCGTCCGGATCATCGGAATCGATTGGCGGATAGATCTTTTCGTGCTCGGGATCGGTGATGCGCACGTTGTCGGTCTCGGGTGTCACGCCCGCGCGCTGCTGGTAGGAGCGCACCAGGTCGAGGAGCGCCTGACCCTGGGGTCGACGCCCCGCGATCACCTCGCACGACCCGACCTTGGACTCCTGGATCTGGACGTTGGGGTCGAGCGTGACACCGATCAGATCGTTCGCGGCGTCGCCACTGACCACGGCGTCGCTGCCGACGCCCCAGTGATAGGGCAGACCGACCTGATGGACGTCACGTCCGTTGATACGCAACGTCTTCACCCGGTCGGTGACCAAGACGCGCGCCTCGATTGCCGCGCGCGGCGAGATGATCGTCGCCCAGCCCTCGTTGACCAGTCCCCGTTCGGCGGCGAGTGCCGGGGAGACCTCGCAGAACATTTCCGGTTGCAGCTCGGCGAGATACGGCGACCAGCGACTCATCCCGCCCGCGGTGTGGTGCTCGGTGAGGCGATAGGTGGTGAACACATACGGATAGACGTCGACGCCTGCGTCGCCCGCGCTCGGGGCGTCGAGATTGTCGTTGCGCGCGAAGATGATTCGTGCCGGTGCCTGCTGCTGCGGGTACAGCGCGTTGGCGACCGGCGACTCCTGCGGCTCGTAGTGCGCGGGCAGCGGACCGTCGACAAGCCCCTTGGGCGCGAAAAGCCAACCCTTGCCGTCGGATTGCATGATGAACGGGTCGTCGCCCGCGAGTCCCTCGGCTCCTCCGCGATCGGGATCGGGGCGGGCATCGGGCGCCTTGTCGACCGGGAAGTCGGGCACGTCGTCGCCAACCCACTTGCGCGCCTGCGCATCCCACCAGATGTAGCGCTTGCGCTCGCTCCACGGATTGCCCTCGGGATCGGCGGAGGCACGGTTGTAGAGAATTCGACGATCCGCCGGCCACACCCAGCCCCACTCGTGCTGGCTCACCGAGTCGCCGCCGTGTGGAACGCGTCGCGCCGCCATGTTGGTCGCGTGCGCGTAGACGCCGGTGTAGATCCAGCAGCCACCCGCCGTCGAACCATCGGCCTTCATCTGCGTGTAACTGGTGAGGTTCTCGCCCGCGTGATCGCCAGATGTGAAGTAGCCGTTGATCTCCGAGAGCACCGACTCCGGCTCGGGGTTGCCATGCTCGTCGAGCGGGTAGTCCCACGTCATGTCGAGGAGTGGCCGGTCGCGCGGGTCGTCGGAGTCGGCCAGCCGCGTGCGGATGCGTTGTCCGAGTTCGTAGAAGAAGTCGAGTTCGCTCTGCGCCTGTCCCGGCGGCGCGACCGCCTGATGCCGCCACTGCACCATGCGTTGGGTCTGGGTGAACGAGCCTGCCTTCTCGACATGCGTTGCGGCGGGCATGAAGAAGACCTCGGTGCCGATATCCTCTGTGCGCAGCTCACCGGAGGTGATTTCGGGTCCCTCCTTCCACCAGGTCGCCGACTCGATCATGTTGAGGTCGCGCACCACCAGCCACTTGAGATGGCTCATGGCCAGGCGCTGCTGTCTGCCGTTCGCCGATCCGACGGCAGGGTTCTGGCCGAGCACGAAGTAGCCCTCGACCTCGTCGTCGAGCATCGACACGGTGGTCTGGTACGTGCCGGCGGGACCGTTCAACCTGGGCAGATAGTCGTAGCACCAGTCGTTGTCGGCGGTGGCGGTGTCGCCGAACCACGCTTTGAGCAGGCTCACCATGTAGGTGTCGGCGTAGGCCCAATACCCCTTCTGCTGTGGCGATCCGACGCCCGCGAGGTAGTCGTCGAGAGTGTCGTGCTTGCCCACCGACGGCATCGGTAGGTAGCCGGGAAGCAGGTTGAACAGGGTCGGGATGTCGGTGGAACCCTGGATGCTGGCGTGTCCGCGCAGCGCCATGATGCCGCTGCCGGGGCGACCGACGTTGCCGAGCAACAGCTGCAGGATCGCCGCGGTACGGATGAACTGGGCGCCGAGGGTGTGCTGCGTCCAACCGGTCGCGTAGCCGAAACACGTTGTGCGGTCTCGACCGGAGTTGTCGGCGATCGACTCGGCGAGGTAGGTGAACTCGTCGACCGAGATGCCGCACATGTCGCGGACCATCTCCGGCGTGTAGCGGGAGAAGTGGCGTTTGAGGATCTGGAACACCGTGCGCTCGTCGGTCAGCGAGTCGTCGCGGAGCACGTTCGCGTGCTCGAGGGGCGGACCGCCCGAGCCGTGCTGGTCGCCCGCCGCACGCGCCGCCGCGGTCTCGCCGTGCTCGTCGCCCCCGGGCGATTCGATGCCGGACGATTCGGTACCGCCGTCCTCGGCATCGGCGTAGGCCCACGTCGACGGGTCGTACTGTCCGGTCTCGGGGTCGAAACCGGAGAACAGTCCGCCGAGGTCCTCGGTGTCGCGGTACTCGTCGTTCACGATCGTCGCGGCGTTGGTGTACGCGACGACGTACTCACGGAAGTACCGCTCGTGGGTGAGCATGTAGTTGATCAGCCCACCGAGCAGCACGACGTCGGAGCCGACGCGGATCGAGATGTGCTTGTCGGCGTTGGCCGACGTCCTGGTGAACCGCGGGTCGACATGGATGACCCGTGCACCGCGCGAGCGCGCTTCAACCACCCACTGGAAACCGACGGGGTGCGCCTCGGCCATATTGCCGCCGATGAGCACGATGCAGTCGGAGTTCGCCATGTCCTGCAGTGATTGCGTTGCGCCGCCGCGTCCAAATGAAGCTCCCAAACTGGGAACGGTTGCGGAGTGTCATATGCGCGCCTGGTTCTCGATCTGGATCGCGCCCGCCGCGGTGAAGAGCTTCTTGATCAGGTAGTTCTCTTCGTTGTCCAGGGTCGCACCGCCGAGCGAGGCGATGCCCATGGTGCGTCGGAGTACCCGCCCCTGCTCGTCGGTGTCCTGCCAGGTTCGACGACGCGACTCGACGAAGCGGTCGGCGATCATGTCGATCGCGGTGTCCAGGTCGAGATCGGTCCACTCGGTCGCGTACGGCGCGCGGTAGCGAATGGTGCGCTGCCGCATCGGATTGTTGACCAGCTGCTCGCTCGACGCGCCCTTCGGGCAGAGGCGTCCGCGTGAGATCGGCGAGTCGGGGTCGCCCTCGATCTGGATGACGCGCTCGTCTTTGACGTAGACCTTCTGCCCGCAGCCGACAGCGCAGAACGGGCAGACGCTCTGCACCACACGGTCGGCGGTGGCGGTCCTCGGTTCGGTTGCGCGGGTGCGCGCCGACTGCACGGCCGGACCGCGGCCGAACCTGTCGCCGGTGCGCAACTGCCGGAAGACCGGCCACTCCAATGGGCTGAAGGAGGGCACGCCATAGACCCTACGTCAGATTGCGCCCTTGTCGGGATCACCTGCGGGCACCGCGTCGAACGTCTTGATGTCGAGCGGTGCGGCGAGCAGGTCGTTCAGCGCTGCACCGAGTTCGGCGAGGGCTGCTCCCTTGCCGTGCGTGGCCAAGGCGTCGAACGACTCCCACTTCTCGATCATCACCAGATCCGTGCCATCACCGGTGGCCTCGTGCAGCGCGTACAGCTGGCAACCCGGCTCGGTCTGCACCTTGGGGACCGCCGCGATCACGGCCTCGCGGGCCGCGGCCTCCTGTCCGGGCTTGGGCGACAGCGTTGCGACGACGATCACGGGCGACATATGCACTCCTACTTGGGCTTCCGCGCCCAGGTACTTTTCCGGGGCGCGGAAGACAACGCTACGTCGGTGACGCCACACGCGATGGTGTTTTGGCGTCAGTTCCCACTCACGAGAACCGGGGATTCGAGCGCGACGGCGTCGACTGCCGCGACGAAGGGCGGCAGGAAGTTCTCGACGCCGATCACGCAGCACGCGTGGCCGCCGTCGACGTCGAATCGGCGCGCGCCGGGGATGCCGTCGACGAGAAGTTGCTGACGCTCGGGTTCGACGGTGTGGTCCCTGGTCGAGACCACCACGGAGGTGGGCACGTCGATGTCGCGCAGCCACGAGGTGGAGTCGAAGTTACCCAGGCCCTCGCCGAAATCGCCCGCGTGCGAGAGCGGCGTCGAGAGGAACTGCTTGGTGGCCCAGATGCTCGTGTGTTTCGCCGGGCGGTCGAGGCTGTCGTCGGACGGACGGGGAAGCGACTCGTAGATCGGGCGCAGGATTCGTCCGATGCGGGCGTCGCGGCCACGCCTGTTCGGATCGCGTTCGCTGAAGAACGGTCCCGTCGAGCACAGCACGAGCCCTGACACCCTGCCCGGGTGTCGACGCCAGACGAGCTGTGCGATTCCGCCGCCCATCGAGAACCCGGCAGCGGTGAACCGGTCGATACCCAGAACGTCGGCGAGCGCGACGACGTCGTCGGCGCAGTCGCGCAGATCGAAACCCTCGGCCTGGATACCTCGCCCGTGCCATCGCTGGTCGAGTGTGATGACCCGGTACCGACCGTTCAGTTGCGGAATCGACGGGTACCAACAGAGCAGTCCGGTGGTGAGCACCGAGTGCAGCAGGAACACCGCCGGGGCGTCCTTCGGTCCGGAGTCGGTCACGTAAGTCGTTCCACGGCCGGGCAATTCGACATGCCGGCCGGACGGAAGGTCGCGTACCGGATAGGGCGTCGCGACGTGGCGAACGCCGCGCACGATCCGCTGAATCGACGACGGCGTCGAAGCCTCGGTTGTCGGGGAAACGTCTGCACTCACCCGGTCAACGGTACGCGCACACGCTGCGGGTTCGCTGTGTTCGGCGCGTCATCGGATGTTCGTGCTGAACAGGTGCCGTTCGTCGGGTATGCCCGTTGTGGTCATGGCGAGCACGCGGGCGACGTTGTCGTGGTCGTACTCGGTCCAGCGATCGCGATGCTGACGCCGGTATTCCGACCACGACGGCACGACGAACTGCTCGACGTAGCGGCCGTCCCGGTCGGCGCTGCGGTAGAGATGCCAGTTCCGTGCGCCGGTGCGTCGACGTGACCGGCCGACGGCAGGCATGGCGGCGAGGAAGTCGTCGCGGCGATCGGCAGGAACGTCGTAGATGGCACTGACCTCGACGGGCCCGTCGTCGGGTTCGGGCTCGAACACCAGCGTCGGGACGGGCCAGGCCATCGAGAGCTCACGGCTGAGCGTGCCCGTGACCGGCGACGGCGGCAGCAGCCACACACTCGCCGCGGTCAGCAATAGACAGACTCCGGCGATCACCAGCGCCCACTTGGTGCCCAACGCAGACCCGACAGCTCCCCACAGCAGCGCGCCGATGCCCTGGGAACCCATGAAGACCAGCAGATACGCAGCCATCCCGCGTGCACGCACCCATTGCGGGAGCGTCAACTGCGCACCGGCATTGAGCGTAGTCAGCGTCGCGATCCACGCGACTCCCGCGAACAAGAACAACACGAGACACGGCCAGAGAGGCAGAAATGCTGCGGCGATCGTGGCCACCGCGAACACGACTGCCGACGACGCGAGAATCACCGCAGACGACAGGTGCTGGCGCATCCAGGGCATCAGCGCCACCCCGATCAACGCCCCGACGCCGAGCACCCCGAGAACGAGACCGTAACCCGAGGATCCGAGGTGAAACGAATGCGCGACGACCAGCGGCAACAGCGCCCACAACGCCGACGCCGGGATCGCGAACAACGCCGAGCGGAGCAGGATTCGACGCACGATCGGGGCTGCCGCGACGTACCGCAAGCCTGCCCAGAATGAGTCCGAGAGACGCTCGGGCACGACCGTCGAGCTCTGCCCGGACCCCTTCCACGCCAGCAACGCGATCACGACAGCCAGGTACGAGATGGCATTGAGGAGAAAGACGAGGCCTGGCCCGCCGAGCGAGAAGATCACACCGGCCAGTGCCGGTCCGATGGCACGCGCGGCGTTGACCGAGACACTGCCGAGTGACGCGGCGTCGGGTATCTCGTCGCGGGGGACGAGTTCGGGCTGGATGGCCTGGAACGCAGGCGACGAGAGCGCCGCGCCCGCGCCGAGCAGGAAGGTCAGGATCAACAGCGTGGCGGGATTGAGGTGTCCGGTGAACGCCAACACCGCCATCAGCACGCCGATCGCCGTGGAGTAGACCGACATCACCCACGAGCAACCATTTGCGGTCGAGACTGTCGGCGAGCACGCCCGCCAGCAGCGAGAACAGCAGAGTGGGCGCGAGGCTTGCCGTCTGGACCAGTGAGATCACGGCGGGTCCGGCGTGCTGGTCGACCAGAAACCACTGCGCGCCGACCGACTGCATCCACAACCCGACATTCGACACGAGTTGCGCGATGAACAGGTTGCGGAAGACCGAGCTCTTCAGGGGCTGCCAGGCGGAGGCCATGCGTCAACCATGCCCGCATTCCGCGTCGAACGACAGCGTGAGACCCTTGTCACATGATCGACGTCGATCGCCCGAAGATCGAGGGCTCCGTAGCTGTCGGAACACAGGCACACGACAAGAAGAAGCGCCGGATGGGATTCGCCGAGTTCGGTTCGGCGTCCGGACGCCCGATCCTGTGGTTCCACGGCACGCCCGGTGCTCGACGACAGATTCCGCTCGAAGCCCGCGAGTACGCCGCCGCGCGCGGAGTCCGACTCATCGGCATCGACCGGCCCGGCGTCGGATCGTCGACGGCCCACCCCTACGACTCCGTCCGGGACTTCTGCGCCGACCTCACCGACGTCCTCGACGCGCTCGGCATCGACGATTTCGGTGTCATCGGCGTCTCCGGCGGCGGCCCGTACGCGCTGGCCGTCGCGCACGAGTTCGGTCCACGCGTCCACGTCGCCGGAATCGTCGGCGGCGTGGCCCCGACGGTGGGCCCGGAGGCGATCGGCGGTGGCGCAGTTGCGTTGGCACGCCACGCCGCGCCCGTTCTGCCGGTCCTCGGTGCACCCGTCGGCCAGGCGATCAGCACCGCGCTGCGCTTCGTCCGACCGATCGCCGAGCCCGCGATCCTGCTCTACGGCAGGCTCTCCCCCGCCGCCGACCGCGAGTTGCTCAGCCGCCCGGAGTTTCGCGCCATGTTCCTCGACGACCTCCTCAGCGGCGGGTCGCACCGCATGGAGGCACCGTTCAACGACGTACGGGTGTTCTCCCGCGATTGGGGCTTCTCGGTCACCGACATCACCACCCCGGTGCGCTGGTGGCACGGGGACCGCGACCACATCGTCCCCTACGCGCACGGCGAGCACGTGGTCTCGCTGCTGCCCGACGCCAAGCTGTTCAGCCTGCACGGCGAGAGCCATCTGAGCCTGTTCGGGATGTCGACGGACGTGATGGACGAACTCCTCGCCGTCTGGGATCAGGCGATGGTTGCGCCGACGAGTTCCGTGAGCGAGTAGGACCAGAAAAGTTCACCTCATCTGTGTCGATCTACCTTCGGCAGTGCCGAAGGTGGCGTGCAACAGATGAGGTGGATCTTTTCGGTGCACAGCTACATAGGGGTTTCCTCACGGGCTGTGAGTCGACGGGTGTTTGTGGCGCTCGGTCTCGCCGTGGTCGGATCAGATGATGAGTACGTCGATCGTGGTCACCGGCCATCGCCAGCGCGAGGCCTGGGTGCGTAAAGAGATGCCGCCCGTCGAAGAAGTCCGGCCGGGCCTCTGGTCGATCCCGGTCCTCATCCCCGAGAACCCACTGCGCTACATCCTTGTTTACGCATTGGCGACGGCAGACGGCCGGCTCGCGCTCATCGACACCGGCTGGAACACCGACACGGGCTGGAAGATGCTCGTCGACGGAATCCACGCCACCGGACACGACCTCGCCGACGTCTCGCACGTCTTCGTCACCCACCTGCACCCCGACCACTTCGGACTCGTCCCGCGCCTGCTCGAACACACCGACCCACAGCTCGCGATGCACGTCGCCGACGCCCGCCACCTGCGGTTTCACAGCGAACAAGAAGTAGCGCGTGAGTTCGTGGCCGCTCAGGAGGACCTCCGTGTCCTCGGCGCTCCGACCGACGTCGCGGACACCGGGCTCCTCGAATTCGTCCGGCTCCCGGACGGTCGCACGATGGATGTCGAGCTCGACGACGACGTTCCGCTGAACGTTCCCGGGTGGAATCTGCGTGCGGTGTGGACACCCGGCCACACGGCGGGGCACCTGTGTTTCGCCGACGACGACGCGGGCGTCATCTTCACCGGCGATCATCTGCTCCCCCGGATCAGCCCGAATGTCTCGACCAATCCCTTCCAGACGCCGAGCCCGCTGGCCGACTACCTGACGTCGCTCGCGCGAACCGAGCACATCGGCGACCTCGAGGCCATGCCCAGTCACGAGTACCGATTCCGTGGGCTCGCCGACCGGGTGACCGATCTCCTCTCGCACCACGAGGAACGGCTCAACGAGATCGCCGAGGCGATCTGGAACCAACCGGGCGCGACAGCGTGGGACGTCACACGCGCTGTCACGTGGTCTCGCCCGTTCTCCGATCTGTCGATTCCCTTGTCCCGCATGGCATTGCGGGAGACCAACGCGCACCTGCTGGTACTCGAAGCGCGCGGCATCATCTCGTCGACAGGCCACGAGCCGGTGCGCTGGACGGTCACCGACACCCGCCCCGCCGACCATCACATCGAATCCGCGACGATCGAATCCGCAACCACGAGAGGAACTCTGCGATGACCCCGGTACGCACCGAATCCGCCGACGGCGTAGCCGTTTTCACCATCGACCGCCCGGAGGCGCGAAACGCCGTCAACCAGGAGGTCGCACAACAGCTCGCCGCGGCGATGGACGAGTTCGAACGACGCGATGACATCACCATCGGCATCCTCACCGGAGCGGGTGGAACCTTCTGTGCCGGTATGGATCTCAAGGCGTTCACGCGTGGTGAGCTGCCCAGCGTCGAGGGTCGCGGCTTCGGTGGTATCGCCTCCGCTCCCCCGAGCAAACCACTGATCGCGGCGGTCGAGGGTTGGGCACTGGCGGGCGGGTGCGAACTGGCACTGTCGGCCGACCTGATCGTCGCCGCCGACGACGCGAAATTCGGTCTGCCGGAGGTCAAGCGCGGACTCGCGGCCGCAGCGGGCGGTCTGCTGCGACTCCCCAAGATCCTTCCCTACCAACTCGCCATGGAGATCGCACTCACCGGCGACCCGATCACCGCCGTCCGCGCCCACGAGTTCGGTCTGGTGAACATCCTGACACCGTCGGGTGGAGCGCTCGACGGCGCGCGTGAGCTCGCAGCACGGATCGCCGCCAACGGACCGCTGGCGGTGCGCGCCACCAAGCAGGTCGTCAGCATGGCCATCCGCTACACCGACCCCGAGTTGTTCGCGGAGCAGCGCGGCATCCGACGACGCGCAGGAAGGCGCCCGCGCCTTCGCCGAGAAGCGCGCACCGAAGTGGACCGGCCACTGACCGAGGCACCCCCTCGCCTACGATCGAGAAGTGGACCTGCACCTTGCCACCTATTTCGTCGCGGTCATCGATCACGGCGGTATCACCAAGGCTGCGCAGGCGCTCTACATCTCCCAGCCGTCGCTCTCGCAGGCGATTCGCACGCTCGAACGCCGACTGGGCGTGACGCTGTTCGACCGCACGGGGCGTCGACTCGAACTCACCGAGGCGGGCGCACGCGTCGAGGTGATCGCGCGGCGAGTCCTCGCCGACGTCGAGCGAGCGCGTCAGCGGGTTGGCGCAGTTCGCGAATTGCGTTCCGGGACAGTGGATGTCGTCACCGAATCCGCCTTCGCAGTCGCACCCCTCGTCACGATCGTGCGTGATTTCCGTGCGCGCTTCGATCGGGTGATCGTACGAATTCTTGCCGCCGACGGCCCGGCGGGCATCCTCGCTGCGCTGCGCAGCGGACGCGCCGAGATAGGACTGATCGATTCCAGCGCGGACCATTCCACTTTCGTATCCGCGCCGCTGGGCACTCAGGAACTCGTCCTTGCCGCGCCACCGTCTCTGAACGTCGACGCCGACGCCGGGGTTGTCGCACGCGAGTCCGTTCGCGCGCTGCCCCTGCTCCTCGACCTCTCCGACCCGGCGACCGAAAGCCTTCTCGCCGACGTCATCGCCGACGGTGCGCGCAACGTCGCGGTCGACTGCGCGCATCCGCCCACCATCCGCGAGCTGGTCACCCGGGGCGTCGGCGCGACCATTGCGCCGCGGGAGTCGGTCGCCGAGCAGATTCCGGACGCCACGACGTACAGCCTGGGCCCGCCGCTGCGACGAGATTTCGGCCTGATCATGCGCTCCGGGCAACCGTCGCCCGCCGCCGCAGCCTTCGTCGCCGTCGCGCGCCAGACATGCGGCGCGCCAGCACAAGTCGACGACCCGGTCTTCGAGTAGCCCGTGGAACTACGTCAGATCGAATACTTCCTCGCCGTGGTCGAGCACGGCGGGATCGGCGGGGCGTCGGTGTCGCTCGGCGTGACCCAGCCGACGGTGTCGCAGGCGCTACGCGCGCTCGAACGCGAGCTCGGGGTGCAACTCTTCCACCGGATCGGCCGCGGGATGGTGCCCAGCGCTGCGGGACGTGCACTCGTCGGCTCGGCGCGCCAGATCGTGCGCGACGTCGGATCGGTCGACGACGCGCTTGCCGTCGGCAGTGATCAGATCACCGGGCGGGTGGAGATCCTCGCGTCACCATTCGCCGACGGTTCCACGATCGCCGATGTGGTCGCGGCATTCGTCAGCGCGCACCCCACCGCCACGATCAGGGTGGGCGAACTCGACGACGAATCACTCGCGGCAGCCGTGATCGAGGAGGGTCGCTGCGACTTCGTCGTCACACATCTTCACCCCGTCGAGACGGCGGTCGACGATGCTCTCGAAGTGATCGTGCTCGGCGAGCAGGAGTTCTGGCTCGTCTGTCCCTCGGGCACCGTCCTGCCCGACGGTCCGATCGACATCGCCGACCTCCCCCACATCCCGATGGTGTTCGTTCCGCGCGGCGGGACGGTCGCCGACGAGATCGAGAGCGCGATGCGCGAAGCGGGCGTACGCCCACCGATCGCGGTGCTCGCCGAAGACCGCGAGGAGCGACTACCCATGGTGCTGGCGGGAATCGGCGCGACGCTGCTCGAACGACGGGTCGCGGAGTCGGTTGCCGATCGCACCACGGTGCGGCCCGTTCGTCCGCGATTCGTCCGCAACTTCGCGCTCATGTACGACCCGACGGCATTATCGATCGCCGCACAGGCTTTCGTCGACGTCGTTCGAACACTGCACCGCGAGAACTGAATACGGTCGACGTATGACCGGTCAGGCCACCCGCTCGAACACTGCCGCCAGCCCCTGTCCGCCGCCGATACACATCGTCTCGAGG
Organism: Gordonia sputi NBRC 100414; assembly: GCF_000248055.1. Classification (GTDB taxonomy): domain Bacteria; phylum Actinomycetota; class Actinomycetes; order Mycobacteriales; family Mycobacteriaceae; genus Gordonia; species Gordonia sputi. The sequence goes on along the minus strand of NZ_BAFC01000045.1, from coordinate 127,640 downwards.
CCGTAGCGCCCGCCACCGCGCACCAGTTCGCGAGCCAGCGACGCGAGCATCCGGCCTCCGGTCGCGCCGACGGGATGACCGAGAGAGATGCCTGAGCCGTGCACGTTGACGCGCGCGAAATCGGCACTCTCGGTGGAGAATCGACCGAAACCCCACTCACGGGTCACGGCAAGCGCCTGTGCCGCGAACGCCTCGTTGAGTTCGATCACGTCCATGTCGTCGAGGGTGAGACCCGCCTTGTCGAGCGCCTTCTGCGTCGCCGGAACCGGACCGATCCCCATCGTCTCCGGGGGCACTCCCGCGAGACCCCACGACACCAGTCGTACGAGTGGGCGCAGACCGTACCGCTGCGCCGTCTCGGCGGTCGTCACCAGACACATCGACGCCGCATCGTTCTGACCGCTCGCATTTCCGGCGGTCACCGTGGCGTCGGCGTCGACCTTCGACATGATCGGCGTCAGTGCGGCAAGGGAATCCAGCGAAATGTCGGCCCGCGGATGTTCGTCGGTGTCGATGACCTGCTCTGACCGCTTGCCCGACACGGTGACAGGAATGATCTCCTCGGCCAGGATGCCGTCCTTCTGCGCACGCACGGCGCGCAGATGCGACTCGACGGCCAGCTCGTCCTGCTCGTCGCGCGAGACGCCGTACTGCCTACGGAGATTCTCGGCGGTCTCGATCATCCCGCCCGGGATCGGATGGTCTCGGCCACCCGCAGTGGATCGTGCCCGAACGAGGCTGTCGTGCAGTGCGATTCCGGTTCGCGCGCCACCCCAGCGCATGTCGACGGAGTAGAACGACGCATTGCTCATCGACTCGGTACCGCCCGCCACGACGAGATCGTTGTCGCCGGCACCCACCTGATCGGCCGCCTGGATCACGGCCTGCAGACCGGAGCCGCAGCGTCGATCGACGTGCATACCCGGCACCGTCGTCGGAAGCCCTGCGTCGAGCGCGACGACCCGTCCGATCGCGGGTGCCTCACTGTTGCCATTGCAGTGGCCGAGGATCACGTCCTCGACGGCGTCGTGCGGCACAGCGGTGCGCTCGAGCAATCCGCTCAGTGCCGCTACTCCGAGGTCGACCGCGGTCACGGATCGGAACATCCCGCCATAGCGTCCGATCGGGGTGCGGACCGGCTCGCAGATCACGACCTCACGCATGATGTAGCTCCTCTGACTCACGCAGCCGCGTGCGTAGCGCGACCTTCTGGATCTTCCCCGCGGCAGACGTCGGCAGCGCATCGATGACGACGACGTCGCGAATCTTCTTGTACGGCAACACCTGCTCGGCGACGTAGGTCATGACAGCGTCGACATCGACCTCCCTGCCGTCCCGGGCAACAACGAACGCGACCGGCTCCTGACCGACCACTCCGGCCTCCCGTGCGACGACGGCGGCCTGCGCGACGTCGGGATGAGTCACGAGGATCTCCTCGAGTTCACGCGGGTAGACGTTGTAGCCCTTGTAGATCAGCATGTCCTTCGCGCGGTCGGCGATGTAGACGTGACCGTCGTCGTCGCGGAAGGCGATATCGCCCGTATCGAGCCACCCGTCAACGAACTGCTGCGCTGTGATCTCCGGGTGATGGAGGCACCCCGCGGTCACCTGCGGTCCGCGGACCCAGAGCCCGCCACGCTCGCCCGTTGACAGGATCGTGGTGCGGTCGGCGAGCGATCGGATCTGCAGTTGTGTGTCGTAGGTCGGCAGTCCCACACTGCCGATCCGGTAGTCGCCCGCACCCTGGCCGGTGTCGGCGAGCGGCGCGGATGTGACGAGGCACGTCGCCTCGGTGAGTCCGTAGCCCTCGACGACCGAGCACGACGGGAATGCTGCCGCGAGCCTGTCGAGCGTGACGCGGTCGATGGGCGCCGCGCCGGAGGACACGACACGCACCGAACTCAGGTCCCTGCTGCCGACGTCGGGGTGTCCCACGAGCGATGCCCACATGGCCGGGCTTCCGGTCACGTACGTGGCACGGTGTCGTTCGATGAGTTCGAGCATGCGCCCGGCGTCGAATCGTCGTGTCGTCGCCTCCGAACGCGAATCCACCGCGAGAACCTGGCTCGCCCCGCACATCAGCAGGAACGACATGTTGATCAATGCGTGAGCATGGAACAGCGGCGAGACCACCACCGTCGCCGCGTCACCCGGCCGCACTCCACGGTTGCCCCCATCGCGCGGTTCGAGGTGAACGAGTCCCCGATCGTCGTCGACCACCGAATGCCCTGCGCGCCAGGCGATCATCTGCGTGGCATTGGCAATGACGTTGCGGTGCAACACTCGGACGCCCTTGGAGACTCCGGTGGTTCCGCCCGTGAACGCGAGGTGCGCGACGTCGTCTCCGGTGATGCGCAGTTGCGGCGGGCCATCGTGTGTCGGCTCCGCGAGTTCGTCGAGCGAGATCGCCGTGGCATCACCCGACGTCGGGCCGTCGACCACGACGATGAGCGACGCGTCGGTGCCGTCGACCGCGGCGGTCACGAGCTCACGACTGTCGCGCGTGGTGAAGACACCGACCGCGTCGGTTTCGGCGAGTTGATCACGTAAACCCTTGGCGGGCTGTGCCGGATTCACAAGGGTCACGGTGGCGCCGGCGCGCAGCGAACCGTAATAGGCCAGCACGAACTCGATGCTGTTCGGCAGATGGAGTGCGACGACGTCTCGCTCACGTACACCCCTCGCCCGTAGTCCCGCGGCGATCGAGGCTGTGGCACTGTCGAGTTCGGAGTAGTCCAGGGTGCGGTCACCCTCGACGACCGCGGCACGGTGCGGATACATGGCGGCCATGCTTGGCGGCAGTGCCGCGAGAGTGACGTCGGGATAATGCAATTGCGTCATCGACGTCAGCCGATCAGTTCGAAGATGGTGGCATTGGCCATGCCGCCCGCTTCGCACATCGTCTGCAGTCCGTAGCGAATACCGTTGTCGTGCATGTGATGCGCGAGGCGTGTCGCGAGGATGGCACCGGATCCCCCGAGCGGATGTCCGACGGCGATCGCTCCGCCGAGCGGGTTGAGCGCCTTCTCCGATGCACCCGTGTCGATCTGCCACGCCAGCGGCACCGGCGCGAACGCCTCATTGACCTCGAATGCACCGATCTCGTCGATCGAGAGTCCTGAACGTGCAAGCACTTTGGCCGTGGCGGGAATCGGCCCCGTGAGCATGACGACCGGATCGTCACCCGCCACGACGGTGGTGTGAATCCGCACCAGAGGGACCAGGCCGTTGGCCGCCGCGGTCTCGCTCGACATCACCAGCAGTGCGCCCGCCCCGTCGGAGATCTGTGATGCGTTGCCCGCGTGAATGACTCCGTTCTCGTCGAACACCGTTCGGAGTTTGCCGAGGGACTCCAGCGAACCGCCGCGTCGAATGCCCTCGTCCCCCTCGAGTACGCCGGGCAGCGTCGCGAGCTGAGCGTCGAAGGCACCCGAATCGGTTGCTGCGGCGGCGAGTTCGTGTGACCGTAGTGCGTACTCGTCGAGTTGGGTGCGGCTCAGACCCCAGCGTCGCGCTACCTCCTCTGCCCCGATGCCCTGACTGAAGCGGTCGACGCCGAAGCGGTCGAGTACGGTTGCTGGCTGACTCTCGCCGTTGGGTGCCGCGGTTCCCATCGGGACACGGCTCATCGACTCGACTCCGCCAGCCACGACGACGTCGAGTTGGCCGGAGATCACGGCGGCCGCGGCCATCGCCAGCGCCTGCTGGCTCGACCCGCACGCCCGTGTGACCGTGGTTCCGGGGACCGTGGTCGGCCACCCCGCGGCCAACACCGCTGTGCGTGCGATGTTTCCCGCCTGCTCGGCGTGCTGGCTTACGCAACCCCACATGACGTCGTCGATGATCGCGGGGTCGATCCCGGTGCGTTCGACGAGCGCTTCGAGCACGTGGGCCGAGAGGTCAGCGGGATGGATACCGGCCAACGCCCCGTTTCGACGTCCGATCGGGGTGCGTACCGCGTCGACGATCACTGCATCTGTCATGCATTCGAGCCGACCACTTCTCACCTGGTGACCACAAGTAGTTTCGCGTTCACGGACTCATAGACAAGCCCTATCCCATTGAGTCGCCCTATCGGTGTGTTAGCCGATCCGGCCGTTCCTTCCACCTACGTCACGGGTGCATGCTGGAGGTCATGGCACGTCTGGCCCGCACGCTCGGTCTCACCGACACCCAGGAAGACATCGTCGCCGCGGTGCGACGATTCGTCGACGCCGAGATCATCCCGACCGCGCAGCAACTCGAACACGACGACGCCTACCCGCAGAAGATCGTCGATGGCATGGCCCAACTGGGGCTGTTCGGCCTGATGATCCCCGAGGAGTACGGAGGACTCGGCGAGTCGCTGCTCACCTACGCGCTGTGCGTCGAGGAGCTCGCACGCGGCTGGATGAGCGTGTCCGGTGTCATCAACACGCATTTCATCGTCGCCTACATGCTGCGTCAGCACGGAACCGACGAGCAGAAGCAACGGTTTCTGCCACGGATGGCCACCGGCGAGGTGCGCGGCGCGTTCTCGATGAGCGAACCGGATCTCGGCTCCGACGTCGCAGCGATCAAGACGTCGGCCAAGCTCGGTGACGATGGCGCGTACACGATCAACGGCGCGAAGATGTGGCTGACGAACGGGGCGTCGTCGACTCTCGTTGCGGCACTTGTCCGTACCGACGAGGGCGCGGCCAAACCGCACCACAATCTGACGACGTTCCTCATCGAGAAGCCTGCAGGATTCGGGGAAGTCGTTGCCGGACTGACCATTCCGGGAAAGATCGAGAAGATGGGCTACAAGGGCATCGACACCACGGAGATGATCTTCGACGACTATCGGGCATCGCCGGACGACATCCTCGGCGGAGTGCCCTGCCGCGGGTTCGCGCACATGATGGACGGGGTCGAGGTGGGTCGGGTCAATGTCTCTGCACGCGCGTGCGGTGTTGCGCAACGAGCGTTCGAACTCGCCATCGCCTATGCGCAACAGCGCCACACCTTCGGCAAACCGATCGCCGAGCACCAGGCGATAGCGTTCAGTCTCGCCGAGATAGCCACCAAAGTCGAAGCGGCACACCTGATGATGACCAATGCCGCACGGCTGAAGGACTCCGGCGAACGCAACGACGTCGCAGCGGGCATGGCCAAGTATCTGTGCAGCGAATACTGTTCGGAGGTCACCGGGGCGTCGTTCCGCATTCACGGCGGGTATGGCTACTCGAAGGAGTTCGAGATCGAACGACTCATGCGTGAAGCGCCGTTCCTGCTCATCGGCGAGGGCACCAGCGAGATCCAGAAACAGATCATCAGCAAAGGGCTGCTGCGCGAGTACGCCGCCAGCTGAACCACCGACAGATATCCGACGAGAGGGAAAAGACGTGCAGCGCACCGTATTCAACGAAGACCACGAGGCTTTTCGCAAGACGATCGGCGACTTCATCGCCAAGGAGGTCGTGCCCGTCCACCCCGAATGGGAGAAGCAGGGACACCCGCCGCGTGACTTCTACCGCAAACTCGGCGAGTTGGGCGTGCTCGGCATCGAGGTGCCCGAGGAGTACGGCGGCGGAGGCGTCCACGATTTCACGTATTCGCTTGTCGTGTCGGAAGAAACCGCCCTCGCGGGCGTGACCTTCGGCAGCGAGTCGGTACACACCAATCTGATCCTGCCGTACCTCATGGAGTACGCGACCGACGAACAGAAGCAGCGCTGGCTACCCGGATTCGCCTCGGGCGACATCATGTTCGCGATCGCCATGACCGAACCGGGCACCGGCTCCGACCTCGCGAACATCTCGACGACGGCCAAGCTCTCCGAGGACGGCAGCCACTACATCCTCGACGGCGCAAAGACATTCATCACGGGTGGCGCACTGGCCGACCGCATTCTGGTGGTGTGCCGCACCGCATCGTTCGATCCCGACAATCGTCGGGCCGGACTCTCGATTCTGGTGGTGGACACCACATCCGAGGGTTTCGCCGTCGGACGGAAGCTGGAGAAGATCGGACTCAAGGCGTCCGATACCGCCGAACTCTCCTTCTCATCGGTGCGCGTGCCCGTCGAGGACCGGCTCGGCGAGGAGGGCAAGGGTTTCTCCTACCTCACACACAACCTGGCGCAGGAGCGCCTGAGCATCGCCATCGGGGCGTCGGCAACCGCGAACGCTGCTCTGCAACACGCCCTCGCCTACACCCGTGAGCGCGACGTGTTCGGCAGGCCCGTTGCGTCGTTCCAGAACACCAAGTTCGTGCTGGCCGAGTGCTCGGCCGACGTCGCGGCGGTGCAGCAGTTCGTCGACCAGGCGTTGATCCTCCACAACCGGGGCGAACTGTCGGTGGCCGACGCCGCGCGCGCCAAGCTCTTCGCCACCGAGACCGCCGGCCGCGTCATCGACAAGTGCCTGCAATTGCACGGCGGATACGGCTACATCACCGAGTACCCCATCGCGCGGCTCTACGCCGACACCCGCGTCTCCCGGATCTACGGCGGCACCAACGAGGTGATGAAGACGATCATCGCGAAGGATTTGGGGCTCTAGAGCTGCCGCGACATCAGCTGCCCTTGAGCTGGTCCAGCCAGGTGCGGGCGGAGGCGTCCGACGGCGAGCGCCAGTCGCCGCGCGGCGACAGCGACCCGCCCGAACCGATTTTCGGCCCGTTGGGCATCGCGGTGCGCTTGAACTGGTTGCTCATGAATCGCTTCAGGAACGTCGAGAGCCAGTGCTCAATGGTCGCGGCGTCGTACTGATTTCGACGCTCCGGCGCGATCAGCTCCGACCACGCACCGCGTTCCCGGTCGCCCCACGCCTGGCCCGCGAGGTAGGCGATCTTGTCGGGGCGGTAGCCGAACCGCGTGAGGTAGTACAGGAAGAAGTCGTGCAGTTCGTAGGGGCCGACGGTGTCCTCTGTGCTCTGGATCGCGCCGTCTTCGCCGGGCGGGACGAGTTCGGGTGAGATCACGTCGTCGAGGATCTCGGCGAGCGTATCGGTGGTCTCCTGCGAGTACTGCCCGGTCGAGATCATCCAGCGAATCAGGTACTGGATCAACGTCTTCGGGACCGACGTGTTGACGTTGTAGTGCGACATTTGGTCGCCGACGCCGTAGGTGCACCACCCCAGCGCGAGTTCGGACAGATCGCCGGTCCCGAGCACGATTCCCCCGTGGAAGTTCGCCAGCCGGAACAGGTGCGACGTCCGCTCGCCTGCCTGCACATTCTCGAAGGTCACGTCGAAGACCTTCTCGCCCTTGGCATAGGGATGTCCGATGTCGGCGAGCATCTGCTCACACGACGGCCGGATGTCGAGTTCGGTGCCGCTGACCCCGAGAGAATCCATCAGCACATGTGCGCGTCGTAGCGTCGCGCCGCCGGTGGCGAATCCCGGCATCGTGTACGCGAGGATGTTGGTGCGCGGCAGGCCGAGTCGGTCGAAGGTGTCGACGGCGACGAGCAATGCGAGCGTCGAATCGAGGCCACCGGACACCCCGATGACGATCTTGTCGATGCCGGTGGCGCGCAGACGTGCGGCCAGGCCCTGAACCTGGATGTCGCGCACCTCGCGGCACCGTTCGTCACGGTCAGCGGCGTCGGCGGGAACGAACGGGAAGCGTGCGACCGAGCGTCGCAGATCATCGTCGACGGCGAGGTCGAGGTCGCCGAACTCGAAGTCGATGTGGCGCAACGACGTCAGACGATCCTTGAGGTCGCCGACCTGATCGTGGAAGCTGCCCATCCGGATGCGCTCCTGGCGTAGCCGGTCGAGGTCGACGTCGGCGACGACGAGTTGCTCGGTCGTCGCGAATCCCTCACTGCGAGTGAGTAGTCCGCCGTTCTCGGCGATCAGCGCATCTCCGTCCCACGCGAGATCGGTTGTGGATTCGCCATATCCGGCCGCAACGTAGACGTAGGCGGCAATACACCGGGCAGAGAGGCTGGTGCACAACGACTTCCGATACGACTCCTTGCCGATCGTGACCGGCGAACCCGACAGGTTCGCGAGAACCGTCGCACCTCCGAGGGCGGCCCAGGTACTCGGCGGGATGGGCACCCAGGCGTCCTCGCAGACCTCGAGATGCAGTGCGAAACCGGGCAGGTCGACGGCGTCGAAGATCAGGTCGGTGCCGAACGGCACCGTTTGTCCGAGCAGCGTCACCGTGTCGGCGAGTGCGTCGCGGGCAGCGCTGAAATACCGCTTGTCGTAGAATTCGCGGTAATTCGGCAGGAACGCCTTAGGTACGACGCCGAGAATCCGACCATCACGCAGCAGGACCGCGCAGTTGTACAGCCCGGCGTCGACGACGAGCGGCAGTCCGACGGCCACCAGCGGGCGCAGGCCCTCACTCGCGGCGACGACGGTGGCGAGCGCGTCGAGCGCGGCGTCGATCACCGCATCCTGTTGGACCAGATCGTCGATGCTGTATCCGGTGAGCCCCATCTCGGGGAACACGACGAATGCGGCCCCCTCGGTGGCCGCCTGCCGCATCAATTCGACGGTGGCCTGCGCGTTGGCCGCCGGGTCGGCGATACGGACGACGGGCACCGCGCCCGCTACTCGGGCGAATCCGTGGCGATAGATGGACACAGGGCAAAGCTTAGTGACCAGATGACCCCATCACCGCAAGACCCCATCACCGCAAGACCTCAGTCGCCGCACACCTCGAGAAGCGTCTTGAGCTGTTCGTCGAACGCGTGGGCGAGGAAGTCGATATCGGGGATCTGATCGGTGCACCCGAGGATTCCGACGTTGAGCTCGCCGTCGGCCGAGAACACCGTGATGTTGAGCCCGAGCCCGTGGAAGATCGGCCCGAGCGGGTAGACCGCCGTCACGCGCGCGCCGCAGAAGTACACCGGGATGTCGGCGCCCGCGACGTTCGACACCGTCACGTTGAAGACCGGAGGGTGCTTGAGCGCCAACTTCCGGTCGCCGTAGAACTTCATCAGCGTCGACATCGTGGTGCCGGGCGCGAACTGGGCCCAGGCACGCAGGATGTTCGCGTCGATGTCGGCGTGGTGCGCCTTCGCTTTTCGCGAGAGCTCGGCGGCACGCTCGATCCGTTCGACGGGATCGGCGACGTCGGAGGCCAATTGCGTGAACATGCCCGACACCTTGTTGGTGCCCTCCACCATCAACCCGCTGTCGTCGGCGCCGTGAACCGACACCGGCACCATCGCGACGAGCGGCCTGTCCGGCAGCTCGTTGTGCGCCAACAGATATTCACGGAGCGCCCCGCCGGTGATCGCCAGCACGACGTCGTTGACCTTGACTCCGAACCGGTTCTTGACGCGCTTGATGTCGGCGAGGGAGAGCTGGGTCAGTGCGATCGAACGGTGCGGTGTGATGGGGCCGTTGAATCGGGTTCGCGGCGCCCCGAACGGTGCGGGCATCGCCTCGTGCGAGCGCGCCCGACGCAGCCACGCGAACGGAACCGCGACCGTCTCCGGCAGCAGACGCGCCATCGCGATCGGACGTCGGATCAGGTAGTGGACCGCACCCGTCGCGGCGAGCACCGCATGCGACGACCCGCCTGCGGTCTGATGCAGCAGATCGGCGTCGAGGTCGGGTTGCTCGGGCGAGAGCGAGAAGAGCTGCGAGAGCACCTCGGCGCTGCCGACACCGTCGACCGCGGCGTGGTGCATCCGCAGCATGATCATGATCCGCCCGTTGGACAGGCCCTCGATGACCCACAGTTCCCACAACGGCTTCGCGCGGTCGAGGGTCTGCCCGGCCAGATGTCCACAGAGCTCGGTGACCTCGCCGATCCCGCCCGGCGCCGGAACCGCCACGCGGTGCACGTGCCGGTCGATGTCGAAATGGTCGTCCTCCACCCACGCGGGGTGGTCGATGTTGATCAGCGAGTTGTCGAGCTTGCGTCGAAATTTCGGGGTCGCACGGACGAGCTGTCGCATCTGATCACGGATACGGCCGAACGAATACCCACCCAGAATCGTCGACGGATCAACCTCGATCAGGCCGATGATCTGCATCAACTGCGACCGCGTCTCCATGTACAGGAACGAGGCGTCCAAACCGCTCAGCCGCTCCATCGCAAATCCTCCGCATCCTGCTCGCCCGCGCCGTCGCGCACGCCCGTCTACGTCGACGGGTCGATGATGAAATCGAACCACGTCTGTGCGTCGTCGCGCTCCTTTTCCATAACGCTTCGCGCACCCGCCGTAGTTCCCTACGATCAGCCGGATGCGCACCGAAAACGCCGCGTCTGCCGCGGATGCCCGATTCTCGCCGACCCCGTTCGAGCTCGATGAGTTGTCGGAGGCGTTCGACGTCTTCGAGGCCACCGTCGCAGGCATCGCGGCACATGCCCGCGCCGAGCCGTCCGAGGCGCCTGCGGCCTGGGCGCGCTTCGCCGACCTCTTCACCCCCGACGCCGACTACATCGAGCACGCGCTCGGCACCATGCACGGCAGGGATGAGATCCGACCGTGGATCGTGAAGACGATGACCCGCTTCCCCGGCGACCACATGGTTGCCTTCCCCAATCTGTGGAAGGTGTTCGACGCCCCGACCGGCCGCGTGATCTTCGAAGTCGACAATCCGATGTGCGATCCCGGCGACGGAAGCGTCATCACCGCGACCAACATTTCGATCATCACGTACGCCGGCGACGGTCTGTGGAAGTGCGAGGAGGACATCTACAACCCTTTGGAGTTCGGCATCGCCGCAATGCAGTGGTGTGACAAGGCGCGCGAACTCGGTACCCTTGACGACGACGCCGCCACGTGGGCGTCGACGTTCGGCCGAGCGTTTTGGGGGTAGCGCTTGCGAGCCAAGTTACGACACCGTAAGTGCGTACTTGGGTAACGCCTGCTCGGTGCCGTAACCTTACTGACTGACTTGAATGCATGTCGGTCACCGAGCCAGGCATGACAACCAGAGACGACAGTCGGAGACTACGACAGTCCGACCTGTTTCGATGTGGACCGTTCGGAGGAACGAACAATGGCACGTGAGCTCACTCAGCTCGATCTGCTCCGCGAGTTGGCACCGGTTGCCGAGGACAACGTCAACCGGCACCTGAAGATCGCGAAGAGCTGGAACCCGCACGACTACGTCCCCTGGGACGAGGGGCGTAACTTCGCCGCGCTCGGCGGCGTCGACTACGACCCCGAACAGTCGCAGCTCGATGAGGTCGCGAAGGCCGCGATGATCACCAACCTGCTGACCGAGGACAACCTGCCCTCCTACCACCGGGTGATCGCCGACAACTTCTCGATGGATTCGGCATGGGGCTTCTGGGTCGGTCGCTGGACCGCCGAGGAGAACCGGCACTCGATCGTCATGCGCGACTACCTCACGGTGACGCGCGGCGTCGACCCCGCCCAGCTCGAGGCCGACCGCATGGTCCACATGACCAACGGTTACTCACCCGAGTCCGCCGCAGGCGACCGCGTCGAGGAGATGATGGAGAAGGGCGGCGAGATGGGCCTGCTGCACTCCGTCGCCTACGTGACGTTCCAGGAGCTCGCCACGCGCGTCAGCCACCGCAACACCGGTAAGGCGTGCAACGATCCGATCGCCGACAAGATGCTTCAGCGCATCGCTGCCGACGAGAACCTGCACATGATCTTCTACCGCAACATCTGCGGCGCAGGAATGGACATCGCTCCCGACCAGACGCTGCGTGCCGTGACCGACATCGTCACCAACTTCCAGATGCCCGGCGCCGGAATGCCCAACTTCCGCCGCCACGGCGTGTTGATGGCCAAGCACGGCATCTACGACCTGCGCCAGCACCTCGAAGAGGTCATCCAGCCCGTCCTGCGCAAGTGGAACGTCTTCGATCGCGACGACTTCTCCGCCGAGGGCGACAAGACCCGCGAGGAGCTCGCAGCCTTCCTCGAGCAGCTCGAGAAGGACACCATCAAGTTCGAGGAGATGCGCGACCGCGCACTCGCCCGCGAAGCCAAGAAGCGCGAGCGTCAGGCGTCCTGACGCAACCATTGGCTTGACGACGACGATCCGAACCCCAGCAGCGCCGGCGCCCTCCACGATCCACGAGGGCGCCGGTGCGCTGTCGGCTGCGCACGCCACGCCGCTGCGTGACACCCCGCTGCGTGACACCCCTATGCGTGACTCCCCCCTGCGAATCGGCACGATCGAACTCGCGAGTCCCGTGGTGCTCGCGCCGATGGCAGGCGTCACCAACGTGGCGTTCCGGACGCTGTGTCGCGAACTCGAATTGGCCCGCACCGGCACGGTGTCGGGTCTGTACGTATGCGAGATGGTCACCGCACGAGCGCTCGTCGAGCGGCATCCGGTCACCATGCACATGACCACGTTCGGCCCGGACGAGAATCCGCGGTCGATGCAGCTGTACACGGTCGATCCGCGCTACACCTACGAGGCAGCCAAGATGATCGTCGACGAGAATCTCGCCGACCACATCGACATGAACTTCGGTTGCCCGGTGCCGAAGGTGACCCGCAAGGGTGGCGGCTCCGCGATCCCCTACAAGCGCACCCTCTTCCAACGCATCGTCGCGGCCGCGGTCAAGGCGACCGAGGGCACCGACATCCCCGTCACCGTCAAGTTCCGCATCGGGATCGACGACGAGCACCACACGCACCTCGACGCCGGGCGCATCGCTGCGGCCGAGGGCGCGAAAGCTGTTGCGCTCCATGCCCGTACGGCTTCGCAACGGTACTCCGGCGAGGCTGACTGGGCCGAGATCGCCCGTCTCAAGGAGCACGTGACCGACGTGCCGGTGCTCGGCAACGGCGACATCTTCGAACCCCGGGACGCCGTGGCCATGATGGCGCAGACCGGATGCGACGGCGTCGTCGTGGGACGCGGCTGCCTCGGCAGGCCGTGGCTGTTCGCCGAACTCGCCGCTGAACTCAATGGGCTGCCCGCACCCGCTGCGCCGAACCTCGGTGAGGTCGCGCAGATCATCGTCAGGCACGGCGAGTTGCTCGCCGATCACCACGGCGAGGACAAGGGCATGCGCGAGATGCGCAAACACGTCGCCTGGTATCTGCGCGGATTCCCGGCCGGTTCGGAGATCCGTTCGCGCATGTCGCTGGTGTCGACGCTCGACGAACTCCGCGACCTCGTCGGGTCACTTCCCGCCGATACGCCATTTCCCGAGGACGCACACGGTCCACGTGGTCGGCAGGGATCGCCCGCCAAGGTCGCACTCCCCGACGGTTGGCTCGACGACCCCTACGAAGACGTTGTCCCCGCGGGTGCAGAGGTCATGCACTCCGGCGGCTGAGGCGCTTCTCAGGACCTATCAGTACTATGTCCGAAGGTCCCAAGGCGGGATCTGAGTTCTTCCTGCTCGCCGCAGCGTTCAGCCCCGACGGGCGGCAGCCTCACCACGGGGTACGAGGATTTGTGACGTGAGTCGTTGGACACCCAAGCCGCACGGCGACGAGCCGGGCGACCGGGACGACTCGTCATCGTCATCAACTCCACGCACGTCACGCTCATCGAACCCCAATGACGGCAGGCTGCGTGAGCCGCGCGCCGCCGATCGATACGTCCGCGGCCGCAGTCGAATGACCGTCCGCGAGTTGATGGAGCAGATGAACGCCGATCCCGGCGCACGCTCCGATTCCCCTTCTGACAGCTCGCCACGTGCTGACCAGCCGTCGACTTCCAGCAGGCAGCCGCGCGGCGATTCGTCGCCGACCGAGGCCATTCCGCGCGTCGGCGGCCGTTCCGGCCTTCGTCGGGCACGGCGTGGCAACCGCGCTCCCGCGGATGACGCGTCGAAGCGCCCTTCCGAGACGCCGGGGGCCAAGTCCGAGACGCCAGGAGCGAAGTCCGACGCGCCAGGGGCCAACGAGGTCACGCGCAAGATCCCGATCGTCGGTGCCGCGCCTGCGCCCGTCGTCGACCTCAGTGACAGGGCGACCACGGAGCGGGTCGTCGAGGAATCGCGGGCGCAGGAGTCACACCGCGAACCCGACGCCCCCGCCCCGACCGATGCGCCCGCCGAGTCGTCGGCTCCCGAGGCGGGTCAGAAACCGGCGTCCCCACCGCTCGAGCCGACGCCGGATCTCACCGAGACGATCGCGCTGCGTTCACGACCACAGAGTGTTGGGCGTCGACGTCACAACCGCTCGACACGTCAGAATGTGGCTTTCACCGGTCGCATCATGGTCGCCATCGCATGCGTCATGGCGCTCGTCGGGACCGGCTTCGTGTGGGGGTACATGAAGTCGAAGAACAGCGATTGGCGCACCATCGCCGCCGTCGACCCCGATGACGCGAACATCCGCAACAAGGACGCGCAGTACGGCGACGAGAACTATCTGATCGTCGGAACCGACACACGCAGCGGCAAGAACGGCAAGGTCGGCGCGGGCACCACCGCCGACGCAGAGGGCGCGCGTTCCGACACCGTGATCCTGGTCAACATCCCCGCCAACCGCAGCCGCGTGGTCGCGGTCTCGTTCCCCCGCGATCTGCAGGTCAACCGGCCCGAATGCCAGGACTGGGACAACGACGCGGGAACCTACAACGGCGAGCTACCCGCGGCCAACGACGTGAAACTGAACAGCGTCTACGCCGACGGTGGACCGAAGTGCCTGGTCAAGGTCATCACCGAGATGAGTGGTCTGAACATCAACCACTTCATCGGGATGGACTTCTCCGGCTTCGAGAAGATCGTGCGCGCAGTCGGCGGCGTCGAGGTGTGCTCCACGACGCCGGTGTACGACTACGAACTCGGCCAGATCCTCTCCAAGCCGGGCAAGCAGACGATCACCGGCCGCAAGGCGCTCAACTACGTCCGCGCCCGCACGGTGTCGACGGAGGGCAACGGCGACTACGGACGCATCAAGCGCCAACAATTGTTCATGTCGTCACTGCTGCGGTCGACGCTCTCAGGCAACGTCCTGTCCAATCCGGCCAAGCTCAACAGCATCGTCAACACCTTCATCAAGAACAGCTACGTCGACGGCGTCGACACGCAGTCACTGCTCAAACTCGCCGACTCGATGCAGGGTATCGAGGCGGGTCGCGTGACGTTCCTGACCATCCCGACGTCGGGTACGGCGACCGACGGCTCGAATAACGAGATCCCGCGCACCGACGACATCAACGCCATCTTCAACGCGATCATCGACGACGATCCGCTCCCCGGCGAGCAGGCCGCGAAGAAGAAGCAGAGCAGTTCGTCGAAGAAGCAGACCACGGCGGCCGGCGCCACCACGAGTACGTCGCAGACGCCGTCGACGGTCTCGGCTACCGCGCAGAACCCGAGCAACGTCGGGGTGCGTGTGCTCAACGGCACGGGCAAGGCCGGGCAAGCCGCCGACGCGTCCGACCAGCTGACCGCCCAGGGCTTCGACGTCCGCGGCGTCGCGGATGCATCGGAGAACCGCACAGATACCGTCGTGCGCTACGGGCCGGGTGAACAGGACTCTGCTGCGACACTCGCCGCGATGTTCCCCGGCGCCAAGATCCAGAGCGACAAGACAGTGAAGTCGGGCGTCGAGGTCATTCTCGGCAGCGACTTCGCCGGCAGCGTCACCAGTGCTCCCGCCGCAGGCGAGACGCTATCGGCGCAGGCACTGCCTCCAGCGGCGAACTCCAGCAATCTGCCCAACGATCTCGCGGTGACCAACGCGGGCGACACCACCTGCTCCTGACGGGCGCAGGTGCGCGAGCAGAGCTACTCACCGCGCGTTCACAGTGTGTTCACCACGCGGAAGATCGTGATCTGCGGCACGCACAGTACCCTTGAGGGTATGCGTACCGCGTATCAAGAACAGCTGCATTCACTGAATGCGGTGCTCGGAGAAATGTGCGATCTGGCCGGTTCAGCAATGGACCGTGCCACCCAGGCCCTCTTGCAGGCCGATCTCGCCATTGCCGAGGAAGTGCTGTCGGAGAACGACAAACTGTCCGAACTGTCCGCGCGCGCCGAGGAGCAGGCGTTCGCGCTTCTCGCGCTCCAGGCTCCCGTCGCAGGCGACCTGCGCGGAGTTGTCAGTGGGTTCCAGATCGTCGCAGACGTCGACCGTATGGGCGCGCTGGCGCTGCACGTCGCCAAGGTCGCCCGACGACGCCATCCCGCTAAGGCCCTGCCCGAAGAGGTCAACGGCTACTTCGCCGAGATGGGCAGGCTGGCAGTCCAGCTCGCCACCAACGCGCGCGAGGTCCTCGACACGCAAGATCCCGAGGCTGCGGTTCGTCTACAAGAAGACGACGACGCCATGGACGATCTCCACCGCCACCTGTTCACGGTGCTGATGGACCGGGACTGGCAGCACGGAGTTGCCGCAGCCGTCGACGTCACCCTGCTGGGCCGATACTACGAGCGCTTCGCCGACCACGCCGTACTCATCGGCCGTCGGGTCGTCTTCCAGGCCACCGGCCAGACGCCCGAGCAGTTCCTAGACGCTTCTTAAAGCACAGACGCTTCCCGACACACCCCCACCACCGACGTCGGTGGATCACACCCCGCTTCGGATGTGATTCACCGACGTTTCTCGTCGTGGAGGGCGTCCTGACTTCACGCACACCAGGCGCGCAGTCTAGGGTGAGCGCCATGGGCGTGCACTATCCGGCAGAACCCGATTTCAATGCCGAATCCGACGACGAAGCCGAAGCACATCTCCGGCGACGCCAGCTGTTCGTCTATGTCGGCGTGACGCTGTCGCTCGTCGCTCTGCTGGTCATACTGTTGCTCAACATGTGAGCGCCCCCATCAACGCAAAAGACCCGCGACGATTCCTCGTCGCGGGTCTTTGTCTGCTTGTGGGCCTGTGCGTCGTTGCCCGGCCGGTGATCAGCCGAAGCGGCCGGAGATGTAGTCCTCGGTCTCGCGCTTGGTGGGGTGCGTGAAGATGGTCTCGGTGTCGCCGATCTCGACCAACTGTCCCGGCTGGCCGACGCCCTCGAGGTTGAAGAACGCGGTCTGATCACTGACACGCGCAGCCTGCTGCATGTTGTGCGTGACGATGACGATCGTGAAGTCCTTCTTCAGCTCGCCCATCAGATCCTCGATGGCCAGCGTCGAGATCGGATCGAGCGCAGAGCACGGCTCATCCATCAGCAGGACGTCCGGCGAGACCGCGATGGCACGCGCGATGCACAGTCGCTGCTGCTGACCACCCGAGAGACCGCCACCGGGCTTGTCGAGGCGGTCCTTGACCTCTTCCCACAGGTTGGCGCCGCGAAGGCTTCGCTCGGCCACCTCGTTGAGCTGCTTCTTGTTGCGAATGCCCTGCAGGCGAAGACCTGCGACGACGTTGTCTCGGATCGACATGGTCGGGAAGGGATTGGGCCGCTGGAACACCATGCCGATCGTCGTACGGACGCTCGTCGGGTTGACCTCTTTGGAGTAGATGTCCTCACCGTCGAGCAGCACACTGCCGACCGCGTATGCGCCGGGGATCTCCTCGTGCATGCGATTGAGCGTGCGCAGCACCGTCGACTTGCCGCAGCCCGACGGACCGATGAACGCGGTGATGCTGCGCGGCGGCACTGCAAGAGTCACTTCCTTCACGGCGTGGAACTTGCTGTAGTAGATATTCAGGTCTTTGATGTCGAGGCGCTTGGCCATGGCATTACTCTCTCGTGCTGTTGATGTACGACGCTGTTGCTGGGCGTGCGGTCTTACCTGGACTTGGGTGCCAGGAACTTCGCGAGCAGCGCTGCGACGATGTTGAGGATGGCGATGATGATGATCAGCGTCAGCGCTGCACCCCAGTAGTAGAACGACGACGCCGGCTGACTCGCCGCCCACATGTCCTTGATGAACAGAGGCAGCGAGTTCATACCGCCCTCGAAGGGGTTGGTCTTGACCAGCGAACTCGCCGGACCCGCGAGGATCAGGACTGGGGCGGTCTCACCCATGATGCGTGCGATGGCGAGGAAGATGCCGCTGAGCATGCCCGACAGCGCGGTCGGGATCACGACACGCATGATCGTCTTCCACTTGGGGATGCCCAGTGCGTACGACGCCTCGCGCAGTTCGTCGGGTACGAGCTTGAGCATCTCCTCCGACGATCGGACGACGATCGGGATCATCAGCAGGATGAGCGCGAGACTGACCATGAAGGCGCTCTGTCCCATCGAGAGTCCGATGACGAACACCGTGAAGATGAACAGCGTCGCGACGATCGACGGCACGCCCGCGAGAATGTCGACCATGAAGCTGACCGGCTTGACCAGCTTCGACGTCGGGTACTCGACCAGGAGAACGGCCGTGAGCACCGCGATCGGGACCGAGATGATCGTGGCGACGAGCGCCTGGATGATCGAACCGACGATCGCGGGCGCGATTCCCGCGCCGTAGTCGGTTGTGGTGTCGACTGCGTAGCCGTCGCCGAACCACCAGTTCGGGTCGGTGATGGCGCTCGCTCCATTCGAGAGCACCGTCCACAGCAACCACACCAGTGGAATGACGCCGAGCGCGAAGCAGATGAAGAAAGCGGCGCGCGCACCGTTGTTGCGGATTCGACGGCTCAGCGAGATCTCGCGGAATGCCGACGGATGTTGTTTGACCGGGCCGCCGCCTGCGCCCTTATCGAGTGCGATGCTCATCCGTTGACCTTTCCGCCTGCGACCGTGCGAGCGACCGCGTTCACCACGAATGTCAGGAGGAACAGCACCAGACCGGCCGCGATGTAGGCGCTCTGGGTGTCCTGGCTACCGACGAACTCGCCGACGTCGCGAGCGATCTTCGACGCGAACGTGTCGCCGCCTTCGAACAGCGACCACTTGAGGCGGCCGACGGCGGCACTCAGGATGATCATGACGGCGATGGTCTCGCCGAGCGCACGTCCGAGCGCCAGCATCGCCGCGGCGATCATGCCGGAGCGTCCGTACGGGAACGAGGTCATCCGGATGACCTCCCACTTCGTCGCACCGAGGGCCAGTGCCGCTTCTTTCTGGCCGGGAGGGGTCTGGCGCAGCACCTCTCGGGTGATCGAGGTGATGATCGGCAGCATCATGATCGCGAGCACGATGCCCGCGGTGAAGATCGTGCCGCCGCCGCTGACTGACGTGCTACCGGCGGAGAAGAGGAAGAACCAGCCGAGCACGCTGTTGAGCCTCTCCGCGAACGGCGCGATCACCGGCGCGAGGACGTAGATGCCCCAGAGACCGAAGATGATCGACGGCACCGCCGCGAGCAGATCGATGACCGCGGCGAGCGGGCGGGCGACCTGTCGCGGGGCGTACTCCACGAGGAACACCGCGATGCCGATCGCGATCGGGGTGGCGATGACCAGGGCGAACAGCGAGGTCAGGACCGTCGCGCGGAACAACTCCCAGATGCCGAAACGCACCGTGTCGTTGTCGAAGTTCGCCGAACTGACGTCCCACTGGGACGAGAAGATGAAGTTGGCGTGGTTCGCCAGCATCGCCGGTATGGCATTGACGATCAGTGCAATGCCGATACCGGCGACGAGGACGACCACGAAGAAACCCGTGCCCCGCGCGAGGTAGGAGAAAAGCTGGTCGCCGAGTGCGCCGCGGTGGCTGCGCAGGCCCGGGTGGAGCTGCTCTTCGAGCTGCTCCTCGGAATCCGGAGGCAACTGGTCGGACGATTCGGGAGGCTGCGTGCCGGGTTCGGGCGGGGTCTCCGCCTTCCCCCGGCCCACACCGGTGGTGTCATCCACAGACATAACTCATATCGCTTCGGGTCGGTGTTTTCGTGTGATTACTGAAGGGCGTTGATCGACGAAGTCAGCTTCTGCTGGAATTCGCTCGGCAGCGGGATGTAGCCCGCGTTGACCAGATCCTGGCCCTGGTTCTGCGGTGCAGACGCCACCGAGAGGAACGTCTTGACACCCTGGCCAACCGAAGTATCGGCGTACTTCGAGCAGACGATCGAGTATGTTGCCAGAATGATCGGGTACGCGCCCGCCTCGGTCGGCTTGTAGAACGATTCGGTGTCGATGACCATGTTGTGGTTGTCGGGACCGTTCTTGAGAGTCGCCGCCGCGATGGTCTTACCGCCGGTCTCAGAGTTCAGCTCCACACCGCTCTTGTCCTGATCGGTGATGATCTTCGCCATCGACAGCTTGTTGGACTGCGCGTACGCCCACTCGACGTAGGCGATCGATCCGGGGGTCGGCTTCACTGCGGAACCAACGCCGGGGTTGCCCTGCTTGCCCTCGCCGACACCACCGTTGAAGGTCTTGCCCGCACCCTTGGTCCATCCGCCCGCGGCGGTCAGGTACTTCTGGAAGTTGTCCGTCGTGCCCGACTGGTCAGCACGGTAGATCACGCTGATAGCAGTGCTGGGAAGGGTCTTGCCCGGGTTGTCGGCGGCAATCGCCGGATCGTTCCAGGTCTTTGCCTCGCCGCTGAAGATCTTGGAGAGCGTCGGACCCGACAGCGCGAGATCGTTGACACCATCGACGTTGTAGGTCACGGCGATCGGACCGAACACGAGCGGCAGCTGCCATGCTTCCGAGCCACAGCGCTGTGCGGCCTTCTGGATCTCGTCGCCCTTCAGCGGCGAGTCGGAGCCACCGAAGTCGGTGAGATTCTGCGTGAAGTCGGAGACACCCTGTCCCGAGCCTCCGCCACCGTAGGCGAGCTCGTGACCGGGGCAGGTCTTCGCAAACGAGGTGGAGAAGATCTTCATGGCGTTGGCCTGGGCTGTCGAACCACTCGCCTTGAGTGACTGCTTGCCCTCGCACTTGATGTCAGTCACCGCTGAGGCGGGCGCTGCGCTCGTGCCGCCCTTGTCAGCATTGCTGCTACACGCACCGAGAACGAGGGCGGAGCTGGCGGCCATCACGGCGACAGCGGCTCCTGTACGACTCAATTTCACTTTCTGGTTCCCTCCAGCATCAGAACATGGCAGTCCCGCCAAGCGGCTTTGCCCGGTCGCAATGACAGTAGGGTGCCGTGGTGGACGTACCGGGCACCGAAGGTGAACGGAAGATGAATTGGACATCTCCGGCGCGGCCTGCGCGTATTAGGTAAGCCTTTGTTAAAGTCATCAGGAAGATGAGTAGTTCAGCCACTTCCCCCGACGCGTCGCGCACTTTCACCGGCGCGGCCATCGACGCGCATCACAGTGGCCATCGCAGCGCCGTCGTCGTCGGTCCGCTCGATCTCCCGGACGCGAACTGCGCGTCGCAACGGCTCATCCGCTTCGCGAAGCGTGGCCCCCACACACGCATCGGGCTCGTACCATCACACGATCGTCGCGCCTGGTCATACGCGCCCGACAGGTTGGCCGACGCCGTCCACACCGCGCCACCGACCGACGATCCCCTGGCGTTGCTCGACGTAGTGGCGGCGCTTCCACCTCGGCATCTGCGCGTCGTACTCAGTGGCCGCTACCTGGCAATCGACTACGACCACGGCCTCGGCGACACCACGCTCCTCAACACCATCGTCGACGTTCTGCTCAGCGAGGAGATCCCCGAAACCATCGCGGCATCTCCGCGCTGGTGGACGCCGACGCGTGCCCTCGCGATCGCGGGTGCAGCTGTGCTGTCGAATCCACGGCGGCTGCGCGCGCTGGCCCACATGCATCGGTCGCGCGATTACCGAGCACCGCAACCGTCAACCCTCATACCGGTCGATCCGCCGCGACAGGCGACAAGCGTGTTCGCGCGAACACCACGCGACGTCGTCGAGTTGATGCGCGCGGCCCGGACGTCGCGCGGCGCGGACGTCGGAATGTTCACGCTGCACACCGTCGCGCTCGTGCGCGCACTGACCGCCGCCGGGCTGCGCGTGAATCCGATGGTCACACTTCCCTTCGATGCCAGGGCATATCTCCCCCGATCCGTGGGCACCATGGCGAACTTCGCGGCGGGCCTCGACTTCGTCGTACTCCCCGACACAGCGCCCGACGCACTGCAGGCAGAATTGTCAGCGGCGTCGTCGATGGGTCGCCCCGTCGCGAATCTCCTTGTGACAGCGGCAAAGTCGAGAGCTGCCGCGAGGGGACAGCGCCGAAGACGGGTGGCGGCGACCGGGCAACAGTCGTGGGCGCCCGCGGGCGAGGCGGCGATCGACCTACTGCACTCCTCGGGCGGCGTCGTACCGGGACGTCATCAGCGGTGGAACTTCTCCGACACCGAGAAGGCATTGGTCATCGGCATCGCCGAGCCTCCATCACCCACCGGGATCACCGTCACGAGTGCATCGGTCGCCGGAAGTCTGTGTCTCACAGCGACGTTCCGCGACGACGTCTTTCCAGCCGACGCTGTGGCAGCCGCACTCGCGGACGTACCGGCACAGGCGTTGGCGGTGCTCGGAGAGACGATCCCCGCACCGCGGTAGTACGTCGATCACATCCGACTAGTTTGGTTAGCCTTCCCTAATCCTTATGGGTTAGGCTACCGTGGTCCGCCGTCCCGCATGCCGTCCGGAGTCGAAGTTGTCGCACCCGCATCAGCAGTCCACTGCGCCCACCCTGTCGGCGATCATCTGCTGCTACACCTCCGACCGCGCAGCGCTCCTCACGCGCGCCATCGCCGCGACACGCGCACAACTCCTCGACGTCGACGAGCTCATCGTCGTGGTCGATCACAACGACGACCTGCTCACCTCACTGACAGCGCAGTTCTCCACTGACCAGTCCGCGGTCACCGTCGTCGCATCAGCGGGACCGCGAGGACTGTCCGAGGCTCGTAACACCGGCACTCGCACTGCACGTGGTGACGTCTTGGTCTTCATCGACGACGACGCCGAGCCGGTACCCGGATCGTTCGCCGCCGTTCGATCGCGATTCGCCGGCGACGACATCAGCGCCCTGGGCGGTGCAGTCGATGCCCAGTGGCTTGCTCCCCGGCCGAGATGGTTCCCCGAGGAGTTCGGCTGGGTCGTCGGCTGCGACTATCGCGGCCTACCGGGACACGGTGCACAGATCCGCAATCCGATCGGTGCGGCGATGGCGGTACGACGCGATCGGCTCGAGGCCGTCGGAGGCTTCTCGACGGCACTCGGTCGGCACGCCGATCTTCCCTCCGGATGCGAAGAGACGCTCATGGGAATCGCTCTGCGCCAACAGTTCCCGAATTCGACGATCCTGCGCGACACGGATTTCCGTGTCCGACATGCGGTGTCACCCGACCGCACCCGGTTCTCCTACTTCACGCGCCGCTGTTACGAAGAGGGCCGCTCCAAGGCGACTCTGTCGCGCCTGACCTCAACCGACACAGCACTTTCCACCGAGCGCGGATACGCGACCCGCACACTGCCCCAGGGCGCGTGGCGTTCACGTCGCACCCCGACGCGGGTCGCGGCACTCATCGCGGGCCTGTTCGTCACATGCGCGGGGTTCGGCGCCGGAACCCTGAAATCGATTGGTCGTGGCGCGCCCGCCACTGCCCATGAGTCTCCCCGAGAGGTCAGCACCATCCCATGAAAGTCATCCGACTCCTGATCGACCCGCGCATCACGCTGGTCGCCGCGCTCGTCGTGCTCCAGTTCTTCGCCGCGGAATGGGTGGTCTCCGCGACGTGGCGTGGACAGTACTCCTACCAGACAGACCAGATCGGTCCACTCGGCCTCGAATTCTGTGGCCCACAGGGACGTTGGCCGTGCAGTGCGCTCTACCCGGTGATGAATGTCAGCTTCGTTCTCACCGGCCTGGCCATCGCGGTGGTGGCGTCGAGCTGGGCGGTGCGTCGGATCGTCACGTTCCCGCACGCGGGCGCGCTGGCCATCGCGGGAGTCGGACTGGCCGTCACCGGAATCATCACCGAGAAGACCGATTACCAACAGCATTCGGCAGCGCTGACCACCTTCTTCGTGCTCGCATCCGTGGGGCTCGCGATGATCGGGTTCTCCGGTTCGACACGGCTGGCGGCTGGGGTTCGTGCGTTCACAGCCCTCGCCGGAACGGTCGCCACCGTCGCATTCATCGCTTACGCAACAGGTTTGACCGGCTGGTTCGGGTCGGGTGGCACCCAGCGACTGATCATCTACCCGATCCTGATCGCCGTCGTGGTGGCGGGAGTGTCGAGCGGTCGGGTCCGCGTTGCCGACGACCACACCTCCGACACCGAACCCGCAGTCGCCGAGCAAGAAGTCGCCGGGCCAGAAGTCTCACAGCCGGGTCCGGTGACCACCGGATGAAGCTCGCCTCGTGCGCGCTCATCGGAGTACTAGCCATCTCACTCGCGGCCTGCACCGTCCCGCGCACGGACGCAGAACCTCCCGCAACGACGGCCAACGCCGACGTCGTCTCCGACGAATTCGACGGTCCCGCAGGCCCTGTCACGGGTGTGTGGACTGCCGAGATCGGCGGCGGAGGGTGGGGCAACGGCGAACAGCAGGTCTACACCGACAGCACGCGCAACGTGAGGCTCGACGGCAAAGGACATCTACTGATCACCGCGCGACGTGACGGCGACACCATCACATCGGCACGCCTCACGACCCGCGGCAAGTACTCGCTGCGCTACGGCACGATCTCCGCACGTATCTCGATGCCATCGGGCCAGGGACTCCATCCCGCGTTCTGGCTGCTCGGGGATTCCCTCGAGCAGGTGGGCTGGCCGCGTGCCGGAGAGATCGACGTGATCGAAACCCTCAACACCGCAGCGGATTACCACACCGGAATCCACGCGCCGCAGGACTCCAGCACACGTGGACAGACGGTGTCGGCATCCGGACCGGGACCCTTCGAACTCGCCAACACGTTTCGCACGTACTGGATGCGCAAGACGCCGGGGCGCATCGTCACCGGAATCGACGACCGAGAACTGTTCTCGGTCACACCGGCCGACCTCGCGCCCGACGCCCAATGGGTCTTCGACGCACCTTTCCATGTCCTGCTCAACGTCGCCGTCGGAGGCGATTGGCCCGGCCCCGCGTCGGACGACACCACTTTCCCCGCCACGATGACTGTCGATTGGATTCGGGTGAACACAACCGAACGGAGCTCCGGCACATGACCGAACTATTCACGGCGCCAATCGAACTGCGGCCGGTCATGCCCGCGACCGGAGGACCCGAGTGGCCCGGCGCGACCTGGGTGGGTCAACTCGACACCGCCGAACTCGACCTCGCGGACCGCTCGGCCGACATTACCGTCACCTGCCGCCCTCTCGGCGCCGACGGCTATACGCGCGCGCGACTGCTCATTCGCGAATCCGTTGTGCTGGTGCGCTTCACGGAATCCCCGCTCGAGAACGGGCTCGCCACCGTCACCATCCCGCCGTGCGACGAGACACGCGACAACGGCGATGCGCCGAGCAGGCCGGTGTCGGTCGTCGTGTGCACCCGAGAGCGTCCCGAACATCTGCGTTCGGCGTTGGCATCACTGACGCTGCTGGACCATCCCGACCTCGAGATCATCGTCGTCGACAACGCGCCTGCGACAGACGCAACTGCGCGGGTCGTCGACGAATGCGACGACCCCCGCGTGCGGCTGGTGACAGAACCGACGCCTGGCCTCTCGGCAGCACGAAACACCGGCCTGCTGGCCGCATCCCACGAGATCGTGGCGTTCACCGACGACGACGTCGTCGTCGACCAGCGGTGGATCACAGGGCTGCTGGCGGGTTTCGCGCGCGCTGACGACGTCGCGTGCGTATGCGGACTGGTACCGAGCGGTGAGTTGCGGACGCCGGCACAGGCGTACTTCGACTGGCGTGTCTCCTGGGCCGACAACATCGTCGCGCGACGCTACTCGCTGCTCGATCCGCCCGACGACGTCCCGCTGTTCCCCTATCAGGTCGGGATCTACGGCACCGGAGCAAATTTCGCGGTCGATCGGGATCGCATCGTGCGCCTCGGCGGATTCGACGAGGCTCTCGGCGCGGGAACCACGACGATGGGCGGCGAGGATCTCGACATCTTCCTGCGTGTACTGCAGGCCGGGTACAGCCTGGTGTCCGAGCCAGCGGCAATCGTGTGGCACCGTCACCGCAGCGACAACGAGGCTCTGCTCTCCCAAGCGCGCGGCTACGGAGCTGGACTCGGCGCGGTACTGACCAAGATCGCGTTCGACCGCGCGCACCGTCGACTCGCGTTCTCCGTGTTGCGCAAACGTTTCCGTGCCGTGTCCCGTGCTTCGGCGGCGTACGGCGGTGTCTGCCGTCCACCCGATCACGTGCTCGTCGACATCTCGGCGTCGGTCGGTCGGTCGAGGTGTTCTCAGTCCTGCGCGGTCCGTTGGCCCTCGCCCGCGGACGGCGAGCAGGTCGTCACGCCACCCCGCTCCACGCGGCACGCGACCGCGCGGTCGTCGATTCCGGTGCGATCCGATGACAACGAGCGCACCGACCCATACCGCGAAAGACAACGCGCCAGCGCCGACCTCGGCTCCCGACACCGTTGACCCACAACGAGTCACGTATCGGCTCGCCGACGCCGCGCTCGTCGCGGCGGTATGCGGACTCCTCGGGCTCATCCCGCTACCCTCTCCCGTGCGCGCAGTGCTCGTCGCAGCATTCGTATTCGTCGGGCCCGGTGCCGCGATCACCACGTGGGTACACGTCCCCCGCAGACTCCTGCCAGCTGCCGTCGTCACGCTCAGTATGTCGGCCACGACTATCGTGGCCATCGGTGCGATGTGGTCGTACCGATGGAATCCGACGGGCATCCTCGTCGTCGGCACTTTCGCCGTGGTGGCCAGCAGCATCTACTGGTACGTGCGGGCGCGATCGTTTCCACCGCTACGTTCGTGAGCCGCCGATGTCGCCGCCCGCGTACGAATGTCGCTGCGCAGCATCGGCCTCGACATATCGGTGGTCTTCCTCGCAGTCGCACTGATCCTGTGGATCGTCGCGCTGAGCATCGGGTTGCCCGGCGTGGACGCCAGCTTCTTCGGACTGCTGTTCTCCGGCGCCGGAGCTCTTCTCATCCCGGCTGTCGTTCTCGTCGCCGTCGCGTTCGTGATCGCGATCGCCCGACGGCGCGTCCCCGTTGCCACGGCCGCCCTGCTCACACTGATCGTCGTCGAGCGCGCCACCACCTGGCTCGGAACCGAAGTGCCGCTCTATGAATGGACGTACAAGCACATCGCCGTCGTACGCTACGTGCTGGCACACGACCTCATTCAGCCCAACGGCACCGACATCTACGCGCAGTGGCCTGCTTTCTTCGTCACCACGGCCTGGTTCTCCGATGTCACCGGCCTCGACCCGATGACCCTGGCGCATGTCTTCGCGCCCGTGATTCACCTGCTGATCGCGATCATCGTCTACTCCGCGGCCCGAACGATCGGATCGTCGACTCGAGTGGCGATCACGGCGGCCTTCTGCGCGGAGATGGTGAACTGGGTTGCGCAGGACTACTTCTCGCCGCAGGCCTGGACCCTGGTCATCGCCTACGGACTCCTCGCCATGCTGATCGCCTCACGGCATCACCGGCAGGCGGGCATTCTTGCCATCATCCCGTTCGCCGCGATCGTCCCCACACATCAACTCACACCGTTCTGGGCACTTGCGGCGGCAGTAGCGCTCGTCATCTTCCGTCAGGCGCGCCCGTGGTGGGCGGTCGCGGCGATGATCGGTATCACGGGTGCGTACCTGGCACTCAACTTCGAAGCCGTTGCCCCGTACGGAATCCTGTCCGGCGGCAATCCGGTCAGCAACGCAACCAGCAACGTGACCGCTGCCGGAGTGCCCGCGAATGAGATCACGTCGCTCGTATGTCGAGCGCTGTCGGCAGGCGTGCTGCTGCTCGCCGCGCTCTCCGCGGTGGTGGGCTGGAAACACAAGCGGCCGTACGTGATCGCGTGTGCGATCGTCGCCTTCTCGCCTCTCGCGCTGCTTCTCGGCCAGAGCTACGGCGGCGAGGCGATCTTCCGCGTGTACCTGTACTCGCTGTTCGGCTGCGGACTGCTCGTCGCACCGCATATTGTTGCGGCTCTTGACGGTTTCGGTGCCGGTCGACGCCGCGCCCTCGTCGCATGGGCGGGCGCACTCGCTGTCGTCGCTGCGGCGCTGGCAGGCGCCTACTCGTATTTCGCGCTGTGGCCGACCGTGGTCGAGACCAGGGCGCAGGTCGAGGCGATCGACCGCATCACCGCCGACGCACCTCCCGGCACGCGGATCATCATGCTGTACGGGGCGGGACTGCCTGCACGAATCAACGACAACTACGCCCCGTTGACACTTGCCAATCCGTATTTCGACTATCCACTCTCCTACGAGTTGGCCGACACGCGAGGCACTTTCCCGACAGCGGAGCAACTCGGTTGGCTCGAGTGGAAGGTCGGCGAGACCGATAAGCCGACGATCGTCGCCTTCACCACGCAATCGCGACGTGTCATCGAGTACTACGGCGAATACCGTCCCGGTGCACCGGCCGAGTTCGAGCAGATCATGCGCGAGACCCCTGGCTGGCGAACGGTCTGCCTGACCCAAGCACAACATCGCTTCACCCGAACAAAAACGGGGCGTTCCGCGGAACGCCCCGTTTTTGTTCTTCCGTTGTCCAGGACCCGAAGTGGCGGGCGGTCTCTAGCGCGGCGCCGCCTTCGGATCATGTTCCAGCACAAGGGTGTCGGGATTCTCGTGAGGTTGCTGCGCCCGTGGATTCGGCAACTCTCGTGGGAGCCGACCTCCTTGATCGACAGGCCACTGCGTGCCATCCGCACATTGATGACGGTCTCGATCTCGAAGCCGTCTCCCCACTGAGCTTCTGCCAGCGTGGTGTCCGGCAGATCGAGAACAGCTACGTGATGACGCCAGAAAGCGTTGTAGCCGTAGCAGAGATCGGCAAAGGTGGTGTGGAAGATCCGGTTGACGAGAAAGTTCAGACCCTTGTTTCCCAGACGGCGGAATGTCGTGATGTCGTCACTGCCACCGCCATGGGAGAACCTGCTCCCCTTGGCCAAATCGGCTCCGCTGACGAGAGTTTCGACGAATCGAGGGATCTCGGCCGGGTCGGTCGAGCCGTCGGCGTCGATCATCACGATGATGTCGCACGTCGCGGCCGCGAAACCACATGCCAGTGCGTTGCCCTTGCCCGCGCGGGTCTGCGGAATGATCACCGCATCGGGCCAGAGCCTGCGCGCCACATCCATGGTGTCGTCGACCGAGTTCCCGTCGACGACGACGATCTCATCGACCGTGGGCATACGTTCGGCGACGTACGGCAGGTTCAGCGCCTCGTTGCGAGCGGGAATCACCACCGTCACGGTCGGCTCCCGCGACGCTTCCGAGCCGTCGCCATCAGGCGTTCCCGGCTCGAATTCGTGTTCAAACTCGGTCATTTCGTCGTCTACCGCGCGCGGAGTCTCCCCGTTGAACGTGTCGGTCACCGATCTCCCCTTCGTATGAGGTCGTGGTCGTCATCGCGGTATCGGCACCAGACCGCATTCCGGTCTCCCGGCTCGCCCAACCGTACTAGATAAGGGTAGGCTTACGAAACCTGAAGAGGAAGATAGTCGGTGCGACCGTGCTCACAGTGGCCACCCGATCCTCCGACCGGACTACATGAGGCTGAACAGGGGAGAATTGTGAGAACGTCTGCCGCAGGGCACCATTCGACTCGAACTCAGGTCGCGATCATCGGCGCAGGCCCCGCGGGGCTCACGCTGGCGCACATGCTCGCCGGCCAGGGGATCGACGCCGTGGTGCTCGAACGTCAGACCGAGGGCCACGTTCGCTCGCGTGTGCGTGCAGGTGTCATCGAGAATTCGACCGTCGACGTTCTCACCGAACTCGGGGTGGCCGAACGGCTCCATCGTGAGGCGTTGGTACACAAGGGGTTCTATATCCGCCTCGATCGCACCACACACCACCTCGACTTCCATCGGCTGTCTTCGCGCAACGCCTACGTCTACGGGCAGGCCGAGATCGTCGCCGACCTCATCGACGGACTCCGTGTGATCGGACGCGAACCCGTCTTCTCCGCCGACGACGTATCCATACACGATTTCGAGGGCAGCGCACCGTCGGTCGAGTTCACCGTCGACGGTGTCCGGCACCACGTCGACGCCGACGTGATCGCGGCGTGCGACGGCTTCCACGGCGTCGGGCGCGCGACGGTGGCGCCGTACGTCGAAACCCTTGAACGCACGTATCCGTTTGCCTGGCTGGGCATTCTGGCGCACTCCACACCGGTCACCGAGGAGGGCATGTACTGCGCCCACCCGGACGGACTGTCGGTCCACAGCATGCGTGGACCACACTTGAGCCGACAGTATCTCCAGGTCCCCGCCGACACCCGCCTCTCGGACTGGAGCGACGAGGCGATCTGGACCGAACTCGCCCGACGTAGCGCCAGTGACGATCATCCGCCGCTGGAAACCGGCGAGATCATCGATCGCAGCCTGGCACCCCTGCGCAGTGTGGTGACGCAGCCCATGCAGCTCGGTTCGCTGTTCCTGCTCGGCGACGCCGCACACATCGTTCCTCCGACGGGCGCAAAGGGACTCAATCTCGCCGTCTCGGACGCGTGTGTCCTCTCCCACGCCCTCGGCGCGTTCTACGCCACGGGAAAGCGTGAAGAGCTCGACGCCTACACCGCCCGCGCGCTTCCCAGAATCTGGCAGGCGCAATCGTTCTCGTGGAACCTCACGTCCCTTCTGCACCGCTTCTCCGACGATCCGTTCGACTGGGAGCTGCGTCGCGCACGCCTACAGCGATGGGTGTCGTCCGAGGACGAGCAGCGCGCGCTGGGCGAGGTCTACCTCGGGCTTCCGTTCCCCACTCCGTGGAATTTCACATGAACAAGGTCGTCGCGAGCCGCGACGGGTTCGTCGAGTTTGATCCCGAACAGGTTGCGCAGCAACGTCATCGAATCTCGCATGGTCACCGGCTCGGACACCCGGGTTCCGTCAGAGCTGGTGGTCACCAGGCGGTAGCCCGTTTCCCCGCGTCGCGACGTGAGGGTGTAGCGACTCCCGCCGTCGTCGCGGGTACAGATCACCGACCCAGTAAAGCGCGACGACGCGTCGGTACTGTGCCAGCGCGCCATACCGGCGAACTCGCCGAGTTCACGTGGTACGCCGTCGAGCACGTATCCACCGCCGCCACTGGCGATCTTCCAGGGTGCCCGGGTCGTCGAGATCAACCCGCGCGGTGACCATCTCGCCACCGAAGCCCACGTCGACGAGGTGGCGCGCGGACCCCGACCCGACCACGATCGCCATGTGCCCCAACGGCAGTCCGAGTCCCGCCTCGGTGCGTACCTGCGCACCGATGGGTTGCGCCTGCACCCCGAGCTCACGAAGCGCCAAGAGCAGAACGCCGTTGAGCTCGTAGCAGATCCCTCCGCGACGACCGGTGATCAGCTTGTCGACGATCGCCCCCGGAGAGACGTCGACGACGAGTCCGCGATGAATGTCGAGGTTCTCGAACGGTATTGCCCGATGCTGCGCACAGGCGAGGGAATCGACCGCAGCGACATCGAGCTCGGCGGTGTCGTGGTCGGCGAGCAACGAGGGCCGCTCACCGATACCGATGCGCGCCAGGTAGGCGTCCGTCGGAAATCTCACACTCAGCTTGGTCACAGCAGAAAGGATAGGCTACCCTCAGCTTGATCAACGGGGGTGGTCCACCACTCGCTACGTGATCTGTCATCAGGATCGGAGTTCGGAGCATGCACGACCGCCACGGCGACAGACGGGAAACCCTGTCCGGCAGAGCCCTTCGCATGGCACGTCTGTTCTCGTCGCCTTCGCGACGCGCGCTGGTCGTGCCGATCGACCATTCGGTGACGATCGGCCCGCTCGGACGCGCAGACCACGCCGATACGACCGCAGCGATGCTCGCGGACGCCGGCGCCGATGCGCTCATCGTCCACAAGGGCAGAGCGAAAACCATCGATCCGCGCCGGTTCACCGCTCTCGGCCTGATCGTGCACCTCTCGGCCGGGACGAGCCTCGCACAGGACTCCACCGGCAAGGTGCTCGTGGGTTCGGTCGACGAGTGCCTCGGACTCGGCGCCGACGCGGTGAGCGTTCACGTGAACGTCTCCTCGGATACCGAACCCGAACAACTCGCCGACCTCGGTCGGGTCGCCCGCGAATGCGATCGCCTCGGAATGCCGCTGCTGGCAATGATGTACGCGCGCGGAGCGACCACCTCACCGGCTTCGACGTCGGCGCAGACTTTGGCACACCTGGCCGCGATCGCGACCGACCTCGGAGCCGACATCGTCAAACTCGACTACGCGGGCAGCACCGAGGCCATGGATCAGGTCGTCGACTCATGCCCGCTACCCATCCTCGTCGCGGGCGGCCCCTCCGCCGCGTCCGACGACGCAGCCGTCGAACTCGGCTGCCGCGTCGCACAATCCCGCGTTGCAGGTCTCAGTTTCGGACGTCAGATCTTCGACGCCGACGACCCGGCGCAGGTGGCGGGCGCACTTGCCGCCCACCTTCACGACCACGATCCCCGCGCGCTCGCGTTGGCCTGATCGCGAACCAGCCCCTCCCCCTTCACCATCGAGGTAGATTCACATGAGCAACAGCACTGACATCGTGACCGACGACATCACACCCCTCGGCGTCGATCGCGACAGTTCGTCGACCACTGCAGCGCAGTCGGATTCCGGCCGTGAGCATTTCGCCTGGGTCGACCTACGCACAGTTCCCGCGGGCACCGTCGACGCCATGGTGCAGGCGGCCATTCATCAGCGCATCGACGGCATCATCTCCGCCGACATCGACCTCCTCGACGGCCTGCCGCCCACCGTGCGTCGGATCTACGCACCGGGCCACTCGAGCGATGAGATCTCAGAAGGCCAGATCTCGGCCGACATCGTGTTGGTTGCCCACGGCGACTCCGAAGAAGCCGCTCCGGGTGCGGAAACCGCTGTGCACGTTGTCGTTTCCGACGCAGATACGCTGCGCGACGCCTGTGAGACCGTGCGGCGCGCTCCCTGGACACTGCTGACCTTCACCGACCCCACCAAGATCCCCCTCGAGATCGTGATCGCAGCGGCGGAGAACTCCGGCGGCCGCACCGTGACCGTCGTCAACGACATCGAGGACGCCGAGATCGTGAAGCTGGTGCTCGAACACGGCTCCGACGGGCTGCTGCTCGCCCCGCAGAGCGTCGACGACATCGCAACGCTCGCCGACGTCATCCGCCCGTCTGCCGACCGCATCGAACTCACCGAGCTGACCGTCACCAAGGTCGAGCACATCGGCATGGGCGAACGTGCATGCATCGACACCTGCTCGCTGCTCGCACAGGACGAGGGATGTCTGATCGGTTCGTTCTCGACCGGAATGTTTCTGTCCTGCAGCGAAACCCACCCGCTGCCGTACATGCCGACCCGTCCGTTCCGGTGGAACGCCGGTGCCGTGCACTCCTACGTTCTCGTGCCCGACAACCGCACGCGCTACGTCAGCGAACTCGCTGCCGGACAGCCGATCCTCGCGGTGCGCAGCAACGGTGACGTCCGCGAGGTGCGCATTGGGAGAGTCAAGATCGAGCGCCGCCCGCTGATCTCGGTCAGCGCGACCGCACCCGACGGCCGCACCATCAACGTGATCGCACAGGACGACTGGCATGTGCGCCTCCTCGGCCCCGGCGGATCGGTGAACAACGTGACCGACCTGGTGCCCGGCGATCGCCTTCTCGGTTACGCGCCTACCGAATCACGTCACGTCGGATTGCCGATCACCGAGTTCTGTGACGAACGATGAGTGGCCCCGACGTCCTGTGGTACATCAACCCCACCGACGGCGACGTCCCGTGGGAGCCCGAACACCGCTTTGCCCCGACGTTCGACGCACTCCGGCAGCAGGCCCGCACCCTTGACCGGCTCGGCTTCTACGGCGCGCTGACCACTGCGCGCGAGGCGATTTCACTCGTCGGCGACACCGAACAGCTTCGCTTCCTCATTCCCGAGTACCCCGGCGTCAAGCCTCCGGTGCTGATGGCCGAGGAAGCCCAGGTGTTCGACCAGTACTCCGGCGGTAGGTTGATCTACAACCAGGTCAACGGCGCCGATCCGGTCTTGCACCGGTACGGCAGGTTCGAGTCGAAGGCCGACCGCTACCGGATGTCGGCCGAGTTCTGGACCCAGGTCAAGCGTCTCTATCTCGACGACACCGAGGCGTTCCAGGGCGAATTCTTCTCGTACGGACCGCGATACAAGCCCGCAATCCCCGGCACCCGGCAACCGGGAGGCGTTCAGGTCTGGGGCACCGGTGCGTCAACCGAGGGCATCGCGCACGCGGCGGAGGTCCTCGACGTCTACCTGTCGTTCATGTCGGAACCCAGCTCTCTCACAACGCTTTTCGACCGCGTCCGGACGGCCGCAGCCGAGCGGGGCCGATCGCTACGTTTCGGTGTGCTCGCGAGCGTGATCGTCCGCGAGACCGAAGAACAAGCGTGGGAACGCTTCTCCGAACAGCTCGCGCACACTCGACCGGAGACGGTTCTGGCCACCGCCGATCGCAATCTGCGCAGCTTCGGCTACCCGGGTCTCGACGGGATCACCAGCGAGAACCCGCAGGTTCAAGGCCGGATCGACGCTCTGCGCGCGGGCCGGATTCCGGGCAGGGAACTGCTGGAGTTCGCACCGAACATGGCTGCGGGACTGACGACGTGGACCGCCGCGGAGCCACCGTTCGACATCGCGGGCAAGGGCACCGGCACCTACTTCGTCGGCAGCGCCGAGAATGTGGCGGCGGCGATGTCGTCGGTCGCGGAGCGCGCGGGCATCGACATCTGGATTCTGTCGGGGTGGCCGCTGGCCCGCGAGGCCGAGATCACCGCAGAGCTCTTGCTG
The DNA here is from genome assembly GCF_000248055.1 of Gordonia sputi NBRC 100414. Taxonomy (GTDB): domain Bacteria; phylum Actinomycetota; class Actinomycetes; order Mycobacteriales; family Mycobacteriaceae; genus Gordonia; species Gordonia sputi. Next base: position 93,053 of record NZ_BAFC01000045.1, on the reverse strand, counting down.
CCGCTACTGGCGACCGACCGCAGCACGCGACTGGTCGACGCCGCTTCTGCCCGGTGACCACCACGCAGAAGCGGGGCCTGGGCCCTCGACGCCTGAACCTCTTCCGCGACGACAACACCGGCGTCGGGATCAACATCGTCGCGGTGATGACGTCCAGTGTCGCCACCGGCGCACTGGGTTTCGTGTTCTGGACGATCGCGGCGCGCGGATACTCGACGGCGGAGGTCGGCAGGGCGTCGGCCATCATCACCTCCGCGACGTTGATGGCGACCCTGTCGAATCTGAGTCTCGGCAGTCTGTACGAACGGTTCCTTCCGATCGCCGGGTCCAAGGCGCACCGCCTGATCACGATCGGCCGCTCCGTCATCATCGTGACAGCAGTGCTGTTCGGACTCGGCTTCGTCGTACTCGGCCCTCGCGACGCGTTGTTCACCTCGTCGGCGGAACCGTGGCTGTACCCCGTCATCGTTGCGGTACTCGGCGTTTTCGCCGTGCAGGACCAGTTGCTGATCGGCCTCGGCCGCTCGCGCACCGTCGCGCTCAAGAACGTCACGCAATCAACAATCAAGCTGATACTCGTCGCGCTGCTGATCCCATTCGCGTCGGGTTCAGCCATCGTCGCCGCCTGGGTGATCCCCGCCGCTGTCATCGCATGCTGGATCGGAGTGAGCGCCGTACGCCCTACCGCGCGCGCGATGACGGGCCCCGGAACGCTTCCCGGGCGCGGTGAGATCGCACACTTCTACGCAGGCTCGCTCGCGATGACAGCGGTGGGAGTGGTTGTGCCGCTCGTTGTTCCACTGGTCATCGTGGCTCAGCTGGGCACCGAGATGAACGCGTACTTCTCGGTCTGCTGGCTGGTCATCAGCACGGCGGCCATCCTGCTCAACGCCACCTGCGCGCCGTTCGTGTCGGCCTCGGCGGAGCCCGACGTCGATTTGCGGGCAACCACACTGCGTTTCATCGCACTGTGTGGCGGCGCGGCAGTCGTCGGTTGCCTACTGCTGATCGCGCTGGCACCGTGGATTCTCTCGATCATGGGCCCGCAGTACGCCCGTGAGGGGACAGATCTCATCCGCCTGATGGCGCTGACCCTGCCGACTGTGGCGTTCGTGGTGATCTACGGCGGCCTCGCGCGGGTACAGCGCAAGCTGAAACTCGCTGTGGCGACACAGATCGTCTTCGGCGTGGTCGTCGTCTGCGGTATCGCCGCGGCGGCCGATCGATGGGGCATCATCGGCGTCGCCTACGTCTACCTGGTGGCCGACGTCGCCGTCGTGCTCTTCCTCCTCGTACCCGGTATCCGACTGATCCGCCAAGCCCTCGATCCGAAGACCACACTCGCATCGTTCACCGGAGCCGTCAGATGACCACTTCTACCGACGCCACCCCCGACGACACTGCCCCCGGTGACCCCGCCGAGGTTCACTCGGTGCGCACCGCGATCATCGCAGGCGCACAACGCTTCACCGACCGTCCGGCCATCCGTATGGCGGGGCAGAGCCTGACGTACGGCCAACTCGTCGAGCGAGCCACGTCGGCCGCGGCGTCGATCACCGCACGTGCCGGTGGATCGTCGAATCCGGTTGTCGTGCAGGTGTGGTTGTCGCCCGACGCGGTCGCGCTGGTTCTCGGCGTGTTTCTCTCCGGACATCCGATCGTCGCCCTGGACCCGCACCTGCCGGCCGAACGTGTCTCGACGATCCTCGCCGAGTTGAAGACGCACGGACGCCCTGCCGATGTCATGATCGCCGACGCCGCGCACCTCGACGCCGCTCGCGCCGTCGCTGCCGCCCACGGTCTTCCGGTGACCGACCTCGCCGCGATCACGACCCAGGGCGCCGCAGGCGGCGGAACAACCACGGGTCTCGACAACCCCGATGACCTCACGAGCATCCAGTTCACATCCGGCTCGACGGGCACTCCCAAGGGCGTGCTGCACCCGAATGGCATGTGGCTCTGCGATTCCGAGCTGATGCGCACCGGATTCTCGATCACCCCGGGACGTCGCGTCGCGCTGTGTCTTCCGATCAGCTTCGGTGCCGGACTCAACGTCTTGATCGGATCGCTGATCAACGGTGCCGACATCACCGCCGTCGACCCGCGTGACCGCACCGCAGGCGCGATACTCGACGCACTCGCCGAGTGCGCCGCAGAGATCACCTTTCTCACTCCGGCACTGCTGCGTGCGCTGACGAGCTCGCGCGAGTCGACCGGCCACCCGGCGTGGGCATCGTTGCGCCGCATCATCACCACCGGCGAGGCACTGACGTCCGACGTCGCGCTGGCCGCGCTGTCACACGCTCCCGAGGCAACGGTGACGAACTGGGTGGGATCGTCGGAGACGTCGGCGCTGGCCTACTTCGATCTCCGCGCGGGAGAACACGTATCCCCCGGTGCGCTTCCCGCAGGTGTTCTCGCCCCGCACAAGTCGGTCACCATCGCCGACGACGGTCGCGTCGTCGTGTCGTCGCGCCACCTCGCACTCGGATACCTCGATCCGGCCGCCGACGAGGGCCGCTTCTCCCGCGACACCGACGGCGTGCTCAGCTTCCGCACCGGCGACCGCGGAACCTGGGACGGCACCACGCTCATTCTCACCGGCCGCATCGACGACGCCGTGAAGATCAGGGGCTATCTGGTCGAACCCGCGGAGGTGCACCGCGCGATCATGTCCGACGGCGACCTCGCCGAAGCCGCGGTCATCGCACGGTCGGAGCCCGATTCCGGCCGCACCGAACTGCTCGCCTACGTCGCGCCTGTCCCCGGGGGCCGCACCCCTCCGGCAGCCGAGATCCGCACGAGGCTGCGAGAACGACTGCCCGAGTGGATGATTCCCGCACACGTCGTCGAACTCGCTGCCCTCCCGAGAACTGCGCGCGGCAAGATCGACCGAGCCGCACTGCCCGCACCGACCCGACACATCGACCCACCCGTCGGCGACCTCGAGACATCGGTGGCGGAGATCTGGGCCGAGGCCCTCGGACTCGACGAGGTCGGACGTGACGAGAACATCTACGCACTCGGCGCCGACTCGCTGACGGTCGCCCAGATTCTCGTCGGCCTCACCCGACGTCTCGGCGTTGCACTCACCCAGGCCGACGCCGCGTCGGCACCGACCGTCGCGACGATGGCGCACACGCTCGACGCACGCCTACGACCAGATTCGGTTGCCAGTAAGGGTGATTCACTCGCTCCGACGACGGTGCCGCTGCGTAGCGGCAACGGGCAGACGGTGTTCTGCTTCGCGGGAGCTGGCGCGTCGGCGCTGGTGTTTGTCGCGCTCGCCGACCACCTCGCCCGCGACGAACGGATCGGATCGATCTACGGATTCCAACCGCACGGCCTGGAGAATCGCGGATTCCCCGACTGGACTGTCGGGATGGCTGCACGCAGGCATCTGCGCGATCTGCGTCGCCTTCAACCGAGCGGACCCTATGTGCTGCTTGGTCATTCACTGGGTGGATTGATCGCGCTCGAGGTCGCTCGTCGACTCCTCCGTGCGGGCGAGCAGGTCGCGCTCGTCATGACACTCGACACCTTCGTCCCCCAGCAGACAGCTCGTGCTGTCGGCTCGACGGCGCAGACTCCCGCGACCGCCGAGAGCGACCAGCGTCCCCAACTGTCGGGCGTGCGATTGTCTCGATCACAGTTGTGGCGCAACCGAATCCAGTTGCTACGTGCCGGATTTTTGACCGATCAGCCCGTCGAGTCGGCACGTGCCATGGAGCAGGTCGGTTGGCGCGTCGGCCGATTCCACCGCCCCGCGCCGTATCACGGCCGAGTGCTTGTGGTACTCGGCGCGGACAACAACCACGACGAGCGGGTCTGGACCGATCAGCTCACCCCGGGCGACATCACGATCACCCGGGTTCAGGCCGATCACATGTCGATTGTGCGCGAGCCGCACATCACCGAGGTGGTGGGGCACTTCCTCGACGCGCTGCCCTGACAGATCACCTGTGCCGCAGCATATTCGCGTAGCGCTGCGGCGCGGTCAGCATCGCGACGGCGAAGACGGCAGAGCGTATCTCGCCCGTGGCGAGCAGCGGCAGCACATCCCGACGCGACACGCGAGCACGGGCGATGCGCAGCAGTTCGTCTGTCACCGGGCCTGCGCCACCGTCGTGCTCTGCGCGCATCGCCATGTGCGCCGCGGGGATCAGAACCTCGCGGTACACGAAAGATCGTGCAGTCGAACGCCATTGCCTCGTGTCGGGAACGGTGTCGAGCATCTCGAGCACCTCGTCACCCATCTCGAAGATCGCGCGTGTGTCGGACGTGACGCGGTGCGATACCGAATCGTCGCGAAGTCGGTACCGGTACAACGCCTCTGGCACCGTCGCCACCGTGCGCGAGTCCAGCGCCACCCGCGCGATGGCCGATAGATCCTCGTACGCCCGACGTGTGCCCCACGGATCGTCGCCGAGAACGTCACGGCGGAACAGCTTTCCGCTGGCGTACGACCGCGCCTTGCTGCGCAACAAGAGGCCTGCGTACTCGTCGCCCGTGAGTGCGCCGGCCGACAGCACCGGAGTGAGCGCCCCCGTCGGCACCCCGATCTCGTCGACGAATCGTGTTGTGCACGTGGCGAAATCCGCGTCGTTGCGGAGTAGTTCGTCGAGCATTCTGGTCGTGAACGCCGCGTCGGCGATGTCGTCGCTGTCGAAGAACCAGATGACGTTTCCCGACGCCGCCGCGAGTCCCGCGTTGCGTGCAGGCCCGACGCCACTGTTCTGTGGCATACGCACGACCCGATACGCGACCTCGCCTGCCGCGAGCACCTTTTCGGCTCGTTCGATGGAATCGTCACCCCCGCGATCGTCGACGAGCACGATCTCGTCGACCGGAGCCTGCTGGTTGAGTACCGAGCGCACACAGGCCTCGATGTAGGCGGCGCTGCGATAGACCGGCACGACAACAGACACCGACACGTCGTGCATCGTCAGTCGGGTCCGGCTTGTGGCGGATTGATACATCGCGAGATGCGCTCCCCTCAGAATCACTCCGCGTAAGGGTAGCCTAACAGTGATACCGTGCGCCTGTCGGGCACCGTCGCGGACGAGGTCAGGGCCTGACCGTGGCGATCACGCCGTCGTGGTCGGAACCCGGTAGCTCGACTCGACGGAAGCTCGTCGGCACCGGACCTCCGCGCGTCATCACCCGATCGAGAGCGAGCACCGGCGGGAAGTGCCTGTTGGCGGGATACGTTGCGACGATCCCCGCCCCGAGGTGATCGGCGGCATCGACGAGTCCCGGCGGAGTGGCGAGCAACCTCCGAAAGCGCGCGTGGTCGTAGGTCGAGTTGAAGTCGGCGCCGAGGATCAGCGGGAGTCGCTCCTCACCCAGCGTCGACGACAGCAGATCGACCTCGTACGCCCACCGCCACGCGGGCTCCGGCCACGGCGGAATGGGATGCAGTGCGTATATGGCTCGACGCCCGACACCGGGCAGGTCGACGACGGCCCGCAGATTGGCCATCGCCATCTTGCCGATCCGGAATTCGTCGGTCAACGGGTAGCGCGAGTAGATTCCGGCGCCGCCCCCGCCCCGTCTCGGAACCCCGAACCGATACGGCAGAGCACCGGCGATTCCGGCGGCGTCGAGCTTGCCGATCGCGTCGTCGGTGAGTTCGACGACGGTCGCGATGTCGACGCGATTGTCGCGGATCTCCCGCACCACCGACGCGGCGTCGGCCTGTCCGAGGTAGATGTTCGCCTGCAGGACCGTGATGTCCGACGCTGCGCGCGCCTCGTCGGTTCCGATGAAAAGTGGTACCTGCGTACCGATCCCGATGGCGACGACGACTGCAGCGACGATCGCACACATCCACGCCCTCGATGCGAGCAACACGACCAGGCCGACAATGCCGATCACGATCAAGACCGGAGTACCCGCGGCCAACCGTGCCCAGGTGTTGCTGACGAACGGAACAGCGTGCGCGACCACCCCGAGCAGACCGACCGCGGCCAGCAGGCAACCGGTGATCGTCAGCGCCAGGCGCAGTCGACTCGACCCTGCCGTTTCCGAGTCAGCCGTACGCGACGTCGACGGCGTATCGGGCAAACCCGAGCCTCTCGTAGGTGTGTAGTGCCGCGGTGTTGTCGCCTTCGACGTAGAGCATCACCGTCCCGATCCGACGGTCGGCAAAGTAGTGAAGCCCGGCCAGCGTGAGCATGCGGCCGAGGCCGCGGCCCTGAGCCGCCGGGTCGACCCCGACGATGTAGACCTCGCCGAGACCGGCGTCCTGCTGCTTGGTCCAGTGGAAGCCGAGCAGCGTCGTCGGGTCGTCGACGTCGTAGGCGAGGAACAGTCCGGCCGGGTCGAACCACTCGGACGATGTCCGTTCGGTGATCTGTGCCGACGACCATCCGCCCTGCTCCGGGTGCCACGCGAACGCGGCGTTGTTGACCCGCAGGATCTCCGCGTCGTCGGCGGGCCCGGCGTAGGTGCGCAGCTCGATCGACGGGTCGACGACCAGCGGTGGTAGATCAGACCCGTCGGCTGCGACGTCGCGGCGTAGTTGCAGCAGCTCCCGCTGCTTGTGCAGACCCATGCTCGCCGCGAGCGCCTGCGCGCCGGGCAGATCGCCGTGCGCCCACGCGCGGGGCGTCGGGCCGTCGGGATTCGAGACAGCACGCGCGTCGTCGAATGCGACGTCGAACAGTGCCTTGCCGTGCCCGCGGCGTCGTAGTGCCGGGTCGACGACTCCCTCGATCATCGAGGGCTCCCCGTCGCGGCCGGGTGTGATGTTGGCGTAGCCGGCCGTCGAGACGACGTGACGCACGCCCGATTCCGCGTGAGATCCGGCGGCGTCGTCGATGGACAGGACGGCCTGCTCGGACAGCGGGGCGACTCCGTCGGCGCTGGTCGCGTCGGCCACCAGGCGGCGGGCGTGTGTAACACCGGCGGCGTCGAGTCGATCGGTGACGATCGGAGTGTCTCCGATCGCGTCAGCTTCCGCTGGCACTGAACTCCTCACCGATTCCCGAGGTGTCGAACGAGTCGCTCGCAGACGTGGCGTCCTCGTTCACGTCCCCGTCATCGAGGTCGTCATCGAGATCTGCACCGTCAGCAATATCGCCGCCGGCAATGTCGTCATCGGAAATGTCATCGTCGGAAATGTCATCGTCGACCGGGTAGTCGCTGGCAGCTCCTGAGCCGGCACCGCGACCGCGCGTGGGACGTACGGCCTTGTATCCGACGTTGCGCACGGTCCCGATGAGCGACTCGTGCTCGCTGCCGAGTTTGGCGCGCAGGCGCCGGACGTGGACGTCGACGGTCCGCGTGCCGCCGAAGAAGTCGTAACCCCACACCTCTTGCAGCAGTTGCGCGCGGGTGAATACCCTGCCCGCGTTCTGCGCCAGGTACTTGAGGAGTTCGAACTCCTTGTAGGTGAGGTCGAGCGGGCGCCCCCGCAGTCGAGCGGTGTACGTGCCCTCATCGATCACGAGTTCGCCAAGCGTGACCTTGCCCGACGCTTCTTCGGTGCCCACCCCGCGGGTGCGAACGACGAGGAGTCGAAGCCGCGCGTCGAGTTCGGCGGGTCCGGTCGCCGGAAGGAGGAATTCGTCGAGACCCCAGTCGGCGTTGACGGCGACGAGCCCGCCTTCGGTCAATACCGCCGCGACCGGAACGGCAGAGCCGGTGCTGCCGAGCAATCTGCACAATCCGCGTGCTGCGGCGAGGTCGGTTCTGGCGTCGACGATGGCGATATCAGCGTTACTGGCCTCCATCAGCGACGACACCTCGGTGGGTGCCACACGGACCGTGTGCGCGAGCAGCGACAGGGATGGCAGCACCGCCTCCGGACTCGGATCGGCTGTCAATAACAAGAGATCCACGTGATACTCCGATCTCGTCTTCCCGCCCTGAACTCCACCACTACTACTGCGACCGCCGGGCAGAAGTTCGCCGGGACGTCAGCATCACACACGAACGAACCTCATTGTTTACGTCGGCTTACCACCATGTGCGCGATAGATGACAGAATAGCGCCAATGTCGCGTTCTGCTGTTAACAAGGCAGCCGACGGGGGCGGCGCAACTGCGTCGGGCAGCCACGAGCACGGCACATTCCGCGCCCGTCGCGCACTCATCGTCGGCGTCTGTGTCGTCGTCGTGCTGCTGGTCGTGGCGTTTCTCGCCGACCTCGGCGCGGCCGCGCGTGGCGAGTACCGCTTGTCGCGATCGTTGCAGGCCTCGCCGCAGATCAGCTTCGATCCCGAGGTCACGCTCAGCGGATTCCCCTACGTGTCACATGCCGCGCGTGGCGAGTTCTCCGGCGCGACCATCACCGCGCGCGGCGTCGCGGTGGCCGGTTGCCACATCCGACGCGGATGTACCGCAGAACTCGGCGCCCGCCTGGGGACACTGTCTGTGCCCGATGGGTGGAATATCGGGCCGTCGGACACCATGCACGCAGAGTCGGTCGACGCGTATACGCGGCTGGACTCGGTGAATCTCGGCCGATTCCTGGCAATCCTCGACCTCACGGTGAACACACCCGCCCCCGAGGGCGAGGCGGGCGGCGGTGGCCCACAGGATGGCCTGCTGCACCGATCGTCCGGGGTGCTGCTCACCGGAACCGTCGCATTGCCCCCGTCGGACAGTCCTCTGCCCTCCGCAGGCGGCGAGAGCACTCCCGTCCCCGCTGACACCCCGTCGGCGTCGGAATATCGGGGTCGTAAAGCAAAGGTGAGCGTCAGCGTCGACCTCTCCATCCGCGACGGACGGCTACACCTACAGGCCACCGACTTCTACGACGGCCCGGAAGAACACGAGAGCGCTCCCGAACTCGACGGCGCCGACAACGCGGCGCTGCGCGCCCAAGTGCTGCAACGATTTTCGACGACGCTGCCTCCCCTCCCCCTCCCGTGGGGAATCACTGCCACGGGTGCGCGCAGCGAGGGAAGCGACGTACTCCTCGTCGCCGACACCGGTCCGCGCGATCTTCGCCCGAGCGACTTCTGACACCGGCCGGCATTGTGCGCGTGAGCGCAACTCGCCACCGCGCGCGAGCGCAACTCGACCACCGAGTCGGAATCATGGGGGCCGCTATTGAAGCGTCGTGGGGTGGCTGTTGTACCCTCGTGGGCATGCAACTGCGCCGTGAGCTTCTGCTCACCCGTCGGCGGGCGATCGACTTTTGTCGCGTCGCCGACTGTTGCTGTCTCTAGTCCGGTGATCGCGCCACCTCGGCACGCTCACCACAGGTGACGGCCGGTGTGTGCAGTGTGCGCGCTCGTGACATCGCAAGTCCGCATCTCGTCAGATGCCGCCGTCATCGTTCGACCGTCATTCGACCGACGTCCGGCCGGTTCTCATCACTCCGGTGACCGGACACACTCACCGAGAAATCCCACCTCTGGAAGGAACCAGACATGGCACGTTCCGACGTCCTGGTCAGCGCCGATTGGGCTGAGCAGAACCTGAACAACGACAAGGTCGTCTTCGTCGAGGTCGACGAGGACACCAGCGCTTACGACGGCGGCCACATCGAAGGCGCCGTCAAGCTCGACTGGAAGACCGATCTGCAGGATCCGGTCCGTCGCGACTTCGTCGACCGCGAGCAGTTCTCCGCGCTGCTCAGCGAGCGCGGCATCTCCAACGACGACACCGTCGTCCTCTACGGCGGCAACAACAACTGGTTCGCCGCTTACGCGTACTGGTACTTCAAGCTCTACGGCCACCAGGACGTCAAGCTGCTCGACGGTGGACGCAAGAAGTGGGAGCTCGACGGCCGCCCGCTGTCGACCGACGCTGTCTCGCGCCCCGCGACCGAGTACAAGGCCGCCGATCCCGACAACTCGATCCGCGCCTTCCGCGACGAGGTCGTCGACGCCATCGGCGTGAAGAACCTCGTCGACGTGCGTAGCCCTGACGAGTTCTCCGGCAAGATCCTGGCTCCCGCGCACCTCCCGCAGGAGCAGAGCCAGCGTCCCGGCCACATCCCCGGCGCCATCAACGTGCCGTGGAGCAAGGCTGCCAACGAAGACGGCACCTTCAAGTCCGACGACGACCTCGCCGAGCTGTACAAAGAAGCGGGCCTCGACGGCTCGAAGGAGACCATCGCGTACTGCCGTATCGGTGAGCGCTCGAGCCACACCTGGTTCGTGCTGCAGGAGCTGCTCGGACAGACGAATGTGAAGAACTACGACGGCAGCTGGACCGAATACGGTTCGCTGGTCGGCGTTCCGGTTGAACTGGGAGAAGGAAAGTAAGTATGTGTGCTGCACCCAAGCAGGGACAGAAGTTGCCCGCGGGCGTCGACGTCGAGAAGGAGACCGTCCTGACCGGACAGGTCACCGACGCCTCCGGTAACCCGGTGGCGGGAGCGTTCGTGCGACTGCTCGACTCGACCGGTGAGTTCACCGCCGAGGTCGTCGCAAGCCCCACCGGCGATTTCCGCTTCTTCGCCGCCCCCGGCACCTGGACGCTGCGCGCCCTGTCGTCGGTCGGCAACGGCGACGTGACCGTCAGCCCCGAGGGCCCCGGCGTTCACGACAAGGACATCACCGTCTCGAAGTAGACAGAAGAGTCGCAATCTCGAAGTAGCGCAACGCTTTTGAGGCTGCTGATTCGCAGATCAGGCCCGGTCACCCGCAGGGTGGCCGGGCCTGTTTTTTCGGCGGATAGGTCGATGCGTACCGCGTGCAGTCGGGGCACCGGCTGAGCAGATCATGCCTGCAACCGATGACGTGTTCGAGGAAACTCTCCGCGTCCGCCAGCTGGGCGCGTTGTGAACGTATCCATCGGAGCTTCTGCTCGATCAGTTCCGTGCGACCTTCTTCGTCGCGGTGCAGCACCAGCCGGATCTCGGCAAGACTCATGCCGACGCTCTGGCAGGCCTGAACTATGCGGATGCGACGAATGTGCTCCTCCGTGTACAAACGGTGGCCCGACGCTTCGCGATCGGGTACGACCACACCGAGGTCGTGCCAGTGCCGTAGCACGTGGTCGTCGACGCCGACTCGCCTCGAAGCCTCTCCGATCTTCACTTTCCGCCCAACCTTCCGTCTTGACCTCAGGTCAACCTGAGGTTTTACCTTGTCGCCATGATGACACACGATTCTCTGCCACCCGCTTCGATCGTCACCGTGAACGGAACCTCCATCGCGACAAGGACTCTCGAGCCCCCAACGGCCTCGGCGGGCGACATCGTGCTGTGCCACGGCACGCCATGGTCGTCACAGGTCTGGACCAGCGTTGCCACCGACTTGAGTCGCGACTACCGAGTATTTCTCTGGGATATGCCCGGCTATGGCGAGTCGGAGAAGAGCGCGGCAGTCACGACCGACTTGGCCGCACAAGCCGTACGACTGGGCGCGCTCATCGAGTTGTGGGGACTGCAGCGGCCACATGTCGTCGCGCACGACATCGGCGGCGCCGTCGCACTCCGCGCACATCTGCTCAACGGCGTCGAGTACGCAGACGTGTTCCTCTGGGACGTCGTCACCCTGGACCCGTGGGGTTCGCCCTTCTTCCGGCTGGTTGCCGAGAACGCACATGTCTTCGAGCAACTCCCGGCACATCTACATGCAGCACTGGTCAAGGAATACATTGCCGCAGCAGCCTTTCGGCCGTTATCCGACGAAGACGTCGAGGCGCTCGCCTCCCAGTGGCTCGGCCCCATCGGACAGGCGGCGTTCTACCGGCAGATCACAGCACTCAGCGCAGCCGACACCCGCCCTGTGGCGAATCGACTGGAAGCCACCCGCAGCCCGGTTCGTATCGGCTGGGGTCGGGATGATCCGTGGATACCGCTCCGGCAGGCCTATGAACTCCAGTCCAGATTCCCCGATCACCCCGAGGTTGTCGTCCTCGACGACGTCGGACACCTCACGCCCGTCGAACACCCGTCTGCGGTGACGGCGGCCGTTCGCGCATGGCTTGCGCGGCAACCGGCCCCACCGCGCCGTCGCCGAGTGGGCCACGGTCGGAGCCGACGCCCATCACCACCGTCGGCAGCCCAGGGCGGACGCGGCACGGCACAGTGATCCGACTCGAGGGCGCGGGTGCCAAGTGCACCATCTGCCGGATTGCCTACGGACCCGGCTGCGCCCTGCTCATGCAGCGACGTTTGCGCTTGGCGGTAAATTTAAACTACTTTACAAGTATGAGTGTTCGTCAGGTGCCGTTCTCGGAACTACAGAACCGTGGCAAAGCTGCGGTGTCGGAGTGGCTGGCCGCCGAGGGTGGTCGGCCGTTGCGGGTGACTCGACGTGATGCCGAGGACCTGGTCTTGATGACCGCGGCGCGGGCTGATCAGGAGCACGAGGTGGTTTCGGCTGCGGCGGCGGTGTTGCGGGCGCTGGTGGCCTCCGGTGAGACCGGCGTCTTTCGTGCGGCAGTGGTGACGGCGTTCGCATGGGCGCAGCTGCTCTCTGATGAAGAGGTCGATCAGTTCGCCGCGGAGTTGGCCGATTCGCTGACAGTGGGTGCCTCGCTGGACAATCCGGCGCCGTCGGCGCTGACGATCGAGGCGTGGCGGCACACCGCGGAGGTGTACGCCGATCCGGAGCTGGCGCGCGTTCTGGCCTCGGCCACCAATGGTGATGTTGGCGCGGTGCCTGCGCCGCACCTGTGAGCCCAGCCAAACGCGGCGACCGTGTCGCCCCGCCCGCCGCTGAGGTCTCAAACGCGAGGTATGAGGTCGGTGGCCGGATCTCCAGCCGAGTGTGGTCGACCTCAGTGAACTACCACCTGCGTATCGGAGTTAGAATCTAGCCGTGGTCATCTTCTTCGAAATCTTGCTGGTCCTCGCGGCCGTCCTGATCACCTGGTTTGCGCTGTACGTGCTCTACCGACTGGTCACAGACGAATCGTGACCTCCCCGGAGGACGCACAGCCCGACGACGCCGTCGCCGCCCGTAGATCAGGCGACGAGGCGATCAGCCAGGCCGATTCGCGCGCTGCCGAGTCAGGCAGCCGCGAACGCAACGTACCCGCGTGGGACGATCTCCCGCTCAAGCCCGATACCGCCAACCTGCGGCTCGGCGCGGACCTCCACCAGGGACTTCTCGCGTTACTACCGCTCGTCGGCGTCTGGCGTGGCGAGGGTGAGGGACACGATCCCGTCACGCACACCGACTACCACTTCGCCCAGCAGATCGTCGTCAGTCATGACGGGCAGAACTTCCTGAACTGGGAGTCGCGCTCCTGGGTCATCGACGAGGACGCCAACTTCCTGCGTCCCGACCAGCGTGAAACCGGCTACTGGCGCATCACCGAGGACGACTCCATCGAACTTCTCCTCGCCCACGCCGAGGGCTGGGTCGAGCTGTTCTACGGCCGGCCGCTGAACCAGACGTCGTGGAATCTCACCACCGACGCCGTTGTGCGCTCGGAGACGAGCGCCCCCGCGGGCAACGCCAAACGCCTCTACGGCATCGTTCCCGACGGCGACCTCGCCTACGTCGAAGAACGTGTCGATTCCGACGGCGACCTCACGCCCCGCCTTTCCGCCAAGCTGCGTCGTTTCGTCGGATAGTCAGACCGCGATGCTGCGGCAGCCGGCTGATCGTCGAACCGGCTGCCCATCACCCACGCAGTTGCGGCGGCGGACCGTCGAAGAAGAACTGGAGCGCGAGCGGGCCGTCGTCGATGATCTCTCCCATGAGGACCGGGCGCCCGCCTCGACGCTCGCCCTGCAGGATGTGGAACTCGCTGTCGGGCAGGATGCGCGACGAACCGCTCGGCAGATAGGTGAACAGGGCACCGTCGGTGCCGCAGAGACCTGAGGTCGACAGGATCGCCAGGTCGGCGAGGCCCTCGTTAAGCAAGACCAGGTGACCTGTGGTGGCACCAGCGATTCCGAGTCGGCTGTAGCCGAGGTTCTCGACAGTCCCGATGATCCAATTGGTCGGCCCGTCGTTGGTCCACTCCGGATCGTCGGCGGTGAGGTAGCGGCGACGCACTGCCGCAGTGCGATTCGACGATGCGTGCATACGCGTGTGGAGAGATCTGACCGCGCTGGTTGTTCTCATCATCGGCCTCCTGGCTGTCACGAATCACGGCTAACGAGTGCTTCTGACACGAAGTTCACTCCTCGGCATCGGCAGCCGCATGCGTAATCCACTACTCGTTGTCGGAATTGCCCGACAACCCGATGCAGCCGCACTACCTCAGATCGTGAAACACCCCGACGATGAAAGGCCCCCAGACACGGAACGACCCCCGCATCACCCGTCAGGGACGGGCACATCGGCCGGACGGCCGGATGCGGGGGTCGGGTGACCATCTGGTATTCGCCAACGAGCACAAGTGCCGGCGAAAGTGCCTAAGTCACAGGCGGTCCGCCGTTAGCGGATGGCCACCTCACGTGTCCGTATGTCATACAACTTCAGACCACCTCCTTTCTCGTGTACGACCGAACGTACGCCCGCCCCGAGGTGCTCGCAACGCCTTTTTCGATGCGCATACCGCGGTCGGATCTTCGGTGAGATTTTTTGTCAGACCTCGAATGTATGTTTGGTTCATGTCCTTGGAAACCACTCTCGACGCCGACGCAGCAGCGCCCGGCGCGTCGTCTGATGCCGGGCTCTTCGGCGCGCCGACGATGCCGCCGATCGTCGAGCAGATGTGCGAGGACGAGGAGCTGTCGAAGACCGATCTGGTCGAGATCATCGCGCACTGCGCGTCGGTGCGCGCCAGTGCCGATTATCGAATGCTGCAGGCTATCAGTCTGATTCACGAAGAGCACGAGGAAGACTACGGCTCAGAAATCGGCGAAGCGCACCCCGGTCCCGTTGCCTCTCCGGAGGATCTGCACGCGCTGACCACGCTCGCCAGATCCGGTGGTGACCCGCGCGCCCGGTTCGGTCCGGACGGACTCGAGCGCACCATCGCCGACGTCGGCGCGGTCCTCTCGGTCTCGCCCGCCAGGGCACGTGAGCTGATCACCGCCGGGCATGCCGTCCGCTATCGCCTGCCGCTCACCGGATCGGTGCTCGCGTGCGGACGTCTCGACCTGCCCCAGTTCCTCGTCGTCCTGTCACGCACCGCTCTGTGCGGACCCGACACCATCGCCGACGTCGACTCCCGAATCGCCTCGGCACTGCTGGCGCGCGACAAGATGTCGACGACACGACTCAAGGCACTCGTCGACAGCGTCGTCGCACAACTCGACCCTCCCGCGGTCAAGAGGCAGCGCGAGCTCGTCGACCACGACCGCGACGTGCAGGTACGGCCTGACCGGCACCAGCCGGGACAGTCCCGCATCAGCGGCACGCTGCCCATCGAGTCCGGTGTCATGATCAATGCCCGGCTCAACTCGATGGCCGACGCCGTCCACGACGCCGACCCGCGCACTCACGCACAACGTCGAGCCGACGCGCTCACCGCCTTCGCGCACGGCGAGAGCCACCTCACCTGTAGATGCGAGGCCTGCGCTGCGGCGGCCGAGGTCGCCGAGTCCGCCGGCGAACCGTCCCACGACCTGCCCGACCACGCCGCCGCACCGGCACCATTGGTCCCGCCTTCGCCGAGAGCGGTCATCCACGTCGTCGTCAACGAATCCACCATCAATGGCCACGACGACATGCCCGGATTCATCGACGGACACGGCGTCGTCGATGCGGAGACGATCCGAAAGCTACTCACGGACGCCGAGATCGACTTCCTGGATCCCGCGGCGATCAACGAGCGCGCCGCCTCATCGGCACTGCGGTACACGCCGAGCAAGAAGCTCGACGCCCTGATCCGCTCGGGCGAGCTGTGCTGCACATTCCCCGGGTGCAGCAACCCGGTATGGCGCGCCGACGTCGACCACGGCGAGGCTTTCAACCGCAGCAACCCGCAGGCCGGAGGCGCCACAGTTGCGGCAAACCTCAAGCCGCTGTGCAGGTTTCACCACAGGATCAAGACCTTCGGCAACTGGCGCGACCTGCAGACCGTGATGGGGACAACTCTGTTCGTCTCCCCCACCGGGCACACCTTCGTCGGCAATGCGTTCACGGGCTTCAACCTCTTCCGAGGCTTGCACAGGCAGAAGCCACCCGATCACCCTGCCAATCGACGAATCAACGCCGCACACGACGCCAAGCGGCGTCGAGCAGAGCGTGCCGAAAAACGTTGGAACGACGAGAACCCGCCGCCCTACTGAGCACTCGCCTACCGGGCACTCGCCTACTGGCACTCGCCACACCTACTGGGAGCCGACCGGTTCCCATTCGATCCGCACGAAGTCAGCAGACTCCGCGCGGGGTGGCTGGTGCGTCACGACCACCACGGTCCGCTCGGGACCGAACATGCCTCCCACCGGCGTCAGCAGGCGGGCCAGCAACTGCTCTGCGTCCGCGGCGTCGAGGTGTTCGGTCGGCTCGTCGAGCAGCACCACCGGTGCCCGGTGCAGCAGTGCACGGGCAAGCAACAGTCGACGACGCTGCCCGCCGCTGATCGCCTCCGCCCCACCGGTCAGCACCGTGTCGAGGCCGTCGGGCAGACCTGCCACCCAGTCGCCGAGGCCGACGGTCGCCAGCGCCTCGCGCATCTCGTCGTCGGTCACGTCGCCACGGGCCACGCGCAGGTTCTCGCCGAGCGTCGTCGAAAAGGTGTGCGCTTCTTCGGCGAAATAACATGCGGCCGAGCGCAATGCGACCGGCGCACCGTCCTGAGCGGTCGCAGTCACCGAACCGGCACGCGGCTCGAGCAGACCGGCGATGGTCAGCAGCAGCGTCGACTTTCCTATGCCGCTCGGGCCGACAACGGCAAGCCGCGATCCCGGCGAAAGAACCTGGGAGATGCCCTCGTCTGGGCCGAGCGTCGGCGGTGTGCCGTCGGCCGTCGCGGGCCATCCCCACCTCAGTTGATCGAGCGTCATCGTCACCGGCCCTGCGTATACCGGCACGTCGATGTCGTCGGCGCTATCCGCAGAAACTTCGACCTGGGCACCTTCGGCACGGGCACCGTCGACCAGCGCCATCACGCGCGCCGCGCTCTGGCGGCTGCGCTCCAGTTGGATGCCCGCCTCGGTCAGCGGTGCCGTCGACTCGAATGCCGAGAGCGGCAACAGGATCAGCACGCCGAGGATCATCGGGGTCAGTCCGTGTCCGCTCGCGACGTCGGCGAGGGAGCCCGACGTCGACGAAGCCAGGTGGATACCGATCAAGCACGCGGCCAGCAGCGAGACCCCCAGCGAAAGCGGCGTGGCCGCGGCTGCCAGTGACTGAACGCGCACACCACGATCGGCAGCAACGATGGCGTCCTCGTCCGCGACACGGGCGTCGGCCAACACCGCGTCACGACGCCGTCCGACGATCAGCTCCGGCGCGTGCCAGAGCGCGGTGGACGCGGTGTCGGCGGCTCGCGTGCTCGCGGCGGCACTGTCGGCGATGGCGCGCGCCGACCCACGCGCCGCGAGCCACGGCGCAACGACACCGCTGACGATGAGCGCCACCGCCAACACGATTGCAGCCCAACCGGATACGAACGCCATGATGATGATTGCCGCGAGCGACGTGGTGAATCCGACGCCGATCGGGATCAGTCCACGGATCAGTGCGTTACCGAGTTCGTCGATGTCGTCGCCGGTGCGGGTCAGCAGATCGCCACGTCGCAATGTGACCGAGTACGCGGGCGAACCGGTGGCCAACGCCAGGTACAGCCGTTCCCGCGCTGTCGCCATACCGCCGAGCGCCAGATCATGTGTCGCCAGCCGCTCCAGGTAGCGGAACAGACCGCGCGAGATACCCAGCGCGCGTACCGCGGTGATCGCGACCGACAGAAACAACACAGGCGGCATCTGCCAGGCGCGCGTGATCAGCCACGCAGACAGCGCGGCCAAGCCCAACGCCGCCAGCGCACCGGCGACCCCGAGCAACAACGACCGCGCAACCGGCTTCCACCTCAGATCGAGGAAACCCAATGCACGCACAAGCGGATCGCTGCGCCAGCCGGTCTTGTTGTCAGCCAACGCCGATCACCTCCGGAAATTCGACGATGCTGTCGGCATAGGCACGCGCAACCGGACGATGCGCGACGACGACCACCGTGTCGCCTGCCCACGCACGCCGTGCGATCGCACCGAGCACCGACGCTTCCGACGCCGCGTCGAGATGAGCCGTCGGCTCGTCGAGCAACAACAGCGGCGCCGGTGACGCCAACGCCCGTGTCAACGCGAGGCGTTGACGCTGGCCCGCAGACAGACCGACACCGCCCGCTCCGAGTACGGTGTCGAGTCCATTCGGTAGGGATCGCACCACGTCGTCGAAACCTGTTGCCGTGGAGGCCGCTTCGAATGATTCCGGCGCCAACTGCCCGAAGAGTGCGAGATTCTCGGCGACGGTCCCCGGCACGATGACCGGTTGTTGCGGAAGCCAGATCACCTGCTCGTGGTACGCGGTCGGTTCGAGTTCTGCGACCGGGATCGAGCCGACCAGCACCGACCCGTCGTCGGGTGCGATCAGGCCGAGCATGGTCGCGACGGCCGTCGACTTACCGGCGCCGTTCGGGCCGGTGAACAACGTGAACTGTCCGGGTTCGATGGTGGTCGTCAGGCCGTAGGGCGCCCAGCCGTCACGCCCATGGACGCCGACGTCGAGAAGCCGGATCGGTTCTCCCGCAACGGTGCACGTGCGCGTTCGACGAGATGTCGACGGTGCAGTGACATCGCCGGAATCGATCAGCTCCAGCACCTCGTTCGCCGCGGCGACCCCATCGGCCGAATTGTGGAACTGCGCACCCACCTGACGTAGCGGCAGATACGCCTCGGGCGCGAGGATGAGTGCGAAGACACCGGCGTACAGGCTCATATCGCCGAACACCAGCCGCAATCCGATGCCCACCGCGACCAGAGCGACACACAGCGTCGCCAAGAACTCGAGCACACCACCGGAGAGAAACGCCACCCGCAGCCCGGACATGGTGCTGCGCTTGTGTTCTCGACCCAGCTCGGCGACGCGTTCCGCCGGCGCCTTTGCTCGATTGAGTGCACGCAACGTCGGCAGCCCTGCGATCAGGTCGAGGACTTGTGAATTCAGCGTGCTCATCGTCTTGAGCTTGCGCTCGGTACGATCCCGGGTCATCAGTCCGATGAGGATCATGAACAACGGGATGAGCGGCAGCGTGATGATGATGATCAACGCCGACGGCCAGTCGGCCAATCCGATCACGATCACGACGGTCGGGGTCACCAGCACCGTCACGATCAACGCGGGAACATATCCCGACAGATACGGCCCCAGAGCGTCGAGTCCGCGCAACAGGACCGTCGTCGCATGTTCCCTGCGTCGCACCAACTCTCGCGTCGGGGTGCGGTCGGGATCGGTCAACACACGCAGCGCTCGCGCACGCAGCTCCGCAATGGTCGACGCCGACGCACGGTGCGCGTACCGGTCATGCGCGTACGACATGATCACGCGGACTGCCAACGCGCAGGCCAGAATCCACAGATGCGTCGACTGCGCCGAGATCGACCTGCGTGCGGGGTCGACGATGATCTCCGACAGGATCGACGCCGTCATCGCCGCGGCGACAAGCATCGCGACAGTGGTGATCGACGCCGAGATCGCGGTCACCGCAACGTAGCGGCGGGTCGACGGCGAGTACTTGAGCAGGCGAGGATCGAGAGGCGGACCCCCGCGACGCTTGGCCCCCGAGGCCGGTGGGGCACCCCGGCTATCGGCCGGGGCGCCCACCGGGCTTACTCCCACGCCTTCAGCGACGACAACCCGATCGACTCTGGGATCTGGTCAACCGACAGGCGCTTGCGGAACACCCAGTACGTCCAGGCCTGGTACGCGATCACGATCGGCGTGACGACCACCGCGGCGATCGTCATCACCGTGAGCGTGTAGTCGCTCGACGCCGTGTTCGCCACGGTCAGGTTGAACGCCGAATCGGTCGTCGACGGGAGCACATTCGGGAACAGACACGCGAAGAGTGAGGCAACCGTACCGGCGATGGCAATCGCGTTGGCGGTGAACGCGATTCCCTCCCGTTCGGCCTGCGTGGCGATCACCATGACGACCGCTGCGACGGCCGCGATCAACACCGGGATCCACGTCCAGCCGTTGCCGTAGGCGAACTGCGTCCACAGCAGGAAGACTGCCGCGACGACCAGCGTGGGAATGGCGAGCACCTTGGCGTACTTCTTCGAATCCTCTTCCAGCACACCACCGGTCTTGAGACTGAGGAAGATCGCGCCGTGGGTGAGGAACACCAGCAACGTCGTGACTCCACCCAGCAGTCCGTACGGGTTGAGAAGGTTGAAGAACCCGCCGGTGTACTGGTGCGCCTCGTCGATCGGCAGACCACGAACGACGTTGGCGAACGCGACGCCCCACAGAATGGCCGGAATCCACGAGCCGAGTCCGATACCGACGTCGCACCACTGCCGCCACTTGGGATTGTTGATCTTGCCACGCCATTCGATCGAGACGACGCGGGCGATCAGGCCGACAAGGATGAGGAACAGCGGCAGGTACAGCGCCGAGAACATGGTCGCGTACCACCCGCCGAACGCGGCGAACAGCGCGCCGCCTGCCGTCAGCAGCCAGACCTCGTTGCCGTCCCACACCGGCCCGATCGTGTTGAGCAGCACGCGGCGTCGTTTGTCGTTGTCCGCGGCGTCGTCGTCCGCGGATACCTTGCTGTCGCCGCCGGTATGGCTGCGTCCCAGTAACGGCATGAGCATGCCGACACCGAAGTCGAAGCCTTCGAGGACGAAGTATCCGACGAACAGAATGGCGACGATGATGAACCAGAGATTTCCGAGCATCTCTCCCACTCCTCAGTACGCGAACGTCAGTTGCTTGGGACCATCGGCATCGTGGTCGGTGACATCGTTGTCGAGCACCGGCGGCACGTCGTCGTGTGGACCGGGGCCCTCGATGATGTAGCGGCGCTGCAACAAGAACCAGACGACGCCGAGTGCGCCATAGAGGACGGTGAAGCCGATCAGCGTCACCCAGACGATCGGGGCGGTGTGATTGGAGACGCCGTTCTGCACCAGCATGTGTATTCGCGTCGGGTCGAGGTTGTCCTGCCAGTTCGGCACCACCACCCACGGCTGGCGACCCATCTCGGTGAAGATCCACCCGGATGCGTTGGCCAGGAACGGGGTTGGGATCATCCACAGCGCGAGCAGACCGAACTTACGTGAACTGATCACCTTCTTTTTCCGCGTCAACCACAGTCCGCCGAAGGCGACGATGACCGAACCGAGAGCCCACGTGATCATCGCGCGGAATCCCCAGTAGGTGACGAACAGGTTCGGCGCGAAGTTCTGATTCGGGGGCACACCCGGGGTGCCTGCCAGCTTCTCGGTGTACTCCCGCTGCAACTCGTTGACACCCTTGAGGGTCTGGTTGAAGCGATGCGTCGCCATGAACGACAACATGCCGGGCACCTCGATCACGTGGTCGATGTGGTCGCAGTTGTTCTGCCTACCGATCGAGAGCACGGAGAAGCCCGCATTCGTCTGTGTCTCACACAGTGATTCGGCCGCAGCCATCTTCATCGGCTGCTGTTTGAACATGATCTGCGCCTGGTAGTCGCCGGTGATGATCAGCAACACTCCCGAGACGATCGCCACCCAGCACGCGAATCGGGTGACCGGGCGCCAGAGTCGTCGTGCATCTCGTTCCAGATCCTCTGGCGTGGCGTCGATCTGGCTGGGCGAGGTGGTCTTGGGCATATCGGAGGTGTCGCCCGTCTCGATGGCCTCGCGCAACTTCTTGGCGCGCCACATGTTTCGAGCCATCCACCACGCACCGATGGCCGCGACGAATGTTGCCGCGGTCAGCCACGCACCGACGATCACGTGCGGGAACGCGGCAAGGGTGGTGTTGTTGGTGATCACCGCCCAGAAGTTGTTCATCGCAGGACGATTGCGCTCATCGCTCCACTCGACGCCGACCGGATGCTGCATGAACGAGTTCGCTGCGATGATGAAGTACGCCGACGCGGTGACGCCGATCGTGACCAACCAGATCGTTGCGAGGTGAATGGGTCGCGGCAGGCGACTCCAGCCGAAGATCCACAACCCGAGGAACGTCGACTCGAGGAAGAAGGCGATCAGCCCCTCGAGGGCGAGCGGCGCGCCGAAGACATCGGCGACGTACCTGCTGTATTCGCTCCAGTTCATTCCGAACTGGAACTCCTGCACGATGCCGGTTGCGACGCCGAGCGCGAAGTTGATCAGGAAAAGCTTCCCGAAGAATTTCGTGGCCCTCAACCACTGCTCATTCCCGGTCTTGAACCAGACCGTTTGCATGATCGCGACCATCGGCGCGAGACCGATGGTCAACGGAACAAGAATGAAGTGATAGACAGTCGTGATTCCGAACTGCCATCGTGACAAATCCAGAGCGTTCATCGCGTCTCGAATCTCATAGCCGCGCCCCCGGGCTGGGAGACGCGTCCTGGTACGAAAACACGAGCTTGCTACGACACCACGTAGTAGCTCGTTGTCGACGACGCTACGCTGGGCCGATCCTGGGGACAAGCAGCCAAAGGTCCCGTCGTCAGGATGAAGTTATGAGCCGTGTCTCAAACTCACGCCGGCGACTCGGCGGGGGACTCCACAAAGCTATGCTGCCGACCCGCCTATTCTGAGTCATCGCAGATGGCACGGTCCACCAAATCGGCGAACTGCTCAGTATTCGACGCCACGGGCGTTACGTATCTGTTGAGTGCTGTCACTCGCGCAGCCAAGGTGACGCTACTCACGAGCCAGAACGAATCCGCGGCAATCAGGTCAGCTGTCCGCAGAATCCGCGTCTCGGTGCGCCATCCCTCTTTTTCGGCCAATTCGAAAGTGGCTCTCGCCGTGGTTCCGGGAAGAATGCCGACCTCGGTGGGAGGCGTGACCAAGGTCTTGTCGTAGACGGCGACGACAGTGGAACGCGGACCCTCGAGCACCGCACCCTCAGCGCTGAGATAGATGACGTCGTCGAATCCCTGCGCCGCCGCGTGCCGCAGTGCCGCCATGTTGGTCGCGTAACTCAACGTCTTCGCACCGAGGAGTTGCCAGGGCGAGCTCGCCGCGGCGTCGATCGAATAACCCCGATCGAGCGTGACAACAGAGACACCGTCGCGTCGGACCGCCGTCACCCGATCGGCGACACGCCCGACAGTCAGATACGCCGTGGGCGGACCGTCTGCGCCCGCACTCTCGCGGCCTCGCGAATAGACCAGGCGCGCAAGGCCCTCGGCACCGCGCGGTGCGTCGGCGGTCCACTGCTTGGCCGCGACGTCGATCAGCTCACGCCACGCGTCGACGTCGGGCTCGGGGAGGTCGAGCATCGCAGCACTGCGTGTGAGGCGTTCGAGGTGCAAATCGACGCACCGCGCGCGTCCCCCGCGCACGAGCAGCGTCTCGAAGATGCCGTCGCCCCGCACCGCGGCAAGGTCGTCGGCGTGCAGGAACGGTTCGTCAGGCTCGTGGCGCTCACCGTCGAGGGTCATCAGGATCGAGTGCGACATAGTCCACGAGGCTAGCGTTCGCTGCGTAGAATCAGTGAGGTGGCGCCCTCCCCGATCTTGACCAGGTATTCCACCAAGGGCGCGGTCGCTGACCCGCACTCTCCCTCAGACGATTCGTCGACGACGCTCGCGTGGCATTACGGCGATCCTCTCGGCGAACAGCGTGCCGCCGTGCGCGGTGCCGTCATCATCGACCGCTCCGATCGCGCAGTGATCGAGGTACCCGGCTCCGATCGCCTCACCTGGCTGCACAACATCAGCAGCCAGCATGTGAGCCATCTCGCCGATCGACGCAGCGCCGAGTCGCTGTCCCTCGACATCAACGGTCGCATCGAAGACCACTTCGTCGTCACCGACGTCGACGAGGTCACCTGGATCGACACCGAGGGCGATCGGGGGACACCGCTACTCGACTTCTTCACCAAGATGGTCTTCTGGTCCGACGTCGCGCCCGCGGCCCGACCCGACATGAAGGTGCTGACCCTCATCGGCCCCGACGTATTGCGCGGACCGATCGCCGAGGTGCTCGAGATCGACCCCGACGCCGCGCCGTACACCGCTGGCGACCTCCCCGAAGCCCACCACGAAGAAGAACCGCTCGGCTTCTGGCGCATCATGCCGCCGCTGTCGGAGGGCCCGCACGCATCCGGCGCACTCCCCGTGGTCGACCTGGTGGTCCCCGAGTCGCAGATCGTGAGCTGGTGGGACACGGTGCTCGAAGCGGGCGCACGCGCCGCCGGCAGCTGGGCGTTCGACGCCTTGCGGGTCGCGGGCATGCACCCCCGCCTCGGCATCGACACCGACGAACGAACGATCCCCCACGAGCTGAACTGGATCGGCGGACCCGACGAGTTCGGCGCCGTCCATCTCGACAAGGGCTGCTACCGCGGCCAGGAGACCGTGGCGCGCGTCCACAACCTCGGCAAACCACCCCGACGACTCGTCCTGCTACACCTCGACGGCAGCGCCGACGACAAGCCCGAGCCGGGCGCCACCGTGACCGCGGGCGGACGCACCGTCGGGCGTGTCGGAACCGTCATCGACCATTTCGAACTCGGACCGATCGCCCTTGCCCTGGTCAAGAGCGGAATCGGCCCCGACGTCGAGCTCGAGGTCGGGGATGGACTGCCCGCCCGCATCGATCCCGACTCGATCCGGGTCGACGATCGGGTACAGGCCGGCCGAGCCGCGATCGACAAGCTGCGCGGCCGATGAGCACATCGGCGAGCGAGCAGCCGCAGGAGCTTCTCGGGCACGTCCTGGCGGTCTGCGTCGCCGAGCGCGACATCGACCTGGGACGTGTCGGCGTGAGCGCCATCGACAAGCGTCCGCAGCACGGCAGGGTGTCCGTCGGCGACGAGGGTCTCATCACCGATCACGTCTGCGACAGAAAGCACCACGGCGGACTCGACCAGGCCGTCTACGCCTACGACCACGCAGAGGCACACGAGTGGGCGACGACGCTCGGGCGTGAACTTCCTTACGGCTGGTTCGGCGAGAACCTCCGGGTGACCGGTCTCCCGGTGACCGACGCGCTGGTCGGCGAACAGTGGGCCATCGGCGACGACGGGCTGCTCCTCGAAACCACGATTCCCCGCATCCCGTGCCGCACCTTTGCCGCGTGGGCTGACGAACCCCAGTGGATCAAACGGTTCCTCGACCGCTCAGACGTGGGCACGTACCTGCGGGTTCTCCACCCGGGCACGGTCGGCGCGGGCGACGACATCCGCGTCGTGTTCCGCCCCGACCACGGTGTGCGGGTGCGTCACCTGATCACCGGGACCGACGCCGGCTCATTGCGTGCGTTACTGGCCGACGACGACCTCGCTCCCAAGGTCCGCCGCGAGGCCACCAAGAAACTCGCTCGCGCGTAGGCAGGGCAATCCACAGAATCCGTTTGGGCGCGCTAGACTGGTCAGCACGACAGATTCACTACCTAGAGAACGGGGCCGCCACTAGTTTGGCCGCCCCGTCATTGTGCGAGGGGGTCCCATATGGGCCGCGGCCGGGCGAAAGCAAAGCAGACGAAGGTTGCTCGTCAGCTCAAGTACTCCACTCCCCACACCGACTTCGACAGCTTGCAACGCGAGCTGTCGGGGTCGGACGATTCGGCAGACCGTCCGAATCCTGTGGACGAGTGGGCCGAAGAGGAGGAGTGGAAGCGCGCCTGACGCGTCCCTTCTCCTGCGGTAACCCGCACGACCTTTTAGTCACGTCGGTGATGCGCTCGGCAGTCCCGTGCGCATCACCGACGATGCTTACTCCCAGACTTTCTTAAAAGCGAGGGTGCTCTCCGACGACCGTCACCTTGGGGACGTCGTGGTTCTTCGGTTCCGGTGAACGCTTGATCGAACCCAACACCCAGTTGTCGACGTGGCGCGCGGTCAGCACGGCCAGCGCACGGTCGGTGTCCTCGGGTGCGACGATGGCGACCATCCCGACACCCATGTTGAATGTGCGTTCCATCTCGGCCTGCTCGACGCGGCCACGCTGCGCGATGAGCGCGAAAATCGGTGCGGGCGTCCAGGTTCCGCGTTCCAGCTCGGCGACCAAGCCGTCGGGGATGACGCGTGAGAGGTTCTCGGCGAGTCCACCGCCGGTGATGTGCGCGAAGATCCGCACGTCGGTCTCCGCAGCGAGTGCAAGGCAGTCACGCGCGTAGATGCGGGTCGGCTCGAGGAGTTCCTCGCCCAGCGTGCGCCCGAACTCCTCCACATGACCGCTCAGGTCCATGTGGCCCCACTCGAGAAGCACCTTGCGCGCGAGCGAGTAGCCGTTCGAGTGCAGCCCCGACGAACCCATCGCGATCACGACGTCGCCCGCGCGTACGCGTTCCGGCGACAGCAGTTGGTCGGCCTCGACGATGCCGACAGCGGTGGCCGAGAGGTCGTAATGATCGGGCAGCATGAGCCCTGGGTGCTCGGCCGTCTCGCCGCCGAGCAGCGCGCAGCCGGCAGCCACACAGCCGTCGGCGATGCCCGCGACGATTTCTGCGACGACCTCCGGGATCACCTTGCCGATGGCGATGTAGTCCTGCAGGAAGAGCGGCTCTGCACCACACACGACGAGGTCGTCGACGCACATGGCGACGAGGTCTTGTCCGACGGTGTCGTGCTTTCCGACGGCCTGGGCGACCGCGAGTTTGGTGCCGACGCCATCGCTCGACGCAGCGAGGACCGGCTCACGGTAATTTCCCTTGAGCGCGAACAGACCGGCGAACCCGCCCAATCCACCCATCACTTCGGGCCGCGTGGCACGTTTTGCATGCGGGGCGAACAGTTCGACGGCGCGCTCACCTGCGTCGATGTCGACACCAGCAGCCGCGTACGACGCTCCGGCATCCGTCGGCGTCGAGTCGCCCGTACTCGGTTCGTTGGCTACCGAATCCTTCTCGGACATGTAGGCGCGCACCCCTGTTCGCAATCGCTGATGGTCGGATCACACGCTACCGGAGAGCGCGCAGAGCGTCGCCACAGGCAGCAGTTCACGAGAGGGGGTTCACGGTGGCGCGGTTGCGCCGGAGGCTGGGATCAGGGCCGCAGGACGGCGCTGGCGTTGTCGTTCGGCACGGTCAGCGGGTCGACGCGGCCGTCACCTGCGGCGCTGGCGAGCATCTGCTCGAGGACAGCCTTGCCCATCGACGTCTCCTTGGGGAGTTCGATGGGATAGTTTCCGTCGAAGCAGGCCGCGCACAGCGACGACGCCGGCTGATCCGTGGCGGCGATCATCTCGTCGATGCTGATGTAACCGAGCGAATCGGCGCCGATTGCCTGGCGCACTCCCTCGACCATGTGTTCCTCGGACTCCATGCCGTTGGCGATCAACTCCGCGGGCGACGCGAAGTCGATGCCGTAGAAGCACGGCCACCGCACCGGACTCGACGCGATACGTACGTGGATCTCGGCCGCGCCCGCCTCGCGCAGCATCCGGATCAGTGCCCGCTGGGTGTTGCCGCGGACGATCGAATCGTCGACGACGACGAGCCGCTTGCCGCGGATCACTTCCTTGAGCGGATTGAGCTTGAGGCGGATACCGAGTTGGCGAATGGTCTGCGATGGCTGGATGAACGTGCGGCCGACGTAGGCGTTCTTCATCAGTCCCTGGCCGTAGGGGATACCCGATTCCTGGGCGTAGCCGACCGCTGCGGGCGTACCCGACTCCGGCACCGGGATCACCAGGTCGCCGTCGGCGGGGAACTCCCTGGCCAGTCGTCGACCGATCTCGACGCGGGTCGAATGGACCGACCGCCCGTGGATCACGCTGTCCGGACGGGCGAGGTAGACGTACTCGAAGACGCAACCGCGGGGCGTCGGCTCTGCGAAGCGGGTGCTGCGCACACCGTCGGCGTCGATGGCCAGCAGCTCGCCGGGTTCGATGTCGCGGACGAACGACGCGCCGACGATGTCGAGCGCCGCGGTCTCGGACGCGACAACCCATCCCCTGTCGAGCCTGCCGAGCGACAGCGGTCGCACACCGTGCGGATCGCGGGCCGCGTACAGGGTGTGCTCGTCCATGAAGGTCAGGCAGAACGCACCGCGCAGCGTCGGCAGGAGTTCCATCGCGGCCTGTTCGATGCTGCTGTCGGCAGCGCCGTGAGCCAGCAGCGCGCCGACGATGTCGGAATCCGACGTCGCGGCTCCGCTGGCGATTCCCAGCTCACGGGCGCGACTTGCCAGATCAGCAGTGTTGACGAGGTTTCCGTTGTGCCCCAGGGCAACTCCGGTTCCGGCGTCTGTGGTGCGGAAGATCGGCTGCGAGTTCTCCCAGGTGGTCGAGCCGGTCGTCGAATACCGGCAGTGGCCGATGGCTACGTGACCGACCATCGCTCCGAGCGTCTGCTCGTCGAAGACCTGACTGACCAGACCGAGGTCCTTGAAGACCAGCACCTGTGAACCGTCGCCGACCGCGATACCCGCAGCCTCTTGGCCGCGGTGCTGCAGGGCGTACAGGCCGTAATAGCTGAGTTTGGCGACGTCTTCGCCCGGTGCCCAGACACCAAAAACGCCGCACTCCTCGCGCGGCTCGTTCTCGGGTTCGTCCATCGCGTCCCGTGCGGGACAGGCGTGCTGGGTAGGAGCCAGCAGGTTGGCGCTTGTGATCGAAAGATCCGGCATACGACGGGCTCCCTGGGCTGAAACGTGGCGGCGCGGGCTTCGCGTGACGAAGGTAACCACCGGCAAGTTTACGTGCCGGTAGCCCTTCATTTCCAATTGTGCAGCGGCGTGGCACCTGCGGTTATTCCACATGTGAGCCAGCGCACGCGCACATCTACACGCGAACCAGCGGCATCCAGGTGGCCACCTCGTCGGCCCTGCTACCCGACGACGAGACCGCACCGCTCGCGACCAGGTCGCCGAAATCCTCGTCACCGACGGCCAGAAGGAGCCACGACCTCGGATCGGTCTCGACCACGTTGGGTGGTGTGCCCCGCGTGTGCCGCGGCCCCTCGATGCACTGCACCGCCACGAACGGGGGCACCCGCACCTCGACGGAGTTCCCTGGCGCGATGTCCTCGAGGGTGCGCGCCGTCAGCCGCACCGCGGCGGCGAGTTCGGCTCGGGCGGGCGCGGGCAGGGTGTCGTCGCGCAACCAGGGCGCGACGGCGAGGACCGCCGCGCGGGCAGCCGCCGGATCGATCGGTTTTCGCGCAGGCATCCCGCAATGATGCACCCGCCGCGTCGACCCCGATCCCGGCGCCTCCGAGGGTGTTGACCGAATGGCCGGTGCCCGAGCACCCGGTTCGTGCACCATTGACCGCATGGGAACCGACGTGCCGGATCAGAAGTTCACGGGAGCCGACAGGGTCCGTTTCCGACGTCAGGTCTCGCGCGGCACCGAGGCGATCGCGCGCATGCTCGCCGAGGGAGTGTTCACCGATCACGGCGCACCCCCCGAACCCCTGCTGGGCATGGAGGTCGAGCTCAATCTCGTCGACGCCGAGATGAATCCCGCGATGGCCAACGCCGCGGTCCTCGACGCCATCGCCGACCCCGACTACCAAACCGAACTCGGCCAGTTCAACATCGAGATCAACGTCTCGCCCCGCCCCTTCACCACCGACGACACCATCTCGCTCGAGCAGGCTCTGCGCACCTCGCTCAATCGCGCCGAGAAGCGGGCAGCGGCCACCGACAGCCACCTCGTGATGATCGGCATGCTGCCCACACTGCGCGCCGAACACTTTGCACACCACTGGATTTCGGCCAACCCACGCTACGACCTGTTGAATCGACAGATCTTCGACGCACGCGGTGAAGACATCGAGCTCGACATCACCGGGGTCCCCCTCGACGAGCACCACGACGCCGAACGTCTGCACACCGCAACGGATTCAATTCTCCCCGAGGCCGCCTGCACCTCCCTGCAACTGCATCTGCGGGTCGCACCTGAAGACTTCGCTTCGCATTGGAATGCCGCACAGGCGATTTCAGGTGTGCAGGTCGCCTTGGCGGGAAACGCACCGTTCCTCGCCGACACTGCGCTGTGGCACGAGAGCCGCATCCCCGTGTTCGAGCAGGCAACCGACACCCGCCCGCTCGAGTTGAAGAACCAGGGCGTACGGCCCCGGGTGTGGTTCGGCGAGCGCTGGATCAACACCATCTTCGATCTCTTCGACGAAAACACCCGATACTTCCCGGCGCTGCTACCCGTGTCGTCCGACGAGGATCCGCTCGCAACGCTCGACGCAGGCGGAATCCCCGCGCTCGACGAACTGCGACTCCACAACGGGACCGTCTACCGCTGGAATCGTCCCGTCTACGACGTCGTCGACGGCCAGGCACACCTGCGCGTCGAGAACAGGGTGTTGCCAGCGGGACCGACCGTCGTCGACACCATGGCCAACGCGGCGTTCTACTACGGCGTCGTACGTGGACTCGTCGAACAGGATCTGCCCCTGTGGTCACAGATGTCGTTCGACGCCGCCGCGGAGAACCTCCACGCGGGCGCGCGGTCGGGCTTCGACAGTCAGCTGTACTGGCCGAGCGTCGGGTGGATACGCCCGGACGAACTCACGCTTCGGCGCCTACTTCCGTTGGCCGAGTCGGGTCTTCGCTCGTTCGGGGTGTCGGACAAGGCGCGCTCGCGCTACCTGTCCGTGATCGAGGGGCGCTGCATCACCCGACAGTCGGGTGCCGTGTGGCAACGTCGCGCGGTGGCCGCACGCGAGGCCGCGGGCGAGAGTCGCGACGCGGCGCTGCACGGCATGCTCGCCGACTACGTCACGTTGATGCACGAGGGCGAACCCGTGCACGCGTGGCCGCTTTCCTGACTAACTACCGGCGCGCTTCGCCGGCGACGGCATAGGTGCCGCCCGCCACGAGGCCACGCCCGGTGACGAGCGGGAGATCGAGCGCGGTGGCAAGCCCTGCGGGCGCCGCGACCACGGCGGGCACCGCATTTACCAGGCGCATCGCCGTCACGATCATGCCCGAGACGTTGTGATCGCCGTTCTCGCCGTGGTGGGTGAACTCCACCTGCATCTGAGGTTCGCCGGACACGACGATGCGGTACGAGCCGTCACCCTCCACGGGTTTCGGCCACTCCGGGCACTGATCGGGATGTGTGCGGGTGACGTGCTCGAGCACGATCCGGTCGGTGCCGTCGACCTGTCCAGCGACCTCGAACCGCAGTGCTGCCATCGTGCCCTGCGGAATCTCGACCGATACGGTCGAGTAGTCACGATCAGCAGCCACCCTCTCGACGCGTTCGACAAGCGGTTCGTCGAGCGTGATGCCCAGGCCCGCCGCGAGCTGTCGCACGACGCTCCCCCACGCCATCGACAGCACACCCGGCGTCAACAGCATCGGCGTGCTGTCCATCGGCTGGCCGAAGCCGAACAGGTCGCGCATCACGACGGGTTGGTAGTAGGTGGAGTAGTCGGCGATCTCCATGCACCGGAGCTCGTCGATGCGCTGCGCGAGGCTCGTCATCGACAGTGGGAGCACATCGTTGGCGAATCCCGGATCGATACCGTTGACGTGCAACGTCGCGCCTGTCCGGGCTGCCGCGGCCTCAACCTGGTCGATCATCGACGCCGGCAGGACCCCGTGCGGGAACTGCAGCACGACCGGCCCGCTCGACACCACGTTGATCCCCGCGTCGAGGAACCTCGTCAGGTCGTTGATCGACTCGACGACGCGGTCGTCTGTCATCGCGGTGTGCACAATGCAGTCGGGCGCGAGGGCCAACAACTCGTCGACGTCCGACGTCGCCACGACGCCTAGTTCGCGGCCGAGGCCTGCCAGCTCACCCGCATCTCGACCGACCTTCGCCGGATCGGACACCCACACACCGACCAGTTCCAGATCGGGGTGGGCGTCGATTCCGGCGATCGCATGCTTTCCGACAGTTCCGGTCGACCACTCGACCACGCGCAGACTCATGCCATCAAACTAGAACACGTTCCACATCTGCGGACGGCATTCGGACAATGCGCTACCGGGCGTAATGTCGGCACCGATGTCGAGCTCCGATGACTCCACCTCATCCACCCCGCCTCCGATCGCGGTCACGCACGCGGGCCGTCGAACCAGGCTGAAGTGGCACCGCGCCAGGCGGCGACCCTCCGACACCCCGTTCACCGCGTCGCGCATCGTCGAAGCGATGCGGGTCGGTGCGAGCGTCGAAGTCGACCTTCTCATCCATGCCGACCGCGGGTTCGCCGTGCTGCACGATCGCGACCTCGCACACTCGACGACAGGCCAGGGAGACGTCTCGCGCGCATCCGCGGCATACCTGCGTGGACTGAGTCTGACCGACAACACCGGCAACCAGACCGACGACAGCGTCGTGCTCCTCGAAGACCTCGCGAGCAGGCTCGACGGTGTCGAGATCGCCGACGGCGCCCTACTGCAACTCGATTTCAAAGAGGACGCGGCGGCCCTCGACGCTACGGCGCTCGCCGTCTTCGCGCGGGCCGTCGCACCGTTCGCCGACAACGCGATCCTCTCGTGCGGCGACGCCGACGCGGTCACGGCTCTCTGCGACGCCGCGCCGGATATCCACGTGGGCTACGACCCATGCCACCGCGGTGCGGTCGGCCGGACGCTGAGCTCGGGGGATTTCCGTGGCTTCGTCTTCAGCGCGTGCCGCGACTCACCGCGCGCCGAGATGATCTATCTCGACCAGGAACTCGTGCTGCGCGCCGCCGATCGCGGCGCCGACCTGATCGCGGCGTTTCACGCGATGCGCCGCGAGGTCGACGTCTATACCCTCGCGCGCGCCGATACGTCATCGGTGGCGAGGTTCGCGCGGCTCGTCGACCGTGGTGCCGACCAGATCACCACCGACGATCCGGAGGGATTCTTCGCGGCGAACATCGTCGCGGAGGCAACCGAATCCGAGCGGTCGGACTAGCGGCGACCGGTGTCAGACCCGCAACGCGTCGAACGGCGCGACGGGGATATTGCGGATCACCACCCACACACCGACAACGACCAGCGTCGCGAACGGGGCGAAGCGCAGGTGCTGCCAACTACGCACCCGGCGCCCCCGCCACAACCCCACGCAGTAGGCGACGAACGCCCAGCCGAGCAAGGCGATCGCGACGACGCCAACCGCGTTGTACCGCAACGCTTCTCCGACATTGCCGTGCATCAGACAGTAGATCGCGCGCAGCGAACCACAGCCCGGACAGTCGATGTGCAGCAGCGCCTTCGTCGGACACATCGGCAACGGACCGCCCGGCGTCGTGGGATCGGCGAACCAGATCGCGGTGCAACAGCCAACCGCCGCGGCGACAACCACGGCCGGTCCGGCAACGCGATGCCGCGACACCGCGCCGACCGTCCCGAGAACCGCATGCTCGATGCGAGTATGCACAGGACGCGTGTCCGGCACGGCACCGTCGGTCATCACACCGTCGGTCATCGCGGGGTCGGTCATCGCGGTCGGTCGGCCCGTTGAGATCAGTAGGAGCTGGTCGACGGGACGCTGGAGACCAGGACGACGGCGAAGATGACATAGGCGACGATGCTGATCACGATGCTGGCACCGCCGGCAATGGCACCCCACATGGCCCACTTCTTGGCGTCATCGGCTGCTTGCTGAGCGCCCGCGTAGTCGCCCGCCGCCCACAGACCGTTCACCGACGTCGCCTTGACGATGGACACGACGCCCAGCGGCAAGCAGCAGAGCACGGTGCACAGGATCGCCCACACCAGATTGTTTTCCGGTGCTGCGGGTCCATAGCCGTATTGGGGCTGCCCGTAGGGCTGGCCGCCATAGGGCGGCTGGCCACCGTACTGGGGCTGGTTGTACTGGGGTTGGTTGTACTGGGGCTGGCCGTATTGCGGCTGCCCGTATTGCTGGCCACCGTAGGGCGCCTGGCCGTATCCGCCGTCCTTCTGCGGGTCGCCCTGCGGGTCATACGGGTTGGTCATCGGGATTCCTCTCGAGTTTGGTCGAGTGGAGCCTAACGGACGAGACCCGCAGTCGCCCTATACGGGCCGTCGAATCCATTCGAAGACCCGACAGACCGAACAAATGCCAACCGAACCGTCAGCCGAAGAGCTTCGGGAGCGTGCCCTCGTGCACGGCGCGCAGTTCGTCGAGCGTCACCTCGAACTGGTCCTGCACGGTCACCGAGTCGGAACCCTGATCGACGACGCCGATGCGCGTCCACGGCATCTGTCGGGCGGTGAGCATCGAGGTGAACCGCGACTCCTCGGTCCGCGGCACGGCGACCAGCACACGTCCCGACGATTCGGAGAACAGCCACACAAACGGATCAGCGTCTTCGGGAAGCAGGATGCGGCAACCGGTTTCACCTGCGAGCGCAGATTCGACGACAGCCTGGATCAGTCCGCCCTCACTGAGATCGTGCGCGGCGGAGACCAAGCCGTCGCGTGAGGCCGCGGTCAGGATGTCGGCCAGCAGCTTCTCGTGGTCGAGGTCGACCTCCGGCGGGACACCGCCGAGATGGTCATAGGCGACCTCCGCCCAGATCGAGCCGTCGAACTCGTCGCGCGTCTCACCGAGCAGGATCAGCGTCTCGCCGGGTTCGGTACCGAAATCGGTGGGGAGACGACGATGCACGTCGTCGATCACGCCGAGCACACCGACGACCGGGGTGGGCAGGATCGGCGTCGACCCCGTCTGGTTGTAGAAGCTGACGTTGCCGCCCGTGACCGGGATGCCGAGCTGACGACACCCGTCGGCCAGCCCGTGCACGGCCTGCTGGAACTGCCACATCACCGCCGGATCCTCCGGCGAACCGAAGTTGAGGCAGTTCGTCACCGCGCGCGGGGTTGCGCCCGACGCCGCCACGTTGCGGTACGCCTCGGCCAACGCGAGCTGCGCACCACGGTACGGATCGAGGAACGTGTAGCGCCCCGACGCGTCGGTGGCCAAAGCGATTCCGCGACCGGTCTTTTCGTCGATCCGAATCACCCCGGAGTCGGCATGCTCGGCGAGCACGGTGTTGCCGCGCACGTACCGGTCGTACTGATCGGTGATGAACTTGCGGCTGCAGAGCGCGGGCGACTCGAGCATGTCGAGCAGCGTCTGACGCAGTTCGTCGGGAGTCGACGGACGCTGCAGGGCCTCCGTGGTCGACTCGACCACACCGTCCTGCCAGTCGGGGCGGGCGACCGGACGCTCGTAGACCGGACCCTCGTGCGCGACGGTCCGCGGCGGGACGTCGACGACGGTCTCACCGTTCCACGTGATCACCAGGTTGTCGCCGTCGGTGACCTCGCCGATCACGGTGGCGAGCACATCCCACTTGCGACACACGGCGAGGAAGGCGTCGACATTCTCCGGGGTGACGACCGCGCACATGCGTTCCTGTGACTCGCTGGAGAGCACCTCTGCGGGCGTCATCCCCACCGCGCGCATCGGAACCTTCTCGAGCTCGATCTTCATGCCGCCGTCGCCGGCCGATGCCAATTCCGATGTGGCACAAGAAAGTCCGGCACCGCCGAGATCCTGGATGCCGACGACCAGCCCAGCGTGATAGAGCTCGAGACAGCACTCGATGAGCACCTTCTCGGTGAACGGATCGCCCACCTGAACGCTCGGGAGCTTCTTGCGATTGGGGCCGGACTCGCCGGTGTCGTCGAAGGTCTCCGACGCGAGCACCGACACACCGCCAATGCCGTCGAGTCCGGTGCGAGCACCGAACAGGATGATCTTGTTCCCGGTGCCCGATGCGAAGGCCAGTTGCAGGTCCTCGGTGCGCAACGCACCCGCGCACAGCGCGTTGACCAGGGGGTTGCCGGCATAGCTGGAGTCGAAGACCGTCTCGCCGCCGATGTTGGGCAGCCCGAGCGAGTTGCCGTAACCGCCGACACCGCGGACCACGCCGTCGAGCACGCGTCGCGTATCGGGGGCGTCGGCCTTGCCGAAGCGGAGTTGGTCCATCACGGCGATCGGGCGGGCACCCATGGCCATGATGTCGCGGACGATGCCGCCGACACCGGTCGCTGCACCCTGATACGGCTCGACGTAGCTGGGATGGTTGTGCGACTCGACCTTGAACGTGACGGCCCAGCCGTCGCCGATGTCGACAACGCCCGCGTTCTCGCCGATGCCCGCGAGCATGCCCGAACGCATTTCCTCCGTGGTGGTCTCACCGAAGTAGCGCAGATGCACCTTGGACGACTTGTAGCTGCAGTGCTCCGACCACATCACCGAGTACATGGCGAGTTCGGAATCAGTGGGTCGGCGCCCGAGGATCTGCTTGATCCGCTCGTACTCGTCGTCCTTGAGTCCGAGCTCCTTGTAGGGCTGGGGCTGATCGGGGCTCTCGACTGCCCGTTCGATTGAATCCACAGACGTTGAATCCACAGACACGGTCTCCACAGGATCGCTCACCTGCCAGATTCTACCGCCCGGCCCGCAACGACCTCGGACTGTGTCGAGCACGGCCCCGGCGCGCGGCACAACGGCTACGGTGATTGATCTACGCGAAGCGGTTCAATCGGACTTTTTGGGGGGATGATGACCGACGTCCGCAAGGCGCGGCAGCTCTTCGAGCTCGGGGTGCTCTCACTGGGGATCCCCGTCGAGGGCACCGACCCGGTCGACAACAGGGCGCAGGCCACCAAGGCGTTCACGCGCGCCAGCGAGTGGGACCCGAGCATGGCCGACGCCTGGCTCGGCCGCCTGGCCTGCGGCGACACGTCGAACGAGGTACTTCTCGCGCTCTTTCGCCACAGCGATCGCATCGGCGCGGAACAACGCAGGCTGGGCCTGCCGCCGCGAACGTTGGTCGGGCGCTGGTACACCGGCATGTTCCTCGACTACCCACTGTCCGACGCCGTCGAGGCCGCGGCCGCGTACGCCGCGACGCTGATCGCGGGCGACGACTTCGCCGGAGCACGTGACGTCGTGGACGCGATTGCAGCGCAGCGTCGAACACCGATCGTAACGTTCATCGAAGCCGTCCTCTACTTCCGCACCGGGCGGTGGCCGGATGTGTTGTCGACGCTCGCGCGCTCCGAACAGTGGCGCGACCCGCACATGAGCGCGGTCGCCGACTACCTGACGGGCACCGCGTGCGCGCAACTCGGAATGAGCGCCGAAGCCCTTCGACGCCTCGAACGAGCCATGTCGTCCGCCATTCCCGCATGTGCGAGCCGTGCGATGTACACCTACGGGCTGACACTGCGTGGCGAGGGCAAACAGGCGGAGGCCACGTCGATGCTCGAGCAGGCCTTCGCCAGCGATCCCACCCTCACCGCGGCGGCCGACGCTCTCCAGTCGCCCGCGACGCGACTCACCGTCACCAGTGCCGACGAGATCGCTGCGCGGACCGATCCGTGGGATCCCGCGTCTGTCCCGACGACTCCACCGACTCTCACGTCGAGTAACTCCGACGAGGTGTCGCACTCGGCGGAAGATCTGGTGAGCGCTGCGCAGGCAGAGCTCGACGCCCAGATCGGACTGACGTCGGTCAAGGAGCAGGTCGCCAAACTACAGTCCGCGGCGACGCTGGCCAGAATTCGCGCCGACCGCGGGCTCTCGACGTCGGCGCGCAGCCTGCACCTGGCATTCACCGGGCCGCCGGGCACCGGCAAGACGACCGTCGCGCGCGTGATCGCGAAGATGTATTGCGGCCTCGGGTTCATCAAGTCCGACAAGGTCGTCGAGGCCACCCGGCGCGATATGGTCGGCGAACATCTGGGCAGCACGGCCATCAAGACGGCGGCGCTGATCGACTCGGCCATGGACGGCGTCTTGTTCATCGACGAGGCGTACACCCTTGTCCAGCAAGGACTTTCCGGTGGCGACGCCTTCGGGCGCGAGGCCGTCGACACCCTGCTCGCGCGCATGGAGGACAACCGCGACCGGCTCGTGGTGATCATCGCGGGCTACGACGCCGAGATCGACAGATTCCTCGCCTCCAACGACGGCCTGGCGTCACGATTCGCCCGACGCATCCGCTTCGAGTCGTACACGCCGCAGGAGTTGGCCCGCATCGGCGAATACCTCGCGCGGCGTCGTGATTCGATACTCACCCCCGAGGCGGCAGCCGAAATCGAGCAGGCGTGTGCACCGCTGTATGAGGACGTGCGCGAAGCCGGCGCGGGGTTGCGGCGGGGAATCGACCTGGCGGGCAACGGCCGATTCGTGCGGAACATCGTCGAGTCCGCCGAGGAGGAGCGCGAATATCGGCTCACCGCAGGCGATCTGAGCGCACTATCCGCCGACGACCTGATGCGGATCGAGGCAAGCGACGTACGCGCAGCTATCGCGACTCTGATGTCGGGGTTGGCTCTGAACTCGTGACCGCGATGATCGCGTCGCGCAACTCCGGTCGGCAGATCACCAGGTCGGGCAGATACGTGTCGTCCTGGTTGTAGACCAGCGGCGAACCGTCGATTCGACTGCACCACAGACCTTTTGCCTGAGCGACGGCCACCGGGGCCGCGGAATCCCACTCGTACTGGCCACCCGCGTGCACGTAGGCGTCGGCCTCGCCGCGCACCACGGCCATCGCTTTCGCTCCCGCTGAGCCCATCTGCACGACCTCGCCACCGATCGCGTCGGCGACGGCCTGCGAGAACGCGGGCGGACGAGAGCCACTGACGACGACGCGCGGGGCGTCACCGCGCGGAACGTCGGCGAGACCTTCGGTCGGTGCCACGGGCGTCTCGTCGTCGACGTAGGTGATGCCGAGGGCGGGCAACGCGACGGCACCGGCGATGAGCGTGCCGCCGCCGGTCGACGACCACAGCGCGACGTGCACAGCCCAATCCCGACGGCCCTCACCGGATTCGTCGACAGCGCCGTATTCCCGTGTGCCGTCGACGGGATCGACGATCCAGACGCGCGGCGAGATCAGCCGAGCCTTGTCGTCCGTCGACTCCTCCGAGAGCACGGCGTCGTCGGGGCGATCGGTGGCGAGGCGGGCGAGCAGAAAGTCGTTGGAACGTCGATCTCCCTCGTCACCGAGCGCGCGACCGGTCAGGCCGCTGTTCGCACGGATGTCGAGAAGCAATTCACCTGCTGCGGTCGCCAATTCTCCGGCCAGGCTGCGGTCGTCCACTCGTGGTCCCTCCACCTCTCACCCAGGCGCCGGGATGCGCCTGCGCGCGCCGACTACGCCGACGCCTGCTGATCGT
Organism: Gordonia sputi NBRC 100414; assembly: GCF_000248055.1. Taxonomy (GTDB): domain Bacteria; phylum Actinomycetota; class Actinomycetes; order Mycobacteriales; family Mycobacteriaceae; genus Gordonia; species Gordonia sputi. The sequence goes on along the minus strand of NZ_BAFC01000045.1, from coordinate 54,058 downwards.
AGACCGAGAACGTAGCGCTCATAGCCCGAGCTGCTCAAGGACAGCGGCAGCCGTCTCCGCTGGTAGCCCGTCCGTCGGCCTGATCACGACGTCCGGTTTCTCCGGCCGCTCGTAGGGCGAGTCGATACCGGTGAAGTGACTGATCTCACCGCGCCGCGCACGGGCATAGAGGCCCTTGGGATCGCGACGTTCGCATTCCTGTAACGACGTGTCGAGGAAGATCTCGTAGAACGGCAGCGCGCGTTCGTCGTGAATCTCGCGGGCGCGCTGACGCTCCGCTGCGAACGGCGAGATCAGTGAGACGATCGCGACAGAACCCGAATCGGCGAACAGTGCCGCGACTTCTGCTGTGCGCCTGATGTTCTCGCGCCGATCGTCGTCGCTGAAACCGAGGTCGGAGTTGAGGCCGTGTCGGAGATTGTCGCCATCCATCAGATATGCCGGGCGCCCCAGCGCCACGAGTCGACGCTCGAGTTCGATTGCCACAGAGGACTTTCCAGAGCCCGACAATCCGGTGATCCACAGGGTCCCACCACGATGGGGGCGCTGCTCCCGAGCCACTTTGCCGGCCTGCCACACCACATTCGGGCTCAGATCGCGCTCGTTGCCCGACGGCCGCCCACCGTCGCCACCACCTGCCGTCATCGTGCCGTCACTTCCGTCGCGCCCACCTTCATCTCGCCCCTGACGCCGAATGGTGTCAGCTTGCCACGTCACGGTCGTGTCACAGCTCACAATCCCGGCTAACGGTTCAGGCGAATTGCCCGAATTAACCGCCGTGCATCGCCGCACGCCCCGATGCAACACCTTCGCACTCGAACCCGATCGAGGACTACACCATGCATCATCGACACACGATCCGCACCCGCCTCACAACTGGACTCGCAGCAGCCGCCATTGCCGCGTCCTCATTCGCCGCGCTCAGCGTCGGCTCGGGCACCGCCCATGCCGAAACGGTCGCACCCCTCGAACGGTGTTGGGGAATCAGCCCGAACATCGTCGACCAGCCCTACAGCACCGCGCGACTGTTCGTCTCCGGGACGGGACCGGGCAGAGTCACCGCCGCTGTCCGCGACATCTCGTCCTTCTGGACGTTCAGCGGAGGCTACGAATCCGTCGGTCGACTCGACTGGCACAACCTGACGAACAACCGCAAAGGGACTGCCTTCAACACGGCAAAGATCGGCCTCTACGTCGGCGGGCCCACCTTCGCGCTCGACACCGGACCGGGCAAGGTCCGGGTCACGCTCAGCGCGGTCAACCGCAACGCGCTGTGGGCAATCCCCACCACCGCCTGCAGCGGAACAATCACCGTGCGCTGAACCCCGGGCGCCAACCTGGGCAGCACGGCACAACACTACCAACCAAGCATTTGCTAGGTTAGGCTCGTGAGCATGAGCGACGCCGTGATCCCCGCCCCACTTGGTCCCGACGACCTCGGCCCGGACACCTCGCCGGTCGCCTACGAGGTCGGCGGACCAGGTGGCGCCGTCGCCTACGTGACGCTGAACCGGCCCGAGTACCGCAATGCCCAGAACTCGGTGATGACGTACTCGCTCGACGCCGCGTTCCGCAAGGCAGTCGACGACCCCGGCGTCAAGGCGATCGTGCTTCGTGCCAACGGCAAACACTTCTCGGCGGGCCACGACATCGGTACCCCGGAACGCGACTTCGACACGTACTACGACAACGTCGCCGCCCTGCACTGGGACCACACAGACAAGTCGGGAGCCGATCAACGTCTCGCCCGCGAGACCGAGGTCTACCTCGGGATGTGCAGGCGGTGGCGGGAGATCCCGAAGCCGATGATCGCGGCCGTGCACGGCGCATGCATCGCGGGCGGACTGATGCTCGCCTGGGTATGCGACTTCATCGTCGCCTCCGACGACGCGTTCTTCTCCGATCCCGTTGCACGCATGGGTATTCCGGGCGTCGAGTACTTCGCACACGCCTACGTGCTCGGTCCACGTCGAGCCAAGGAGATCCTGTTCACCGGCGAGCGTTTCACCGCGATACAGGCGGAACAGTGGGGCATGGTCAACCACGTCGTCGAGCGGGATGGCCTGGGCGCCAGGGTCGATGCGATCTGCGAGAACATCGTCGCGATGCCGTTGCAGGGACTGTTCTTGTCCAAGAAGGCGGTGAACATCTGCGAGGACCAGATGGGCATGCGCACCGCGATGGACTCGGTATTCGGTTGGCACCATTTCGCCCATTCGGCCAATGCCGAATCCTCCGGCGGAGATTCGCTCGGCGGCATGGACGCCAAGTCGATGAAGGCATCCGCTGGTTCGACGTCGAACGGACGCTGACCCATGGACCTGACGTTCGACGACGCCGCTGACGAGTTCCGTTCCGAGGTGCGCGCCTGGCTCGCAGATCATGTTCCCGCACAACCACTTCCCTCGATGGACACGGCCGAGGGTTTCGAGGCGCACCGGGAGTGGGAACGAACAATGGCCGCCGACCGCATGTCGGTGGTGAGCTGGCCGGAGGAATTCGGTGGCCGCGACGCCCCGCTCCTGCACTGGGTCATCTTCGAGGAGGAGTATTACCGCGCAGGCGCACCCGGGCGGGTGAGCCAGAACGGCATCTTCCTCTTGGCACCAACGCTTTTCGAGCACGCGCATCCCGAACAACTGGCCCGCATCATGCCCCGCATGGCGCGTGCCGACGATATCTGGGGCCAGGCCTGGAGCGAACCCGAAGCCGGCAGCGATCTGGCGTCACTCCGCTCGACGGCCACCCGCACCGACGGTGGCTGGCTCCTCAACGGCCAGAAGACATGGAGTTCCCGGTCGAGCTTCGCCGACTGCGCATTCGGGCTGTTCCGCACCGACAAAGAGGCGCAACGCCACCGGGGACTCACCTACTTCATGTTCGACCTTCGCAGCCCTGGCGTCACGGTGCGGCCGATCCCCCAACTCGACGGCGAGCCGGGATTCGCAGAAGTCTTCTGCGAGAACGTCTTCGTCCCCGACGACCCAACCGATCGCGCGAACTCCGGCGTCATCGGCGACGTCGACAACGGCTGGCGCGTCGCGATGAGTACCGCCGCCAACGAACGCGGGCTGTCGCTGCGTTCTCCTGGTCGCTTCCTCGCCACCACGGACCGCCTCGTCGACCTGTGGAAAGCACAGCGGGACAACGTACCCACGACCTCCGGCGTCGATACACGCGTCGCCGACGCCTGGATCGGCTCGCGGGCCTACGAGCTGTCGACGTACGCGACGGTCAGCAGGCTCGCCGCCGGTGGCCAGTTGGGCATGGAATCGTCGATCAACAAGGTCTTCTGGTCGCAGTGGGACATCGCGGCCCACGAGACAGCCCTGGAACTACAGGGCACCGACGCCGAGATCGACGGCGCATGGGTTGACGGCTATCTCTTCTCCCTGTCCGGGCCGATCTACGCAGGCACCAACGAGATTCAGCGCAATGTGATCGCGGAGCGTCTGCTCGGCCTCCCGCGCGGGGATAGGTGAACGATGGACTTTCTACTGTCCGATATCCACGACGACCTCGCGTCGAGCGTCGACACGCTCCTCACCAAAGCCGACACGCCCGCCGTCGCACGGGCGTGGGCTGGCGGTGATCACTCGCCCGCGGCAGGCGTCTTCCGACAGCTCGCCGACATCGGCGTCTTCGGACTGCTCATCGACGAGGAGCACGGTGGCGCCGGAGCAGGCGCCGTCGAGATGGTCGTCGCACTCGAACAGATCGGGCGGCACCCATTGGCCGGGCCGATCGTCGAATCCGTTGCGGTGGTGCCGATCCTGCTGCGGTCGGCCACGGAGTCAGATGCGCTCGACGCCGCGGCATCCGGGCGGCTGAGTTCGGCGGCAATCGCGCCACTATCGCCGCGCGCAGCCGACACCTATGCTGCCGAACGTGTGTACGTAGTCGACAACGACGTGTTGTCGCTCGCGACGGTCGACGACACGGCACAGTCGGTCGATCCCACGCGAACGGTGTCCACGGTGCGCCCGGCCGAGGTGATCACAGAGGGTGTCGATGGCGACCGAGCCGCACAGTTCGGCGCACTGGCCACCGCGGCCCAACTACTCGGCCTCGGCTCGACGATGCTCCGAATCGCATCCGACTACGCATTGTCACGCAGGCAATTCGGACGTCAGATCGGATCGTTCCAGGCGGTCAAACATCACCTCGCCGACGTCGCGATCGCCCTCGAAATGGCGCGTCCACTCGTCCACGGTGCAGCGGTCGGCATCGACGGCGGAGTTCCCGAGGGCGTCGACGCGAGCCGTGACATCTCCGCGGCCAAGGTCGCGGCAGCCGACGCCGCGTACCTGGCATCCCGGCGATCTCTTCAGGTTCTCGGCGCGATCGGATACACCTCCGAACACGATCTGTCGTTGTACCTCACCAAGACTCGCGCACTGGTGAGCGCGTGGGGGACGCCGGCACAGCATCGCGCGCGGATTCTGGAGTCGCTGTGAGCACGACAACACACGGCGCGACAACAGACGGCGCGACAACAGACGGCGCGACAACAGACAGCGCGATATCCACCGAGGACCGGGATGCGTTGCGCCAGTCCGTCGCCGACCTCTTGGCCAAGCGATCCGACTCGACAGCGGTGCGCGCGGCGATGCGCACGCCCCGCCGGTTCGACGACGCCCTGTGGCGCACGCTGTGCGACGAGATCGGCGTGGCAGCACTCGCAGTCCCCGAAGAGTTCGGCGGGGCGGGGGCGTCGTTCGTCGAAACCGCGACCGTGCTCGAAGAACTCGGCGCGACGTTGAGTCCCGTGCCGGTCTTCTCGACCGCACTCGCCACCGGCGCACTGCTGCTCAGCGGCGATACCGACGCGTGCGCGCGGTTCCTTCCCGAGATCGCATCGGGAGAACGCATCGCGAGTCTGTGCTGGGCGGGCGCGACGGGGTGGGACAACCCCGGTGTTTCGAGCGAGGCCGGATTACTCACCGGCACAGCAGAGTTCGTCATCGACGGCGAGTCCGCCGACCTGCTGCTCGTCCTCGCCGGCACACCGTCCGGCGTGACACTGCACGTCGTCGACGCCGACGCCGACGGCATCGAGGTGACGGCACTCCCCACGGTCGACCCGACGCGGCCGTTGGCCCGCATCACCTTCGACGACACCGCGGCCACAGCGATCACCGCGGAGGGCAACGTGGTGGCGCGACTGCGCACGCTGGCCTGGGCGCTCCTGGCCGCCGAACAGGTCGGTGGCGCCGACCGCGCGCTGCGGCTCGCCGTGGAGCACGCATCGTCGAGGACGCAGTTCGGCCGGATCATCGGGTCGTTCCAGGCGCTCAAACACCGCATGGCCGACATGTACACGCTCGTCGAGTCGTCGCGATCGCTCGCGCGCGCGGCCATCGAGGCCGTCGTCTCCGACGACCCGAACGCCGCCGACCTCGCGGCGGCTGCCCACGTCTACTGCTCGGAATCGTTCGCCACCGTCGCGGGCGAGGCGATCCAGATCCACGGCGGCATCGGGATCACCGCCGAGCACGACATCGGGCTCTACTTCAAGCGCGCCCACGGCAGCGCCCAGCTCTTCGGCCAACCACACGACGTCGTCGCCGAGATGGTCGACGCCCTGCGCGGCTAGCCGAGCCGCGGCTCGAGCGCGCCGCTGGTCGAGCGTCCACCGCTGGTCGAGCCGCCAATCGCTGGTCGAGCTTGTCGAGACCACCAGCCGCAGCGGGAAGTGGTCTCGACTCGGGTGCTCGCTCCGCTCGCGCCCGCTCGACCAGCGAGGGAGCTTGCGCCGGCCGGGCCCACCCAACCGCGGTCAAGCCGCCAACCGCTGGTCGAGCGTCCCACCGCTGGTCGAGCTCGTCGAGACCACCCCACCGCCGGTCGAGCCCCAACCGCTGGTCGAGCTTGTCGAGACCACCCCACCGCCGGTCGAGCCCCCACCGCTGGTCGAGCTTGTCGAGACCACCAGCCGCAGAAAGTGGTCTCGACTCGGGTGCTCGCTGCGCTCGCCCCCGCTCGACCAGCGGGAGACTACCTGCGCGGGGCCACGGCCGCGACGATCTTGTCAGCGGGACCCGCCAAGAAGAGCAGCACCAGCCACCAGCTCCCCCACTGCGGCACCACCAGCGACCCGACGAGCGCCACGACGAGCGCAATCACCGTTCCGAGATCGGGCGCGCTCGCCACCCACTCGTCGACATCGTGCCCAGTCGCCAACAGCTCCCGATGCCTCCTGCCCCACTCACTCATCGCCACCAGGCTCGACACCGACACCAGAAGCACCGCAATATAGAACGCCGTCCCCCACTTCAACGTCGGACCACTGATGAGCGAGGTCGCGAAGGGCAGCACGACAATCGTGAACAGCCACACCATGTGCAACTCGAACAGCACCCGGTCGTAGGCGTCGAAATACTCGATCATGCGATGGTGATTGCGCCACAACACCCAGATCACGAAAAAGCTGATGAGAAATCCGAGTAGCTCACTGGAGTGGTCACGAAGAACCGCGACCACCGTCGTATCGCTCCCGATCTCCTTACCGATCTCAGCAAGAGGCAGGACCAACAGGGTGAGCGCAATGGCAACCACCGCATCGGCGAACGAGATCAACCGTCGAAAACCCTCTGTGGTACGTCGCCCTTCGGGTGCTGCCATGCCCCGACTCTAGAACGCCGCGGCGACCTCCGCCTCCGTGAATCCGTAATCCGACAGGTCGTACCGGTGGTGTGGCCGACGTGCGCCTGATGCACTCTCGGCATCGAGGGCGACCATCGCGGCACGCGCCTCGCCAGAGATCTCGGTGCCCAGTGCCGCATACACACGTTCGACGGTCCCGAGCGGATCTGCCCGCAGGTCGTCGAACTCGACGTCGAGGAACTGCGCCTCGTCGTATTGCGCACGCGCCTGCGAGAATTGGTGCAATCCACGCGACCAGAGGTCGAGTTGCGTCCGGCCGATCGTGTCGCCGACGAACACCGTCGACCACCCCGGAGTGGCGTGCTCGGCGAGGCTGCACATCGACGCGATGATCGTCTCCGGCGCGCGATGCGTCTGGATCACCAGGGCGTCGGGATACACCGCCATCAGCGCGTCGAGCGCGAAGAGATGACTCGGGTTCTTCAGCACCCATCGCTTGCCGGGATCATTCGAACCGATCATCTGAAGGTTTTGACGATGCCGCGCGTAGGCCGGTGTCCAGTCCTGCTCGGCGAGCCACTTCGAGTACGTCGGCACGTAGGCGAGCGATTCGTACGAGATCGACATGATGCTCTGCCGCAACAACTGCCAGCACTCCTCGACCTCGCCGGCGTCGAGATAGTGCAGACCCATGAACTCCGGATTCTCGACGTGGTGCTGCGCGATACCGGCATCGATCTGCTGATAAACCGGATTGTTTGCCCACTGCTCGCGCGGCGGCCGCGGCTGCGGAAACTCGGTCAGCCACATCTCGAGTCCCTGGTGCGCGGGGTCGGCTGCGAGCAGCCGATGCAGGGCTGTGGTCCCGGTGCGTGGCAGCCCGGTCACGAAGATCGGACGGGTGATCTCGACGTCGGCGTACGACGGGGTGGCCCGCCACGACGCTTCGCTCATCAGTCGAGCGATCAACGCCCCTTTGAGGAAGTACCGAAACATCTTGCTACCGAGCTCGGTGAGGCCCGCTTCGTTCGTGTACGAATCGAGAAGCACACCGAGCGGCTCGAGGTACGCGTCGTCGCCGAAGTCATCGAGACCCGTTGTTCTCGTGGCAGATTCGTGCAGATCGTCGATCGTTCCGACGTTGCGCCTGCCGACTGACTCAGTCATGGTACTCCCCACAGTTCACGTCGAGGGTGTGGCCGGTGATCGCACTGGCCGCGTCGGAGGCGAGAAACACGACGGCGTCAGCGATCTCGTCCGGCTCCGGCAGCCGCTTGAGGTCGGAGCGCGCGGCGGTCTGCGCGTAGACGTCGTCCTCGCTGATGCCGTACTTCTTGGCGACCTCGCCGAAGTACCACTTGAGCTGATCGTCCCAGATGTATCCCGGCGCAACGGAGTTCACCCGTATCCGCTTGTCACCCAATTCCGTGGCCAACGTCTGCGACATCGCCAGCAGCGCCGACTTCGCCAACTTGTAACTGCCGTAACGCGGTTCGGAGTGTCGGATCACCATCGAATTGATGTTGACGATCGCACTCGTCGCTCGCGGCGAAGAAGACTCCGACGCCGCGTCGGCAAGTGCCCCGGTGAAGGCTTTCACAACGCGCAGCGTGCCGAGTACGGTCAGTTCGATACTCGCGTTGATCTGCTCGAAGTCGGTGCGGGCCAACGGCTTCATTGAGGGAAGCGCAAAGGCATTGTTCACGACGACGTCCACCCGCCCGTACTCGGCAAGCGTGGCAGCGACCAACTGGTCGACCGCATCGTCGTCGGTGATATCGGTGGGCACGACGAGTGAGCGGCCACCGGCAGCGTCGACCTCGGCGGAGATCTCCTTGAGTCGCGACTCGGTTCGCGCAGCGAGCACCACGCGAGCGCCGTGTGCTGCCGCGCGCAGGCAGATCGCTCGACCCAGTCCCGGTCCGACCCCGGATACGACGACCACCTTGTCGTCGAGGAGTCCCACACCCGCCATGTCAGTCACCCCAGCATTCTCTCTGCAAAACCGCGCTGGCGGAGGGCGATTCGCGCAGCCCATCCCGCGGGGTCGAGCCTGTTGTCGTCGAGGTAGGGCAGATGATCGGCGATGTCGCCCGCGTCGACGACCTGTGCCGTCGGCCCTTGTTCCGGCGGGATCGGCACATCTGTTCGCTGCCAACGGAATTGCATGATCCCGACCTCGTGACCGGTGGTCTCGATCCAGTTGGCGACGCCGGGATTCTCGTGCGCAAGTACCAATCGGATCATGCCGTCACGGTCAACCTGCGCCTGCGCGGAGTTCAGGCTGGTCTGGTGGTTGACGTAGTCGAGCGAGATGTACCACATGCTGCCGAGCTGAAAACCCTGATATGGCGCAGCAGATTTCGGAACCGTGATGATCATGGCCTCGCCGGGCAGCAGTCTGAAATGCCCGACGGACGAATACTGTGTCGACAGTCCACCGGGCGTGAGCCGCGGCGGTGTGAAGGTGTTGACCGGCTCGTCGAGGTAGAACCACTTCGGAAAGTTGAACCAGGTGTTCAGCCGTGCGAGCAGCATCTTGCCCGCGGTGGCGTACCGCCGCTGCACTCGCGCGAGGTCGAGGTCGGCGGGAGCGCTGCCCACCGTGTCGACACGCTCGATGGCGATCTCTCCCCTGCGCTGCGACCAGTCGGAGTACACCTCACGCACCGCGAGCATCGACGCGCCATCGCCGAGCGCGAAGTAGTCGTCACGCGCAGACGCCGCGGACAGATCCGGCCCGAACGTGATCTCGAACGTCCCGTCGGCGTTGATCGGAATCCGCCGGTCGTCGAAGGCGTCGTCGCCGCCGGGCACCTCGCTGGGTGTGTAGTCGCCGCGCAGTACCTGGAAACTCAGATCCGTTGTGCTGCCGCGGCGTCCCCAGACCCGATACGTGGCGCTCGGCTCGATGTCGGCGTGGAGGTAGAGGGTGTCCGGGTTGTCGAGACCCATCTTGGTGGCCGGTCCCGTCGAGGTGATGAACCCTGGATGGGTCCGACTGCGCGCTCGCGCCAATTGCAGTGTTGCCGCGATACTTCCGGCGAGATAGTCGAATCCCTCTGCGAGATCGGCATCCGTGCGCGCGAAGTCGGCGTTGGCGACCAACGCCTGTGCCTGCGTGATCGCGTCGGTGAAGGAACCGGTCACGTCGACTGTGTGCGAGACGGCATTCGTCGTCATAACCACGTATCTCCTCCGGTCCATGTCAGGAAATTGTCGAGCTCGGCCTGCGCTGGGGTGACCCGCGGATGCTCGGTCGACAGATAGCCGCCGCGGTAGAAGAGAAGTGGCTTGTCCTGCAGCACTTCTCCGAGCGTGAGTGCCCGACCGATCACGATGTGGTGGTCGCCGCCGTCGTCGACGCGTTCGACGGAGCATTCGACCCAAGTCAATCCGTGTCTGATCACGGGCAGTCCCGCGGGCGAAGGGTCCCAGGCGATTCCCGCGAACTTGTCGTCGCCCGGTGCGCCGAAGGCAGCACTGACATCCTGCTGCCGGTTGGAGAGGATGTTGACGCAGAACTTCCCGTTCTCTTCGATCACCCGCCAGGTCCGCGACGTCTTCTGCGGACAGAAGAGCACGAGAGGCGGATCGAGCGAGAGCGCCGCGAACGACTGGCAGGCGAATCCCGACGGCGCCCCATCCGCGGTGAGCGTGGTGATGACGGTGACGCCGGTACAGAACTGCCCCATCGCCGTGCGGAACTGACGTGTGTCGAAATCGCTTGACCCGTACGGTGTCGCAGCCATCTGGGCGCTCGCCCTTTCGTTCACTGGTTCTTGAATCCGACGGTGAAGTCGTGTCCCCACAAACTCACCGCGGTACTCTCCCTCGCCACCCACTCGCCGTCGTCGACCTGTCTTCCCTCACAACCGAATTCGACGTCGAATCCGCCGGGGGTCTTCATATAGAACGAGAGCATCAGGTCGTTGACGTGGCGTCCGAGCGATGCAGACATCGGCACTTTACGACGCAGCGCCCTGTCGAGGCAGAGCCCGACGTCGTCGGACTCACCGACCTCGACCATGAGGTGCACGATGCCCGTCGCGTTCGGCATCGGCAGGAACGCGAGCGAATGATGTCTCGGGTTGCATCCGAGGAAGCGCAGCCACGGAACCTCGTCGCCTTCTTCACGGCCCACCACCTGCGGTGGCAGACGCATCGAGTCACGCAGCTTGAAGCCGAGGACGTCGCGGTAGAAGGCCAGCGCGGCTTTGTCGTCGTCGCAGGTGAGTACGACGTGGCCGAGTCCCTGGTCGCCGGTGACGAACGAGTGCCCGTACGGACTGACGACGCGGCGATGTTCCAGTGCTGCACCGTGAAATACCTCGAGGGTGTTGCCGGCCGGGTCGTCGAAGACGATCATTTCGTCGACCCGACGATCGGCGCGTTCCTCGTCTTTACCCTCGCGGAAGATCACGCCCGCGGATGCGAGACGGTCCCGAACATCCTGCAGCGCTTGCGCATTCGGACACTCCCAGCCGGTGCTGCCGAGGTGGTCGCGGTCGGACGGCACGATAACCAGTCGCGCCGGAAAGTCGTCCATGCGTAGATACAGGGCATCGGGTGTTGCACCCTTGCCCTCGATCATGCCGAGAACCTTGAGTCCGTATTCGCGCCACGCGGCCATGTCGGTGGCCTCGATGCGCATGTAACCGAGGGAACTGATGGGGCTGTCGCTCATCGTTTCTATTACTCCACTCAGACCATCGTGTCGCCGACGGGAATTCCGAACTCGCCGTTGCCGAATGCGACGTAGGCACGCTCGGGGTCGTTGGCGGCGTGGACGCGTCCCGCGTGGGCATCGCGCCAGAAGCGCTGGATGGGCGTGCCGTTCTCGAGGGCGTGCGCACCCGAGTTCTCGAACAGCGTGTCGATCGAGGCGATCGCCCGGCCGGTTGCCCGCACCTGGTCGCGACGTGCGGCGAGCCGCAGTTCCATCGGCACCTCCTCACCACGCAGGATGTAGTTGTACTCGTCGGCGAGGTTGCCCGACAGCTGTCGCCATGCCGCGTCGATATCGCTTGCCGCACCGGCGATCCGGACTTTCGCGAACGGATCGTCCTTGGCTTTCTCGCCCGCATATGCGGCACGCACGCGCTTGCCCTGATGTTCGACGTGCGCGGCATACGCCCCGTAGGCCATGCCGACGATCGGCGTCGAGATGGTGCTGGGATGAATTGTGCCCCAAGGCATCTTGTAGACGGGGGCGGTGTTGCGCTCGAGTCCTGGCGCCTGACCCATCCCCATCGTGCGGTAGCTCAGCATGCGATGCTTGGGCACGAAGACGTCTTTGACCTCGATCGTGTTCGAGCCGGTGCCCCGCAGGCCAACGACGTTCCAGACGTCCTTGATGTTGTAGTCCTCACGCGGAATCAGGAAGCTGACGAAGTCGACGGGCTTGCCGTCCTTGATGACCGGGCCGCCGACGAACACCCAGTCGGCGATGCCACTACCCGACGACCACGCCCACGACCCGTTGACGATGTACCCGCCGTCGACCACCTGGCCGGCACCCATCGGGGCATACGACGACGAGATGCGCACCGACGGATCGGAGCCCCAGACGTCTTCCTGTGCCTGCTGGTCGAACAGGGCGAGGTGCCAGTTGTGGACGCCGATGATGCCGGAGACCCATCCGGTCGACCCGCAGGCGCTGCCGATCCTGCGTACCGCTTCGTAGAACGTGACCGGGTCGGCCTCGTATCCACCCCACTGCGATGGCTGCAGCAGTTTGAAGAAACCTGCGTCGTCGAGGCTGGACACCGTTTCGTCCGGGATCTGGCGGAGGTCCTCGGTCTGTTGCGCCCGCTGCTCGATCTCGGGCAGCAGTGCGTTGACCTTCTCGAGCACCTGTGCAGCCGCGTCTGCCCGATCGGCGCTCGTCTGAGCGCCCGGCGCCATCGATTGTTGTGCTGACGGCTCATGTGCTGGCATCTGGCCCGGCTCCTACCTGTCGATTCGCGGTCGTGAGACACTGGTTTCAGATCTGAGATTAGAACAGGTTCTAGTTTTTGTCGAGATATTCGGAAACACGGGACCTTGGCCCGATGTACTGCTGCGATCGGGCAGCGCAGAGTCGATGTGGACACGAATACTGGAACCTGTTCTAGTATTCGATGTAGACCAGCCCCCACCTCAAGGAGCATCGGAGATGACCGTCACCCCACGACCCGCTGCCCACACCGGAGCATCCGGTGCGGCACGCGACAGTGACGTGCGCGAGATCGACACCGGAGTACCCCCGACGCGGTTCGCGCGCGGCTGGCACTGCCTCGGCCTGCTGTCTGAGTTCGACGACGGCGAGCCCCACTCGATCACCGTGTTCGGCACCAAACTCGCGCTGTGGATACACGACGGCGAGGTCAACATCCTCGACGCGTACTGCAGGCACATGGGCGGCGATCTCAGCCAGGGCTCTATCCGCGACGGGAACGTCGCGTGCCCGTTCCACGGCTGGATGTGGAAGGGCAACGGACGTTGCGCGGGCGTGCCGTACGCGAAGCGCAATCCCAAACTCGCCAAGACACGTTCGTGGCCGACGATGATCCGCAACGGACAGGTCTTCGTCTACAACGACCCGGAGGGCAACCCGCCACCAGATGACTGCGTCGTCCCGGAACTCGACGAGGTCGGTAGCGACGCCTGGACCGGATGGACCTGGAACCGCCTGGTGATCGAGGGTTCCAACTGCCGCGAGATCATCGACAACGTCGTCGACATGGCGCACTTCTTCTACGTCCACTACGCGCTGCCCGACTACTTCAAGAACGTCTTCGAGGGCGAGACCGCCGCGCAGTACATGAACTCCCACGGCCGACCCGACATCGACTTCGGCAGCGGATATGCCGAGAGCCGCCTCGAATCGATGGCCGCGTATTACGGGCCGTCGTACATGCTCAACCCGATGGTCCAGTTCTACGGCGACTTCAAGATCGAGACCATCCTGACCAACTGCCACTACCCCATCGACGCCAACTCGTTCGTGCTGATGTACGGCGTGGTGGCCAAGGTGCCAGACGGCATGACGGGCGAGCAGGCGTCGCGGATGGCCCATAAGATCTCCAAGGGCGTCGAGGTCGGGTTCCTGCAGGACGTCGAGATCTGGAAGAACAAGACACGCATCGACAACCCGCTTCTCGTCGAAGAAGACGGTCCGGTTTACCAACTTCGACGCTGGTACGAACAGTTCTACGTCGACAAGGCCGACGTCTCCGACGAGATGACCCAGCGCTTCGAATACGAGATCGACACCACCAAGGCCGTCGAGAACTGGAGCATCGAGGTGGCCGAGAACCTGCGCCGCAAGCAGGAACGCGAGGCGGCAGAGGCTGCGGCTCCTGACGATTCCTCCGCGGACAACTCGTCCGACACCGACACGCGCGTCTGACCATGACCACCGCCGCCGATCGCACGGAGACAGGCGAGACCCCGCGGGGTACCTCTCCCGCCCTCGCCGGGTGGTCGAAGGCACCCGACTTCGGCGACGATCCGCAGCGTCGGGCCGCGGTCCACGAGTCGACGGCACGCGACCGCGAACACTATCTTCGCGGCGGCATGACCGAGATCGAGTGCCGCGGATGCCACGCGTGCGTGCTGGTCAAGAAGACCAGCTCGCACCACACCAGCGTGCAGTGGAACGCGGACGCCCGAGAGCGGTGCAACGAACTCGCCCGCATACGTGCCGAGGGCGGGAATCCGGCGCTCGTCCCGACCTGCTCGCGGCTGTCGGCGAGCATCGATCACGGTGTCGCAGAAGGGATCATCCCGGCGGAGTCGCCGGAGTCCGATCCCGACGGGTACTGGTGAGCCTCGTACTCGTGAGCACTGCTGTGGCGCTGACAAACACCACGCCGACGGCGAGCAGAATCGCGACGACGAGCACCGCGATCACGCCGTCGCCCGGTTGGAGGATCTGTTCGCCCGGTGCGAGCTCGAGGGTGCTGGTCACCGCGTCGTCGAGCAGTTGTCCGGACGGGTCGGCAACCACGATTGCCGCGGCCACCGCGGCTCCGACCGCGGCGAGCCCGATCACTGCGAGCGCGATCGGGCGCAGCCGACGACGCCACCATCCCACTGCCGCGACGGCAGCGATCACCGCACCCAACACGATGGTGATCAGTCCGGGACGTTGCGTGTGCGCTTCCAGGAATGCGACGTCTTCCGGCGCGGCACCGGGCACCGATACGCGCCCGACACCGGAGATCTTGGAGCTGAGCCCCTGGCTGGAGTCGCCCCACGACACCAGGCTGAACGCGACGATCAGCAGGCCGGACACGGCGAAAAGCGGCCATGCGAGTGCGCGCGCACGTTCTGTCATGGGGTCAAGCGTGCCACCCCGGGTCTCGCTCGCGTACCGACCTCCGGTGTTCACCGACGCCGCCGATGACTTTTCGCAAGGATGAAGGTCAGTACCAGCGTCCGAGACCAGCGACCACAGAGAAGAGCTACTGCCATGACCGACTACACCGCTCCCCCCGGCGCACCCGTCTGGTTCGACCTGATGAGCAGCGACACCGCGAAGGCCATCGACTTCTACAGCGACCTGTTCGGGTGGAAGGTCGAGGAGCCGAACCCCGACTTCGGTGGATACCAGAACTTCACTCTCAACGGTCACCGCATCGCCGGCCTGATGCCCGCCATGGGCGAGGGGTCGGTACCCAACGTCTGGTCGTCGTATCTACGCACCGACGACCCCGAGGCCACTCTCGACCTGGTCAAGGCAGCGGGCGGATCGGTCATGCTGCCTCCGATGGAGGTCGGCGAGGAGGGCACGATGGCCGTGGCGGTCGACGCCGCAGGCGCGGTGATCGGCTTCTGGAAAGCCAACAAGCACAAGGGCTTTGCCGAGTGGGGCGTCCACGGCGCGCCGTACTGGTTCGAGTGCGTGAGCCAGGACTACACCAAATCGGTGGTGTTCTATCCGGAGGTCGTCGGCGCTCGCGTCGAGTCGGTCATCGACAACAGCGCCGTCGAGATCGTCGAGCCGGGCAGCCCGCTGCGGTACGCGCAGGTCTTCTTCGGCGACATGGCCTACGCTGGAATCATGGACGCGGCCAACCTCTTTCCGCCGGAACTACCCTCCTTCTGGCAGATCTACATCTGCGTCGACGACGTACCCGCGACCGTCAAGCGCGCCGAGGAGCTCGGCGGCTCGGTCATGATGCCCGCCACGGACACGCCGTACGGCACCCTCGCCACGGTGCACGACCCCAACGGCGCACTGATCTCGCTGGGGCACCCGCCGGCCGGGATGTAGGCGGGCTCCAGACGCGGCTCGAACGTGCAGACGCGGTCGGTGTACCAGCCGCGTTTGCACGTTCGGGCCGCGTTTGGGTGCAAGGGGAACCGCCGGGCGCTCGCGCGCGTCGGAGCTGTCATGACCCCGTTCATCGCAGACGACCACGGCATCATCTACCGCAAGACGGCGCTTGCAGCTGGCTTCACCGACGACGATCTGCGCCGAGCGTGCCGACGCGGCGAGATCGTCCGTGTCGGCCGTGGCGCCTTCGCGCCCGCCGAGAAACGCACACCCGACGACGCGCACCGGCTGACCGTGATCGCGTCGGCCATGCTCGGCACTGTCGCGGGAGTGGTGACCCATCAGTCGGCCGCCGCAATGCACAGGCTGCCGATGCTCAAGCCCAACTTCCAGCGCCTGCACGTCACCACCGGTGACGCCAACCACGGCGGACGCACGGCCACCAGGCACACGCACGTCGGAGTGGTCGCGCCCAGCGAGACAGTCGACGTCGATGGTGTGCTGGTCAGCTCGCTCGAACGAACAGCCGTCGACATCGCCTGCACGAGCCCGATGGGCTTCGCGGGCGCACTCGCAGTGCTCGACGCCGCGCTGCGCCTCGGCGCCGACCGCAAGGTGATGCGCAAGATGCTGCGGGCCACGCGGCGGGGCGTCGGGCAGGCGCGCCGTGCGCTCGCACACGCCACGGCCGACGCGGAGAGTCCCGGTGAGTCGTGGTGTCGGGCGCAGATCATCGAGGCGGGCCTGCCCATTCCACGCCTGCAGCACGAGTTCCGCGATCAGGACGGGTTCGTCGCGCGAAGCGACTTCGACTGGTCGGGGCTACTCGTCGGAGAGTTCGACGGAAAGGTGAAGTACCAGAAGTACTTACGGCCCGGCGAGGACGCCACCGACGCCGTGGTCCGGGAGAAGAAGCGCGAGGACCGACTGCGTCGACTCGGCGTCATGGTGATCCGCTGGACCTGGGCCGACCTCGAGCGGGGCACCGTCGCGGCGTCGGTCCGGCAGTGGCTGACAAGACTGCAGCTCGACGTGGCGTGAGCGGATCGTCGAACTCCAGACGCGGCTCGAACCTGCAAACGCGGCTGGTACACCAGCCGCGTCTACACGTTCGGGCCGCGTTTGGGCGAACGCGGAACCCCTCAGACGCCGGCGTTCGCGTCGGCCTTCTTCCTCAGCTCAAGGGCGATATCGATGAGCTGATCCTCCTGGCCGCCAACGAGTTTACGGTTGCCGGCCTCGAGCAGGATGTCCGCCGCGGAGACGCCGTACCGTTCGGCGTGGCCCTCGGCGTGCTTGAGGAACGAGCTGTAGCAGCCCGCGTAGCCCATCATCATTGACGAGCGGTCGACGAGGCACTCCGACGGCATGGCGGGTCGCACGACGTCCTGGGCGGCGTCGGCGATCTTCATGAAGTCGACGCCCGTGGTGATCCCGAGCTTGTCGCAGACTCCGACGAAGGCCTCCGTCGGCGTGTTGCCCGCGCCTGCGCCGAAACGGCGGATCGATCCGTCGATCTGCTGCGCTCCTGCGCGAATGGCATTGATGGAGTTGGCAACCGCGATGTCGAGGTTCTCGTGGCCGTGGAAGCCGACCTGGGCGTCGTCGCCGAGTTCGGCAACGAGTGCCTGCACGCGGACCGTCACGTCTTCGAGCACGAGCGCCCCGGCGGAGTCGACGACGTACACGCACTGACATCCGGCATCGGCCATGATTCGCGCCTGTGCGGCAAGCACTTCCGGCGGCTGACTGTGGCTCATCATCAGGAACCCGACAGTCTCCAAACCCAGCTCGCGAGCCAGGCCGAAGTGCTGAATCGACACGTCGGCCTCGGTGCAGTGCGTCGCGATCCGGCAGATCTGACCGCCATTGTCCTGCGCGGCCCGAATGTCGTCCTTGGTGCCGAGCCCCGGCAGCATCAGGAACGCGATCTTGGCACGCTGCGCGGTCTCGGCGGCCGCCTTGATCAGTTCCTGCTCAGGGGTTTTGGAGAAGCCGTAGTTGAACGACGACCCGCCGAGCCCGTCGCCGTGGGTCACCTCGATCACCGGGACGCCGGCGTCGTCGAGCGCGCCGACGATGGACCGCACCTCGTCGACGGTGAACTGGTGGCGCTTGTGGTGGCTGCCGTCGCGTAGCGACGAGTCGGTGATCCGGATGTCGAGCGTGTTGGAGTACTTGCGCGCGTGCGCCATGAGATCTGTTGTCGCCGTGGTCATGCCGACACCCCCAGCTTCTGCTTCGCGATTTCTTCGCCGACCTTGGTGGCGGCAGCCGTCATGATGTCGAGGTTTCCCGCGTACGGCGGCAGGAAGTCGCCCGCGCCCTCGACCTCGACGAAGATCGAGACGCGCGCGTGCCCGCCGTTGAGCACACTGGGCGGATCGAACTGCGGGTCCTGTAGCAGCCGGTAGCCGGGAACGTATGCCTGGATGTCTTTTTCGCGCTGATGAATCGACGCGGCGATCGCGTCGGTGTCGGCATCCTCGGGAATCGCGCAGAAGATGGTGTCGCGCATGATCATCGGTGGATCGGCCGGGTTGAGGATGATGATCGCCTTGCCGCGCTGCGCACCGCCGATCGTCTCGATCCCCTTCGACGTCGTGCGCGTGAACTCGTCGATGTTGGCGCGCGTGCCCGGCCCCGCCGAGACCGATGCCACCGATGCGACGATCTCCGCATACGGCACCGGAACAACCGAACTCACCGCGTGCACCATCGGGATGGTCGCCTGCCCACCGCAGGTGATCATGTTGGTGTTCGGGGCGTCGAGGTGCTCGCGCAGGTTGGCGGGCGGCACCACAGCGGGCCCGACCGCCGCGGGTGTGAGGTCGACGGCGATGATGCCTGCCTCCTCGTAGCGAGGCGCGTACTCGCGGTGCACGTAGGCCGACGTCGCCTCGAAGATCAGATCGGGCTTCTCCGACGACGCGAGCAACTCGTCGGCGCCGCCGCTCATGGTGATCAGCCCGTGGTCGGCGGCACGTTTCATGCCCTCGGAGTCGGCGTCGATACCGACCATCCAGCGCGGGTCGATGACCTGACTGCGTTCGAGTTTGTACATGAGGTCGGTGCCGATGTTGCCCGACCCGATGATGGCTGCGGTCAGCGTTGCCGCCACGGTGCCTCCTGTGGGTGAGTGGTCATGATTCTTGACGAAAACTGTTGAGACTCAGTCGAAGTCCAGTGTGACGGTGCCGAGTCCCGCGAACTCGGCGACGACGTGGTCGCCGGGCGCGACGTCGAAGGCCCGTGTCGCGGTCCCGGGAAGGATCAGGTCGCCCTTGCGCAGCCGCACCCCGAAACCCTCGACCTTGCGCGCGAGCCACGACACCGCATTGAGCGGATGTCCGAGTACCGCAGACGAATTGCCCTTGGCGACGACCTCACCGTTGCGGTGCAGCACCGCGTCGACGTCGCCGGTATCGATATCGCCGATGGCCACCCGCTGCTCGCCGAGAATCCATCCGCACGACGACGCGTTGTCGGCGATGGTGTCGCAGAGCGTGATCTTCCAGTCCGTGATCCGCGAATCGATGAGTTCGATCGACGGCACCACCCACTCGACGGCATCGATGACGTCGTCGTTGGTGCACCCCTCCCCCGGCAGGTCCTTGCCGAGGATGAACCCGACCTCCACCTCGACCCGCGGGAAGCAGAGCCGAGCCGTGTCGATGGGGGTCGACTCGTGGTACTGCATCTCGTCGAGCAGATGCCCGTAGTCGGGCTCGTCGACGCCCATCATCTTCTGCATGGCCTCCGACGCAAGGCCCACCTTGTGCCCGGCTACCTTCGCACCCGCATCGAGACGCCTGCGGATATTGATCAGCTGGATCTCGTACGCGTCGACGACGTCGAGGTCGGGATGGGTGTCGGTCGGGCGCTCGATGGCGGTCGCGGTCTGTTCCGCGGTCCACAAATCCGCCGCTATCTGCTCGCGAGTTGCCTTGTCGACGGCCACTTCTGCTCACTTCCGAGGTCGGTACGTTATCACACCCACCGCGGCGAGCACACAGGCCACCACGGCATGAACACGTTCTAGTTTAGAACATGTTCCAGTTTTGCGGCAGTCCCCTTCAGCGCCCCACCCACGCCCCCGCCCACTACTCAGTCGATGACCGCAGGGCTGAACGTCGGCGGGTCGCCCAGCATCGCGCGGTGTGACGGCGGCTGCCGACCGTCGGTGTCGACGACGCCGTACTCGGCAGCGAGTTCCGCTGCGATGAGAACCCGCCCACTCCGCGACATCCGATCGGGGTCGTCGGCGAGCGCGGCGACGACCCGCCCCACGAACTCCGGCGATTCGGCGTTGGCGGCGAGACCGGCATACGCATCCGGGTGATCGGCGAATGCCGCGCGGGTGCGCTCGGTCAGCAGCAGGCCCATCCACAGCGAGATCACGGCGACGTCGTGCGGCCGGAAGTCGACGGCCATGTCGTGAGCCAGTTTGTCGACGGCAGCCTTGCCCGCGCCGTACGCGGGTCCGTGCATGTAGCAGGCGCCACCGAAGGAGGAGGTATTGACGATCAGGCCCGAACCGCGGTGCACCAGAAGCGGTGCGGCGAAATGGCTTGCGACATACGTCGAGCGCATTCCGACGTCGAACAGGTCGGTGAGCGAGAGCGGCTTGCTCCAGAACGGACCCTTCCCCGTCAATGCGTCCGGCAGGGTCAGCGCGTTGTTGACCAGGATGTCGAGGAAGCCGTCGTTCTCGTCACCGACTCGCTCGAACAGTGCGGCGACCGCCTTGTCGTCGGCGTGGTTGAGCACCACCGGAACACCGACGCCGCCGCGAGCGCTCACCTCGGCAGCAGTCGAATTCACCGAACCGGGTAGTCCGCTGTCGCCGTCGTTCGCGGTCCGGCCGGTCACGTACACCGTCGCCCCGCTCGCGCCCAGCGCGAGCGCGATTCCCCTGCCCGCGCCGCGGCTCGCGCCGGTCACCACCACAACTCGCCCATGCTCCATGCGCACCGACTCTCCCACACCCTGGCGCCACATTTCTGAAACGTGTTCTAATTCGTAGATAGAACACGTTCCACCGCGGAGCACGAAGGGAACCCGATGGCAGGCGAGCGCGAGCAAGGACAACCAGAGACCTACGACGTCATCGTCGTGGGTGCGGGTGCGGCAGGGCTGAGTGCCGCGATCACCGCAGCGGCGCAGGGCCTCACGACGGTGATCATCGAAAAGTCGCCGTACTGGGGAGGCTCGACGTCGCGCTCGGGTGGCGGCGTCTGGATTCCGAACAACTCCGTGTTGAAGCGCGACGGCGTCGACGACACACCCGAGCGGGCCCGCGAGTACGTCAAGGCGATCATCGGCGAGCACGCACGCGAAGACCGCATCGACGCCTACATCGACCGCGGCCCCGAGGCGCTCGACTTCCTGATGAAGCACGCCCCTCTCGACCTCGAATGGGTGAAGAACTACTCCGACTACTACCCCGAAGCGCCGGGCGGTCGGCTGGGCGGGCGCAGCGTCGAACCTCGGCCATTCGATGCACGAGCACTCGGCGACGACCTCGACACCCTGCACCCGCAGTACACCAAGGCGCCGCTCAATATGGTTGTGCTGCAATCGGATTACCGCTGGCTCAACACCGGTATACGCCATTGGCGCGGCCCGGCGCGGATGGCCAAGGTCGGCGGTCGATTCTTCTGGGCACGCTCGCGCGGCAAGAAGCTCATCGCGATGGGTGCGGCACTCGCCGCCGAACTGCTGCTCGGCGTTCGACAGGCCGGCGTGCCACTGCGATTGAACACCGGCCTCGTCGACCTTCTCACCGATGACGGCCGTGTCGTCGGGGTGAGAGCGGAATCCGACGGTCAGCAGTTCGACATCCGCGCCGAGAAAGGCGTGATCCTCGCCTGCGGCGGATTCGAGCGCAACGTCGAGATGCGCCGCAAATATCAGCGCGAACCGATCGGGGCGGACTGGACGACGGGCGCGCCGTCGAACACCGGTGACGGGATCAACGCGGGCATCAAGATCGGCGCCGCGGTGTCGCTGATGGACGACGCCTGGTGGGGACCGACCATTCCCCTGCCGCGCGGGCCGTGGTTCGCACTCTCCGAACGCTCCGTCCCCGGCACGTTCATCGTCAACATGCGCGGCGAGCGATTCATGAACGAATCACTGCCCTACGTGGAGGCCGTGCACCAGATGTATGGCGGCGAGTTCGGCCAGGGCGACGGCCCGGGAGAGAACGTACCCGGCTGGCTGATCTTCGACCAGACGTGCCGCAACCGATACCTCTTCGCGGGGATCAACGCGCGACAACCGTTGCCCAAGAAGTGGTTTGATTCCGGGGTCGTCGTCAAAGCCGACACGATCTCCGAGCTCGCCGACAAGATCGGCGTCCCTGCCGACGCGCTGACCACGACAACCGAACGCTTCAACGGATTCGCGAAGTCCGGCGTCGACGCCGACTTCCATCGCGGCGAGAGCGGCTACGACCACTACTACGGCGACATCACCAACAAGCCCAACCCGAGCCTCGGGCCGGTCCGCAAGGCGCCGTTCTACGCGGTCAAGATGGTGCCGGGAGACCTCGGCACCAAGGGCGGCATCGACACCGACGCGTCGGGCCGCGCGCTGCGACCGGACGGCTCGGTCATCGAGGGCCTCTACGCCGCGGGCAACACCAGCGCACCGGTCATGGGCCACACCTATGCCGGCCCCGGCGCCACCATCGGCCCCGCGCTCGTCTTCGGCTACCTCGCCGCGCTCGACGCCGCCGCACGCACCGGGCAGGCAACCCCGACGTCGACGACGGCAGGAGCGTAAGCCGTGCCCATCGATCCATCGGTCGCAGTCGGGGCAGAGTTGCCCGAGGTCACCTTCTCGTGGACGGCATCCGACGTTGCGCTCTACCACCTCGCCGTCGGAGCAGCCCGTGATCCGCTCGACGCCGCCGGCCTGCGCTACGTCGACGACGCCGCTCCCAAGGTGCTACCGACGTTCGCGACGGTCGCCGCGACGTTCCACGCGACGCAGGCTCCCACGGTCTCCTTCCCCGGCATCGACATCGATCTGGCGAAGGTCGTCCACGGCAGCCAGCAGATCACCGCGCACCGACCACTGCCGCCGGAGGGCAAGGCGACGACGCGCAAGCGGATTGTCGAGGTCCAGGACAAGGGGTCCGCGGCGGTCATCATCTCCGAGGGCGTCACCGTCGACGAGACGGGCGAACCGCTGTGGACCGAGCGGTCGTCGATCTTCGCCAAGGGCGAGGGCGGTTTCGGAGGCGAACGCGGAGCGTCGAGCAAAGTCGCTTATCCCGACCGAGCACCCGATGTCACCCTGCAGGTCCCCACGCTGCCGAACCAGGCGCTGCTCTACCGGTTGTGCGGCGACCGCAATCCCCTGCACTCCGACCCGGCATTCGCCGCGGCCGCCGGCTTTCCGCGTCCCATCCTGCACGGCCTGTGCACGTATGGATCGGTGTGCCGGGCCGTCGTCGACGAACTCCTCGACGGCGATGTCATCGCGGTGGCCGACTTCTCGGCAACCTTCGCGGGCGTGGTGTTCCCGGGTGAGACTCTCGACGTTGCGGTGTGGGACGAGGCCGACAGGCTCCTGGTGACCGCCTCGGTGATCGACCGCGAGAACGCCCCGGCGCTGGCGAACGTGGTCGTGGACAAACGCCGCTGAGCAGTCGACGGGAGTCGCGGAAATTCGACGTCGAAGACCGGATGCCGCCAGCGCGCACCATCGCAGACGGAACCGATAAGGTCACTGACGGTCATTCCCGCAACCTGCCGTGGCCGTGCCACGGACCAAGAAGGAGATTCGATGAGCGATTCGCTGCAGTCACTGCTCGGAGCCAACCGTCCGGCAGTGGTCAACGATTTCGTCGGCGTGATCGACGCCGAGGTGTCGGAGCAGAAGGGCCTCAGCGGAGCCGCTGTCAAAGCGGCATACGGCGCAGTCCAGAAGATCAAGCCGGACATCGTGACTCGGGCCACCGATCAGTTGCTGCCCGACTTTCTCGCTGCGCTGCAACCGTTCTGGGACAGCAAGCCCGCGGGAGTCGCGTTCGGCGATCATCTCGCGAACAATTCCGACGCGGCCTCCGAAGCACTGCTTCAGGTGACCGACGATCAGGTATCGAATGCCAAGCCTGCACTGGCGAAGGCATACAACTCGCTGCGCGGCAAGGCGAAAAACTATGTGGCCGCGGCACTTCCGCGAGTCGGCGCAGTCGTCGAGAAGTACGCGGGCTGAGTCCGACGTGTCGGCTGGTCGCGCTAGGCCGCGGAGGTGAGGATGAGAACCAACACCACACCGACCGCGATCAGCGCGGCCAGCATCGACAACACCCGCCAGATGTGCAGGCGGACCGGCGTCGTGTCGGTTGCTCGTGAAGATGCGACCTGGGATGAGGCCATGATCTCTCACTTTCGATCGTCCGGGACACCCGCCAACTACCTTGTCGAATACTCCCGGTGTGTTACTACAGTGATAAATGTGTCACATGGTGCAGGAGTTTGGGGTGTTTCCCGGCAGCGTGTCGCGAATAACCTCGACACGATACCCACGGGGACGAAATGGCCGGGCTGACACGCACGAGACTGACCCGCGAGAACACACGTGCGGCATGGCTGATTCTGATCGCCTGCGCTGCGGTCAGCATGGTGGTCGCGGCGATGGCCGCACTGAACACCGCTCTGGCCGACATCGCCGTCGACATCGGCGCCGACTCGAGCGAGATGACGTGGATCGTCGACGGCTACACGTTAGCCCTTGCGGCACTTCTACTTCCGGCAGGCGCCATCGGCGACCGGTTCGGTCGGCGCGAGGTCCTGATCGTCGGTCTCGTCATTTTTGCCGTCGCCTCGCTGCTGGCGATCTGGACCACCAATCCCACCCAGTTGATCTGCACCCGAATCCTGGCAGGCGCCGCTGCGGCGCTCATCATGCCCACCACGCTGTCGCTGATCACCTCCGGCGTGCCCACGGACAAGCGCAGTATCGCCGTGAGCATTTGGGCTGCGGTGGCAGGTGCGGGAGCGATCGCGGGATTCTTCGTCACCGGTGTGCTGCTCGAATTCTTCTCGTGGCACTCGATTTTCATCACCTTCGCGGCATCGGCCCTCGTGACCGCTCTGCTGTGCCTGACGATCGGAACCTCCCGCGACAGCAACCCCGGACGCTTCGACTTCGGCGGTACCGCCCTCTCGGTCCTCGGCGTGACCGGAATCGTCTTCGGTCTTCTCGAAGCACCGCACCGGGGTTGGGGTGACGCGCTCGTACTGTTCACCCTGATCGGCGGACTGGTGCTGTTGGCCGCGTTCTGCGTGGTGGAACTACGCATCACCGACCCGCTGCTCGACGTCCGACTGTTCACCAACCGCGCCTTCGGTTCCGGCGCACTCTCGGTGGCATTGCAATTCTTCGCGTCCTTCGGCGCCTTCTATCTGATGTTGCAGCGACTGCAACTGGTGATGGGCTACTCCCCGCTGCAATCGGCTTTCGCACTGATGCCCATGGTCGTCGGCGTCAGCGCTTTCGCGCTCGTGGGCAACTGGGTCGCCGTGCGGTTCCACTCGCTGCGTTTCGTTCTCGCGGGCGGAATCCTCGTCGCAGGCATCGGCATGCTGCTCCTAGGGCTCGTCGACTACGACAGTTACCCGGTGTTCGCGGCGATGACAGGAGTCATCGCGACCGGTATCGGACTCGCGACCGCACCGTCGACCACGGCCATCATGTCGAATACACCGCTGGACAACCAGGGCGTCGGGTCGGCGGTCAACGACACAGCGCGCGAACTCGGTGCGGCCATCGGGATCGCCATCGCCGGGTCGCTGCTCGCGGCCGGGTACTCCGCCCGAATCGGGCCGACGAGCGCACTCGCTCACGACCAACTCGACGCCGCCGGACGCCAACGCATCGCCGCCGGCGACACGGCGGGTGGCCAGGCGCTTCTCGCCCAGGCCGACGAGGCGTCGACTCGCATCGGCAAGTCACTGGCGGAGGCCACCGAGGTGGCACACAGACTTCCCGCGCAGGCGAGCGGTCTGGCACGCGCCATCCTCGATGGCGCGCAAGACGCGTTCGTCACGCCGATGAATCAGGCGTGCGTCGTCCTCGGAGCGGTCCTCCTCGCGGGCGCAGCCGTGTTGCTGTGGCTCGCTCCTCGTCGTGTCGTCGCGGTCACCGATACCGACATCGGTACCGGAACCGGCGAGGGGGAACCTGTGACAGGGAGCAACGAGTTCGGCTGGGCCGACGGCGACAGGCAACGCTCCACGGAAAGGTGAGCAGCGTAGGCTCGCTCCGGTGATCGAGGCGAGCAGCGCGTTCGGCACCGTGGTCGCGGTCGTCGTGATGGTCGTGACCATCGTCGCCACCGTATCGGTCACACGCGTCCCCGCCGCAGTTGTCGCCGTTCCGGCGGCTGTGCTCGTCGTCGCGCTAGGTCTCGTCGACTGGCACACCGCCCTGGCAGAGGTGCGGTTCATGCTGCCGACGATCGGGTTTCTCGCGGCGATGCTCGTCGTCGCCGAGATCTGCGCACGCGCAGGCGTTTTCGTCTGGGTCGGGGTGGTACTGGCCAGGTGGAGTCGCGGTTCGGCGATCGGATTGCTGCGCATCGTGTTCGTGGTGGCAGCCATCACGACCGCTGTACTGTCCCTCGACACCACGATCGTCCTGCTGACCCCGGTGGCGGTGCTGACCGCACGACACATCGGCGCGCGGGTCACACCCATCGCCTTCGCGAGCAACCATCTGGCCAACAGCGCCTCGACGCTTCTGCCCGTCTCCAACCTGACCAATCTGCTCGCCTTCGGCGCGGCCGGGCTGTCGTTCACGCGCTTCGCCGCGATCATGGCGTGGCCGTGGGTCGCGGCGATCGTCGTCGAATATCTCGTCTTTCGGTGGTTCTTCGCCGTAGACCTGCGGTCTCCCCGTGGACAACGTGAGGTCGACGACCCTCCCGAACCAGACGTACCCGATGTGGCGCACGACCATTCAGGAGGAGGCGAGTCGCCACGAGCGCCGCTGCTGACGTTGGCCGCGCTCGGCGTGCTTCTCGTGGGATTCGTCGTCGCAGAACCTCTCGGTGTCCCGCTGGCCGCCGTGGCGGGCATCGGGGCGCTGGTCATGGCGTTGCCGTCGCTGTGGCGGGCACCGGCCGCAACATGCGTCGACGCCGTCCGCGCCGCAGGAGTCCCATTCCTGATCTTCGTTGCCGCGCTGGGTGTGATCATCCTGCCCGTGCGCAACGGCCCCGTGGGTGATCTCTTCTCGACGCTGATGCCCTCCGGGGCAGGACTTCTCGCGCTGCTGGGTGCCGCGGTGATCGCAGCGATCGCCGCCAACCTGTTCAACAATCTCCCTGCGACGCTGCTGCTCGTCCCGCTCGTGGCGGGTCAACCGGCGCTGGTGCTCGCGATACTGCTCGGTGTGAACATCGGCCCCAACCTGGCCGTGTTCGGGTCGCTGGCCAATCTGCTGTGGCGTGACGTCATGCGTCGGCACTCGGCGTCGACGTCGTCGCGTGTCTACCTGTCACTCGGACTGGTGTCGGTGCCGCTGACACTGGTAGCAGCCGTGCTCGCACTCTGGGTCGGGCTGCGAGCGTTCGGCTGAGCTTTCGGCTGTGCGGGTCAGCCGAAGAGCTTGGCCACGAACGGGATCGAGTCACCCTTCGACGCATTGACCGTGCCACTGTGGTCTTGGTTCGGATAGAACCGAAACGTGACCGGCTGGTTGTTCGCCTTGAGTCGCGACACGAGGAGCAACACTCCGGGAGTGTTCACATCGGTGTCGAGGCCGCCCTGTCCGATGAAGAACGGTCGGTCGTAGCCGGATTCGGGGATGCCCATGTAGTCGGTGAGTTTCGCCTGGAATCCGGGAATGTCCGACAGCGGGCGGCTCAACAGTTTTCCGGGATCGACCTTCTGCGACCGGACCAGACCGCCGAGTTCGTTGTCGGAGTCGCACAGGGTCTCGGCCTTGTCGACCCAGTAGCGCCCGTACGGGGTCAGGAACGAGTTGATGTTCCATTCCGGGAACGACGTGCGCAGTCCGGAGAGGATGTACATCACGTAGATCGTCGTGTTGGGCGAGAACCCGCCTAGTCGGACCGGCGACGGACGACCAAGCGCCGCAACGAGATTCTCGATGTATGCCGGAACGCCGGTCCCGACGGCGCCCCGATAGTCCAGATCCTTGCCACCGAACTGGGTTGCGTAGCGAGCCGTCGTGATCGCGGCTCCGCCACCCTGCGACTGCCCGACGACCGCCCACTTGCGCGACAACTGCGGATACACCTGCCGTGCCGCCTTCACGCTGTCGACGATGCTGTGCGCCTCGACCCGACCGTTCAGATACGGATGGTTACCCGGCGTACCGAGCCCCACATAATCCGAGGCGACCACCGCGTATCCCTTGGACATCCACGAGCCGAGGTAGTCCCAGTCACGCTCGACGGCGACCGGACCGCCGATGGAGTAGGCACAGTGATCGGCGAGCCCGGTAGTACCGTGCGCCCACGCGATCACCGGCCAGCCACCCTTGGGAGGAGTACCCGGCGGGAGATAGACAGCACCGCTCGACAGCGCAGGCACATCGCGAACGCCCTTGGTCCAGTAGGTGATTCGCTTTGCATCGACCGCACCGGGGACGGTGATGCGCGCCGGGAGCGGCTCGGTGGACACCACAGTGCCCGACGCACCGCTCGGGGCCGCATGTGCGGGCGAGGCGCCGGCCACCGCCGACACCGTCGCAACGGCCACTGCCATCGCCGACACCATCACGCCAACCCGACGCCCGACCCTGCTTCGCTTACTCACGATGAACACCGTATACATTCGGCGCCCCCTTCGCGCGGCAAACGGCCGATCGAGTGGGCGTCGCGTTACGCCGAGCGGGCGCTCTGTCGGGCCGAGTGTGCTCAGACGCCTGCCGACTCCGGGGCAGCAGGCGCCTGGGCAGCGGTGGCTTTCGCCCACTTGTAGTCGGCCTTGCCCGCGGGCGTCCGCTTGACCTCGTCGACGAAGACGACGAGGCGCGGCACCTTGTAGCCCGCCAGCGATTCGCGGCAATGCGTCTGCAAGTCTTCGAGAGTCGGCTCCGATTCGCCCTGCGCCACCGCGACCACCGCACCGACCCGCTGCCCGTATTTGGGATCAGGAACCGGGACGACGAGAGCGTCGGCCACGGCCGGGTGCGCGTGCAGCGTCGCCTCGACCTCCTCGGCGTAGACCTTCTCGCCGCCGGTGTTGATGCATTGCGAACCACGCCCGAGAAACACGATGGTGCCGTCGGCTTCCACTGTCCCCATGTCGCCGAGCACCGAGATGCGTCGACCGTCGGGAAGTGTCGGAAATGTCTTGGCCGACTTGGCCTCGTCCTTGTAATAGCCGAGGGGCACATTGCCGATTCGCGCGATGTATCCGACATCGCCTGAGCCAGGGGTGATCTCGTTGAGCGACTCGTCGACCACCATCATCTTGTCCGTCGGCTGCACCCGAAGGTTGCCGTTGTCGTCCATCATGATCTCGCCGTCGTTGCCCGACTCCGACGCGCCGAAATTGTCACGCAGCACCAGATCCGGCTTGACCGCCGCCATCCGCTCACGGACGTGCTGCGACCAGATCGCACCGCCGGAGGTGATCGAGAACAGCGACGACAGATCGACGTCGCCCTTGCGACGCTCGAGTTCCTCGACGAGCGGCATTCCCATCGCGTCGCCGACGATGAGGATGATCTGGATCTGCTCATCCTCGATGCCCGACACGATTGCGGCCGGATCGAAGTCGCGCATCAGCACCAACCGACCGCCAAGCGTGAGGAAGGTGAACAACGAATACGACGCCGCGCCGTGCATCAGCGGTGCGGCGATATTGAAGGCGATCGACGGGAAATCCTTCACCGCCGCACCGACTTCGGCAAGATCCTTGCGCGCCTCGCCATACGGGTTGCCACCGGAGATCGGCTTGCGGAAGAAGTCGTCGTGGCGCCAGATCACGCCCTTCGGATAGCCGGTGGTGCCGCCCGTGTACAGGAGATAGTGCTCGTCGCCGGTCCGCTGCTCGAAATCCTTTGCGTCGGACATTTTCTCCGAATCAGAGAACGGCACGATCTGCACAGTGCGTCCGTCGGGCAGATCGTCGGCCGCCGCGCGCAGTTCGTCGACGATCTCGCCGATGACGAATACCGTTCTCACGAGCGGTAATTCGGACAGCAGGGCGGCGACGCTGCGCTGATGCTCCGGCTCTTCGACGACGATTCCCCGCGAGTCGGAATTGTCGAAGATGTATCCCAGCTCGGCATTGGTATAGCGATAGTTGACGTTGACCGGCACCGCGCGGACCTTCAGCAGGCCGAGCAGACTGGTGACGTGTTCGACGCTGTTCTTGAGAAACAGTGACACGTTGTCGTCGAGTCCGATGCCCTGCGCGGCGAACATGTGCGCGACCTGGCTCGAAAGTCGATCGAGCTCGGCATAGCTGATCTGCCGTCCGCCGTAGCTGAGGGCTATGCGGTCGGGGACCGAATCGGCGACTGTCTCGAAGACGTCGGCGAGGTTGAATTTCATTGCTGCTGGCTCCTCTTGCTGCACTGCTTGTGACCCGTCATCTCTATCCGTCCTGCGCGGCGCCTACGCCGCCGTCAGCACCAAACCGCTTGTCGGAACTCCCGTTCCTGCTGTGACCACCACCCGCTCCGCCCCCGGCACCTGATTCACCGACGTACCGCGCAGTTGCCGGACCGCTTCGGCGATCCCGTTCATCCCGTGGATGTAGGCCTCCCCCAACTGACCTCCGTGTGTGTTCAACGGGAGCCGACCACCGACTTCCAACGCGCCCGGCTCTCGCACGAAATCCTTTGCCTCGCCACGGCCGCAGAACCCCAACTCCTCCAACTGCAACAGGGTGTACGGCGTGAAGTGGTCGTAGAGGATCGCGGCGTCCATGTCGTCGGGCCGCAAACCCGACTGCTCCCAGAGCTGCCGACCGACCAGGCCCATCTCGGGCAGCGCGGCGAGTTCGTCCCGGTAATAGCTCGTCATGATGAACTGGTCGACGCCGCTGCCCGACGCCGCCCCCGAGATCACGGCAGGCGGATTCGGTAGATCGCGCGCGCGGTCAGCCGACACGACGACGATCGCAACGCCACCGTCCGACTCCTGACAGCAATCGAGCAGATGCAACGGCTCGGCGATGTAGCGCGACTGCTGATGGTCGTCCAACGTGATGGGCTTGCCGTAGAAGAACGCCTCGGGATTGGTTGCCGCGTGCTTGCGGTCGACGACGGCAATGCGTCCGAAATCCTCACTCGTGGCGCCGAACTCGTGCAGATACCGCTGCGCGACCATGGCGACGAACGCTGCCGGGGTCGACAACCCGTGCGGATAGCTGAACGCGTTGTCGGTACCCGACGAGTTCTCCTGGTTGGCCACAGCCGAATTCACCTGTCCGAAGCGCAAACCGGACCGCTCGTTGAACGCCCGATACGCCACGACGACGTCGGCGACACCCGTGGCCACAGCCATCGCCGCCTGCTGGACCGTCGAACATGCCGCACCTCCGCCATAGTGGATGCGCGAGAAGTACGTGAGCTCGGGGATTCCCACCGCGCGGGCGACGGCGATCTCCGAGTTGGTGTCCATGGTGAAACTGACCAGCCCGTCGACATCGGCGGGAGTCAGGCCGGCATCGGCGAGCGCTGCCTGCACCGCCTCGGTTGCCAATCGCAGTTCGCTGCGCCCGGAGTTCTTGGAGAACTCGGTGGCACCGATGCCTGCGATCGCGGCTGCCCCCGACAGCTGCCCCATCAGCGATCTCCCCACGTGAGCGTGACCGTCGAGATCACATGCTTACCAAGCGCATTGGTTCCCGTGACGGCAACGGTGATGAGATCGTCGTCGACGCCGGTCACGTCGCCGGTGAAGGTCAACGAGTCGTAGGCGTACCACGGCACACCGAGTTTGAGCTTGATCGAACGAATCCGCGACGAGGGACCGGCCCAGTCGGTGACGAATCGCTCGACGAGTCCGGTGTCGGTGAGGATGTTGACAAAGATGTCCTTGGACCCCTTGGCCTGAGCGAGATCGCGGTCGTGATGCACGTCCTGGAAGTCACGGGTTGCCAGCGCCGTCGACACGATGAACGTTGGTGTCGCTTCGATTGTCAACGGCGGCAACGTCGTTCCTACTTCGACAGCGGGAATCGCGCTGGTGGTCACTGGGCCTCCTGTGTGGTCACTGTGCCTCCTGTGCGGTAGGGCGCCACGCGTACAACGTCCAGGCGTCGGTGCCCGACTCCTCGTCGGCGGGAAAGTCGACGAACATCGCCTCGACGCGCTGTCCGATGTGCACGTCGGCAGGGTCGACGTCGCGCAACTCGGCGAGCATGCGGACGGGCGCGGAGAGCGGTACACCGTCGCCGCCGCTCTCTACCGCGTCGAGTCCGTCGAGTTCTACGAGGGCGACCACGAAAGGCAGCTCGCGCCCTGGCACTTTGGGTGCGCGGTGCACCACGTAGCTGTAGACCGTCCCCGTGCCTGCCGCGACGACGTAGTCGGTGACCGGCACCGTTCCGTCGGGTCGTCGCGGCTTCCAGGTCGCGGGTATCGGCGGATGACGTAGCGTTCCGTCGTCGAGTTTCTGGATGCGCAGTTCGTGGGCTGCGACGCCCTCCCAGAAGAACTCGGTGTCGCGAGATGCGCTGGGACGCAACATTCGTGAGGGGTCGAGATCGGAGGGTACGCCACCGGCCTCGGTGTCGGCGGTCCCGGTGTCGGCGGTCCCGATGTCGCGGGTCGTGGCGGCGTCGTCGTGCGGCCGGAACTTCAGGATGCGGAAGTCCATCTCGGCGACCACCTCGTCGTCGACCGACCAGGTGTTGCGCGTGGTGAAGAACCAACCCTCCCCCAGTGCCGTCTGCTTGGGTCCGACGACGTCGAGAAGTTCAGCCGAGAGCGAGACCTGCTCTCCCACATCGAGATAGCGATGATAGGTGGTGTCGCAGTTGGTCGCCACGACGGAGGTGTACCCCGCCTCATCGAAGAGCTCCGACGCCCTGCCGAGCGGATCGTCGGCGGTACGCCGCCCGTTCAGCCCGCGCATCGTCCACACCTGCGCCATCGCGGGCGGTGCGACGACTCCCGAATGTCCCGCTGCACGAGCAGCTTCGGCGTCGACGTAGACAGGGTTCGTGTCGCCGATGGCCTCGACCCAGTTGTTGATCATCGGGGTGTTCACCGGGTCGCGCCCGAGCGTCGGCGCGCTCGGCCCGGCGTCGATGATCGCCTGCGCGGCGGTGCGGATGTCGCTCATCGCTTGGCCCTCGGTAGTCCCAGTCCGGCGGTGGCGATCATGTCGCGCATCACCTCGTTGACGCCACCTCCGAAGGTGATCACCACGTTTCTCTTCTCCTGAACGTCGAGCCAATCCACCAGGGCTGCGGTCTCGGGATCGGTGAAATCCCCGTAACGGCCGATGATCTCGTCGATCATGCGACACACCACCTGCACGCGCTCTGTCGCGAACACCTTCGTCGCCGCGGCATCGGCCATCGAAATGGCCTCTCCCGTCGACGCCACCTGCCAGTTGAGTAGTTCGTTGATCCGCGCGTATGCGTCGATCTGGGCGAGCGCCCGCGCGACGTCGGGATGCTTGGCGATCACGGTGCCGTCGGGGCCGGGACGCGATGCCCACGCACGGACACGCGACGCCAGTCCCTCGATACGTCCGGCGGGTCCGAGCATCACCCGCTCGTGGTTGAGCTGCGTGGTGATCAGTCTCCACCCGCCACCCTCGTCGCCGACGCGCATCGATACCGGAACGCGAACATCGTTGTAGTACGTGGCATTCACGTGATGAGCGCCGTCGGCGGTGATGATCGGCGTCCAACTGAATCCCGGATCGGAGGTGTCGACGATGAGGATCGAGATGCCCTTGTGCTTGGGGGCGTCCTTGTCGGTGCGGACCGCCAGCCAGATGTAGTCGGCGTCGTGGCCGCCTGTGGTGAAGATCTTCTGCCCGTTGACCACGTAGTGATCACCGTCGCGGACCGCCGTCGTGGTCAGTGATGCGAGGTCGGTCCCGGCGTCGGGTTCGGTGTAGCCGATCGCGAAATGGACGTCGCCGGCGAGGATTCTGGGAAGGAAGAGCTTCTTCTGTTCGTCGGTTCCGTGTACCTGGAGGGTGGGCCCGACCGTTTGGAGGGTCACCGCGGGAAGCGGAACGTCGGCGCGCACCGCCTCGTTGGTGAAGATCTGCTGTTCGATCTCTCCGAATCCCTTGCCGCCGTATTCCTTCGGCCACCCGACCCCGAGCCACCCGTCGCGCCCCATCTGTCGGATCACATCCCGATAGGTGGGGCCGTGGCGCTCGGTGAGCATGGTGTGTGCTGCCGTGGGGTCGACCAGATCGGCGAAATACTCACGCAGATCGGCGCGCAACTGCTGCTGCTGCGGCGTGAGGTCTATGAACATCGGTGTACTTCCCCTGCGGATTCGGTATGAGCTGTCGGGTGAATCAGGTTGGTGCCGCTATGGATTCGACGCGTCGGCGAGCTCGTCGAGTCGGGCGTTGGCCCCTCCGACGAGTCGCGCGAGATCCTTGGCGATCGAGAAGTAACGATGCAACGGATACGTCAGGTCGACACCGACGCCCCCGTGGAGGTGGGTCATGGTCCGCATCGCCGCGGGGATCTCGGCTGCCGTCCAATACGACGCGATGCCCAGATCCTGTTGTGCATCAAGACCTTCGGAGAGTCGCCACGCGGCAGCCGTGGTCGAGAGGTTCAGCGACCGTCCGACGACGTAGATGTCGGCCAACTGCTGCCCGACAGCCTGGAACAGCGCGATCGGTTTGCCGAACTGCGTACGGTTGGACACGTGATCGGCGGTGAGGCGCGTAGCCCCCGCGACAAGGCCGTCGGCGTACGCACTCACCGCGAGTCGGTACAGGTTTCGCAATCCCGAGATCTCGGCGGCGAGAACGTCGGCGTCGTCGACGATCACGTCGTCGAACCGCACCGTGAACTCGCCCCAACCACTCGACGTCGGGGTTCGCGTGATCGACACACCGTCGGCGGCGGTTGCCACGGCGACCACCCCGGCATCGCTGGCGACGAGTAGCGTCGACGCGCCGTCGGCGTGCAACACCCCACTCTTGGTGCCCGACAACCGCCCGTCACGCAACGTGGTGCGCGGCGTCGACGTCAACGGATCGCCGGGTTCGCCGATCGCGATCGCGTGCCATCCGCCGTCGGTGAGCGTCGCGGCCCACCGATCGCGCGCGGCGTGGTCGACGGTCTGCAGGAAGAG
The DNA here is from genome assembly GCF_000248055.1 of Gordonia sputi NBRC 100414. Classification (GTDB taxonomy): domain Bacteria; phylum Actinomycetota; class Actinomycetes; order Mycobacteriales; family Mycobacteriaceae; genus Gordonia; species Gordonia sputi. The sequence continues at coordinate 18,897 of NZ_BAFC01000045.1, read as the reverse complement.
TGCGGACACCAGTGCGCCGAGTGCCGGGGTCACCGCGGCGGCCGAACCCAGCTGCCGCAGCAGCGGTAGCACGCCGAGGACTCCGAGATCGTCACCCCCGAGCGCTTCCGGTAGTGGCAGGGCGAGCAGTCCGGCGTCGGTCAATGCCGTCCAGAGGTTGTGATCAAAGCCGTCGTACGACGCCGCGGAATCCTCTTGCGACTCGCCTGCCCTGACCCGTCCGCCGAACAGCGACGTCCAGTCGGACTCGTGGCGGGTGAATACATCCCGCGCCACATCGGCGACCGCTTCCGCGGAGCTGTCCATGCCGAAATCCACCGACGGTCCCCTTCTCGCCAACACCAAAACTAGAACTCGTTCTAGTTGTATCAGACTTCGCGCCCTCGGTGGGCGAATTGGCGGTTGATCTGCTGATTCTCGGGTCTCGTCACGCGTCAGCCGCGCGGCAGACCGAGAATCCGTTCGGCTGCGGCGGTCCGCAGTATCTGGGTGGTGCCGCCTGCAATGGACAGACACCTGTTCTGCAGGAGCTGATCCGACGCCTCACCGGCACCAGCACCGTCGACGCCGAGCAGGTCGAGACCGAACTCCGGCACCGATTGCCGGTGCGCGACGCCGATCAGCTTGCGCACGCTCGACACCGCACCCGGATCGTGGCCCGCCAGCCGACGCGACACCGCGAGGGCGTCGAGAACACGTCCGACGTGAGCATCGGCGACGAGCTCACCCAACCGTGCCAACTCGCCTGCGGACAGCTCCCGACCCAACGAATCGATCTGCCCCAGCAGCGCGTCCATCTCCTTGCCGAGTCCCGAACCACCCATGGCCACACGTTCGTTGGCAAGCGTCGTACGGGCCAGGCGCCAGCCACCGTCGACCTCACCGACCACGCACTCGTCGGGCACGAACACGTCGTCGAGGAAGACCTCGTTGAAGTTGGCCTGCCCGGACAACTCCCGAAGCGGTCGGATGTCGATGCCGGACGAAGCCATGTCGATCAGGAAGTAGGTGATCCCCTTGTGTTTCGGCACCTCGGGATTCGTTCGGGCGAGACAGATCCCCCACTGCGCGTTGTGCGCCTGAGAGATCCAGATCTTCTGCCCGGTCAGACTCCAACCGCCATCGACGCGAATAGCCCTGGTGCGCAACGACGCAAGGTCGGAGCCTGCCTCGGGTTCGCTGAACAACTGGCACCAGATGATGTCGCCGACGAGGGTCGGATGCACGAAACGTGTGTGCTGCTTGGCGGTTCCGTGCTCGAGGATCGTCGGGATCGCCCATGCCCCGATCACGAGGTCGGGACGTTCGACGTCCGCGCGTTCGAACTCGGAGTCGATGAGCAACTGCAGCGCCGGGTCGGCACCGAGACCGTGCGGCGGCGGCCAATGCGGTGTGAGATAACCGGATTCGGCCATCGCAGCCCGCTGCGCATCCGGTGCTGCTGCCGCGATCGCGGCGATGTCGGCCCTGATCGCCGCGCGACAATGTTCGACGGAGGTCAGGTCGAGCTCAAAGCGTCGACGCCCACCGAGGATGCCGAGGCGACCGAGTTGCTCACGCTGCGTCGACGCGGCCGCTGTCGCGGCGCGCAGTGCCAATGCCGTCCGCAGGTAGAGATGTGCGTCGTGCTCGAATGTGAACCCGATGCCCCCGAGCACCTGGATGCAGTCCTCGGTGGTCGCGACGGGCAGCGATGCGATGAGCACATCGGCGGCGAGCCTGGAGAACGCGAGTTGTTCGCGCGCGGTCTCCGCGTCGTCGTCGCCCACGGGTGCGGCAATCGCAGCGTCGACGGCGACCGCGAGATCCCATGCCGCCGCGGTGACCTGTTCGCTGCGACAGAGCATGTCGGCGCAGATGTGCTTCACGGCTTGGAACGAGCCGATCGGCGCTCCGAACTGAGTGCGCACCTTGGCGTAGTCGACCGCGGTGTCGAGCGCCCAGCGCGTCACGCCGGATGCGTATGCGGCGAAGGCGGCCGACAGCGCGCCCGCAATGAGATCACCATCGTCGACGGCGAGCAGGTCGTCGACTCTCAGATCGGTGATGCGCAGCCGACCGACCGATCCTCTGCCATCGAGGCTCGCCGCAGGCTCCACATCGCGTACGCCCGCATCGGCAGGAATCACAAACCACCTGGCATCAATACCCTGACCTGCAATTTTTGTGAGGATTACGCTGCTGTCGACATATCCGACGATGCTGCCGAGATCGACTGATCCGTCGACCAGCACCGCCTCGCCACCTGCCCGCGTAAGGGTGGGCACCGTCGCGGAGACTTCTCCCGACACCAACGTGTCGCGCACCGCCGCGGCACGGGGGTCGATCGACACCGATAGCGCCAGGGTCGCCACGACGGTCTCGCCGATCGGACCCGGCACCAGGCTGGCCCCACACTGCTCGATCATCGCTGCGACGTCGGCGAACGAGGCTCCGACGCCGCCCTGTGCCTCGTCGACCAGCGCAGCGAACACGCCCAACTCGGCCAGTTCTGGAAACAGGTGGCGCCAGTGATCGCGCGGTTTCTCCAGTTCAGCCCGTACGATATCGGTGGTGCGACGGCGCGTCGCCCACGCGGAAATGGCTTCGCAGACGGCGATCTGTTCGGCCGACGTGGCAAGGCTCACGCTGAAATCCTCTGCATTTCGGTTGTGACGAAGAATTAGAACCTGTTCTAATAGTCCGAAGGGATTTTGTCCACCAGACCTGTCGACGTCCCAGCGACGTCGACGGTCACGAGATGAGGATGTCGCCTACACATGACCCGGTCGTCTGAAGATGCCGTGCCACAGAAGTCGGCACCGAGTCCGAACAAGGGAGCCTCGTCGAAGTCGGTCGCCGACAAGGGCTCTCCCGCCCAGCCCGACGCCGCATCAACCGCAGCCACAGCCGCGTCAATCGCAGCGACATCCACGACAGCCAATTCGACGACCGAAAGCGGTTCCGCAGCGCAACGCGACCGTCGACGCCGCATCCTCGACGCGACGCTCGCCCTCGCCTCCAAGGGCGGCTACGACGCCGTGCAGATGCGCACCGTCGCAGAGAAGGCCGACGTCGCGGTGGGAACCCTCTACCGCTACTTCCCGTCGAAGGTGCACCTGCTGGTCACCGCGCTTGCGCGTGAGTTCGAGCGCGTCGAGACCCGCGTCGACCGCTCCCAATTGCAGGGCGAGAACGCCATTGAGCGACTGCGCCACGTCCTCGACATGATCACCTTCGCGATGCAGCGCGATCCGCTGTTGACCGAGGCCATGACAAGAGCCTTCATGTTCGCCGACGCGTCCGCGACCGCCGAGGTCGATCAGGTCGCCGGGATCATCGACCGACTGTTCGCAGGCGCGATCGTCGACGAGGGCGAGCCAAGCGACGAAGAACTCGCGATCGCACGCGTGCTGTCGGATGTGTGGATGTCGAACCTGGTGCAGTGGCTCACCCGCCGCGCCTCGGCCACCGACGTCACCAACCGGCTCGAGCTCACAGTCCGACTGCTCCTCAAGGGCAGGGTCGCAGCACAGGCGTAACCGAACCGCCGGCGCGGACCTACCGGATCAGCCCAGGTCGACGGTGATCGTGCCCGACTCGTCGGCGCGCACCGCGTACGCACGGACTCCGCTGCCGCCGAAGGCGATCTCGTCACCGGTCCCCAGGTCGTAGGTGTGATTGTGCAACGGGCACACCACGACACAGTCGTCGATCAGTGCGTCGGCCAGTGGCCCGCCGCGGTGCGGGCAGACGGCGTCGAGTGCGCGCAGCGAATCGTCGCGCAGTCGGAAGACCGCGATCTGCGCACCGTCGATACCGAATGCCCGTCCCTCGCCCTGCGGGATGTCGGCGATGTTGCCGACTGCTATCTCGCTCATCGGACCGGCACCTGCGGGAGCGGCAGCAGCGGTAGCGCCGAACGGAACTGCCCGGGAGTTGCAGGCTGTTTGCCGTCCTGCCAAGGATCCCGATAGGCGTCGACGGAGCGCTGCATGTTGGAATCGAGTTGTTGCGCAATGCCTTCCGCGTCGTCGACGACGACGGCCCTGATCTTCTCGATGCCGTAGCGCGGAACCCAGGCGTAGGTGCGTTCGAGCCATTTCGCGCTCTCGCGGTAGTACTGCAGGAAGCGGCCGGCCAGTGTCATGACCTCGTCGGCACTGTCGACGGTCGCCAAGAGATCGCCCTTGCGGATGTGTGCGCCTGCGGCACCGCCGACGTAGATCTCCCACTTGCCGCCGTCGATCGCGACGACGCCGAAGTCCTTGCACAGCGCTTCAGCACAATTGCGCGGGCAGCCGGTGACCGCGAGTTTCATCTTCGCGGGACCCGCTATGCCCTGATACCGCTCCTCGAGAGCAATGCCCAGCGCCGTCGAGTCGCCCACCCCGAACCGGCAGAAGTCGCTTCCCACACAGGTTTTCACCGTGCGGAAACTCTTGCCGTACGCATACCCCGACGGCATGTCGAGATCGGCCCACACGTTGGGCAGATCCTCCTTGCGCAGGCCGAGCAGGTCGATGCGCTGGCCTCCGGTCAGTTTGATGAGCGGAACGTCGTACTTCTCCGCGACGTCGGCGATCTTGCGCAACTGCTCGACGTTGGTCACGCCGCCTTTCATCTGCGGCACAACGGAAAACGTACCGTCGCGCTGGATATTCGCGTGGACACGGTCGTTGATGAAACGTTCGGCGCGTTCGTCGATGAAGTCGGAACCCCACATCATCTCCAGCAGCGATGACAACCCCATCTTGGAGTTCGCATCCTCCTTGCCGTCCGGCGCGAGGGCAGCGAACACCGAACGCACCGAGTAGAGCTTGAGTTCGCGGATCAGCCGCATGAGTTCTGGCTTCTCGTACGGGATTGCGGGAACGTACCAGTTGGCCGACGGGTCCTCGGTGACCGCGTCGCCTGCGGCCCATTCGACGACCTGCGCCACCAAACCCTTACATGAGCCGCAGCCCTTTCCGGCGCGGGTCGCGGCCATCACGCCTGCCACCGAGGTGGTGCCGCCCGCGACACACCCGACGATGGTCGCCTTGTCGACACCGTTGCAGTTGCACACCTGGGCATCGTCGGAGAGTTCCTCGACACCCGTTGCGGCGTCGGGTGTTCCGATGTCGAACATCAGCGAGATGCGTTCGTCGGGGAGTTCGGTTCCCTGATCGAAGGCCTGCATCAGGAACGAGACCTTGCTGACGTCGCCGACGAGGGTGGCGCCGACGAGCTTGTTCTCCCGGATCACCACCGTCTTGTAGACGCCGTGCCGGGGCTCGTAGAACTGCAGGTACTCGTCGTCGGCATGTTCGGGTGCCTTGACGCCCATCTGGGCGACGTCGACGCCGGCGACCTTGAGTTTCGTCGAGGTCCGCGAACCATGATATGCGGCAGTCGAATTGGCTGCGGTGAGGTGATCGGCCAGGACCTTGGCCTGCTCCCACAGGGGTGCGACGAGTCCGTATACCTGGCCACGGTGCTGCGCGCATTCGCCGACCACGTAGATGTCGTCGTCGTCGATCGAGCGCATGTGGTCGTCGACGACGATGGCGCGTTCGACGGTCAGTCCGGCACCGCGGGCCAGCCCCACGTTGGGTCGGATGCCGGTGGCCAGCACCAGCAGATCGCACTCCATCTGCTCGCCATCGGCGAATCCGATTCCGGTGATGGCATTCTCGTCATCGGCGAAGGCTGTGACGGTGCGTTTACCGGTGACCACGGTGACGCCGGTCGACTCGATCGCGCTGCGCAACACCGCACCACCGGTTTCGTCGAGCTGGGCGTTCATCAGAATGGGGCCGGAATGCACCACCGTCGACGCCACACCGCGGCCGTAAAGACCGTGTGCCGCTTCGAGTCCGAGTAGTCCGCCGCCGATGACCACCGCATGCTGGGCGTCGTCGGCGTGGGCGATGATCGCCGTGGTGTCGTCGAGGCTGCGAAAGCCGAATACGCCGCTCAGCTGCGTGGTGTCGTCGACCCACAGCCCCTCGATGGGCGGGAAGAAGGCACGGCTGCCGGTGGCGATGATCAACTTGTCGTAGGCCACCCGCGAACCGTCATCGGCGAGCACGACTTTCGCGTACGGGTCGATGCGGACCACCCGCACCCCGGCCCGCAGATCGATTCCGTTGTCGCCGTACCAATCGACGGCGTTCAGGTAGATGTCGTCGGGCGCATCGGAGCCGGCGAGCACGTGGGACAGCGCGATGCGGTTGTAGTTTCCATACGGTTCGTCACCGAAGACGGTGATGGCGAACTGATCTGCTCCGCCACGCGCCAGGATCTCCTCGATGGCGCGGGCGCCTGCCATGCCATTGCCCACCACCACCAGCGATTGTCGGGTCATCGCAGACTCCTGCGCCATCAGAACTCCACCACGCCGAGGTCGATGACCACGGTGCCCGACGCGGAGGTGGGTGCGGCCAGCGCCAGGGATATCTCCGCGCCCTCCAGAAAATCCTCCACCAGCCGTAGCGGCACGTGGGTACCGCCCTGGGCGGCAATCGGGAAGTAGCGCACCGGCTTCCCGTCATGCATCAACGCGATCGTGATCATCTCATCGCTGCTGTTGCCGCCACGGAAGTAGACCGCCTGCAGCGTCGAGCCGTCGGGCACGGTCAGGGTGAGCGAGTCGTCGATGACCACGAGGGTCTCGAATCCGGCTCCCTTGAACGCGAACAGGCCTTGCAGAAATCGCGGTGTGCTGCTGTCACTCATGAGGTCTCAGGGCACCTTTCAGTAGACGTCACGCACGTAACGTTTATCGGCGGCAAGGGCTTTCACATATGCCTCGGCGCTGGGGCCGGACAACTTACCGTGTTCGGCGACGACCCGGGTCAGCGCGTCGTCGACATCGCGGGCCATGCGTGTCCGATCGCCGCACACGTAGAAGTGCGCACCGTCGGACAGCCATCGCCAGAGCTGCTCACCGTGCTCAATCATCCGGTCCTGCACATAGACTTTCGACTTCTGATCGCGGGAGAATGCGACGTCGAGCCGGTCCAACGACCCGTCGGCGAGCATCGTCTCGAGTTCGTCGCGGTAGTAGAAGTCGGTGGCCGCGTGCTGCTCCCCGAAGAACAACCAGTTCGGCCCACGATGACCCAGTAGCCGACGGTGATGCAGGAACCCGCGGAACGGAGCGATGCCGGTACCCGGGCCGACCATGATCATCGGGGCGTCCGGATCCTCGGGCGGCGAGAAGCCGGCATTGCGCTGCACCCAGATTCGGATGTCATCGTCGGCGGCGTGGTCGGCGAGGTAGGTCGAGCAGACGCCGTGGCGCGGGACGCCGTGCAGGTTGTAGCGCACTGCCGACACGGTCAATTGGACCTCGTCGGGGCTCTCCAGCGGACTCGACGAGATCGAGTACTGCCGGGGAGTCATCGGTGCCAGCTTCGACAGCCAGTCGGTCGCCGAAGCACGCATCGGGAACGTGGTGAGCAGGTCGGCGATCTGCCTGCCCCACAGCCAGTCGTCGAGATCGGACTTGTTCTCCGGCGCCAGCATCGACCGCAGATCCGCCGATGCTGCCCGGTCGCAGACGAATTCGAGGACACCGGGGCTGATCTTCGCGATCTCGAGACGCTCACGCAGGGCAATACCCAACGGCATGTCGTCCCCGCCGACGGTGACCACCGTGTCGGCGTCGAGCCCCGAGGTCTCCAGGAACGCCTCGACAAGTGGTGGGCTGTTGCGCGGCCACACCCCGAGGGCATCGCCGGCATCGTAGGTCAGAGTGTTCTCGGGCAGCGCGAAACCGAACTGCCGCACATCCTTTGCTGATCCGTCGCCACTGAGGCGGGTGTTCCGGACCAGCGAGGTCACCAGCGGGTTCTTACGACCGTAGGAGATCGGCGCGGCCGGCGCCGGCGGAGCTTCCGCAGGGGCGCTCGCCGACGGCAGCGCGGTGGCCAGTTCACCGGACACGGCGTCGAGCCAGCCCTGTGCCGTCGACTCGAAATCGGGTTCGCAGTCGACCCGGTCGAGGAGACGAGTGGCTCCCAGTTCGGCCAGCCGGTCGTCGAGTTTGCGTCCGAAGCCGCAGAATTCGTCGTAGCTGGGATCGCCGAAGGCCAGCACCCCGTACCGCACGCCGCTCAACGGTGGGACATCGTCGCCGGACAGTTGGTCCCAGAAGGATGTGGCATTGTCCGGGGGATCGCCGTCTCCGGTGGTGGAGGTGACGATCAGTACCGTGCTCTCCGGGGTGAGGGACGCCAGTCCGGCCTCGTCGAGAGTTTTGGTGGCGGCCGAATAACCCTGCGCGGCCAGCGATTGCGCGACCGTCGGCGCGTAGTCCTCGACGGTACCGGTCTGCGATGCCCAGAGCACCTCGACGGTCGGTGCGGAAGCCTGTTCCTCCGGCGCTGCTGTCAGCGGCCCGCCCGTGGTGGACGTCGATCGTGAGAATGCCCCGGCGAGAACACCATTCACCCAGGCGCGATTCTGTTCGGACAGCGGCGCCTCCGGCGGCAGCAGCGGTACGCCTGCGACCGACGCCTCGCTCTGCAGACCGGCCAGCACGCCTGCCACATAGGCTTGTTCGGTGCTCGATAGTGCAGGCGGCGTGATGGCCGAAAGCCCCAGGGTCACAGCAAGAGACGACGCCGGGACATCGGCCCGGGCCTGCGCCGATGCGGGTGTATCAGAGGTCGGCGCTGCGGCGACCTTCTCCAATGCCACGGCACTGACCTTGAACTCCGGTTGCAGCGACGCCGGGTCGACGGCGTCGTTGGTGACGGCGTTGATGGTGACGTCAGCACCGAACATGTCGCTCCAGTGAAACGGGGCAAAGCAGTTGCCGGGGCGTACGCGGTCGGTGAGGACTGCAGGCAGCACCGCGGCACCACGCCGCGAGCGGACGCGCACCGAATCCCCTTCGGCCACATCGAGAGCGGCCGCATCGTCGGGGTGGATCTCGACGAACGGTGACGGGTTGAGTTTGTTGAGTTTGGCCACCCGCCCGGTCTTGGTCATGGTGTGCCACTGGTGCGGCAGCCGTCCGGTGTTGAGGACCAGGGGGAACTCGTCGTCGGGCATCTCGGCGGGCGGAAGGCATGGTCGGGCGTGGAAGATCGCCCGCCCGCTCGGGGTGGGGAAGACGAACTCCGGTGTGGTGCCGTCGGCCCGCACCACCTTGGTCTGGCTACGGCCGTCGTTGAGGTAGCGGATCGGGTGGCGGTCGGCGTCGTCGTCGGGCGGGCACGGCCACTGCAGCGGGGTCTCGCGGAGACGCGCATAGCTGGCACCGCGAATGTCCCACCCGGTCTTGGGATTCCAGAAACGCTTGATCTCCTCGAACACCTCTTCGGCCGATCCGAAGGAGAATCCTTCGCCGTATCCCATCTCGGTGGCGATCCGGCAGATCAGTTGCCAGTCGGGTAGCGCGTCGCCGGGTGGCGCGACGGCGGGCTGGAAGAGGGTGAGGTTGCGTTCGGAGTTGATCATCACCCCGTCGGACTCGGTCCACAGGGTGGCAGGCAGTGCGACGTCGGCGTATGGCAGGGTCTCGTTCTCGGCGAACACATCCTGCACCACCACCAGCTCACAGCGCTGCAATGCGTCGATGACCCGCGACCGATTGGACACGCTGGCAATGGGATTGGTGCAGATGATCCAGCAGGCCTTGATCTTGCCGTCGGCCATCTGGTCGAACATGTCGATGGTGCCGGTCCCGACCTCACTGCGCAGGGTGCCGCGTGGCACCTCCCAGGTGTCCTCGCAGAAGTCACGGTCGGCCTCGGAGATCACCGCCCGCTGGCCGGGCAAACCCGGCCCCATGTAACCCATTTCGCGTCCGCCCATCGCGTTGGGCTGTCCGGTGAGCGAGAAGGGGCCACTGCCGAGGCGGCAGATCGCGCCGGTGGCCAGGTGCAGATTGATCAGCGCGTTGGTATGCCAGGTGCCGTGGATCGACTGGTTGAGTCCCATTGTCCAGCAACTCATCCAGTTCGTGGATTCGCCGATCCACGTTGCGGCCGTGCGGATGTCGGCCTCGGGGATGCCGGTGGTCTCGCTGACGAATGCTGGCGTGTACTCGGAGACGAACTCCTTGGTCGCGGTGAAACCCTCGGTGTAGCTCTCGACGAAGTCGTGATCGACGTTGTCGGCCTCGATCAACAGGTGCAGCAGACCGTTCAGCAGGGCGAGGTCGGTGCCGGGTTTGACCTGCAGGTAGAGGTCGGCCTTGGCCGCGGTGGCGGTGCGTCGTGGATCGATGACGACCAGCTTCGCGCCTGCCTTGACCCGTTCCATCATGCGCAGGAACAGGATCGGATGACAGTCGGCCATGTTGGAGCCGATCACGAAGAACAGGTCGGCGTGTTCGAAGTCCTGATAGGAGCCGGGTGGGCCGTCGGCGCCGAGGGACTGCTTGTAGCCGGTGCCTGCGCTGGCCATGCACAGTCGCGAGTTGGATTCGATGTTGATGCCGCGCAAATAGCCCTTGGTGAACTTGTTCGACAGGTACTGTGCCTCGGTCGACATCTGGCCCGACACGTACACCGCAACCGAATCCGGGCCGTGCTCGTCGGCTATCGCCCGCATCCGGCGTGCGGCGAAGGAGATCGCCTCGTCGATTCCGACCGACTCCCGGTCGGTGTCCCGGCTGGTCCGGATCGACGCCTTCTCCATCCGTCCCGGCGCGGCCAGCATGTCCGACGTGGTCGATCCCTTGGTGCACAACCGCCCGAAGTTCGTCGGATGGTCCTTACGTCCGGTGGTCTTGGTGACCAGCGGAAGTCCTGCGCCGTCGGGCGTCGACACGTGCAGCACCATCCCGCACCCCACCCCGCAGTAAGCACAGAGCGAGTCGACGGTGGAGGTCGCGGGCATGACTCCATGGTTGGAGCCGATTGTTTCCGATGCCATGAATGCGCGTTACCGGTCGATCACATGGTTCTCACACGGGCTGGTCGCGACTGTGAGTCGCGCAGACCCGCGGAGGTGAGCCGCGCGACGATCAGATCGGCCACCCGCGGGTCCGCGCCGATCGGTGCGGCAACGCCGTCGGCGCCATACTCGCTCAGGCGGGAGTGAAACAACCCGGGCGCCAACAGGTATGCGGCGATGAAGACCCGACGCCGCCGTGACCTGCGCGTCGCCGACACCACGTCGGGGACGCGCGGGGTCGCGGTGGCGACATAGCCGACCGACACGTCGTCGTCGATCAGCTCTCCGAGCTGACGAGCGGCGGTCTCGACGTCGGCCAGCGCGAGCGGGTCCGACGATCCGGCGGCGGCCATGACCACGGCGTCACCATCGCGCCAGCCTGCGGCGCGCAGTCGCTCGAGCATCAGCACCGCGAGCATCGGGTCGGGGCCCATGTTGTCGCACAATGTGACCCGCTGATGGCCACTGGCCTCGATGTGCTCCGGGATGTCGCGTCGGACGTGGTATCCGGCGGCAAGAAAGGCAGGCACGATGATCGCCGGTCCCGGGGTCTGCGCGAGCAGTTCCGACGGTGACGGACCGAGAACGTCGACGAAAGCCACGCGGGTCGTCCCCACGCGCTCCCCCACGAGTTCGGCGATGCGTCCGACGGTCGAGACTCCCGCAACCGAGCGGGTGCCGTGTGCCACGAGGATGGGTTGCGGACGGGTGGCAGCGGTGTGTTCAGGCTTCATCGGAATCGTTCTCGTCATATTCGAGGTCGACAGCCAAGCGGTATCCACGCTTGACCACCGTCTGGATCATTTTCGAATCGCCCAGCGCCGAGCGCAGTCTGGTGACCGCCATCTCGACGGCGTGGGTGTCGGTGCCTCCGCCGGGGAGTTCGTCGAGCATCGCCTTGCGCGAGATGACTTGTCCCGGAACACGATGCAGCACGCGCAGTAGCGCCATGCTCGAACCCGTCACCGAGTGAAAGCAGCCGTCGACGACGACGCCCGACGCCCGAAGGCTCAGGTCGTGCCCGGCGACGCGGAGCACACTCGCACGACGCGGCAGTTCCTCGGCGATCAGTCTGACGAGCGCACCGAGACGAAAGCGGGCGGGCTGCACCGTGGGAACCTGCAGCGCATGCAGGGGCCCCGCAGTCACATTGCCGACGCACATCGCAGGTACCGCGGTGCGCATGGCGTGCAGCAATGGTTCGAGTGCACCGGTGCGATGCGCCTGACCGAGCATCGACGCCACCGCAGGCGCGCTGGTGAACGTCACGGCGTCGAGGTCGCGGTTGATGACGGCGTCGATCATCCGAGCCATCGGGTCGGTGTCGTCCGGCGGAGTCCAGCGGTAGACCGGAACCGGGACGACCTCGGCACCCGCCTCGCGCAGCACGTCGCACAGGTCGGGTAGCGGCTCCCAACTCGTCGTCGCACCGTGGAGCTGTACGGCGACCCGCAGTCCCGCGACTCCCTCGTCGAGTAGCTCGCGAATGAGCTCGCTCGACGACTCGCTGGGTGGCGACCACTGCTCACGCAGGCCGGCCGCACGAATGGCGCCCTTGGCCTTGGGACCTCTCGCGAGCAGCCGAACCCCACCGAGTGTGTCCACGAGGTCGTCGGCGAGTCCCCACCCGTCAGCCGCCTCGACCCAACCCCGGAATCCGATTCCGGTGGTCGCCACCATGACGTCTGGCGGTTCTTTGAGGATCGACTCGGTGGCACGCTCAAGCTCGTCGTCGTCGATGAGCGGGATGATGCGAATGGCAGGGGCATGGATGACCTCGGCGCCACGACGTGTGAGCAGAGCGGCGAACTCGTCGGCTCGCCGCGCCGCTGTGATGCCGACGGTGAAGCCGGTCAGGGTCTTGTCCGGAGTCGCCGTGACAGTGGGTGAGTCGGAGGGTGTCATCGGGTATCGCTGATCTCGATGATCCCGATCTCGACCGTGCCGTCGACCACCCGCACCGGATACGTCTGCAGGGCCTGTGACTCATCGTCGAGGCACGCACCGGTATCGAGCGAGAACACCTGCTTGAGCAGCGGCGATGCGACGGTGGGCTCGCCGTTCCTGTCGCCGATGAGCCCGCGCGACATCACCGCAGCCCGACCGAAGGGGTCGATGTTGTCGACGACGCGCAGTGTGTCCTCACCATCGGACAGGCGGAACACCGCGACCTGCGTGCCGCCGACGAGTGCAGCGACACCACGGCCGACGGTCAATTGGTCGAGGGCGCACACCGGCACCCAGGTGCTTACGGCGTCGTCCAACGCGGTCATGGTGGTGTCTCCTTGAATCGTGTGGGCGTTCCGAGCAGCACCGGGACCTTGCGGCCCGACGAGTCGTCGAAGGCGATGGTCGGGTCGGGAGTCTCCGGGGCGTTGACAAAGGACACGAAGCGACGCAGTTTGTCCTCATCGTCGAGCACTGCGGCCCATTCGTCGCGGTAGCCGTCAACGTGCCTGGCGACCGCATCCTCGAGGTCGCCTCCGATACCCAGGATGTCGTCGCAGACGATCTCCCGCAACCGATCGAGCCCTCCGTCGAAGCTCTCCTGCCACGGCGCGGTGCGCTGCAACCGGTCGGCGGTCCTGACGTAGAACATCAGGTAGCGGTCGATGTAGCGCACCAGCGTCTCGTCGTCGAGTCCGGAGGCGAGAAGCTTTGCATGCGCTGGACTCTGGCCGCCATTTCCGCCGACGTAGAGGTTCCAACCATTCTCGGTCGCGATCACGCCGACGTCCTTGCCGCGTGCCTCAGCGCACTCGCGGGCACACCCCGACACACCGAGCTTGATCTTGTGTGGTGAGCGCAACCCGCGATAGCGATGTTCGAGACGGACCGCCATCGCCACCGAATCCTGCACGCCGTAGCGACACCAGCTCGAACCGACGCAGCTCTTCACCGTCCGCAGGCTCTTGCCGTAGGCGTGGCCCGATTCCATCCCGGCGTCGACGAGCCGACGCCAGATCTCGGGAAGCTGCTCGACGCGCGCACCGAACATATCGATGCGCTGACCACCGGTGACCTTGGTGTAGAGGCCGAAATCCTTGGCGATCTGACCGATCGTGATCAGCTGATCCGCGGTCACCTCGCCACCGGGCATCCGCGGAACGACCGAATAGGTGCCGTTCTTCTGCAGATTGGCCAGGAAGTGGTCGTTGGTGTCCTGCAGCGCGGCCTGCTCGCCGTCGAGGATGTGATCGCTCGACGTCGAGGCCAGGATCGACGCGACGGTCGGCTTGCAGATCTCGCAGCCACTCCCGGTCCCGAAGCGGGCGATCAACTCGGAGAAGGTGCGGATTCCGGTTGCCGCCACGATCGAGAACAGTTCGGCACGCGACTGTGTGAAGTGAGCACACAGCGCCTTGGACAACTCGACGCCGGAGTCGGCGAGGAGTCTGGTGATCGACGGCACGCAACCACCACACGTGGTGCCCGCCGACGTGCACCCCTTGATGTCGGCGACCGAGCACGCACCGTCGGCGATGGCCGAGCAGATCGCTCCCTTGGAAACGCCGTTGCACGAACAGATCTCGGCGTCGTCGGGCAGTGCCGACAATCCGATCCCGCCGCCTTCACCTGCCGCCGGCGCGATCAGCGACGACGGATCGCCCGGAATCTCGCGCCCCACCATCGGTTTCAGCATCGCGTAGGCGTCGGCATCACCGACGAGGATGCCGCCGAGCAGGGTCGACGCGTCGTCGGAGAGCACGAGCTTCTTGTACGTACCCGCGACGGGATCGGAGTAGACGATCTCGAGTGCGTTCTCGGTGACACCCATCGCGTCGCCGAAGCTCGCGACGTCGACGTCGAGCAGTTTCAGCTTCGTCGACATGTCGGCGCCGGGGAACGTCGCCTCGGCGGCACCGAGGATGCCGTCCGCCGCGATCTCGGCCATCGTGTAGCCGGGAGCGACCAGGCCGTAGCAGCGACCCTCGACCGCGGCGACCTCACCGATCGCCCAGATCGACGAATCGCTTGTGCGACAGCCGGTATCGGTGATGATTCCGCCGCGCTCACCGACGTCGAGGCCCGCCTGTCGACCGAGCGCGTCCTGTGGTCGGACACCAGCGGAGAACACCACGAGCGCGGCGTCGAGGACGGTCCCGTCCGACAGGGTGACCGCCAGAGAACCGTCATCGGCGTCGGCGATGGCCGTCGTCGACACCCCTGTGTGCACATGCAGACCGAGGTCGCCGACGAGCGATGCCAGCAACGCACCGCCGCCCTCGTCGACCTGCAGTGGCATCAGGCGGGGCGCGAATTCGACGATGTGCGGCGTCATTCCGAGCAACCGGAGTGCGTTGGCTGCCTCGAGTCCCAGCAGCCCGCCGCCGACAACGACACCAGGTGCGCCCGAGCCCGCGGACTCGGCGGTCGCGCGGATCGAGTCGAGATCGGCGAGGGTGCGGTACACAAAGCTCCGCGGATTGTCCTTACCCTCGACCGGCGGCACGAACGGATACGAGCCGGTGGCCAACACCAGCGTGTCGTAGCTGATCTCGTTGCCCGACGAGGTGACGATCCGTTTGCCGTCGCGGTCGATATCGGTGGCCGATTCGCCGAGGCGTACCTCCACAAGATCGTCGTCGGGGTAGGCGTTGCCGGCCAGGGCCATCGTCGTCGGGTCCCAGGAGCCGACGTAGCTCGACAGCCCGACCCGGTCATAGGCGGCGACCGGCTCTTCGCTCAGCACGATCACCCGGTACTGGTTCGCGGTGTCGCGTTCGCGGAGTTCCTGTACGAATCGGTGGCCGACCATGCCGTGGCCGACGACCACACAGGTGCGCGTGTCCATCGTTGGCGCCGAATCCATGTCGGGGGTCACTTCGCGGGTTCCGCTGCCGGGATGGTGGCCGCGGGAGCGTCGTCGACGACCGTCGAATCGACCGCGATGTCGGTGGTCTCGCGCTCCTCGAGCACGATCTCGCGTCGGGCGTAGAAGACCCAGGTGATGATCGCGGCGATCACATAGAAGCCGAGGAACACCCAGAAGGCAACCGTCGCAGACTGATTGGCCTTGTAGCTCGAACGCAGCACCAGGTTGATGCCGACGCCGCCGAGCGCACCGACCGCACCCGCGATACCGATGAGCGCACCGGACATCTTACGCGACCAGACCACACGGCCCATCGTGTCGAGGCCGGTGAGGTTGCGAGCCTTGTGTTCGAAGACGGTCGGAATGATCTTGTAGACCGAACCATTGGCGATTCCCGAGATCAGGAACAGCAGGATGAAGCCGATGATGAAGCCGATCAGCTGAGCGGTGCCGATCTTGTGGTGGGCGTGTGAGTCGGCGGCCATTCCGGAGATCACCAGCACCGCCGCCGACGCGATCATCGCGAGGAAGCACACGAAGGTGATGCGGCCACCACCGAAGCGGTCGGCGAGCTTGCCGCCGTAGGGACGCGCGATGGAACCGAGAAGCGGTCCGATCCAAGCGATTTGGGCTGCGGCGAGTGCGGCATTGCCGACGCCGGACGACTTGAAGCTGATCTGCAGCACCTGCGAGAAGGCAAAGCTGAAGCCGATGAACGAGCCGAACGTGCCGATGTAGAGGAGCGAGATCAACCACGTGTCGCGGTACTTCAGGCAATCGACCATGGAGCGGTAGCTCGAGGTCTGGTGGTCGAGGTTGTCCATGTAGATCGCGGCACCGATGGCGGCGAATGCGAGGGCGACGAGGTAGATGGCACACACGATCTCCGGCTCGTCGGACGCCAACCAGATGACCAATAGCCCGATCAACTGGATCACCGGGACGCCGATGTTGCCGCCGCCTGCGTTGAGCCCCAGTGCCCAGCCCTTGAGGCGGTGCGGGAAGAACGCGTTGATGTTGGTCATCGACGACGCGAAGTTGCCGCCGCCGAGGCCGGTGAGCGCTGCGGCGAAGAGGAACCAGCCGAACCCGAACTTGCCCGGGTTCATCATCAGGATCAACACGAGGGTGGTCGGGATCAGCAGCACGATCGCGGAGAAGATGGCCCAGTTGCGGCCGCCGAACTTGGCAGTTGCCTGGGTATACGGAATGCGAAGGCAGGCACCGACGAGGGTGGCCGTTGCCGTGATGGCGAACTTCTGGTCGAGGCTGATGCCGTACTTCGGCGACATGAACAGCACCATCACCGAGAACAGCGACCAGATCGAGAAGCCGATGTGCTCGCAGATGATCGACCAGACGAGGTTGCGCTTGGCGATCTGCGCGCCGCCGGCGTCCCAGGCCTGCCGGTCTTCCGGGTCCCATCCGGTGATGTGGTGTTTACGGGTGTACGCATAACTCATGGGGGTGCCGCTTCCTGCGATGGGGCTGAGGTGTCGCGACAATCGGCGGCGCGACGTGATGTGTCTACGACGATAGGAAGCGGCTGTTGCAGAAAGTTTTCCGTGCGTGACCCCGCCGTCACAGTCTGCTCACCTTTCGACGCAGCGAGATGTGAGAACTCTGCGGGGTACGAGAAGCGGGCTGTGAGAAGCAGCGAGACGACCAACTCGAGCAGTTGGGCGCAGCGTCGACAGCCGGGCTGTCCGCCCGGCGTCGTAGCGCAGACCTTACTTCTTCGGTGCGGCCTTTGCAGCGGGTGCGGGCTTGGCGTTGAGATCGGCCTCGATCATCGGCCAGGTGTCGTGGAGGTCCTGTTCCCAGTAGGCCCAGGAGTGCGTCCCGCCCGATCGGGTCAGGACCTTGTTGGGAACGTGGAGCTGCTTCATGCGCGCAACCATCTGCTGGGTGCAGTTGTTGACCGCCGCCTCGATGACCCCGCCGAGCAGGACCTGGTTGGCGAGAGTGACCGGGTCACCGTTGATCAGCGGCGAGTCGAGCCGATCGTATTGGCCGGGCAGTCCCGTGCCGCTTGTCATGTACACCTTGGTGCCGCGCAGCTTGGCCGCGTTCAGGTAGGGGTCGTTCGCTTGCCACCCCGGGCCACCCGGGACGCCCCACATGTTCACGATGTTTCCGCGTCCGCGATCACCCACGACCATCCGAATGTATTGCAGCCCAAGCGGATCGCTGGTTCGCGCACATCCACTGTAGGCCGCGACAGCCTTGTAGAGCTTGGGGTCCGCGATTGCGAGATTGAGCACCGATGTGCCGGCCATCGAGATGCCGGCGATCGCGTTGGCCTTGGTGGTCTTGAACTCCTTGTCGATCAACGGCGGAAGTTCTTTGGTCAGGAATGTCTGCCACTTGTTGCGGCCGAGGACCGGATCATCGCGCTGCCAGTCGGTGTAATACGAGAATGCACCGCCGATCGGGGTGACCACGTTGACGTTCTTGTCGGCGAAGAACTGTGCATACGACGTCTTGGCGGCCCAGGTTGCCGAATCCTCGCCTCCGCCTGCGCCATTGAGCAGGTAGAGGGTGGCTACCGGCTTACTGGTGTCCTTCGGATGCAGCACCGTGACCGGGATCGCCTTGTTCATCGACGCCGAGTAGACGATCAGCGTCGACTGCAGCGGCGTGTCATGCACGACGGTCTGGATGCTCGACGGGGGCGGAACGGGCGTCGGGTCGGCTGCGGCAATGCCGCTCATCGTGGCGGCACCGACGATCACAGCCGCGAGCGCGGTCAGAGCCGTCGCACACCGAACTCCACGAAGTCGCACCATCAGCCCCTTTAGTCACATCAATAACAACAGCCTCAAATGCTACTGCCGTGCGCCGAGCGTCGCCAAATGCTCAGTGGGGTCGTTAGGCAGTTGTGACCACGGCATACGCCGATCGCGCCCTATCCGGCGTCGTTACTCATCGAACTTCGGCGACAGCCTCATCCGCCGCGGCCGAAAGTAGGGGAAGGATTCTTTCCCCTAGTTCCTGCACCCCGCGAAGGCGGCGCCGACCGGCCCGGCGGCGCCAGCAACCCCTCCTCGACGCTCCCCACGCGCCGTCGAACTCTTCCCCGACTTGTCGACGCTTCCCCGCGCAACTTCTCGAGAAAGGGCACGAAACCCGCGGAAGGATTCTTTCCCCTACTTCCTGCGCCCCGCGCGGCCCACACCGACCGGCCCGACGGCGCCAGCAACAGA
>NZ_BAFC01000046.1 GCF_000248055.1 Gordonia sputi NBRC 100414 | reverse complement strand
CTGCCCACGTGGGGTTCGCAGATGAAGCTTCCCGCGAGTGCGTCGATGCTCTTGGAGCTGCGCCTGGGCCAGGGCGGACGACGTACCTCGGGACTGTCGGTACACGTGCCGCACTACCTCTCCCAGACCGATTACCCGGCAGCGTCAGCGCGTCTGCTCGAGGCGGTGTCGGGACTTACCGGACTCGAATTGCCCACCGGCGCACTCGAATCCGCAGCAGCCGCGGTCCGCGAGCAGGTCGACGCCGAGGTGTCGGGCAACGGTGAGATCGAATCCGTCGTCGCGGCGCTCGAGGCGCAGTACGACAGCTTCACCGAGGCACAGACGCAGCGCGCATCTCTGCTCGCCGCCGACGAACCGCTGCCCAGCGGCGACGAGCTCGGCGCCGAACTCGAGCGGTTCCTGGCGGAGCAATCGCGTGGCGACGTCGATCCGGACGGCACCGGAGACCTCCACGATGGGGACGGCAACGGCGGTTCGTCATCGCCGAACTGATCGACGAGTCCATTTCCGGGTCAGCGACGACGCTGACCCCCGTCGCCGACGACGACGCCGCATTCGACACGTTCACCGGATGGTGGGCCGAGCGCGGCATCGACCTGTATCCGCATCAGGAGGAGTCGCTGCTCGAGTTGATCTCGGGTAACAACGTCATCCTGGCCACACCGACCGGTTCGGGCAAGTCGCTCGTGGCATCCGGCGCCATCTACTTCGCCCGATGTCGGGGTCAGCGCGCGTTCTACACCGCGCCGATCAAGGCACTGGTCAGCGAGAAGTTCTTCGATCTGTGCGCGCAGTTCGGGGCCGACCAGGTCGGCCTGATGACCGGCGACGCGTCGGTCAACTCCAATGCTCCGATCATCTGCGCGACCGCCGAGATCGTCGCGAACCTCGCACTTCGCGACGGTCCGAACAGCGATATCGGCGTGCTCGTCTCCGACGAGTTCCACTTCTACGGCGAATCCGATCGCGGATGGGCGTGGGAAGTCCCACTGATCGAGCTTCCGCACACGCAGTTCCTCCTGATGTCGGCGACGCTCGGCGACATCAGCTTCTTCGTCGACGACCTGTCGCGACGCACCGGCCGCACCACCACCGCGGTCACCGGAACCCATCGACCGGTCCCCCTCGAATACACGTATGCGATGACACCCATCCACGAGACGATCGAGGGACTCATCGACGCGGGTCGCGCACCGATCTACGTCGTGCACTTCACGCAGGCAGCAGCGGTCGAGCGTGCGCAGGCCCTCTTGTCCGCACGTATCACCACCAAGGAGGAGAAGGCTCAGATCGCCGAGGCCATCGGCGACTTCCGCTTCTCCACCGGATTCGGCTCCACCCTGTCGAAGCTGCTCCGCGCGGGCATCGGGGTCCACCACGCAGGCATGCTGCCGCGCTACCGACGGCTCGTCGAACGCCTTGCACAGCAAGGACTTCTCAAGGTCATCGCGGGTACCGACACCCTCGGGGTCGGCATCAACGTGCCCATCCGTACCGTTCTGTTCGCCGGTCTGAGCAAATACGACGGCACGCGCGTACGCCGTCTGCGCGCCCGCGAGTTCCACCAGATCGCCGGGC
This sequence comes from Gordonia sputi NBRC 100414, assembly GCF_000248055.1. GTDB lineage: Bacteria > Actinomycetota > Actinomycetes > Mycobacteriales > Mycobacteriaceae > Gordonia > Gordonia sputi. The sequence goes on along the minus strand of NZ_BAFC01000046.1, from coordinate 87,510 downwards.
GCGCCGGGCGCGCGGGCTTCGACACCATCGGCTACGTCGTCGCGCAGGCACCCGAGCACGACGTCGAGAACGCCCGCGCGGTCGCCAAGGCGGGCGACGACCCGAAGAAGCTGCGAAAGCTGGTGCGCAAGAAGCCACCCGAGGGTTTCGTCTCCTGGGGCGAGAAAACGTTCCTGCAGCTCGTCGATGCACCGGACGAGCCGTTGCGCTCGCACTTCCGCATGACGACCGCGATGTTGCTCGAAGTCCTCGGCAGGCCGGGAGATTGCTTCGCGGCAACGCGACATCTGTTGGAGGACAACCATCTTCCCCGCAATCGACAACTGGGACAGATCCGCCACACCATTCGTCTCTACCGTGACCTGCGCGACGCGGGCATCGTCGTGCAACTACCCGAACCCGACGACGAGGGCCGATACGTCGCGCTGAGCGTCGACATGCCCGAGAACTTCGCGCTCACCAACCCGCTGTCGGCGTTCGCGCTCGCCGCATTCGAGCTACTCGATCCGGATTCGTCGACCTATGCGCTCGACGTCGTCTCGATTCTCGAATCCACTCTCGACGATCCCCGCCCGGTGCTGATGGCCCAGCGCAAGGAAGCGCGCGACGCTGCGATCGCCGAGATGAAAGCCGACGGCGTCGAGTACGAGGAGCGCATGGCGCGGCTCGAGGAGATCACCTGGCCGCAACCGCTCGCCGAGGAAATCGATTACGCCTTCGGTGTCTACCGCAGGACCCACCCGTGGATTGCGGGGTTTCCGCCGTCGCCGAAGTCGGTTCTGCGGCTCATGCTCGAGCGAGCGATGACGTTCACCGAACTGATCTCTGCCTACGGTCTCGCCCGCAGCGAAGGAGTGGTACTGCGGTACCTATCCGACTGTTATCGCGTGTTGCGCCAGGGTGTTCCGACCACCGTGCTGACCGACGAGATCGTCGAACTCACCGAACGCGTCGGCGACATGGTCCGCGACGTCGACTCCAGCCTCCTCGACGAGTGGGAAGAGTTGGCCCGCACCGCTGCCGCCGACGCGCTCGCCGAGGAACACTGACCGAATCACGCTCACACGGCAGCCGCCTTCTCCACACGCACCGCGCCCGTCTGTTCGACAAGGCCGGCGATGATGGACGCCAGGCGCCGATACGACTCACCCCTACCCGACGACTCGCGGTAGACCAACCCGATTCGACGCCCAGGCCGCGGCGTCGTGAATGTCGCGGTCGCGAGGTCGCCGCCCGCGGTTTCGGCGGCAACGGCGGTACCCGGGATCAGCGTGACGCCCAGACCACCTTCGACGCACTGCACCGCAGTCGCCAACGACGCCGCTCTGGTGTGCCCGATGTCGGCGCGCACGCCCGCCAGTCGGCACACCTCGAGCGCCTGGTCGCGTAGGCAGTGCCCCTCGTCGAGCAGCAGGAGCGGAAGGTCGGCGAGCGAACTCGGGTCGACGCGCTTGCGTCCGGCCAGCGGATGATCGGACGGCAGCGCCAGCACGAAATCCTCGGCGTACATCGGTATCTCGGCAAGGCCGGGCACGTCGGCGGGTAGCGCGAGACACGCGGCGTCGAGAGATCCCTCCCGTAGCTGCGCCACCAGTCGTGCCGTCTGGTCCTCGACGACCCGCAAAGCGAGAGAGGGCAATTCGGCCGCGAGCCCGCGCAGCACGGTCGGCAGAACGTACGGCGCGACCGTTGGGATCAGGCCGAGTCGCAGAGTACCGGCAAGCGGATCGTCGGAACCCGCGGACGCAGAGAGGAATTCGTCGACGGCGTCGGTCACCGCGATCGCCTTGGGTAGGAGCATCTCGCCCTCCGGTGTCACGAAGACACGCCGCGTTGTACGTTCGATGAGTTGCTTGCCCAACCCGGCCTCGAGGCCTGCGAGTGCTTGTGACAGCGACGGCTGGCTGACGCCGAGTTCTGTTGCCGCAGCGCCGAAATGGCGTTTTCGAGCGAGTGCGACGAACGCCCGCAGACCCGCTACCGACGGCTGATAACTTTTATCACTCATGCCTATCAGTCTAGTGCTAATCATCACGTTTCGCTTTTGGTGGCTTTTCGGCAGAATTGAGAGGCAACTGCAGAACGTGAGTTCGCGCGCCACCCACGAACGCAATCGACACGAAGGAGCGACAACACACATGGCTCTTCTGACCATCGGAGACCAGTTCCCCGCCTACAACCTGACGGCAGTCATCGGAGGCGACCTGAGCAAGGTGGACGCCCAGCAGCCCGACGACTATTTCACCCAGGTGTCGAGCGACGATCACCCCGGCAAGTGGCGCATTGTCTTCTTCTGGCCCAAGGACTTCACGTTCGTGTGCCCGACCGAGATTGCCGCCTTCGGAAAGCTGAACGACGAGTTCGCCGATCGCGACGCCCAGGTTCTCGGTGCGTCCGTCGACAACGAGTTCGTCCACTTCCAGTGGCGCGCACAGCACGAGGATCTCAAGACCCTCCCCTTCCCGATGCTGAGCGACCTCAAGCGTGAGCTCGCCACCGCCGCAGGCGTTCTCAACGCCGACGGTGTCGCCGATCGCGCGACGTTCATCATCGACCCCAACAACGAGATCCAGTTCGTCTCGGTGACCGCCGGTTCCGTCGGCCGCAACGTCGACGAGGTGCTGCGTGTTCTCGACGCACTGCAGTCCGACGAACTGTGTGCCTGCAACTGGAAGAAGGGCGATCCGACCATCGACGCCGGCGAGCTCCTCACCGCAAGCGTCTGAGAGGAATCGGCATGAGCATCGACAATCTCAAGGAAGCCCTCCCCGAGTACGCCAAGGACCTCAAGCTCAATCTGAGTTCGCTGGCGCGTTCGACAGAACTCTCCGAGCAGCAGCTCTGGGGCACCTTCCTCGCGTCGGCTGCGGCATCGCGCAACGCGAAGGTGCTGGCCGAGGTGTCCGAGGAAGCGGCGGACAACCTGTCGGCCGAGGCCTACAACGCGGCGCTCGGCGCGGCGTCGATCATGGGCATGAACAATGTCGCCTACCGCGCCAAGAGTTTTCTCGGCGACGACTACGGGCAGGTGCGCATGGGTCTGCGGATGAACATCATCGGCAACCCCGGCGTCGACAAGACCGACTTCGAGCTGTGGAGCCTCGCAGTGTCGACCATCAACGGTTGCCACGACTGCACCGCAGCACACGCGAAGGTCGTCCGTGACGCCGGCCTGACCAAGGAACAGGTCTGGGAGGCCGTCAAGGTCGCCGCAACGGTTACCGGTGTGGCGCAGGCCATTACCACCACCGAGGTGCTGGCGAACGCCTGATCTATCACCCACTGCACTGCCCCGGTCTCACCAGAGGCCGGGGCAGTGTGCTGTTCGGATCAGCTACCGACCACACCGATCCTGGCGGCGGCGTCGAGTCGGGCGAGCTTCTCGGCGCTGCCGGTGCCCTCGACGGGCTGGTAGACCACAACCCTCTGACCCCGCGCACCGGCGACTTCGAGGGTGTCCCAACGTAATTCGACGACGCCGACGTCGACGAGCACCATTCGCTTGGCACCGCTGGACTTCACCTGGACCTCGTTGCGGGCCCAGATCTCGGCGAAAAGCGGGCTGTGCAGCGAGAGTTCGCCGACAAGGTCACGTAAACGTGGGTGATCGATATCTGCTCCGGTGAGCGATCGCAGGTTGGCGACGGTCTCGGCGGCCACCTGCTCGTAGTCGGGATAGATCGACGGCGCGTGCGGATCCAGAAAGAGCTTGCGCAACATGTTGTCTCCCGGCTCGATTCCGATCGCCCCGTGCAATGCCGCGCCGGCGTCGTTGATCGCGAGGAGGTCCATGAACCGATTCATCACGATCGCCGGCTGGTGCCACTGAGCCATCAGGTCTCTGATCGGCTCGACCACCTCGTGATCGGCGAAGTCGACGTCGATACGTACATCGGCGAGCGCGGCGAGATGCTCACGTTCGGAATCGTCGAGGCCGAGCACATCAGCCAGCGACGCGACCACCGCAGCCGACGGATTGCGATCGCGTCCACGCTCCAGCCGGACAAGATATTCGACGCTGATCCCTGCGAGACTCGCCACCTCCTCGCGACGTAGACCGGGCGTACGCCGCGGGCCGACCGTCCGCAGACCGAGCGTCGCAGGGTCGACGCGCTCGCGGCGGGCGCGCAGGAACTCACCGAGTGCGGTCATAGCGAAAGTCTAGGCTCGCAGCGATCAGCAGCCAGGTAGCGCGAGGACCCCTCACGACGCGGTCTGTTCGTGCCGTCCGAGCCGCTCGATCCTTGTAGCCATGACACAAGAAGCCCGGACACAAGAAGCACGGACACAAAATGAGAACACCGCAACTCTCGACGCCCGTATCGCGGTGGTGACCGGCGCGGGCACGGGTATCGGCGCCGCGACGGCAAGGACGCTGGCGTCGCGCGGAGCGCGCGTCGCGTTGCTCGGTCGTCGGATCGACAAGCTCACCGCGGTCGCCGAGGAGTTCGACGGCCTCGCCATCGCGACGGATGTCAGTGATCCGCGTGACGTCGCCGCAGCGTTCGAGGAGGTGACGCAGCGCATCGGCGCACCGGATCTCGTTGTCGCCAACGCCGGTGCGATGCTTGCCGCGCCGTTCGACGACGCCGACCGCGATGAGTGGCGTCGAATGCTCGATGTGAACGTGATGGGCGTGCTCGACACCGCTCGCGCCGCCATCCCGGGCCTGCGCGCGGCCGCAGCGCACGGACGATCCGCCGACCTTGTGCTCATCAGTTCGATCGGCGCGCACATCGTGCTGCCGACGTACGCGGCCTACACGGCGACGAAGGCCGCCGTCTCGCACCTCACACGAACCCTCCGAGCAGAACTGGGCCCCAACGGTATCCGCGTGCGGGCCATCGAACCGGGGATGACGGAGTCGGACCTGGGCCGCGACATGACCTACCCGGGCTCCAAGGAGTTCCTGGCCGGGTTCGCCGTACAGAACCCGCCGATCCCCGCGTCCGCGATCGCGGAGGCGGTCGCCTGGTCAGTGTCGCTTCCGGCCGCCGTCAACGCCGCGTCGATCGAGGTCTTGCCGACGGCCCAGGGCTGACCGACCAAGCTTCAATCAGCCCAGCTTTGACCGGGCCGGCTTCAATCGACTCAGCCCAGCGCTGCGCCGATACGGTCGGCCAGCTCGCCGACCTCCGCTGTCGTCATCACGAACGACGGCGACACCTGCAGCGCGCCCTGGCCTGCGGCGCGAGTGCTCACGCCGTGCTTACGCAGGGCACCGACCGCTGCGGGCGCCTGCGCCGGATCGGCGAGTTGGACGGCCGTCACCGCACCGAGTCCGGTGCGCACCTCGGACACCGCGGCGAGGTCGGCGAGCGGGGCGAGCTTGTCTGCCAGGTCGCCCTCGAGCCTCGCCGCCTCGGCTAGGAGGCCCTCCCGCTCGATGATGTCGAGGTTGGCCATCGCGGCTGCCGCGGCTCCCGCGTGGCCGCCGTAGGTGTAGCCGTGACGCCACCAAACACCACCGGCGTAGAAGGGTTCGGCGACACGCGGTGCGATGAACACCGCACCCATCGGGACGTACCCCGACGTCAAGCCCTTGGCCGTGGTCATCATGTCGGGCTGGAGGTCGAAGCGCGCCGAAGCGAACCAGCTCTCGCCGCCGATACGGCCGAAGCCGGTCACCACTTCGTCGGCGACGAACAGCACGTCATTGTCGCGGCAGATCTGTCGGACCTCGGCCAGATAACCCTCGGGCGGAAGGTAGATGCCGCCTGCACCGATGATCGGCTCGCAGAAGAACGCGGCGACCTTGTCGGCGCCGACGCGTTCGATCAGACCGAGCAGGCTTTTGGCGTCGTCCCACTCGACGGTCTGTGCGTCGGGCATCAGGGTTCCGTAGCCGTCGTGGTTACCGGGGATGCCCGCGAGCGAGGTGCCCGCGACATGCATGCCGTGGTAGGCCTTGGTCCGACCGACGATGATCGTCTTCTCCGGCTTGCCGACCTCCACCCAGTAACGCCGCGCGAGTTTCGCAGCGGTGTCGATCGAGTCGCTTCCGCCGGAGGTGAAGAAGATCTTGCTCCCGGCAACCGGCGCGATGGTCGCAAGCCGGTCGGCGAGCGCGTCGGTGACGTCTGCGGTGAGATCGCCGAATCCCGAATAGTGCGCGAGCGTCGAGAGCTGATCGGCCACCGCCTGCGCGACCTCGGTGCGCCCGTGACCGATGTTGGTGAACCACAGACCGGCGGTGGCGTCGAGATACTCGTTGCCATCGCGGTCCCACACGCGGGTGCCCTCACCCCGCGTGATCACAAATGGGCCGCTTGCGCTGACCGACCCCATATCGGCGAATCCGTGCCACAGTGAACCTGACATGGGGTCAATGATGCCCGGCGGCATCGCGGTCAGGGCACTCAGGGTCGTCAGTACGTTCACCGGCGAGAGGTCGGACTGCGTCCCACCATGTACCGACACATATCCTTGAAAGATCATGTCCGTCTCCCCCGAATCACAGCCCGGCGACTCCACCGCCGCGGCGACGCAGCCTTCTTCGACGGATCAACGCTCGCTTCGACGTCGACTGACCGATCTGACGATCGTCGACCAGCACCGCCTTCGACGCCGCGTCGACAAGCTCGGTGCGTCGCCGAACGCCGATGCGGTGGCGGCACTCTCGCAAGACATCGACGCCGCCTCACGACGCATCGAGCGTCGTCGAGCATCCGTTCCGGTGCTCGAGTTCCCACCGGAGCTACCGGTCTCGGAGGCCCGCGACGAGATCGCAGCCGCGATCGCCGCTCACCAGGTCGTGGTGATCGCGGGCGAAACCGGATCGGGCAAGACCACCCAGCTTCCCAAGATCTGCCTGGAGCTCGGCCGAGGCGTGCGCGGCGCCATCGGTCACACCCAGCCGAGGCGTATCGCCGCGAGTTCCGTGGCACGGCGTATCGCCGACGAGACGAACACCGAGATCGGCGATGCCGTGGGGTACTCGGTGAGGTTCTCGGACCGCTCCGGCGCCGACACTCTCGTGAAGGTGATGACCGACGGCATCCTGCTGCGCGAGATCGCCACCGATCCGATGCTGCGCGCCTACGACACGCTGATCATCGACGAGGCGCATGAACGAAGCCTCAACATCGATTTCATCCTCGGCTACCTGCACCGACTGCTCCCCCGTCGCCCCGACCTCAAGCTCATCATCACGTCGGCGACGATCGAACCCGACAGATTTGCGCGGCATTTCACGACACCCGACGCCGAGGTCCCCGTCCTCGAGGTGTCGGGGCGGGCGTACCCCGTCGACGTCCGCTACCGCCCGCTCGTCTCCTCCGACGGCCCCGACACCGGTGACGAACGCGGTGGCGGCGAGCACGCCGACCTCGACCAGATCCAGGGCATCGACGCCGCCATCGACGAGTTGTGGGGGCGCAGCAACGCCGGTGGCGACATCCTGGTGTTTCTGCCCACCGAACGTGACATCCGTGAGGCGGCGGACTCGCTGTCCCGACGCGTCGCGGCGGGTGCCGAGGTGGTTCCGCTGTACGCACGATTGTCGATCGCCGAACAACAGAAGGTGTTCACACCGTCGCGTGGCAATCGAATCGTGTTGTCCACCAACGTCGCCGAGACCTCGCTGACCGTCCCGGGCATCCGCTACGTCATCGACACGGGTACCGCACGTATCTCGCGATACTCGGCGCGCACCAAGATCCATCGACTTCCGGTCGAACCGATCTCGCAGGCGAGCGCCCGCCAGCGCGCCGGGCGGTGCGGGCGAGTTGCCCCCGGCATCTGCATCCGCCTGTACAGCGAGGCCGACTTCGACGCCCGCCCCGCCTTCACCGACCCCGAGATCCTCCGCACCGACCTTGCCTCGGTCATCTTGCAGATGGCGTCGCTGCGGCTCGGCGACATCGCCGACTTCCCCTTCGTCCAACCTCCCGACGCGCGCGGAATCCGCGACGGCATCGGAGTTCTCACCGAGCTCGGTGCGATCACGACGACCGACAAGACCGACACCACACCGCGATTGACGCCTGTCGGACGCACGATGTCGCGCATCCCGGTCGAGCCGAGGGTCGCGCGCATGCTGATCGCCGGGCACGAATCCGGTTGTCTCGCCGACGTTCTGGTCATCGCCGCCGCGCTGTCGATTCCCGACGTTCGTGAGCGGCCCGGCGATCATCGCGAGGCTGCCGACGCTGCACACAAGCGGTTCGTCGTGCCAGGGTCCGACTTCATGGGTTACCTCGCACTGTGGCGCTACCTTCAGGAGAAACGACAGGAACTGTCCGGCAACCAGTTCCGCCGCACCTGCGAGCGCGAGTTCCTCCACTACCTCCGCATCCGCGAATGGCAGGATCTGCACCGACAGCTACGGCGCATCGTCGACGATCTCGGCTGGTCGACGAACGACGCCGGAACATCGAAAGAGTCTGGAACATCAAAAGAGTCTGGGGCGTCGAAGAATTCCGGCGAGCCAGAGGTGTCACACCACACCGATGCGATCCACCAGGCGATACTGTCCGGGCTCCTGAGCAACATCGCCGCGCGCAACGCCGAGGGTCGGGAGTACACGGGCGCACGCAACACGACCCTGATGATCTTCCCCGGCTCGTCACTCTCCAAGAAGCCGCCCGCGTTCCTGATGGCCGCCGAGATCCTGGAAACGTCACGACTTTTCGCGCACACCGTCGCGGGAATCGACCCGCTGTGGGCCGAACGACTCGCAGGCGACCTGGTCAAACGCACATACAGCGAGCCGCACTGGTCGTCGAAGCGCGGTGCGACGATGGCATACGAACGTGCGACGCTCTACGGCGTCCCGTTGGTGGCCCGACGCCGCGTCGACTACGGCCCCATCGACCCCGCGGCGGCGCGCGACATGTTCATCCGGCACGCCCTCGTCGAAGGCGATTGGAAGACGAATCATCCGTTCTTCGAACGCAATCGGGCGCTGCTGTCCGACGCCGCCGAAGTCGAACACCGCGCACGACGCCGCGACGTGGTGATCACCGAAGACCAACTGTTCGACTTTTACGACCATCGCATCGGCGCCGAGGTCACCTCGGCACGCCACTTCGACACCTGGTGGAAGAAGGCGCGCAGAGCCGACCAGGCGCTGCTCGACCTCACCCCGGAGGACGTCGCCGCCGACGTCCACGTCGCCGATGCCGACTATCCCGGCGAGTGGCAACAGGGCGATACCCGCTACCGCCTGCGCTACCGATTCGAGCCCGGCGCGCCCGATGACGGTGTGTCCGTACTCATTCCGCGTCCACTGTTGCGGCACGTGCGTCCTGCTGGCTTTGACTGGCTGGTCCCGGGAATGCGCAGCGAACTCGCCACCGAGTTGATCAAGACACTGCCCAAGACCATCCGCAAAACGATGGCCCCCGCCGGACGATTCGCCGATCTCGCTCTGTCTCGCCTCACCCCACGCCGCGAGCCGCTTATCACGGGCCTCGCGCGTGAACTGTCGACGATCACCGGGCAGACGATTGCGGCTGACGACTTCGCTCCCGAGAGACTCCCCGCCTACCTTCGGATGAACTTCGTCGTAATCGACGAGCGCGAGGAGTCGGTCGCCACCGGCAAGTCCCTTGCCGACCTCCGCCGACGCATCGAGGGTGACGCGCCCGCGCCGACGCCGCGTCGGGTGTACACGACGTGGACGACAGACGGAATCGGAACACTCGCCGAGTCGAACGTCGATACCGTTGCCGGACAACAGATCACACGCTATCCGTCACTCGAGGTCGTCGACGGAGAGCGCAACCGTGGGGTGGCACGGACGCTCGCGACGTCGGACGCACAGCGACGTGTGCAACTGCACGGTGCCGTCATCGAACTGCTCGACCACGCGATCGCGCCACTCTCGCGCAAGATCAGCGCAGGACTCGACCCGGCGGATCGACTGGCACTGAGTCAGAGTCCCTACGAGTCGCCCGACGCGCTGTATTCCGACTGCACCCGCAGGGCGATTCGCGACATCGCGCCCGCAGCAGTCGATCTCGGCTCGATCCGCACGCCGTCGGCCTTCGAAGAACTCGTCTCGGCGCTCCGGCCGCGTATCTCAGCGGCGGCGCCGGAGTACTTCGCGCTCGCCGTCGAGGTCTTGCGCGAGGTGGCTCCCCTACGTGCCGAGATCGACCGCCACTCGGGTCAGACAGCGTGCGACGACGTCGCCGAACAGTTCAACAACCTGGTCTTCGATGGATTCGTCCTGGCCACGGCACGCGAACACCTGCAGCACGTTCCGCGATACCTGACCGCCGCACGGCAGCGTCTCGAGCAACTTCCTGCCGCGGCCACTCGCGACCGCGATGGAATGGCCGCCATCGACAGAGTCACCGAGCGCTGGAACCAGCGCCTGACACAGCTTCCCGAATCGCGCCGAGACACCGTCAGCGAGGAAGCGCAGTGGATTGTCGAGGAACTTCGGGTCAGCCTCTTCGCCCAGAAGCTCGGGACCGCCTACCCCATTTCGGAGAAGCGCGCGCTACGAGCTCTTGACCGACTCGGTTGACACCGGACGCGCTGAACTCGACGCAGCATCGACAGTGTCGTCGCGGGTGGCGGGTGTGTCGAGGTCGTCTGCGCCTTCGTGGGATCCGGTGAGGTTGCCCCGGAGGTCGTCGATCTCACGCTGGAAGTCTTCGAGCGAATCGAACGAGCGATAGACCGAGGCAAAACGTAGATATGCCACCTCGTCGAGGTCGCGCAGCGGGCCGAGAATGGCCAGACCCACCTCGTTGCTGGGGATCTCAGCGGAACCCGACGATCTCACCGCGTCTTCGACCTGCTGAGCCAACTGCGCGAGATCGTCTTCGTTCACGTGACGTCCCTGGCACGCGCGGCGCACCCCGCGCATCACCTTTTCTCTGCTGAACGGCTCCGTCACTCCGTTGCGCTTCACGACTGCCAGAACAGCACTCTCAACCGTGGAGAAACGTCGCCCACATTCGCTGCACGCGCGACGTCGGCGGATCGCCTGCCCCTCATCGGCGACACGCGAATCGACGACCTTGGTGTCTTCGTTCTTACAAAACGGGCAGCGCATGTAGTCCTCGTGCGAATCGCGGGACGCAGCGGCTCCGTCGATCTGGCTTGGTCCGATCGTCTGACGACCGGCGGAAGCGAGACCGCAGCGGTGACCGTGTCGGTTTCCGACTGGACCCTGTGACATCGAGAATACCGCCAGCGCTCAGCGGTACGCGGGTGTGACAAGCGGTTGGCCAACGCGCAGCCCGCTCGACGGCAGATCGTTGAGGTCGATGATCTCGTCGATGACGGTCTGACGCGGCATATCGGGCGCGACCCGCGCCGCGATCGAGCTCAGCGATTCACCGGAACGCACGTGGACCACCTGCGTGGAGGTCGACGACGGCATGCTCGCCCGCTGGTAGTCGGCACCGACGGTCCCGACGACCCACACGGTCAGCGCCAACCCGACTCCGGCGAGCACCGCCAAGACCGCTGCGCGCCGGCGACGGGCAGCCACCATCTCGCCGACGCCACCGGCGCATCGCGTGCCTGCCGGACGTGTAGAGGTGCCGTGATCGAACGCAATCCGACGTCGGCGCTGCGGCGAGACGTCCGCGCCGGCCCGTCGGACCTCACTTGTTCGAACATGTCCCGCCACACGCAGCTCTTCGCTACGCACGGCATTCGACGATGCGCGTCCACTGACCACCGTGGCGCGGTGAACTCGAGAACGCGTCGTCGACGCAGGTCGGGGCGTTGCAGATCGGGTGGTCGGCGGTGTTGCCGCGGATGCACTCGACGGGCTGGGAATCGTGCGGGTCACCGGGTTGGTCATCAAGCTGGTCATCGCTACCTCCAATGGTCGATCAAGCGTTCGATGCACTGATGTTCGAGTTCTACCAGAGGGGTCCGACAAAGTCCTGCGACACGTCGAACAAATGTTTGATGTTGTCAGTGGCCTCCGCTACTGTCGGCGCCAGACGATGGATGAAAGACGCACCCCACCACCTGCTCCACAACAGCAGCCGGTTCACAACAGCAGCCGCATCAACATCAGGAAGGACGGAACCGATGACAGAGAAGTCACGACGCAGCCCGACGTCGCCCAAGGGCAACGGTCGCAGCGTCGAAGGCAAGAAGAGCGGAGGCGGCGAGGAGACACCGATCCATCCGGCCGTCGCCGAGGCAACACTCACCGATCGCCAGCGTGGCGTCCTCGATGTGATCCGAAAGTCGGTACGCGAGCGTGGATATCCGCCGAGCATCCGAGAGATCGGCGACGCCGTCGGCCTCACGTCCACCTCATCAGTGGCACACCAGTTGCGCACTCTCGAGCGCAAGGGCCTGCTGAAGCGCGACGCCAACCGTCCGCGAGCGGTCAACGTCTCCGAGGCTCCCGATGCACATCACTCCGATGCCATCAACGGAGATCTCCCGACCCCCACGTTCGTTCCGGTACTCGGCCGTATCGCGGCGGGCGGTCCGATTCTCGCGGAGGAGGCGGTCGAAGACGTCTTCCCGCTCCCGCGTGAGCTCGTCGGTGAGGGCTCGTTGTTCCTGCTGCGCGTCGTCGGCGAATCGATGATCGACGCCGCGATCTGCGACGGCGACTGGGTTGTCGTACGTCAGCAGAATGTCGCCGACAACGGCGACATCGTCGCAGCGATGATCGACGGCGAGGCGACGGTGAAGACCTTCAAACGCAAAGACGGCCACGTCTGGCTGATGCCGCACAACCCGCTCTTCGATCCGATCCCCGGCGACGACGCCGCCATCCTCGGCAAGGTCGTGACGGTCATGCGCCGGGTGTGATGCGCTGAACCGGGCCCCGCAGGTCATTGACCAGCGGGGTCTGTATCAGTGGTCGAGTTTTTCGGCTGCGGCACGTCGGGCGAGTGCCGGACTCGAGGTGGCAAGCGCGGCAGCGGCCGCGGCTCGGCACTGCTCCATGGTCACCGTCGACAGCTTCGCCCCGACTGCTGCTGTCGCCGCCGGAGCCGCCGACAGCGAGGTGACTCCCAGTCCGACGAGCACACACGCGAGCGACGGGTCGGCCGCGGCCTCACCACAGACGCCGACGGGTTTGCCCTGCTGGGCGCCGGCGGTCGCGACCTGCGAGATGAGTGCGAGCACCGCGGGTTGCCACGGGTCGGTCAGTTCGGCAAGTTCTGCCGACATCCGGTCGGCGGCCATCGTGTACTGCGTGAGGTCGTTGGTTCCGATCGACACGAAGTCGACCTCGGCCAGGATCGCCGGCGCCAGAATTGCCGCTGCAGGGATCTCGATCATCACGCCGGCCGTCAGACCACGCTGACGGACGAGATCGGCGAACTGTGCGGCCTCCGCGGCCGTGGCGATCATCGGTGCCATGACCCACGGCGTCGTACCGGATTCTTCTGCCGCGCGCGCGATCGCGTCGAGCTGAGTTCGCACGATTTCGGGGTGGTCATCGCCGATTCGGTTACCGCGTACGCCGAGTGCGGGGTTCGCCTCGTCCGGGTGCTCGATGAAGGCCAGCGGCTTGTCCGAACCGGCGTCGAGCGTTCTGATGACGACTTTCTGGCCCGCGAACGCTTCGAACACGTCGCGGTACAGACGCGTCTGTTCGTCGACATCGGGTTCATCTGCCCTGTCGAGAAATGCCAACTCGGTGCGGAACAGCCCGATCCCCTCGACCGGCGCATCGGCAGCGCGACGCGCCGACGCACCATCGGCGACATTCGCCAGGATGGCGACGTCGGTGCCGTCGGCAGTTCGGCCAGGACCACGCCACGCAGCGACAAGCGCTGCCTCCGCAACGCTGCGCTCGACGAGTTCGCGTGCCTCGGACTCCTCCGGCTCAACGGTGATCGACCCCGCACCGCCGTCGAGCAAAACCATTGTGCCGCTGGTGATCTCACTCAATCGCGCCACGGCGACCACGCACGGGATGCCCAATTGTCGCGCGATGATGGCGGTATGACTGGTCGGTCCGCCGAGACGCGTTGCCAGCCCGACGATCACCGCGGGATCGAGCCCGGCGGTATCCGCCGGAGCGAGGTCGTCCGCGAAGAGGATCGACGGTTGGCTCGGCGTCGGAATTCCCGGCTCCGGCCGACCGAGCAACTCGGCGACCACCCGGTCACGAACGTCGTTGAGGTCGGTGATCCGCTCTGCCATCAACCCGCCGAGTTTGGCGAACATCTCGGAGAACTGCGCCGTTGCGGCGACCGCGGCGGCAGGTGCCGGCACCCCCTTCGCGACACGGGACTTTGCCGCACCGATCCATCCCCGATCCTCGGCCAACCCGGCGGTCGCGGCGAGAACCTCGGCCGCAGCTCCCGACGCGTGCGATGCGCGATCACGCAGTCTGCCCGCGACGACTGCCGCGGCGGCGACGAGGCGTTCCGACTCCGCGTCGCGCTCGTCGTCGGCGATGACGCGATCGGTGCCGAGTGACGTCTCGTCGTACTCGACGCGCTTACCCGGCCACAACACCGGCCCGTAGGCAAACCCCGCGACGACGGGTGTTCCTGTCAACCCTCCCTGACCGTTCATGGTGACCCGATTCTCCGTTACCAGGTGATTCTCCATTGCGTCTGCTGCCTTCCGGGTCGATCGGCCGGGTGCGGTGATCTGTGAGGAATACCCGGCGTCGTGAATTTCTGTGATCAAAGTTACTCGCAACGCTTGACTTGTCAACACATACGGGCGTAAACACAGATATATCAACATTGAATCCCACACAGAACCAATCACGCGGTGATCCACAAAACACAGATCCACCAGCAGCCAGATCCACAGAACACAGACCCACAGATGGTTCGCCGAAAGGTTGGCCACACCACAGATCGGAGACGACAGGTGTACGCCGAAGAGCGACAGCGAGCAATAGCCGATCAGGTGCGCGCGCACGGTCGCGCATCCGTGACCGCTCTCGCCGACAGGTTCGACGTGACGAGCGAAACCGTGCGCCGCGACCTCGCGGTGCTCGAGCGCAGCGGTAGCGTGCAGCGCGTCCACGGCGGAGCCGTCAAGGCCGGGACGGTCGAGGTGGTCAACGAGCTCGGACTCGCCCAACGCGAGTCCTCGCAGACCGCAGAGAAGGCAGCGATCGCCCGAGCTGCGATCCGGTTTCTGCCCTCGGACGGTGGATCGGTCATCTTCGATGCCGGAACCACCACCTACCAGGCCGCCAAGCTGCTGCCCGCCGATCGCAGGCTCACGGTGATCTCGACGAGTCTCCAACTCGGGCAGGCCCTCACCGCACACGAACGGGCCACCCTGCTCATGGTCGGTGGTCGGGTCCGTGGGCTCACGCAGGCCGCAGTCGGAGCCGAGACCGTCGCAGCGCTCGGAAAGATGCGGGCATCTGTTGCCTTCCTCGGCACCAACGGGATCAGTGAGGGCCACGGCCTGTCCACCCCCGACGCCGAGGAGGCCTCGGTCAAGTCGGCCATCGTGGCTGCCGCGCAGCGCGTCGTGGTGCTGGCCGACTCGTCGAAGATGGGCCGCGAGGACTTCAGCTCGTTCGCTCCGCTCGACGAGGTGGACGTCCTGATCACCGACGACGGAATCGACCCCGAGTTCTCGGCGGCGCTCTCGGCACACGGCATCGAGGTCGTGATCGCATGATCCTCACAGTCACAGCCAACCCGAGTCTCGACCGCACCCTGGAGATCGCAGGACCGTTGATGCGGGGCGAGGTGCAACGCAGTACCTCCACCCGGGTCGAGCCGGGCGGCAAGGGCGTCAACGTGTCCCGCGTCGTCGCGGAAGCCGGCATCCCCACCGTCGCGGTACTGCCCGCCCACGCCGACGACCCGTTGCTCACGGCGCTCGACGCCGTCGCACTGCCGTACCGCACGGTCGACATCGACGGTCAGATCCGAACCAACATCACGGTGGCCGAGAACGACGGGACGACCACGAAGATCAATGCGCCCGGTCACACCCTCACGCCTTCCGAACTCGACGAACTGACAGCGCTCGTACTCCGGGGCGCCGAGGACGCGTCGTGGGTGGCACTGTGTGGCTCGCTTCCGCCGGGAGTTCCCGACAACTGGTATCGCCGCATCTCCGACCGCCTCGTCGACAGCGGACGCCGCGTGGCGATCGACACGTCGGGCGCACCCCTGGGCGCGGCGATGTCGGGGCCCGTCGACCTGATCAAACCCAACGACGAAGAACTCGCCGAGGTCAGTGGCATCGACCCTGCCGAACTGACCGCTGCCATCGCCTCGCGCGACTACCTGCCGGTCGTGGCGGCATCGCGCACGCTGATCGCCACCACGCAGGGAGCGGTACTCGCGACCCTCGGTGCGGCGGGTGCGGTACTCACGACGGCTGAGGGTAGTTGGCTGGCCACTCCGCCGCCGATCGTGCCGCGCAGCACCGTCGGAGCAGGTGATGCGTCGCTGGCCGGATACCTCATCGCGTACACGGCAGGCGCCTCCGAACCCGATCGTCTGCGCACTGCAGTCGCCTACGGCTCGGCGGCCGCCGGACTGGCAGGGACGCAGCCACCCCTTCCGGCACAGGTCGACGTCGACTCGGTCGATGTCGTCGAACTCTCAGGAGCCGCCCCGATCACGTGACCCCACAGCCTCCAGTTCCTGTACGCGAATCGCCACCAAGCTCACCGACCACAACCGGAACACTCGCTCTCCGGATTACACAGAAATCGAAGGAAGACCCATGTCCGACAACATCATCACCGCAGCGACGGTGCATCTCGATGTCGATGCAGGCAGTGATCCCGCCGCCGTCATCACCTATCTCGCCGAGAATCTCGGCGAGGCGGGGCGAACGACCGATCCGTCCGAACTGAGCCGCGCCGCACTGGCCCGCGAGGCGAAGTCGGCAACCGGTCTGCCCGGTGGGATCGCGATTCCTCACGCACGCGCCGCGTCGGTCACCACCGCCAGCCTTGCCTTTGCGCGGCTGTCGAACAAGGTCGACTTCGGCGCACCCGACGGCCCGGCCGACCTGGTGTTCCTCATCGCGGCACCCGAAGGCGCTGCCGCCGACCACATGAAGCTGCTGAGCTCGCTCGCGCGAGCACTCGTGCGTCCCGACTTCGTCGCCGCCCTCCGCGAGGCGCCGAGCGACGAACGCGTCGTCGAACTCGTGGATGAAGCCATCAACCCTGCCCCGGCAGGCTCTCCGTCGACAACCGCCACGCCTGCGGCTGGCGCAGCCACCACTGCCGCGGTCCCGGCAGCAGGCACGAAGACCGCGGAAACCGCGAAGACACTGGGGGGTTCCGATTCGCAGAAGCGCCCCTCGATCGTCGCGATCACCGCATGCCCGACCGGGATCGCACACACCTACATGGCCGCCGACGCACTGAAGTACGCCGCGGAGCGTGCGGGTGTCGACTTCCATGTCGAGCCGCAGGGCTCGTCGGGCACCACGCCGTTCACCCCCGACGTCATCGCAGGCGCCGACGCCGTCATCTTCGCCACCGACGTCGGTGTGAAAGGCAAGAGTCGCTTCAGCGGAAAGCCGGTCATCGAGTCCGGGGTCAAGCGCGCCATCAACGAACCCGACAAGATGATTGCCGAAGCCGTAGAGGCCTCGCGCAATCCGCATGCCGCACGCGTCGACGGATCGGCGGACGACGGTGCCGCTGCAGCGGAGGAATCGGGGTCGAGCCTGTCGTTCGGCAAGAAGATCCAGCAGGCACTCATGACCGGTGTCAGCTACATGATCCCGTTCGTCGCGGCAGGCGGACTGCTGATCGCGTTGGGCTTCCTGCTCGCCGGATACCAGATCGCCAACAAGACACTCGATTCATCCAAGACGCTGTCCGACGGCGCCTACATCGCACTGAACAACAGCCTCTGGGATCTACCCGCGGGCGGTCTCGGCCAGTACCTCGGCGGTGTCAGTTTCGCGATCGGCGCGCTCGCCATGAGCATGCTGGTACCTGTCCTTGCGGGTTACATCTCGTTCGCGATAGCCGACCGTCCCGGTATCGCACCCGGTTTCGTCGCAGGCCTGGTATCGGTTGCCGTGGGCGCGAGCTTCATCGGTGGTCTGATCGGCGGCCTCATCGCGGGCGCCGTGTGCCTGGCGATCTCGCGACTTCCGTTGCCGCAGTGGGCACGCGGGCTACAGCCGGTGATCATCATTCCGCTGTTCGGCAGCCTGATTGTCGGCGGTCTGATGTTCATGTTGCTCGGCAAGCCGCTCGCCTGGGTCACCACCCAGCTCACCGACGGTCTCAACAGTATGAGCGGCAGCTCCAAGATCGTCCTCGGCGTGGTCCTCGGACTCATGATGTGCTTCGACCTCGGCGGACCGGTCAACAAGGCCGCGTACCTCTTCGCCACTACCGGCCTCGCGATCGGCGACACGCCTCAGCTCGAGATCATGGCAGCGGTCATGTGCGCAGGCATGGTTCCGCCACTCGCGATGGCACTCGCCACCGTCATCCGCCCCGGACTGTTCACCGAGCCCGAGCGTGAAAACGGTAAGGCCGCTTGGTTCCTCGGCGCTGCATTCATCTCCGAGGGTGCAATCCCGTTCGCCGCAAAAGACCCGGTGCGCGTGATTCCGTCGATGATGGCTGGCGGAGCACTCGCCGGTGCACTGATCATGGCCTTCGGGGTCACGCAGCGCGCTCCGCACGGCGGCATATTCGTCTTCTTCACGATGAACCACTGGCTGCTCTTCCTCGCAGCGCTTGCGGCGGGTACGGTCCTCGGCACGGTGTGCGTCGTCGCGGCCAAGCAGTTCGGTCGCTCGTCGAGCCGACAGACTTCTGCACCCGAGCTGGAGACCATCCCCGCCTGAGATCTCACGTCCCGACATAACCCATCTGCAAAGGAGCAACCATGCCAAGCACCACCGTCGAGGTCGGATCAGCCGTCGGATTGCACGCGCGACCCGCAACGATCATCGCCGAGGCAGTCGCCGACGCCGGCACACCCGTGACGATCTCGGTCGTCGGAGGCGAACCGGTCGACGCGGGATCGGCATTGCTGATCATGACGCTCGGCGCCGAGAAGGGCACCGCGGTCGTCGTCGAATCCGACGATCAGGCAACGCTCGACGCCATCGCGAAGCTCGTCGCCGCCGACCTCGACGCCGAGTAGGCCTGCTACTGGGCCAACGAGGCCAGTTCTCCCGCCAGCGCCGAGGGCACACGGACACGCATCCGGGTGCCCTCGGTGCTGTGGTCTGTGGCGAGTACCTCGCCCTCGCGGTGAATCCGTGACACCAGGTCGCCTCGCGTGAACGGGATGTCGACGGTGAGCTCCACGTCGTCGCGACCCACGAACTCACGGACCGCCTCGAACAGCTCAGGCAGTCCCTCACCGGTGCGCGCCGAGACGTACACGACGCCCGCTGAGTTGGGTCCGTGCGTACTACCGCCCGCGCCGAGCATGCCGCGCAATTCGGTGAGCCTGGACGCATCGATGGCATCGATCTTGTTGATCACCAACAACTCCGGAGGCGGCGCGACTCCCTCTTCTGCCACGACGTCGTTGATGACCCGTCGGACCGCCGTGATCTGTTCCGCGGGGAACGGGTCGCTGCCGTCGACGACGTGCAGTACGAGATCAGCGTCGACGACCTCCTCCAGCGTCGACCGGAATGCCTCGACGAGTTGCGTGGGGAGGTGGCGGACGAAGCCGACGGTGTCGGTGAAGACCAGTTCGCGACCGTCCTCGAGAGTCGCACGGCGCGTCGTCGGATCGAGGGTCGCGAACAGCGCATCCTGCACGAGCACACCAGAACCCGTCATCGCGTTGACCAGACTCGACTTACCCGCGTTCGTGTATCCCGCGACGGCGATGCGCGGCACAGCACCCCGCAGTCGTGCGGACCGCTTCGTGGTGCGGGCCGTGCGCATTTCGCGAATCTCGCGGCGCAGCTTGGCCATTCGCTCGCGGATGCGCCGGCGATCGGTCTCGATCTTCGTCTCACCCGGTCCGCGCAGGCCGACGCCGCCGTTGCTACCCGCGCGGCCACCGGCCTGACGGGACATCGATTCACCCCAACCACGCAGACGCGGGAGCATGTACTCCATCTGCGCGAGGGCCACCTGCGCCTTGCCCTCACGCGAACTCGCATGCTGGGCGAAGATGTCGAGGATGAGGGCCGTCCGGTCGATCACCTTGACCTTGACGACCTTCTCCAACGCGGTCAACTGCGCTGGCGTCAACTCGCCGTCGCAGATGACGGTGTCGGCGCCGGTGTCGGCGACGACGTCGCGCAACTCCTGGGCCTTGCCCGAACCGATGAAGGTCGCGGGGTCGGGTGAGGATCGTCGCTGGATCACCGCTTCGAGAACCACGGAACCCGCGGTCTCTGCGAGCGCTGCCAGCTCCTCCATGTTCGCCTTCGCTGCGGCCGCGGTGCCCTCGGTCCAGACGCCGACGAGCACCACGCGCTCGAGGCGCAGTTGTCGGTATTCGACCTCGGTGACGTCGGTGAGCTCTGTCGAAAGCCCCGCGACGCGCTGCAGCGAGGCGCGATCGGAGAGCGCGAGCTCGCCGGTCGTCGGCGTGTGGGCACGGTCGCGGGAATCGTCGTGATCGCCGAAATCTGCGGGGTCGACGAGATCGTCGGGATCGATCAGATCGCGGGAAAGGTCGATCGCGGGTGCGTTCGCGTCGACGGGACGGGTGTCGTGCAGGTCATGTACCTGTGGTGATGTTTCGGTCATACACCATCCATGGTGACACGCCGACGGCCCGTCGAGCACGTGGATATCTGCCGAGCCGCCATGCAGCGTGCCCGCGGCACGTCAGTCGACGCGATACCAACCTGCCCGGAATCGGCCGTCGGCCACCAGTGCGGACGGTCCTCGCAGCGTCGCGTGACCGTCGGCAACCGTGACCGTCACCCTTCCGCCTGGCACGTCGATGACCATCTCGCCCGCGTCGCGGCCGAGGGTCTGCAGGCCCGCTGCTGCCGCCGCGACCAGCCCCGTTCCGCAACTCCTGGTCTCTCCGACACCGCGCTCGAAGACACGCATCGTGGCGTGCAGACCACCACGCGGTCCGTCCTCGGGGGAGGTCAGCAGTTCGACGTTGGCGCCGTGCGGAAAGACGCCGTCGGGTAGGACGACGCCGGTCGAGAAGTCGATCGCGGCGAGGTCGGACGTCGACATGTCGGGCACCACGCACGCCAGGTGTGGGTTGCCGACGTCGACCGCGACACCCGGGTAGAGGTCGTCGCCGATCCGCACGGTCGCGTCCTCGCCGAGCAACACCCGACCCATCCGCACACTGACGTCGGCGCAGAGGTCGTCGAACGAGTGCACCACCACGGGACGTCCGCCTGCGCGCGAACCCACCGTGAACTCGTCGGACTCGGTCAGCCCGGTGGCCCGCAGGTAGTGGGCGAAGACGCGGACTCCGTTGCCACACATCTCGGCGATGGAGCCGTCGGCGTTGCGATAGTCCATGAACCAGTCGTCGGGCTCGACGCCGTCGGGCAGCTCATCGAGGACGCCCGCGCGCACCAGGGCCACCGCCCGCGCGACGCGGAGCATGCCGTCTGCGCCGATACCGCGTTGACGATCGCAGACCGCCGCCACGAAGTCGGTGGTCAGGTCGAGTTCGACCGCCGGGTCGGTGAGCACGACGAAGTCGTTCTGGGTGCCGTGCCCCTTGACGTAGGTCACTGCCTCGCTGATCGTCGTCACCCGTCCAGACTACGTGCGGGTCGTCCTCAGACCTCCGCCGCGGCGAGCGTGGCGTCGAGGAGGGCGGGAGTCGCGGCGTCGAGCCAGTGAATGCGGTGATCGCGGCGGAACCACGAACGCTGCCTGCGGACGTACCTGCGGGTGCCGATGAAGGTCAGTTCTTCTGCTGTCGCAAGGTCGTACTCGCCGTCCAGCGCGGCAAGTGTCTGCGCGTATCCGATGGCTCGACGAGCAGTGACGCCCTCGCGCAGACCTGCGTCGACGAGCCCGTGCACCTCGTCGACGAGCCGGTTCGCGAACATCAGCCGAGTCCGCAGCGCGATGCGTTCGTCCAGTTCTGCGGTGTCGCGGTCCAGTGCGAGAATCTTTGTCCCCCAACGTGGTTCACCGATCTTCGGCGCCGACGCCGCGAATGGCTCCCCGGTCAGTTCGACCACCTCGAGCGCGCGCACGATGCGTCGTGCATCGGTAGCGAGGATCGACGCCGCCGCAGCCGGGTCGACGGATGCGAGATGTCGATGCAGCGCCACGACACCGATCTCGTCGAGCATCGCCTCGTACCGTGCGCGCACCGCGGGGTCGGTTGCCGGGAACCGCCAGTTGTCGAGCAGACCTTGGATGTACATCATCGAGCCGCCGACGATCACCGGCGTGCGGCCGGCGGCGAGCAGCGAGTCGATGTCGGCCGACGCGGCTTCCTGATAGCGCGCGACGGTGGCCGTCTCGGTGACGTCGAGCACGTCGAGTTGATGGTGGGCGATGCCTCGCCGCTCCCGTGGGGGCAGCTTGGCCGTGCCGATGTCCATGCCGCGGTACTGCTGCATGGCGTCGATGTTGACGATGTCGCCGTCGAGTCGTTCCGCGAGGTCGAGCGCGAGGTCGGATTTCCCGGTGGCGGTCGGACCGACGACGGCGATCGGGGTCACGTCCACGGCTCCGACACTCCTTGGCCCGACATTCCTTGGCCCGACACTCACGGCGTGTCCCCTGGCGTCCACGCCGCGACGACGTAGCCGACACCGAACGGGGCGTCGGAGTAGAGCACCTTGGCAGTCATCGGGCTGTCGCCGACGAGCCCAGCGACGACCTGCCATGCCGCCCGCCCGGCCACTCCCTCGGCATCGCACGTGGCAACGTCGAGTCCGCGAAGTACGTCGACATCCGCTGCCGCGATTCCGTCGACGATGCGCTGCTGGAGTTCGACGGCGCTGTCACGTCGGCCGCCACCGGGCGCCTTCGGGGTGAGTGCCGTCGCGCCGTCGGCCACGACCAGTACCCCGATCGGCTCGGGATCGGAGGAGATCTCGGCCGACAGTGCTCTCCCGAGCTCGCAGGCGACTTCGGGCCGTACGTCGGGGTCGACGACGACCGGACGCACCGACTCGGCGTCGACCTGTCCGCGTAGCCACCCGGCGATCAACATCGACAGTGGCAGGCGTCCGGGGGGTCGCTCACCGCCCACGCGTTCCAGGGAGACCGGCACGTCGACGCCGAACCTGCCGAAACCGCCCACCGTCGGAATTGACCGTGACGCCAGGGGATCACCCGCGGCGGCGTCGTCGCCGGATCTCACAGGGGCGATGAAGTCGTCGGATCTCACAGGGGCGATGAAGTCGTCGGCCCCCACCGCCACCCAGCGCGTGGCGTGTCGGGCGAGCAGCACGCCCGCATCGCGGACAGCAGAACGGGCCTCGAGGGTGTCCACCGCGTCCGGACCCGCGAGTTCGGGAACCAACAGCGGTGCGCTCGGGACGAAAACAACGCATGCCAGCACACCGTCGACGCTAGCCGACGTCATGCCCGACGCCGCCGGGAGCACCGACACACCCGCCCTCGTGTCAGCGATGTCGCGCAGGCCGCACATCGAGAACCCTGACCTGCTTGAATAGGTGAAGTCCTGGCGTCAACCGCTCAGGACTATGTGAAAGGCAGCCGTGACGCGCGGCACCACTGACGCTGTGAGGGGACCACACCATGACGAGCGAAGACACCAGCGGACCGGCCACACCCGCATCCGGGTCCACCCCCGGCCCCCGGCCAGGCCCGCCGAAGCCGGGTCCCAAACCCGGCCCTCGACCCGGTCCCGGACCGAAGCCTGCCGCGCAGGCACCGACCCCCGTTCCTGCGGTCGTCGTCGCCAAACACGCATCGTTCGATCCCCGCGAGTTCGGGCGTATCGATGAGCAGGGCGTCGTCTGGCTCATCACCCCGAACGGCGAGCGTGAGATCGGGTCGTGGCAGGCGGGCACCATCGACGAGGGCCTCGCCCATTTCGCGCGTCGATACTCCGACCTCGAGACCGAGGTGGAGATTCTCGAAGAGCGCCTCGCCGCACGCACCGGCGATCCGCGCAAGTCACAGGCTGCGGCCAAACACCTCCTCGACACCCTCCCCGAGGCCAGCGTCATCGGCGATGTCTCGGCCATTGAACAGCGGCTGACCGTCATCGTCGGAAGCGCCGACGACGTCGCCGACTCGCTGAAGGCCGAGCGTGAAGAGGCTCGCGCCGCCGTGATTGCACGCAAAGAGGAGCTCGCTACCGAGGCCGAGGCCATCGGAGCCGAATCCACCCAGTGGAAGACCGCAGGCGATCGACTGCGCGCGATCCTCGACGAGTGGAAGACCATCAAAGGCATCGACCGTAAGACCGACGACGCGCTGTGGAAGCGATACTCGAAGGCGCGCGACGCGTTCAATCGCCGACGCGGCGCCCACTTCGCCGATCTAGATCGGGAACGCGCGGGTGCCAAGGCGCGTAAAGAGGAGCTGATCGCACGGGCCGAGGCGTTGTCGTCGTCGACCGATTGGGGTCCGACCGCGGGCGCCTTCCGCGAACTCCTCGCCGAATGGAAGGCATCCGGTCGGGCACCGCGCGACGCCGACGAGGCACTGTGGCAACGGTTCAAAGCCGCCCAGGACGTCTTCTTCGCCGCCCGCAACGCGGCATCGTCCGAGCGCGACGCCGAGTTCAACGCGAACGCGACGGCGAAGATCGCTCTGCTCGACGCCGCGGAGAAATCCATCGATCCCGCATCCGACCTCGACGGTGCGCGCCGCGAGTTCCGGACGTTCCGGGAGAAGTGGGACGAGCTCGGCAAGGTGCCGCGCGAACAGATGCACAGCCTCGAGGGCCGTGCGCGCGCGTTGGAGAAGCGGATTCGCGACGCCGAGGATGCTCAGTGGCAGCGCACCGACCCCGAGGCGCTCGCGCGCGCCGCGCAATTCGCCGACCGCGCAGCACAACTCGAGGACCAGGCGGCCAAAGCTGCCGAGCGCGGCAAGAACCGAGACGCGGAGAAACTGCGCGAGCAGGCAGCACAGTGGCGCGAGTGGGCGCAGGCCGCACAGAGCGCCATCGCCGACCGCTAGCGGGGCAGAGCCCGCTCGGACCTTCAGTGCTCGCCGGGGCGCTGCTGCAGTTTGCGTGCGGCCTCCTCGCGTGCCACCGCTTCCCGACGACGCTCCTCTTCGAGCGCGAGGTGGTAGGTGCTGCGGGCCCACACGACGCGTGACCAGTGGAAGGTGAGCACGAGCAGGGCCAACCAGCCGATGACAAGCCCCGCGCCGACACCCGACGGCGGTGCCACTCCCCCGACGCCAGGGGTGTTCCGCGACCACCACGCGAGCATGCCTGCCACGCAGCCGATCGCGCACCCGCACAACGCAATCCACGCGATCACCCATCGTCGGGTGACCAGCGCGAGCATCGACCCGAAGATTCCGAACACCACCAGGAACCAGACGAACACCTTCGAGACCACTGCGACACGTTCGGTCGCGGCAGCCGCGGACGACGTCAGCACGTCGAATCCGTTCGCCGAACCGGTGTGCGGCAGTAGCAGCGACCCCATCGCCACGAGCACCGCGACAGCGACCACGACCGCGCGGGCACCCGGATCGATCTCACCCGCGACCTTGCGTTCGGCCTTGCGGAGATCGTCTGCGTACTGCGCGAACTCGGCGTCGTCACTTCCAGCGCCCTGCGCGGTCCTGCCGCTTGCGGCGTCTTCCGCGGGTATGCCACCAGTGGCCCGTTGGGCCGTCGGCATCCGGTCGTCGGTGTTGTCCTCGCGCGGCTCGTCGCTCATCTCGCGCCTCTCATCTCTCGTCGCTCGCTGGTGCTTGGCAGTTCATGTGGTTCGGCAGTTCACGGAGCCCGGCAGATCACGGATGCCCGGCGGGTCATACCGATGGTTCATCAACCGCAGGCGCCCGAAGAACACCCGGTGGAGACGGCCGTAGGCATCGGCGACGGTCCCACCCCCGGCATACCGAGTCCGACGCCGACCGGCGCCGTCGTCGGGGTGGCGTCGAGTTCGTGTGCGTCACCTGCACGGGTTCTGCGATGCGACGCGATGGTCCCGTCGGCGATGAGGTGATGCGGCGCGGCGTCGGTGACGGTGGTGACCACGATGTCGCCGGGTCGCACGGCGTCGGCCGCGTCGCCGGCACGGAAGTGCACCAGTCGCCCGTCGCGCGCACGGCCTGTCAGCCGCCCCGTGTCAGCGGATTTGCGCCCGGAATCCGCCGCGACCAGCAGCTCGACCTCGGTGCCGATGAGGTTCCGGTTCTCGGTGAGGCAGATGCGCTCTTGCAGCGCGATCAATCGTTGGTAGCGCTCGCTGACGACCTCCGGCGGCACCTGATCGGGCATTGTTGCCGCAGGTGTACCCGGCCGAGGCGAGTACTGGAAAGTGAACGCACTCGAGAACCGCGCACGCTCGACCACGTCGAGCGTCGCGGCGAAGTCCTCTTCGGTCTCGCCGGGGAATCCGACGATGATGTCGGTGGTGATCGCGGCGCGCGGCATCGCGTCGCGCACCTTGTCGAGGATGCCGAGGAATTTGGTCGTGCGATAGCTGCGTCGCATGGCCCGCAGGATGCGATCCGAACCCGACTGCAGCGGCATGTGAAGCTGCGGGCAGACGTTGGGTGTCTGCGCCATGGCATCGATGACGTCGTCGGT
Organism: Gordonia sputi NBRC 100414; assembly: GCF_000248055.1. Classification (GTDB taxonomy): domain Bacteria; phylum Actinomycetota; class Actinomycetes; order Mycobacteriales; family Mycobacteriaceae; genus Gordonia; species Gordonia sputi. Next base: position 60,967 of record NZ_BAFC01000046.1, on the reverse strand, counting down.
GAACTCTGCCGGATGCGGCGAGGTGAATCGGACGCGTTCAAGGCCGTCGATGTCGCCGCAGGCGCGCAGCAGGTCGGCGAACGCGCCGCGATTGCGGGGTAGTTCGGGATCGGCGAACGACATCCCGTAGGCGTTGACGTTCTGCCCGAGCAACGTCACCTCGAGCACGCCCTGATCGACGAGCGCTTTCACCTCGGCGAGCACGTCGCCGGGGCGTCGATCAACCTCTTTGCCGCGCAACGACGGAACGATGCAGAAAGTGCACGTGTTGTTGCAACCGACGGACACCGACACCCACCCGGAGTAGGCCGAGTCACGTTTGGCCGGCAGCGTCGACGGGAAGGCTTCGAGTGAATCGAGGATCTCGACCTGCGCCTCCTCGTTGTGTCGGGCGCGGTCGAGCAGTGCGGGCAGCGAACCGATGTTGTGCGTACCGAAGACGACGTCGACCCACGGCGCCTTGCGCAACACCGTGTCCTTGTCCTTCTGCGCGAGACATCCGCCGACCGCGATCTGCATGCCGGGTCGTCGTGTCTTCACCGGCGCGAAGTGCGACAGGTTGCCGTACAGCTTGTTGTCGGCGTTCTCACGGATCGCGCACGTGTTGAACACGACGAGATCGGCATCGCCGTCCTCGTCGGCGCGCACGTAACCGGCATCCTCGAGAAGACCCGCGATGCGCTCGGAATCATGCACGTTCATCTGGCAGCCATAGGTACGCACCTGATAGCTGCGCCCCGATTGCGGCAGCTCATGCCGCTCCGACAACTCCGTACTCACTGGATCCAGGGTACGGTGCCGGTGCAAATCGCCGTCACGGTCACCACGCGCGCAACGCCGAGGTTCTCATTCACCGCGCCTGTAAGGGTTTCCGGCATTAGTGTCGACGGTTATGACCGATTCACCGACAGGGGGTTCGGCGGTCGGACCCGCGACCCCGGCTCCCGCATCCGGAACCAACATGATCGTGCTCAAGAATGTGCAAAAGCACTTCGGCGAGCTGCACGTCCTCAAGGACATCGACCTCGAGGTCCCCGCCGGACAGGTGGTCGTGGTGCTCGGCCCATCAGGCTCGGGCAAGTCGACGCTGTGCCGCACGATCAACCGGCTCGAACCCATCGATTCCGGCGAGATCCTCGTCGAGGGACGGCTACTCCCCGAGGAAGGCCGCGACCTGGCCACGCTGCGCGCCGACGTCGGAATGGTCTTCCAGTCGTTCAACCTCTTCGCGCACAAGACAATTCTGCAGAACGTCACACTTGCGCCGACCAAGGTCCGCAAGAAGAACAAGGCCGACGCCGAGAAGCGCGCACTCGAACTCCTCGAACGCGTCGGCATCGCCAGTCAGAAGGACAAGTACCCCGCGCAGCTCTCCGGCGGCCAGCAACAGCGCGTCGCGATCGCACGCGCGCTCGCCATGGACCCGAAGGTGATGTTGTTCGACGAGCCGACGTCGGCTCTCGACCCCGAGATGGTCAACGAGGTGCTGGACGTGATGGTCTCGCTGGCCAAGGAGGGCATGACCATGCTCGTGGTCACCCACGAGATGGGCTTCGCCCGCAAGGCCGCCGACCGCGTGATCTTCATGGCCGACGGCGCGATCGTCGAGGACACCGATCCGGATAGCTTCTTCGACAGTCCGCAGTCCGAACGCGCGAGGGACTTCCTCGGCAAGATCCTGGGCCACTGACATGGCCGACACGTCGCCGACGACGCGTCGGCATGCCTCCGGGCACCCACCGGTCGACACCACTGCCCTACGGAAGCGTCCTGGCCGCCGGACGATCGCCCTCGCGGTATTTCTCCCCGTCTGTGCGCTCTTCGTCTCACTCCTCGCCGGTTGTGGGAGTACCGAGCCGAAGAACCTGCTCGACTCGATCCGCAGCGGAGAGGTCGTGCTCGGCACCAAGTTCGACCAGCCGGGCCTGGGAATCTACAACCCCGACAAGTCCATGAGCGGTTTCGACCCGGCCGTCTCCGAGTACGTCGTCAATCACATCGCCGACTCGCTCGGAGTGGCCCACCCGAAGATCTCGTGGCGCGAGACTCCGTCGGCTCGACGCGAGGCCATGATCGAGCACGGCGAGGTCGACATGATCGCCGCCACGTACTCAATCAATGAGAACCGCGCGAAGAAGGTCGACTTCGGTGGCCCCTACCTGATCACGTACCAGGGGCTGATGGTGCGCAAGTCCGACGAGTCGATCCAGAATCTGCCCGATCTCGGCAAGGGCAAGAAATTGTGCTCGGTCACCGGCTCGACGTCGGCGCAGAACGTCAAGGCACAACTGCCCAATATCGAACTGCAGGAATATGATTCGTACTCCGCGTGCGTCGAGGCGCTGCGTCGGGGCAAGGTCGACGCACTGACCACAGACGAATCGATCCTCGCGGGCTACTCCAACTTCTGGAAGGGCGAATTCCGTCTGGTGGAGATGACCTACCTCAAGGACGCATGCGTCAAGAAGGCCCTGAAGACGGCGGGAACCCCGTTCTCCACCGAGCGCTACGGGATCGGCTTGGCCAAGGGCGACTCGGAGTCGGTCACCAAGGTGAACGAAGCCCTCGACTCCATGCTGAAGCCAAGCGCCGACAACGGTCCGTCACCGTGGATCAGCGCACTGCGCGAGAGCCTCGGCGACGACTACGTCAACGAGATCCAGCAGCGCGCGGAGAAGCCCGGATCGAAGTTCGCGTTCACGCCGAAGCCCGGAGACCTCGCATTCCTCGAATCGAAGTCCACACCGTGCCCAGCGGGCCTGAAGTGAGGAGGTGACCAGTCGTGAGTGAACTCTGGGAAGATATGGGGCCGCAGTTGTGGCCCGCGTTCTGGGTGACAATCCAATTGACGTTCTGGTCGGCGATCGGTTCCCTGATCTGGGGCACCATCCTGGCCGGGATGCGGGTCTCCCCCGTGCCCGTGATGCGTGGCTTCGGTACGACGTACGTCAACATCGTGCGCAACACGCCACTGACCTTGATCGTGCTGTTCGCGGCGATCGGGCTGTATCAGAATCTCGGCCTGACGTTCTCGTCGACCATCAAGACCAACAACTTCTGGCTCGCTGTCCTCGCGTTCATCGTCTACACGTCGACATTCGTCTGTGAGACGCTGCGCGCGGGTTTCAACACCGTTCCACTGGGGCAGGCCGAAGCCGCACGATCGCTCGGGCTCTCCTTCACCCAGGTGTTCGGCATCATCGTGCTTCCGCAGGCAACACGAGCGACGATCGGCCCGATGGGCAGCGTGCTCATCGCACTGACCAAGAACACCACCATCGCCTCGGTAATCGGCGTCGCCGAAGCCGCGGCACTGATGAAAACGGAGATCGAGTCGTTTGCCGATCAACTACTGGTCATCTTCGCGGTGATCGCCGTCGGATTCATGATCATCACGCTCAGTGAGGGCGCCGTCTTCGGTTGGCTCGCAAAGCGATGGGCGGTCAAGCGATGAGCGACAAGGCAACCGTCCTCTACGACGCTCCCGGCCCCCGGGCGCGCGTCCGCAACGCGATCGTGGCCGTCGTCTTCATCGCGATCCTCGTCGCGATCTTCGCGTACGTGATCGCGGTCTTCGCGGGCAACGACCAGTTCACCGCCGAGAAGTGGAAGCCATTCGTCACGTGGAGCACTTGGACCGGATACATCCTTCCCGGTCTGTGGCGCACACTTGCCGCGGCAGCGCTCTCGATTGTGCTCGCACTGATACTCGGTTCCATCCTGGGCATCGGACGGCTGTCGGATCACGCCTGGGTACGCGGGCTGTGCACCGTGCTGGTCGAGGTGTTCCGCGCAATTCCCGTGCTGATCCTGATGCTGTTCCTGTGGTTCTTCTTCGCCCAGTACGGGGTGGTGCCGTCGTCACAGTTGGCCTTCGCGGCTGTGGTCTGCGGCTTGACGCTCTACAACGGCTCGGTGATGGCCGAGATCCTGCGCTCGGGCATCAAATCGCTGCCCACCGGGCAGACCGAGGCGGCCAAGGCGCTCGGCATGCGCAAGACACAGATGATGCTGTCGGTACTGCTCCCGCAGGCCATCACGGCGATGATGCCTGCGATCATTTCGCAGATGGTCGTTGCCCTCAAGGACACCGCGCTCGGCTATGTCATCGGATACTCCGAGATCATTCACATGGCACAGCTGTCCGCGGCCCGGTACGGCAACTACATCCCGGTTCTCATCGTGATCGCCATCATCCTGATCATCATCAACTTCGCGCTGTCGTCGCTGGCGACGTACATCGAGCGGAGACTGCGGCAGGGTCGCGGCGGTAACACCGACGACGTGCCCCACGCCGATCAGGTCGACCAGGCGGCCATGGAGAACATGCCGATGCCCTCGCCCAAGCCACGGGCCTGACGTCAGTCGGCGGAGGTGATCTCGTCGATCGCCCCGCCGACGACGTCGATCGCCGTGGCCTGCGGGTAGCCGCGTCGGACGAGCATGCCGACCAGGCGTCGAAAGTGCTTGTCGCGCACTGATCTGTCGTTGTCCTCGGCGGCGCGGACAAGCTGCTCGGTCACAGTCGGCGTGAGCTTTCGCTCGACCAGGTTACGAGCTGCGGCGCGTTCGTCGTCGGGGTCGATCTCATCAAGCGCTCGCTGCACGATCGCGACGTCGACTCCCTTGGCGGCGAGTTCGTGCCGCAACGCGACGCGTCCTCGCCCCGAGTAGGTGTGGCGTGACTGCACCCACTCGGCGGCGAACTCCTCGTCGTCGAGCAGTTGGTGGGCGTCGAGACGGGTCATCACCTCGTCGACGGTGTCGGCGTCGAATCCTCGGCGCGCCAGACGCTGGGCCATCTCGGAACGGCTACGCGCACGAACCCCGAGGAGCCGGAGTGCAACATCCCACGCGGACGGACCTTTCCGTTCCGTCGTGGACTCACTCGACTCCCCGGGGTCATGGGGTGAACTCATCGGCGATGCGCGCAGATCAGAATTCCACCGGCGCGGGAGCGATGTCGTCGGCGTCGACGACCGCACCGATACCCAGCTTCTCCTTGATCTTCTTCTCGACCTCGTCGCGGATATCGGTGTTCTCCAACAAGAACTTTCGGGCGTTCTCCTTGCCCTGGCCGAGCTGGTCGCCCTCATAGGTGAACCACGAGCCGGACTTGCGGATGAACCCCTCGGCCACACCCATGTCGATGAGTGAGCCCTCCTTGGAGATGCCCTGGCCGTAGAGGATGTCGAACTCGGCCTGCTTGAACGGCGGTGCGACCTTGTTCTTGACCACCTTGACGCGAGTGCGGTTACCCACGGCGTCAGTGCCGTCCTTGAGGGTTTCGATACGACGCACGTCGAGTCGCACCGACGAGTAGAACTTCAGCGCCTTGCCGCCCGTGGTGGTCTCGGGTGAGCCGAACATCACGCCGATCTTCTCGCGGAGCTGGTTGATGAAGATCGCGGTGGTCTTGGAACTGCTCAACGCCGACGTCATCTTGCGCAGCGCCTGGCTCATCAGGCGTGCCTGCAGACCGACGTGGCTGTCGCCCATCTCGCCCTCGATCTCGGCGCGGGGCACCAGCGCGGCCACCGAGTCGATGACCAGGATGTCGAGCGCGCCGGAACGGATCAGCATGTCGGCGATCTCCAGAGCCTGCTCACCGGTGTCGGGCTGGGAGACCAACAGTGCATCGGTGTCGACACCGAGCTTGGCCGCATAGTCGGGATCGAGGGCGTGCTCGGCGTCGATGAAGGCGGCGATACCACCAGCAGCCTGGGCGTTGGCCACCGCGTGAAGTGCGACGGTGGTCTTACCCGACGACTCCGGGCCGTAGATCTCGACGACACGACCGCGAGGCAGACCGCCGATACCGAGCGCGACGTCGAGTGCGATGGAGCCGGTCGGGATCACCTCGATCGGCTGCCTGCTCTCCTCACCGAGGCGCATCACCGAGCCCTTACCGAAGTTCTTGTCAATCTGGGCCAGCGCGAGGTCGAGAGCCTTCTCGCGGTCCTGGGGAGCTGCAGCCATGGAATCTCTCCTTGTTCGGGATGGTTGAGGTTTGTCTGTGCCGTCCTGCGTGCTACGCGCTGAACGTGTTGTCTTCGAGGCTGTTGTTCGTTTCATGTTGCGTTGGACGCTAGTCGGTAGGTCTGACAAAACCGGATCTGGCGAGTCCGGGTCTGGCAAAAACCGGTCTGGCAGAATCTCTGACGCATCCGAGGTCGCTGTGGTTCCACTGAATACAGCATTGCGCGAACACGTGTTCGACGGCAAGCGCGACACGCGGGCGAAGGTCGATTCGCCACCACCCAGTAGCGCCACCATCCGACAGCAGCGACGTTCGGCCGAAGTATCGCATCGACGGTCTTTCGTCGAAGAAACAACTAGGGTCGTCGACGTGGGCGGCCGGGGTGAGAGTGGATCGAGAGATCCGTCTCAGGGGCAACCCCTGGGTACACATCACAGTTGGTTCCTGCGTCCGACGCCGCTCCGCACGCTGCGCGTGCCAGCCGGCGACGAGTACTCGGCTCGTGGTCACCCCGGCCGTCCATCCGCCCCCATCACGCCATCCGCCCCCGTCACGGCTGCCCGATCACGATGACCCGACCGCAACCGCCGTTCACCACCGATCAGGTCAGGGTCCTCGCAGCGGCCATCGCCGACAGGATCGTCGACTGGACGTGGCCCGCGGTCGTTCGAGCCGTCGGCATCGAGCTACCTGCGGAGATCTGCGTCGACGTCGCACAGGAGGCCTTCGCCCTCGCACCGGACGAGCCCACGCACACCGCCGAGATCTTTCGGCTGGCTCTGGTTCCCTGGACGGTGCCCGATCCGCCTGCCACGCGCGTCGTCGAACTTCCCGGTCCGCCACCGGCGACGGCACTCGCCCACGACCTCCCCTTGCTGTCCGACGTCGAACAGTTCGCCGTATGGCTGGACTTCACGGTGCCCGAACTCGAATGGTTCGCCGATCGCGGTACCTGGTTGCGTACCGCGAACCCGCGGCTGCGGCACTATCGGGTGTTCCGCCGCGAGAAACGTTCCGGGGTGCGCGTCATCGAGGCACCCAAGCCGCGGATGCGTGAGACGCAGCGTCGGCTCCTGCGCAGGCTCGTCGTGCGAATCCCCGCTCACCCGGCCGCGCGCGGATTCGAGCCGGGCTCCTCACCGGCCGCCTTCGCGTGGCCGCACAGCGACCGTACGACGGTGCTGCGCGTCGACCTGTTGCACTGCTTCGAATCGATCGGGGTGGGCCGGGTCCGTCGGATCTTCGACGAGGTCGGCTATCCACCGCACATCGCACGTCTTCTCGCCGAACTGTGCACGACATCGACGCCCGCCGACCAGCTTTCGGGAATCGACTATGCGCACGCGAGCCTGCTCCGACGACGCCATCTCCCCCAGGGCTCTCCGACGTCACCGCATCTCGCGAATCTCGCTCTCGCACAGGTGGATCGACGTATCGCAGGCTATGCCAACGCCAACGGCCTGCGCTATACCCGATACGGCGACGACCTCGCGGTCTCCGGCGACGACCTCGACCTCCCACGTGCACTGTGGACCGTTACGCGCATCGTCGACGACTGCGGTTTCGCCGTCAACACCAAGAAGACCCGCGTCATGCATCGCCATCAGCAGCAGCGGCTGGCAGGGCTCGTCGTCAACGACCGTCCCCGCGTATCGCGCCACGACTACGACGCCCTGCGCGCACTGCTACACAATGCTGCGCTCACCGGGGCACAAGCGCAGAACCATCACGGGCACAACGACTTTCGTGCCCACGTCTACGGCTTGATCGCCTGGATCGGGGCCACCGGAGAGGTCCGCAGACAGCGCCTGCTCGACATGGCCGATCGCGTCGACTGGACTGCGTGACTCGTCGGCCCCGAACTCACCGCGTGGGTGTCACCACCGCGAGCGCGGAACGTCGAAGTCGCGGCAGATCGCCACCCAGACGTCACGGGGATCGACGCCTTCTTCGATGGCTTGAGCCCCGGTCCGGCCACCGAACTCGATGAGCACGTGATCGGCCAGGATCGCATCAGCCGACGACACCCCGAACTGGGTTGTCATCAGCTCCGTGAACTCCGTGAGACGCACTCGGCCAGCCTACGTTCCCGCCGACGCGAGCACGCCGCGCAGCACCTCGATCGGGTCGGTCACCGCGGTCGCCGACTCTCGTGCCCGGGCTGCAGCAGCGGCGTGGGCAGGATCGCGCAGTACCGCCTCGATCGCCTCCGCAATCGACGCCGCGTCGGCGGGCCGAACAAGCACACCACTGCCCTGCCTGCTCACCCGATTCGCCAGTTCCCACTGGTCACCGCCGCCGGGAACGACGACGACGGGGACTCCGGCCAACAACGACTTCGCGAGCATTCCGTGGCCACCACCGCACACCACGAGGTCAGCATCGGCAAGCAACTCGTCCTGGCGACCGAGTCCGAAGCTCACCGTCGCCGCGCCTGCACGCGCAAGTGTCTCCGGTGCAGGCGGGTCCAGTGACGAGATCACGGCACGTATCGGGGTCCGTGACGCTATCGCGCCGAGTGCGCCGAGCGTCTCGTCGAGCAGGTCCGGGCAACCGGTGACCGCGGTCGACGGCGCTATTACGATCAGCGGCCCTTCGCCCGAAGGCCGTTCGAAGATCTGAGTGGTCGGCTCCCAGAGAAGCGGACCGACGAGATGGGTGTCGCGCGGCCAATCCGGTCGCCAGACCTCCAAGGCGGGAAGGGTCGCGATGAGTCGGGCGGCAGGCGACGGTACCCGATCCGCAAGACCGATGCCGCTGCGCGCTGCGGCGCGCTGACGCACACCGAGCGCGACGGAACGATTGCTTGCGGCGCGCATCGCTGTATCGCGCAATCGGCCACGGAACCCGCGGCCGGGCGTCATACCTGCCCCGACCGGCGGCAGCCCCTTCGACGGCGCGTACAGCGGGTGCGGCGACAGTTCGACGAACGGTAGCCCGGTCAACTCTGCAGCCCACGATCCGGCAACGGTGATGACGTCCGAGAGCACCAGGTCGATACGTCGACTCGCCAGCACCGGCGCGAGGCGCACGGCCATGCGAGCCGCTCGTCCGCTCAGCTTCTCTCCGGCGTCGAGGTCGTCGTCGGCGTCGTCTAGCCGCAGTTCCGGGAGTTCTGCAATGTCGATGCCCCGACTACCGGCCGCGGCGTACCACTGCGTGCCGGTGAATACGGTCGATTGCCAACCGATGTCGCGGCAGCGCTCGGCGAGTGCGAACGCTGGAAAAGCGTGCCCGGCGTCTGGTCCGGCAACGATCCCGACGCGGGGCGGTGTACCCGTCAGTTGCTGGTGGGGGGCTCGGTCGCAGGCTGCGTCGGCTGCTGGGCAGGGGTCGCGTTCTGAGCCGGCTGGGCCGCGGTACCACCGGACGGTAGCGCTCCGCCGTTCATGCTGGCCCTGATCTGCTCGAGGCGCGAGTGGCCTGCCATCTGAACGCTGGCCTGCTGCACCTCCTGCATGCGGCCCTGAACGCTGTTCTTGGCCAGTTCGGCCGAGCCCAGTGCGTTGGCGTAGCGGCGTTCGATCTTGTCGCGCACCTGATCGAGGTTCGGGGTGTTCCCGGGTACCGACAGTTCGCTCATCTGGTTGAGCGACGCCGACACCTGCTCCTGCATCTTGGCCTGCTCGAGCTGGCTGAGGAGCTTCGACCGCTCGGCAAGCTTCTGCTGCAGAATCATCGCGTTGCGTTCGACAGCATGCTTGGCCTGCTCAGCGGCCTGCAACGACTGATCGTGGAGGGCCTTCAGGTCTTCGACGCTCTGCTCCGCGGTGACGAGCTGCGCGGCGAACGCCTCAGCCGCGTTGGTGTACTCCTGGGCCTTCTGCGTGTCGCCTGCGGCTGTCGCCTGATCGGCGAGAGTCAGCGCCTGACGAGTATTCGCCTGGAGCTTCTCGATCTCCTCGAGTTGCCGGTTGAGCTTCATCTCGAGCTGACGCTGATTGCCGATGACGGCGGCCGCCTGCTGTGACAGCGCCTGGTGCTGACGCTGTGCGTCCTCGATGGCCTGCTGGATCTGGATCTTCGGATCGGCGTTCTCGTCGATCTTCGCGTTGCCTGCTGCCATCAGGTAGCGCCACAGCTTCACGAACGGATTCGCCATGCTCTTCGTCAACTCCATTCAGCGTCGTCGAACCTCGGTCCGACAGGTCTTATCGATTGCGCGGGTCTCAAGGACTCGGCCGGTCTTATCGATTCAGCGGGATCTGTCGATGTACTGAGACCAATCTAGGTACTGAGACCAATCTAGCGCCTACCCGCCGACAGATTGGCACTTGTCAGGCAGCGGCAAGCGCAGTGGTCCGGTGAGTGTCGGGCGATGGGATGACGACCTTTGGGGAACCGAGACCCGATTCGCCCGCCAATGCCATCGCATCGGCGTCGGCTGTCTCAGGTCGCATGGCCGTACCGACGTCGAGAAGCAGGTCGGCGATCTCGACGTCGAGAGCATCACAGATCGAGGCGAGTAGTTCGCTCGACGCCTCTTTCTGGCCGCGTTCCACCTCGGACAGATATCCCAGACTGACCCGTGCATTCGTGGATACTTCGCGCAGCGTTCGGCCTTGCTGGGTACGCACCCGGCGCAAGCTGTCGCCAAGCGCTTCGCGCAAGAGCATCGCCATCGAGTCTCCTCTCGGTGTCTGTGTCGTGTCTCGGTGTCTGTGTCGTGTGTCTGACTCTTGTGTCCGTTCGGCTTCAACGCCGGAGAAAGCCGATACGTTCCCGAACCTCGCACACCGTCCCCCGTGTGTCTGCACGACACTAGTCCAAAGTTCCGACAGTCGCCGTACGCCGTTCGTCCGCGCGTCGCGACTACGCGCGACGTCGACTAGTGGCGCGTACCCATCACACGGTGTCGGAATGGCGGTGCGGCGAAGGCGGAAGGGAATCGGAAGTCTTGCGGGACCCGGGAGCCTTGCGTAGCGAACCGGTCGTCGAGTCCGACCGAGCTGCCCGCACGCGCACGCGTAGCGCCTGCCAGGTGTAGTCGACGCCCGTCACCACGGTCACAGCGACGGCGGCCCACATGATCACCATCGCGATCGTGTGCCACACACCGTGCAACGGGAGCACGAGGAGCCCGATACCGACCGACTGCAGCAACGTTTTCAGCTTGCCGCCGCGGCTCGCCGGGATCACCGCGTATCGAATCACCCAGAAGCGCAGGAGCGTCACCCACAACTCGCGGACCAGGATGATGCCGGTCACCCACCAGCTCAGATCACCCAGGATCGACAGACCGATGAGTGCCGCACCGATCAGCGCCTTGTCGGCGATCGGATCCGCCATCTTCCCGAAGTCGGTCACGAGTCCGCGTTCGCGGGCGAGCCTGCCGTCGACCCTGTCGGTGAACGCGGCACCCGCGAAGATGACGGCGGCGACGACCCGCCACACCGTGTTGTGCCCGCCGTCGATGAAGAGCACTGCGACGAACACGGGAACCAGCAGGATGCGGAACACCGTCAGTGCATTGGCGATGTTGACCACCGGCACCGGGTCGACCGGGTCGGTGATGTGATCGGGAGTCCGCACCCCTCCAGCCTATCTGTCGCGACTAGGCTCATATGCCGTGCCCACTGCCGAACAGGAAACGGTGCCCCTCATTCGACGCGCCCGCACGTCCGACGTGCCCCGCATCAAGGAGCTCATCGACCTCTACGCGGGCAGAATCCTGCTCGAGAAGAACCTCGTCACGCTGTACGAAGCGGTCCAGGAGTTCTGGGTCGCCGAACTCGACGACGTCGTCGTGGGTTGCGGTGCGCTGCACGTTCTCTGGGCCGATCTGGGCGAGGTACGTACCGTCGCGGTCGACACGCGCTTCGCCGGCCGCGGGATCGGGCACCTGCTGGTGGGTCAGCTTATGTCGGTTGCGCGGGAACTCCAACTGTCCCGAGTGTTCGTGCTGACCTTTGAGACCGCATTCTTCGGAAGGCACGGGTTCCGCGAAATCGAGGGCACGCCCGTCACCCGCGAGGTGTACGAAGAGATGTGCCGCTCGTACGACACCGGCGTCGCCGAGTTCCTCGACCTGAGCTACGTCAAGCCGAACACCCTCGGCAACACCCGCATGCTCGCCCATCTCGACAAGAGTTCTGGCGACTAGAAACCCTGACCCAGCAAACACCCTGACCAACCACACACCAGGAGCGACATCGTGGCGATCTTCGCAGTCCACTACACCTACGGCCCGGCCAAAGCCGCCATGCGAGACCAGCACCGGGCATTGCACCGCGAGTGGTTGTCCGAGGAGTTCAAGGCAGGCAATGTGCTGATGACCGGTCCCTACCCCGACGGCTCGGGCGCGTTGATCCTCGTACGGGGCACCGACCTCGACGAGGCCGAGGTGTTCATCGCCAACGATCCGTTCAACGCGCACCAGGCCATTGACGGCGTACGGGTCGTCGAGTGGACCCAGGTGTACGGCCCCTTCACCGACTAGCTCGCAGGTAGCTCGTAGGAGCCGCCGCACACCCGGGCAGGTCGACGACGCTACTCGTCGTGTCGGACCGCCGGTTCACTCGATGACGCACCCTTGTGCTTCGACCAGAGCAGGCTCGCCACCGTGGTGATCACGAGTGTCGCGAGGATAACCGACAACGACAGCACCGTCGAGATCTCCGGTACCGCTACGTGCTCGCCGCCGTTGATAAACGGCAGCGTGTTCTCGTGGAGCGCGTGCAGCACCAGCTTCACGCCGATGAAGCCGAGGATGAACGAGAGACCGTAGGACAGGAACACCAGCCGGTCGAGTAGCCCGCCGAGCAGGAAGTAGAGCTGGCGAAGGCCCATCAACGCGAACGCATTGGCCGTGAACACGAGGTACGGCTCCTGTGTGAGGCCGTAGATCGCGGGAATCGAGTCGAGCGCGAACAAGACGTCGGTGAAACCGATGACGATCAGGACGAGCAGCATCGGCGTGGCCCACCGCTTGCCGTTGATCCTGGTGAAGAGCTTGTCGCCGTCGTACTCGTCGCTGGTGCGCAAACGCTTCTTGAGGAAACGCTCGAGCCTCGTCTCGCGCTCCTCCTCGTGCTCGACGGGGTCGTCGCTCTCGCGGAGCAGCTTGATCGCCGTGAAGATGAGGAAGGCGCCGAAGAGGTAGAACACCCAGCTATAGGCGTTGATCGCGGCGGCGCCGACGGCGATGAACGCGCCACGCATCACCAGCGCCATCACGATGCCGAGAAGCAGTACCTTCTGTTGGAACTCGCGTGGCACCGCGAACTTGCTCATGATGATCACGAACACGAAGAGGTTGTCGACGGACAGCGCCTTCTCGGTGACGTAGCCGGCGAAGTACTCACCGCCGTAGGTTCCGCCCCATTGCCACCAGACGAAGAAACCGAAGACGACGGCGATCGAGATGTAGATTGCCGACCACATTCCGGATTCGCGGAGCGACGGCGCGTGTGGAACACGCACGTGGGCGAAGAAGTCGAAGACGAAGAGGCCGAGGATCACCACACAGGTGATCGCCCAGACGGTAGGTGAAACATTCACGAAAGATCTACCTCCAGCGCGCAGCACAAAACGGTTGCGATGCCAGAGGTCTCTCCCGCCCGGCGCCGCCTCGTACTGTGCAGCGATGAATCCGGACCAGTTGTCCGGGCCGGGGGTGTCGCGCGATGATCTGCATCGTCGACCTCCCGACCGTATTGACGGACAGACTGCGAGGTTGGGGATACTCCCCTCTTCGATCTGCCGACCACTTTAACAGTTGAATGAAGCCGAGGTATATCCCGTTCGTCCGCTATGCCCGAAACGCGTCATTCGTCGCTGCTCCCCGTGTCGCCACCACCGGTGATCGACGCGATGACCCCTGCGAGATCGTCCGGTTTCACGAGCACCTCGCGCGCCTTCGACCCCTCGCTCGGACCCACGACACCACGCGTCTCCATGAGGTCCATCAGTCGCCCTGCCTTGGCGAACCCGACGCGCAGCTTGCGCTGCAACATCGACGTCGAGCCGAACTGGCTCGACACGACGAGTTCGATGGCCTGCAGCAGATCGTCGAGATCGTTGCCGATATCGCCGTCGATGTCCTTCTTATCGCCGGCCTTGGCTGTCGTCACGCCCTCGGTGTACTCGGGATCGGCCTGCTCACGTGCATAGTCGACGACGGCCGCGATCTCCTCGTCGGTGATGAACGCTCCCTGCATACGGACAGGCTTGTTCGCGCCCATCGGAAGGAACAGTCCGTCGCCCATGCCGATGAGCTTCTCGGCGCCGGGCTGATCGAGGATGACGCGGGAGTCGGTCAACGACGACGTCGCGAACGCCAATCGCGACGGCACGTTGGTCTTGATCAGACCGGTGACGACGTCGACGGAGGGTCGCTGGGTCGCCAACACGAGGTGGATACCGGCAGCACGTGCCTTCTGTGTGATGCGGACGATCGCATCCTCGACGTCGCGTGGGGCGGTCATCATCAGGTCGGCGAGCTCGTCGACGATGGCAAGGATGTACGGATACGGCTTGTAGACGCGTTCGGAACCGAGAGGCGTCGTGATCTCCCCCGAGGCCACCTTGCTGTTGAAGTCGTCGATGTGGCGCACCCGCGACGCCTTCATGTCCTGATAGCGCTGCTCCATCTCCTCGACGAGCCACGCGAGCGCAGCAGCAGCCTTCTTGGGCTGCGTGATGATCGGCGTGATCAGGTGCGGAATGCCCTCGTACGGCGTGAGTTCCACCATCTTCGGGTCGATGAGGATCATCCGCACCTGCTCCGGCGTCGCGCGCGTCAGCAGCGACACGAGCATCGAGTTCACGAAGCTCGACTTACCCGAACCCGTCGAACCAGCGACCAGCAGATGCGGCATCTTCGCGAGGTTGGCGCTCACGAAATCGCCCTCGATGTCCTTACCCAGGCCGATCACCAGCGGATGCGAGTCCTTGCGGGTCGACGGCGCCTTGAGGACGTCTGCCAGGCGCACCATCTCCCGATCGGAGTTGGGCACCTCGATACCGACCGCGGATTTACCCGGGATAGGTGCGAGCAACCGAACGTTGTCGGTGGCCACCGCGTAGGCGATGTTGCGCTGCAGCGCGGTGATCTTCTCAACCTTCACACCGGGACCGAGCTCCACCTCGTATCGCGTGACGGTCGGTCCGCGGGTGTACCCGGTGACCGCCGCGTCGATCTTGAACTGCTCGAGCACCCCGGTGATGCGATCGATCATGTCGTCGTTGGTCTGGCTACCGCGCTTGGGCGGGTCACCGTCGACGAGCAACGTGGCCGGCGGCAGGCGGTAGTCGCCTTCGACATCGGCGAGCACAAGGGCATCCGAGTCGACGGCGGTGTCGACGGCAGGCTCCGATGCTGCGGGCCGTGTGGGCGCAGACGTCTCGCGACTGCGCGACTTGGCACCCTCGCCTGCGCGCTTGCGGGTCGTCCCGGTAGCCGGCCGCGCGATCTGCTCGGTGACCTCGTCGACGACGGGTTCGGTCAGCATGTCGTCGAAGTTGTCGGTCGGGACGTCTGCCACGTCGACGGTCGGTGTCGGCACCGCGATGGGTGCGCTACGCCGATCCGAGCGCGCAGTGCGCCGCCGCGGACGCACCGTCGAATCGTCGTCGGGCGGGTAGTTCTCGTACGGGTCGTCGGACCGGAGACCCGATGCCGAACGAGACCATCCGCCGGTGGCGAAGTCGTCGTCAGCATCGACGGCGTCATCGTCATAGGCCGCATCGTCCTCGTACTCGGCGTCGCCGTACTCTGCGTCGTCGTCCCACGGGAGATCGTCGTCGATGCGCCCGCCGCCCAGTCCGAGCCAGCCCGCGGCAGCGTCGACGACCTCGCGGATCGTGCGGCCGGAGAGAATCAGGACACCGAAAGCGATGCACAGCACCAGGATCGGCACCGACACCCACGCCGTGACACCCGCGGTGAGCGGCGTTCCGACCACGTATCCGACGAATCCGCCCGCATGTGACCGGCCGGGAAGGTCCTCGGGCGCCCCGGCCACCAGGTGCATCAGACCCAGCAGCGGCAACACGATGAGCAATGTGCCGCCGATGTACCGCGCGCGCTTCTCGGGGTTTGGACCCCGCCGCATCAGCACGATCGCGCCTGCGACGAGGGCGACCGGTACCAACAGTGCAGCGGTACCGACGACGGCCCGCACCAGAGCATCGATGAACGCGCCGACCGGACCGGCCGCCCCGAGCCACACTCCGACAGAGACGAGCAGTGCCAGGGCGAGCAACGCCAGCCCCGTCCCGTCGCGCCGATGCGAATGTCCCTGCGCACCGGATGGGTGCCGGTCGCGACGGCCCTCGAAACCGGAGACGTCATCGGAGGTCAGATAGCCGTCGTCGGTGACATCCCCGTCTCTGAAGTCCCCATCCCTGAAGTCCCCGTCTGTGAAATCCCCGTCTGCGAAATCCCCGTCGACAACCGGCGCTGTCGTGGAGTGCCCGGTGCCCGCCCGTGCGACCGAACCGACCCCCCTCGCGAGCAGCGACCACGCACCGCCGAGACCACGGCCGACTCCCCTACCGACCACAGGGCCTGCGGAGCGTCGACTGATGTCGGCGGACTGCTGCTTGCGGACCTGCTGTTGACTGCCCGAAGTCTGCTTGCGTCCCGAACCCTGCTTGCGCGCCGACGTCGACGACGCTGTGCGTGTACGCCCGGTGGTGCTGGCGCGCGATCCTGACGAGCGACTTCCCGACGACCTACTTCCCGACGACGCAGTCTGTCGCCGCCCGCCCGTGCTCTGCTGACGGCCTGTCCGTCCCCCCGTTGCACCCCGTCCCGCCGCTGCGCGCTGTCCACCGCTTGCGCGTGACGCGGCCGCGGCCGAACTCGTGCCTGCCTTCGAAGCCATACGGACAGACTAGTGGTCACCCATCACCTGAGTCACATGCACAACACAGGCAACACGACTGTGTGTCGAATTCGTAACCGTTGCCCGGATCACGCGCTACGACGCCGACGTACGAACGCGCAGCTCAACGGAAGAATCAGCGGGATTCAGACGGGGAGATTCACACTGGGAAATTCATACTGGGAAGTTCATACGGAGCGGGTGGTTGCCAAGACCGCCGCGATCGCGTCGGGGTCGCCAGACCAGGTGATCGCGACGGGCGCACGGCCGTAGGCGAACAAAAGTAATTCGCCGACGGTCCCGGTGGCCATAACCGGTTCACCTGACCCCACGACCAGCAGGTTCTCGCCGTCCGGTGTCGCGAGCGTGACCTGGGCAGGCATCGACCGCAGCGTGAGCTTCCCCATACCCTTCAGCGGGGTACGCAGTGCCTGCGTCATGTCAGCACTCAGCTCGCGGGGAGTCCACGGTCCGTCCGGATCAGCGCCACCGCGCAACACGTCCTCGTGGTGGATGAACATCTCAGCGAGATTGGCCCACCTGTCGACAAGGCGGAACATCGAATACCACGGCGGACCGTCGGCGACCTCCTCGACGAGGTCGGGCCACGGCTGGGCAGCGGTGTGCGCCTGGACCTTCTCGGTGTGCCCGGCCAACGGACTGACGACGATTCCGAGCGCTGCGTCGGGCCGACGCTCGCGGATCACCAGGTGTGCCGCGAGGTCGCGGGTATCCCAGTCGCCACACAGCGTGGGCGCGTCTGGTCCGACGGTCCGCAGCGTCGCGGCCAACGCCGCCCGTTCCGACTGTGCAAGTGTCACCACTCCACCCTAGCCAGGCCGGACGGCGTCGCGATTCAGATCGATGGCAGCAGCAATGCCTTCTTCAGTCCCGCGATATCCGAATCGGAAAGCCGCAGTCCCTTGTGGACGTAGTTCTCGAAGCTGCCGTAGGTCTTGTCTGCGGCAGCAAACGCGGTGTTCAGCAGGCCGATGTTCACGCCGTTGAGCGGATCGTTGGGCGATGCGTGGCGGAATGTGTTGCTGGCGAGGAAGTCGGCGTCGACGACCTGCCGATCGACACCGAGAACGGTGAGCAGGACCGCCGCGAGCCACCCCGTACGATCCTTGCCCGCGCTGCAATGGAACAGCACCGATCCGCCTGCGCCGACGGTGTTCTTGATGTCGAGCAGCGACGCGCGGAATGCCTCGCGCGCGTGCGAATCGGTCACGAAGGCGCGGTAGGCGCTCGGCAGATCGACGAGGTACGACACCGGGACCGCACCGAGGACGTCGAAATTGTGGCGCGTGGCACCGGGAACCGCTTTGTCGGGCTGCACAGTGGACTCGAGCTGAGTGCGCAGATCGATGATCGAGCGCAGTTGGTGTCGCTCGAGCACACCGACGCCTGCGGGAGTGAGGGAAGCAAGATTGGCGCTGCGAATCACCTTGTCGGAGATGCGCATTCCGCTGATCGTCGTGTAATTGGCAAAGGTGCGGGCGTTCCGGACACCGGGCACCGAGATGGCCAGCGGCGCGGGAGCGGCGTGCGCGGTGATCGCGGCGGGAGCGGCGTGCGCCTGCGCTGCTGTCGCAACCCCGAGTGGGATCAGCGTGGTGCTCAGCACGGTCGCGGCGATCGTGATTTTTCTGGCTGCGGCTGTGGCACGAGACCGGGCATCGCTACACGTATTCGAAGTCACTTCGGGGCTGGCCTTTCGGGGCGTCATGTCACCGCACAACGAGACACCGCGCCCCGTCGCCCACCCGCGAAACCGCGGGCCGCAGTGAGCATATCGACTGGCGCCTCACGTCGAGACGTGAGACCAACCACAGCCCGTTACGAACCGACCGCGAGCACCGTCGGCACGATCATCGGGCGTCGACGATACGTGTCGGCAACCCATCGTCCGACCACCCGTCGAATCGTCTGGGCGATCCGATGCGCGTCGGTAACCCCTTCTGCCGCAAGCGAATCGAGCGCCTGGTCGACCAGGTTCGCAGCCTCTTTGAGCGCTTCCGGATCGTCGGAGAAGCCGCGTCCGGCGACCTCGGGCGGACTGACAGCACGACCGGTGGTGGCGTCGATCGCGACCGTGATCGCGATGAACCCGCCCTCCCCGAGGACGAGACGTTCGGACAGCGTCGACTCCCCCACGTCGCCAACCGACAGGCCGTCGACGTAGACGTGGCCGACGGGCACCCGTCCCACGATCTGCGCCTTACCGTCGACGAGGTCGACGACGACGCCGTCCTCGGCGAGCATCACGCGATCGGGGTGCACACCTGTCGCCACCGCGAGAGCCGCGTTGGCGCGTAGATGACGCCATTCCCCGTGCACCGGCATGGCGTTGGTGGGCCGCACGGCGTTGTAGAGGTAGAGCAGCTCGCCGGCCGAGGCATGTCCGGAGACGTGGACCTTGGCGTTCTGCTGCGTGATCACGGTCGCGCCTCGCTTGGCGAGCCCGTTGACGACGGCGAACACCGAGTTCTCGTTGCCCGGGATCAACGACGATGCCAGCACGACGAGGTCGTCGGCGCGGATGTTGATCTGACGATGTTCGCCACGAGCCATCCGCGACAACGCCGAGAGCGGCTCGCCCTGCGAACCGGTGGAGATCAGCACCAGCCGGTGATCCGGGAGCGTCGCGGCGGTATCCATGTCGACGACGACGCCGTCGGGCACGTGCAGGTATCCCAGATCCTGGGCGATCTGCATGTTGCGCACCATGGACCGCCCGACGAAGGTCACGCGCCTGTTGTGGGCGTGCGCGACGTCGATGATCTGTTGGATGCGGTGCACGTGGCTGGCGAACGATGCGACGATCACGCGCTGCTTGGCCTTGCCGATGACCTGGTCGAGAACCGAGCCGATCTCGCGTTCCGGCGTCACGAACCCGGGGACCTCGGCGTTCGTGGAGTCGACCAGGAAGAGGTCGACGCCCTCGTCGCCGAGACGACTGAAGCCTGCGAGGTCGGTGAGGCGGTTGTCGAGTGGGAGCTGGTCGAGCTTGATGTCGCCGGTGTGCAACACCAGACCCGCGGGCGTGCGAATCGCCACCGCGAGCGCATCCGGGATCGAGTGGTTGACCGCGAAGAACTCGAGGTCGAACGGCCCGTAATCGAGCCGATCACCCTCACGCACCTCGACGAGCTTGGGCCGCAGGCGATGTTCCTTGCACTTCGCGTCGACGAGCGCGAGAGTGAATTTCGCGCCGACGACCGGGATATCGCTCCGCAAACGCAGCAGGAACGGTACTGCGCCGATGTGATCCTCATGCCCGTGGGTGAGGACGACCGCCTCGACGTCGTCGATGCGATCCTCGATATAGCGAAAATCGGGGAGGATGAGGTCGACGCCGGGCTGCGCGTCCTCGGGGAACAGGACTCCCGCGTCGACGACCAGCAGCCGCCCGTTGTACTCGAAAACAGTCATGTTGCGGCCGATTTCGCCGATCCCGCCCAGCGCGACCACACGGAGTCCGCCACGTGGCAGCTTGCGCGGGGTACCGAGCCGGTCGACCGCCGGGTCTACGGGGATCGACTCACGACGACCGGCCTGTCCTTGAGCCCCCGACTGCTTGCCGCCACCCGAGGCTTGTGCATCGTCACGACGCTCGTGCCTGCCGCGACGCCGACCGCGCCCCTGGTTCTGTTCGCCGGACGGCTTGGAACCCTGCTGCGCCGGGGCTTGCTTCTGCGCGGGCGCATCCTGCCCGCGGGTCTCACGCCGGGCGGCTTGCTGGGCAGGAGCTTCCTGCGCGGGAGTTTGCTGGGCAGGCGCTTGCTTGGCAGGAACTTCCTGGGCTGGTGCCTGCTTCTGCTCGGGTGCCTGCACCGGACGTTCGGCGGCAGGCGTGGGAGGTCCCGCTTGGCGTGAGGCGCTGCGTCGACGTTGGGTTGCCATCAGGCGAGCACCCCCGCCGCACGCAGGTCGGTGATCAGCGCTTCGATCTGCGGGCCCGTCGCGGGCACCTGCGGCAAACGCGGATCTCCGACGTCGAAGCCCAGAACACGTAGCGACGCCTTGACCATGGTCACCCCACCGAGGCGACCCATCGCATTGACCAGCGGCAGGATCGACGTGTTGATCGCGCGTGCTGCGACGAGATCGCCCTTCTCGACGGCGATCTGCATGTCTCGCAGGCGATCAGGCACGAGGTGTCCGATCACGCTGACAAATCCGGTCGCCCCCACCGAGAGCCACGGCAGGTTCAGTGCGTCCTCGCCGGAGAGGTACTCGAGGCCGGTCGTGGCGATGATGCCTGCCGCCGAGTGCAGATCTCCCTTGGCGTCCTTGACGCCCTTGATGCGCGGGTGCTCGGCGAGCGCGATGAGTGTCTCGTTGGCGATCGGGACCACAGAGCGCGGCGGAATGTCGTAGAGCAGGACCGGAAGCGACGTCGAATCGGCGACGGCCCGGAAGTGTGCCAGCAACCCTGCCTGCGGCGGCTTGGAGTAGTAGGGGGTGACGACGAGAAGCGCGTGCGCACCGGCCTGCTCGGAGGCCTGCGCGAATCGGATGCTCTCCGCGGTGTCGTAGCTTCCCGCGCCCTGCGTGATGCGGGCGCGGTCGCCGACTGCCGAGAGTACGACGCGCAGCAGGTCGAGCTTCTCCTGCGGCGTGGTTGTCGGAGACTCGCCGGTCGTCCCGGAGACGACGAGTCCGTCGCATCCCTTGGACACCAAGTGATCTGCCAGTTCAGCGGCCTTGTCGAGATCGAGCGAGCCGTCGGCGCGGAAGGGGGTCACCATTGCCACCACGTTGGTCCCGAAGGGGTGCGTGTGCAGCTGCTGCGCTCCTGCGTTCATGGTGGTCAAGGCTACCGTGGCGCCGGGAGCGGGAGCGAGCGGGCCACATCAGCGCCGTGGCGCCGGGAGCGTGAGCGAGCGGGCCACGCCGATTAAGCCCCGCACAACTCCACGCGGGTCCCGCTGCTCAGCCTTCGAGCACGAACGGCGATGTGGCGACCTCGGTGCCGTCGGCGAGCGTGCCGATCTCGAAGTCGCCGAACACGGTCGGCGCGACATCCATGAGTTGACGCAGGCATTCGACGGCGAGCTGGCGGATCTCGACGTCGGCGTGTTCGGTGGCGCGCATGCCGACGAAGTGTCGCCACGCGCGGTAGTTGCCGGTGACGACGATCTTGGTTTCGGTCGCGTTGGGCAGCACCGACCGCGCGGCTTGCCGTGCCTGCTTGCGGCGCAGGATCGCGTTGGGCACGTCAGCGAATTTCGCCTCCAGGGCGTCGAGTAGTTCGCCGTACGCCTTGCGACTCGCGTCGGTGGCTTCGGCGAACAACGCCTCGAGGTGCGCGTCGCCCTCGATTGCCGGTGGTGCGACCACGTTCGAGTCGTGTTCGGGGACGAACCGCTGCGAGAGCTGCGAGTACGAGAAGTGACGATGCCGAATCAGTTCGTGCGTGCACGACCGCGAGATCCCGGTGATGTAGAAGGTCACGTTCGCGTGCTCGAGTAGCGACAGGTGACCGACCTCGAGGATGTGCCGCAGGTAACCGGCGTTCGTCGCGGTTCGGGGATTGGGCTTGTCCCAGCTCTGATAGCAAGCGCGGCCCGCGAACTCGACGAGCGCCTCGCCGCCGTCGGCGTCGGTGCTCCACGGGACGTCCTCGGGCGGGTTGAACGTGGTCGCGGCGACCATCTGCACCTTCAACGGGACCATGTCCGACATGCCGCCTCCTCTCACCTAGTGGGCATCCATGATTGTCCATCAGCGCGACCTTCACGACCCGAGCACCCCGTCGTCCGAGGGAGCTCTCGGCAACACCTGCGGAGTTTCAGCACCCGCCCCGGTGCCCGACGGGGGACGATGGGTGGCATGCCCGATCTGCACTTCAGTTCTGTTCACAGCCAGCGCTCCTGGGTCGTCGACGGCCAGGTCACCTCTCGCGAACTCGTCGAGCACAGCTTGGCCGAGATCGCTCGCCTCGACCCCACGCTCAACGCGTTCTCCACCGTCCTGCACGACGAGGCGCGAGCCGAAGCCGATCGACTCGACGCCGCACTACGCGACGGCGCCCCTGCCGGCCCGCTGCACGGGGTACCGATCGCGATCAAGGACGAGAACGACGTGCGCGGTGTGCCCACGGCATTTGGTGGGGCGTCGGTGACGACGCCGGCACGGGCCGATTCGGAGGTGGTCACGCGTCTGCGCGATGCGGGCGCTGTGATCATCGGCAAGACACGGATGCCCGAATTCGGCATCTGGCCCTTCACCGAAACGGCGGCGCACGGCTGGACACGGAACCCGTGGGACCTCGACCGATCCCCCGCCGGCTCGAGCGGAGGCACCGCGGCAGCGGTCGCGTCGGGGATGGTGGCCGCAGGGATCGGCGGCGACGGCGGTGGGTCGATCCGTCTCCCTTCGAGCTGGTGCGGTCTGTTCGGACTCAAACCGCAGCGAGGGCGGGTCAGTACGGCACCCAACCCCGACCTGTGGCGAGCCCTGGGCACCCTGGGTCCGTTGACCCGCACCGTCGCCGACAGCGCACTCATCTACGACGTGATCTCCGGCGCGACGTCGACCGACAGGTTTCATGCCGCCGCGCTCCCCGGCTCCTTCGTCGACGCCGCGGCCACGCCGCCCGGCCGCCTGCGAATCCGACTGTCGTTTCGCAATCCGATGCGGGCGGGCATGGTCGACGATGAGTCGGCCGCCGCGATACGCGCGCTGGCCGACCGCCTGCGCGAGGCCGGCCACGACGTCGTCGAATCCGATCCCGACTACCCACTGCTGTCGGGGGTCTTCTTGGTGCAAACCGCGTCGGGCGTCTCCGAAGAGGCTGCGCGCGTGGAACATCCGGACAGGCTCGAGCGCAACACTCGACGCATCGCCCGCGTCGGACGTGTCCTCCACGCGGGCGCCGGGTGGGCAGAACGACGTGCGGAGCGGATCGCCGAGACGCTCCTTGCACAGATCTTCGACGACTACGACGTCCTGCTGACGCCGACCACCCTCACCACGGCCGTCAAGGCCGGACAGCTCGACCGACGCGGTTTCGTGGGCCTTCTGCGCGCAGCCGGGGAGACCGCGTCGTACACGGCAGCCTGGAACGTACTGGGCAACCCTGCGGCGGCCGTACCCATCGGAGTGGATCGGTCGGGCCTGCCGCAGAGCGCTCAGCTTGTCGGACCGGCGAACAGCGAGTTGCTACTCGTGTCGCTGGCCACGCAGATCGAGGAGATCGTCGGGTTCGCCGAGCATCGGCCACACGTCACCGAACGGTGAGCACGCCGACTCTGCTCACTCGTCGAGGAGCGCGGTGAGCTTGGCGAGCGTGTCATGCCAGTCGGTCACGCTGATCGACGTGATGCCCAGCTCCATCACCGGCCGGTCGTTGCCGCCCTCGTCGAGCCGGTCACCGTAGAAGAGGATGTCGTCGACGGTGAGGTCGAGGATCTCCATCAGTCGGCGCGCACCGTAGGACTTGTCGATGCCCTTGCGGGTCACGTCCACAGACGTCGATCCGCCGCTGCGGACCTCGAGGTCGGGAAGACGTTCGGCCGCGTACGCGCGCAGCGACTCCTTCTTACGGCCGTCGGGATCCCATGCCTTCTTCGCGTCGACGGGAGCAGCCTGCCCCAACGCGCTGAACGTGATCTGGCTGCCCCGATCCTCCAGTACCGGCCCCCACGTCTCGGTTTCCCACAGGCCGAGTTCTTTCGCGCCGGTCTCGAGCGTCGTCAGGGTGCGCTGCTTCTCGTCGTCGGTGAGGTACTCGGCGTACACGGTCTTCCATTCGGAGCCGTCCCACCGCACGTACTGCGTGCCGTTCGTGGGCATCAGATGCAGGTTCGCACGATTCACGTCGTCGCCGAGTCGGTCGAGCACCTGCACCTGGAACTGATCGAAATTACCGCCCGAGATGATGCACGCTATGCTGCGGTCGAGTAGTCGGCCGAAGACCTCGACCATGGAGTCGTCCATGGGGCTCTTCGACGGTGCCAGGGTGTCGTCGAGGTCGAACATGACCAGTTGGTAGGTGCGCCCGTCGTGCGTGACCGTCATCGGTACCTCTCGTGAACTCTTCGATGTGGTGAATGCCTGCTGGATTGACTCAAAGCCGGAAACAGCATGTCATGCCGAAGCCCCGACGGTGGCATGAGCCAACGTGGCAGCCAGATCGCCACGGGAACCGACCTCGACGCCGTCGAGTCCGAGCCACTGCGCGGTCGTCGCGAGGTCGGTCGCGAGACGCTCGGCGACCATGCCTGCGTCACGCCCCTCCTCGAGGTGAGCCGCAGGCACCCGAAGCACACCCGCGGCGCGGTCGGCCTTGAGATCGACGCGGGCGACGATCTCGTCGCCGAGTAGATAGGGATGCACGTAGTAGCCGTGTACGCGCTTGTGCTCGGGGACGTAGATCTCGATGCGATACCGGAAACCGAAGAGCCGTTCGGCGCGCGGACGAAAGAAGACCAGCGGATCAAAGGGCGAGAGCAGCGTCGACCGCCCGTCCGCAGCGGCGATGCGACGCGGAATCACGGTGTCGGCGTGCATAAACGCGGCGTCTTTCCAGCCACGCACCGACACCTGTTGCAGCGCTGCGTCTTCCACCAACTCAGCGACGACATCGCGAACCTCGGCAGGCTTGAGCCGGTAGTAGTCGGCGAGGTCGGCGACTGTCGCGACGCCAAGCGCCGCAGCAGCATTCGTCACCAACTGCCTGTGCGCATCGACCCTGTCGATGCGACGCTGCGCGACCTCGCCGACGACGCGCTCGGTGAGGTCGTAGTGGCGTCCGAAGTTCGCGTCTCGCACAGCCGACAACTCACCGGAGGCGAACATCGCCTCACACAGATGCTTCACATCGCCGCGGTTCCACCAGCCGCCGGGTGCGCTGGGTTCGCGCTCGATCCCGAGATGACTCTCGATCAGACGCGGCGTCGACGGCCCGATCTCGCCGATGAGCGCCCGAATGTCCGCCGCGAGAACCCGGTTGTCGCGCATGAGTTCTCGCGTGTGGAGATACCGTCCGTCCCGATACTCCTCCATCCGCCAGCCGAACAACGGCCAGTCGTCGACCGGGATCAGTGCGGCCTCGTGCGCCCAATATTCGACGAGCATCCGAGTGGCCCGCCCGGGATGCCACGCGGCGCGGTCGAGCAGGGTTCGGTCGTAGGAGCCGAGCCGCGAGAACAACGGCAGATAGTGCGCTCGCACCGCGATGTTCACCGAATCCATCTGGATCAGTCGCGTGCGTTCGACGATCCGCGAGACCTGTCTGCGCGTGACGGTTCCCGCGGAAGGTCGAGGACCGAATCCCTGTGCGGTGAGGGCGATTCGGGCCGCCTGCGCGGCCGAGAGCTCGGGAGGTGCCATCGCGGAGATGATCAAGCTCCTCGACGCACATCCGACGCCGTGCGGTGACGCGAGTAGTCGACGAAGCGATAGCGAAGCCCGCCAGACGACGTCTCCCACGACGTGGCCTGCGCGACCTCCCATCCGTATGGGTCGATCTCGGGCGCAAACGCGTCGGCTCCCTCGACGAGCAGATCGATCTCGGTGACGTGCAAGCGCGTGGCGTGTTCCATCGCGGCCTCGTAGATCGCGCCGCCACCCATCACCGTGACGGCGCCGACGATCCGATCCAGCGCTTCGCGCAGCGAGCCAGCGATCTCTGCCCCTGGCGCGACGTAGTCAGTGTTCCGGGTGACCACGACGTTGCGACGTTCCGGCAGCGGGCGGAATCGCTCGGGCAGCGACTCCCACGTCTTTCGTCCCATCACGACCGGGTCGGTGCCTGTCAGTTCGCGGAACCGGCGCATGTCCTCGGGGACGCGCCACGGGATCGTGTTCTGACGCCCGATGGCGCCGACACGATCCTGCGCCCAGATGAGTGTGATGCCAGTGGCCATGGACAGAGACTACCGCCGGGGTCCGACAGGCTCTCCCAGCGCGGACCCTTCCCGGTCACCCTTCGTCGAATCATCCTGTCCTGCACTGTTCCCGGCATCCGTGACACCACCAGACTGTGTCGTTCCCGTGGCGGCGGCACCCGGCGCGTCGTCGCCCGGTCGACTGCCACCGCCTGCCGGGTCACCTACCGTCGCGGGGCGTTTCGCTTCGCCCTCCGGGTGCACCTGCGGTTGGGCATTGGGCTTCGTCACCTGCGGGGGCGTCGTCGAAGCTGCGGATGGGTCCGAATCCGACTGATCAGTCGGTGGTGTCGCATTCGCCGACGCCCCGCCGGATTCGACGCCCTGCGGCGCCATCGCATCTGTTCCGCGCTGACCGGACGGCGTCGAGATCGGATCGTTCACCACCGCGGATCGCGCTCCGGCCACGGCGGGAGCCGTCGGTGTGTCAGCGGCGACAGGAGCCGCTGAGACCTCGACGCTCGAACTGAGCGACGAACCCGCTGAACTGCCGGGATGCGCGGCGTCGAACCAGTCACGGAAGCTGAACTCCGGCACCCCGAACGGTCCGCTGATCGCGGTGGTGCCCAGTGGCCGGTTGGACGGATCTCCGGTCTTCTGCGCGACGGCGTCGTCGATCCCTGTCGCAAGCGCGATCGCGACGGTGATGGCGTCACGCACCGGAGAGAACCGGAACCACTGCGCCGCAAGCGGTTCCCCGGGGCTGAGCTCTCGGTTGTAGCCCATCTCGATGATGGTCCGCAGTGGCATGTCCAGTGCGGTGATCCACGTCGCGGGTAGCACGCCCACCAGTGGAACGAGGATCGGCAGGACCTCTGCCGGGATCATGTAATAGTGCGTGTCGCCGTACTCGCCCTGATCGACGGTTCCCGGTGCGCCCAACGGTGATTCAAATGGATAGAGGCCGTGCTGATAGGCGATGCCGAGAACCGCGTTCAGGTCGGCGATCACGTTGAGAGGGTGTGACGGGAAGTCCGAGAAGCCGTCGTACTGGAAGCTGATATCGGTTGTGCGGAAATAGCATTGGCCGTCGACGCAACTGTTTGTCGGCGCCGCGCCGTCCATGCTGATGCCGAGGAACGGAATCGACAATCCAGCGAACCTCGCGAGGATTCCCCCGTTGGGCCTGTTCACGTCCGCGGCCAGAACGAAAGAGACGTCGGGGGCCGACGCCCAGCCGACGCTCGAGTAGTAGTCGATCAGCGATCGCTTGGTGATCGCCGCGATCCTGGTGCTCTGCGAGTATCCGAACACGACGAGCTGATCGCCCGCTGCGGGCGTGCCGAACGAGAGATTGCGCGGACACGCAGTGGCTCCCGATATGCAGGCGCTCAGATTCGCCACTCCGAGCGCGACCGAACGATCGAAACTCAGGTCGCCCGCGGTGAACGGCGCGAACTCCTCCGGCGTGTACACGGCGACCTTGTTGAGGTCGGCCGCGTTCACACCACTGGCCTGCGCGAGGTAGTTCGACGCGATGAGATTGAGATAGGTGTCGACGAACTCGTCGGTTTGCGCTTGAGGACCGAAGTCCACCAACGGATTCCAGGTACCACCCATGATGAGTGCCGTGACGGTCGCCGCGTTCGCCACCGTCATGGCGGCAGCCGCCCAGACAGCTCCGATGACGCCACCGATCGCCGACGCCATCGCGGCGCAGACACGCAGAATCGATCCCATATGTAGTTACCAACCGATCGGGCCTACCGCTCCCGACCCGACTTCGATAGTCAGCCCGTTGGTCGCACGGTGCGCCCGATCAACGAGACCGGCAGAGTGCGGTTAGGCCCATCAGATCTCCGCTCGGCACGTCATGATGTAACACACATCACACTTCGATACCATCGGTACTGAAAATCAGGCCGCAAGAAACCCTCCGTTCGGAGGACACGAACGGAGACTTCTCGAATCAGACCGCGACCGGCGCCTTGATGCCTGGGTGTGACTGATAGTCGACGATCTCGACGTCGTCGAACTCGTAGTCGAAGATCGACTCGCGCGGAGTCAGCCGAAGCGTCGGATACGGATACGGCTCACGCGAGAGTTGCCGGTTGACCTGGTCGACGTGGTTGTCGTAGATGTGGCAGTCGCCGCCGGTCCAGACGAACTCCCCGACGTCGAGACCAGCTTGCTGCGCCATCATGTGCGTGAGCAACGCGTACGACGCGATGTTGAACGGCACTCCGAGGAACAGATCAGCACTGCGCTGATAGAGCTGACACGACAGCTTGCCGTCGGCCACATAGAACTGGAAGAACGCGTGACACGGCGGTAGCGCCATCTGAGGGATCTCCCCCACGTTCCACGCGGACACGATGTTGCGTCGCGAGTCGGGATTGGTCTTGAGCATCTCGAGCGCCGCGGAAATCTGGTCGATGTGCTCGCCCGACGGCGTCGGCCAGCTTCTCCATTGGACGCCGTAGACAGGGCCGAGTTCGCCGTTCTCGTCGGCCCACTCGTCCCAGATCGTCACGCCCCTGTCCTGAAGCCATCGCACGTTCGAGTCGCCGCGCAGAAACCACAGCAATTCGTAGATGATCGACTTCAGATGCACCTTCTTGGTGGTGATCAGTGGGAAACCCTGAGCGAGGTCGTAGCGGAGCTGATGCCCGAACAGACTGCGCGTTCCGGTCCCGGTGCGATCGGCCTTGGGCGTGCCGGTGTCCATCACCAGACGCAGCAGGTCTTCATATGGCGTCGGAATCGTCTCTGTCGAGCTGAGGTCGCGGATGGCCGTACTCACGACTGCCAGTCTAGGGCCGCCGCACCTGCCCCCTGCCCCTGCGACACCCCTTGTGGGTTGCGTGTGGCTCGTGTGATGTGTGGTGACAACAGACTAGGCTCGACGCGTGCCTCCCCGCCCGCGTACCCGCGCCAACCGCTACGCACGACGTCGCAGGTCACGAGTCGCGTCGAAGTCACACGACCTGACTCCACTCCAGTGGGAAGCACTTCAGGAGGCGTGGGGCGGATGCGCGTACTGCCACGCCGATGGTGTTGCGCTACAACGCGATTGCATGTTGGCGATCTCCCGTGGTGGTCGCTACACCCTGAGCAACGTGGTGCCGTGCTGCCGCTCGTGCAACGCCAGCAAGTGCAATACCGAGGTCACCACCTGGATGCGTCGCAAGAAGCTCGACGAACGTTTGTTCCTGGTCCGGCAGGCGCAGATCATCGCCGAACTGACCGACACCGTCGACGAAGCGCAACCCACGGAATGACCAGTCCGCGGAATGACCAGCCCTCGTGAGAACCGCCCTCATGAGAACACTGCGAGACCTTTGCCGATGAAGTACACGCCGACGACGAGACACGTAATGATGGTGATCGGCGAGATGTTTGCCTCGAGCCACTCCCTGAAGTTGTTCAGCGCCGGATCGAGCCGGTGACCTCCCACTATCGCAATGAGCAGCGGAAGCAGGATGCCGAGACTGGCGATGAGGACAAAGATCACCAGCACTATCCACGCCTCTGACCGGTTCCCGGTGTCCTCGGCTATGCGCGCCCCCGCGCCGAAACTGAGTGGCACGTTCTTCACGATTGCCACCGCCTCGATGAGTCCGAGCCCCAACACCGACAGCCCCGACATCGCCGTCACCCTGGCCAGCAGTTTCGCTTCGCTCGCCGGCTCACCTGGTGCGGGTCGCTTTCGCCAGGCAACCACTGCGAGTCCAAGGAAGATCACCCCGAGAATCAGGGTGAAGATCTTGACTCCGTCATCCGTGGCGGCGGGTGAATCCTCTTCTGCCACGTCCGTCACCGCGACCGCGATGCCCGTCACGACGAGCAGACTGATGATCCACCCCACAGCAAAGAGAACCGCTTTGGCGCGGCCGTGTTCGGACAACAGGAGCACGACACCCGAGATGATCGCGACCGGACTGATCGCGACCGTCACCGCGATCGGCAACACATCTCCAACGGCGGTGGCGATCACGCCGGTACTCCCGTCACGAAGCCACTGCCTGCCACGAAGCCACTGCCTGCCACGACGAGCCTGAACCTCTCACGATTGACGCCCTCCGCACTCACCGACGATTGACTGCGCAAGTCTTCCAGCAGTTGCGCAGATTCGTCGTAGATCACGGCAAAGTCGGCACAAACTGGGCGGTGGTGCCGCTTGTCGAAACTCGACGTTCCACACGCGGCTCGAGTCGGCAGACGCGGCTGGTGTACCGGCCGCGTTTGCCAATTCGAGCCGCGTCTGTGATGTCGATCTGCCCGGGGAGCCTAGTCCGAGAGACCCGCGGCCACGGTCGCGCCCAACTCCCAGCACGCCTCGAGGACCGCCTTGTCCGGCTTGTTCGACGCGATCACGTACTCCGCGGCCTTCTCCCAACCAAGCCCCGCGGTGATCCGGTCGACAGCGTTCACCGCGCCTTCCGTTCCCTCGTTGCCGTGAAGGTAGAGGCCGAACGGGCGACCGCGCGTCGAGTCGAGGATCTGGTAGTAGGAGCAGTCGAAGGCGTGCTTGAGTGCGCCCGAGATCGACCCGAGGTTCGCCGGGCTGCCAAGGACGTAGCCGTCGGCGTCGAGGAAGTCGCTCGTCGATACCGACAGCGCGGCCCGGCGCACGACGTCGACCCCCTCGATCTCGGGGTCGGTCGCGCCGGACACCACCGCCTCGAACATCGCCTGGCAATGCGGCGACGGCGTGTGATGGATGATCAGCAGGCGACTCATGATCTGCTCCCCGAGGTCATCGTGCCCGTCCGGAAAACGCCAGGAGCCGATCGGCCGCGCTCGCCGAGTCGGTGTCGGCGCACTCGAGAGCAGCGCCGAAAAGGCCCAAGCCCCTGAGTTCTTCAATGAGAGGCGACGCGTCGCTGAGAAGGTACTCGACGAGATCGTCCGACGGCTCCCACCTGATTCCGATACCGACGCAGAGGTCGTGGGTGTGCAGCGCGAGATCCATGGCGCGCATGATCAGCAGGTCGTCACCCGAGCGCTGCCCGGCCCGATGATCCACGGCAGCGCTGAGGTCAGCGGCCGCTGCGGACTCGCGCAGCATGGTTTCGTAGCACCAGAACTCACCAACCGGATCGTCGACGATGTAGTCGGAGTCCCTGGTCGTCTCGACATCGCCGGCACTCGCACCCGCGAGCAGCATCGCGTATCGATGGCCACCGCCGGTGACGTGATTGATGAGGTCGCGGTTGGTCCAGCCATCGGCGCCACTGCGGCGATCGAGCGCAGCCGGACCGACCTGCGCGAGCGCGTCGGCCCAGAGCTGCTCCGCATCCAGCAGCGCACGGACAGCGTCACTCATGTGCTGGGCCGCTCGTCACGTCCATGGAACTGGGCCACAGCACGCTTCATCATCTCTCTGGCTCGGGAGCGATCTCCCGCGTAGTCGTAGGCGCGCGCGATCCGATACGTGTTGTGCCAATCGGAGGGGTTCGCTTCCCACTCCTGCTTGACCTGTGCGAAGAGTTCGTCCGCGGCCTCGCGTTCGATGCGACCCGACGCTCGACGCGGCAGGTCGGAGACGTTGAGTTCACGCCCCTCCTGCGCCATGATCCGCGCCAGTTTCTGATGTTCGATACCCGCACGCAGCGTCGACCAGATCAGCCACGCACCGAGGAACGGCAGGATCAACACACCGATGCCGAGCCCCACCGCCACGACGCCGCCGTGCGCGATGAGTTGCACACCGGTCCTGCCGAGCAGCACGAAGTAGACGATCATGGCGACAACGAGAAACCCGATCATCCACACGATCGGGCGGGCGTCGCGCTGCGTCGGATCCTTCTTGTGCTTCTTGTTCGGCTCGGCAGACATCGGCAGTTACAGGTCCATCAGTTCGTCGAGTCCGACGGTCAGGCCCGGGCGGGTGCCGATCTGGCGAACGCCGAGTAGCACGCCCGGCGCGAACGAACTGCGATCGATCGAGTCGTGACGGATGGTCAGCGTCTCGCCCTGTGTACCGAGGAGGACCTCCTGGTGCGCGACGAGACCGGCGAGTCGGACGGAGTGCACGCGCACGCCGTCGACAACTGCTCCCCGCGCGCCGGGGAGTTCCTCGGTCGTGGCATCGGGGCTCGGCCCGACGCCCGCCTGGGCACGCGACTCAGCGATCAGCGCCGCCGTGCGATACGCGGTGCCGGACGGCGCGTCGGCCTTATGCGGATGGTGCAGCTCGATGACCTCAACGGAGTCGAAGAAGCGCGCCGCCTGCTGCGCGAAACGCATCGACAGGACGGCTCCGATCGCAAAGTTGGGTGCGATCAGCACTCCGACGCCCGGCGCATCGGACAACCACTCGCGCACCTGCGCAAGACGTTCCGCGGTGAACCCGGTCGTACCGACGACCGCGTGAATTCCGTTCTCTATCAAGAACTTCAGGTTGTCCATGACCACGCTCGGATGCGTGAAGTCGATGACGACGGAGGTGTCCGTGTCGACGAAGGCAGCGGGATCGTCGCCCTTGTCGACGCCCGTGGTGAAGACGAGATCCTCGGCGGCCTCGACAGCGTCGACCATGGCCTGCCCGACCTTGCCCCCACTGCCGAACACGCCCACTCTGATCTCGTCACTCATCGGTGCTCCCTCTCCTCGCGTGCTCGGTCGAACATTCCTGTCCGAGTCTAGTGGGCGGCACTTTCGTGCCGACCCTCAGTAGATCGGCGCATCGCCGCGCTGGTGGTCGAAGACCAGCGACGTCGTGGTACCTGCGACTTCGCGTCTGGCATTGAGCATCTCGACGAACGTGCGCAATGCCTCGGTGTCGGCGGTCGCGACGTGCAGCAGGTAGTCGTCGGCACCCGCGAGAAAGAAGACGTCGATCACTTCATCTCGCTGTGCGATCTCGCCGACGAACTGGCGGATCTGCCCACGCGCATCCGACTGCAAGCTCACGGCGACCATTGCCCGCAATGGCCGTCCGACCGCGGCCGGATCGACGTCGGCGAAGAATCCGCGGATCACACCGGCGTCGACGAGCCGTCGGAGGCGTCCGTGTGCTGTCGACGCCGCGATCCCCACTCGTGCCGCAAGCTCACTGTTGGGGATACGCGCATCGAGTTGCAGGACGCGCAGTAGTTCACGATCGGTCGCGTCGAGCTCGACTGCCCGAACATCCTTCGGCGTGGCGGCCATCACAACTCCTCGATCTGACGATTCTTCACCTTGAACCGCAATCTACAGAACTTTCCTCATCAATATTGTGCACCATTCGACGTTCCTTCACGCTTGAAGGTGTTCAGCGCAGAGCAGCGCCTCCGCCGCGCAGCACATGACCACACCCCAACACTTCCGAGGAGCACCCGATGCGTATCGGCATCCCCACCGAAATCAAGAACAACGAATACCGCGTCGCCATCACGCCTGCAGGCGTCGCCGAGCTGACCAAACGCGGCCACGACGTGATCATCGAGGCAGGTGCAGGCCTCGGTTCCGCCATCGACGACACCGACTTCAAGGCCGCCGGCGCACAGATCCTCGACACCGCCGCCGCGGTCTGGGAGCAGGCCGACCTGCTCCTCAAGGTCAAAGAGCCCATCGAGGCCGAATACGGACTCATGCGCGAGGGCCAGACGATCTTCACCTACCTGCACCTTGCGGCCAGCCGCCCGTGCACCGACGCGCTGCTCGCGTCTGGCACCACGTCGATCGCCTACGAGACGGTCCGCGCCGCCGACGGTTCGCTTCCCCTGCTCGCCCCGATGAGCGAGGTCGCAGGCCGACTCGCTCCTCAGGTGGGCGCCTACCACCTCATGCGTTCCGAAGGCGGCCGCGGCGTGCTGATGGGCGGCGTCCCCGGTACCGAGCCCGCCGACGTCGTCGTCATCGGTGCCGGCGTCAGCGGCGTCAACGCCGCGACCATCGCCATGGGCATGGGCGCACAGGTCACCGTCTTCGACCTCGACATCGCCAAACTGCGCGCGGTCGACGCACGCTTCGGCGGCCGCGTCCACACCCGCTACTCGACGTCGCTGGCACTCGCCGACGCGGTCAAGCAGGCCGACCTGGTGATCGGCGCGGTCCTCGTCCCCGGCGCGAAGGCGCCTGTGCTCGTCCCCAACAGCCTTGTCGCGCAGATGAAGTCGGGCGCGGTGCTCGTCGACATCGCCATCGATCAGGGCGGCTGCTTCGAGGATTCGCGTCCCACCACCCACGACGACCCGACCTTCACCGTGCATGACACCGTGTTCTACTGCGTCGCGAATATGCCCGGCACCGTTGCCCGTACGTCGACGCAGGCACTCACCGGTGCCACGCTCCCCTACGTGCTGCAGCTCGCCGACAAGGGCTGGGAGAAGGCCTTGGCAGACAATGCCGCACTCGCAGGCGGCCTGAGCACCCACGCGGGCACGTTGTTCAATGCCGAGGTCGGCGCAGCGCTCGACATCCCCGCCGAGCAGAATCCGTTCGCCACCAGCTGACCACGACCTCCATCGCGAAACCGCCGGACCCGAGATCGCCTCGGGCCCGGCGGTTGTCGTGCGTGCCTGCAACTCAGGACGCGAGCAGGGCATCGATCCCGTTGGTCGTCACGACGGCGCCCAGGATGATGAGCACGGCACCGACGATCACTGCGTTGTACCGCGTGATCACCTCGTCGACCCGCGCCAGCGTCGCTCCCGCGCGGTCCCCTGCCAACTGCGTTGCCACGGTGGGTGCGGCCACTCCGATACTGCCGACGACGACGAACACGACGATTCCGACGGCCTGAGCGCCGATGTTGTCCGTCGCCTCGGCGACGGCGACACTGGCCGCGACAGCGAGGAAGAGGTTTTGGGGTTCAGCGCCGCCATACCGATACCGAAGGCAAAGACCGTTGACCCGCGCATACGCTCGATCGACTCGTACCACGACGGCACGTCGCCCTTGTTCGGGTTCCGCCACTCGCCATACCACTTCCACACGCCGAGGCCGAGGAGGATGACGCCCACAACGACGCCGACCACGCCGCCGACGGTCCCCGTCTCACCGGCGAGGGACACCAGGTCGGCGACAGCGACCACCACCCCGCAGACGATTACGAGCCCGAGAATCCAACCGAGCAGAAAGCTCCAACCAGCCCCCACCGACCGTCTGATCACCAGCGCCATGCTGACCATCACCAGTGGCGCCGACGCCATCAGTAGGCCGAGTGCAATGGGTAGAACGTCGACTGCAGCGCGAATCACCTGAGCAACATAACCGGACGGCGGCTGCGATGCGCACACTCGGGGTGCAGCACGACGACCCGTGTCGATAGCGGAAACCAGCCGGCGGCGACCAGTCACTGCGGAGATCACCAGGACAGCACCGTGGTCGCGGCGGCCTTTCCCTCGTGGAAACGACGTTCGGTCAGGTCGCCGCGGCCGTCGCGTCCCATGCGCAGCACCGACGAGGCGCGGGTGCCGTAGCCGTCCATGTCGACGAACATCGCTGAGAGCTCGTGTTCACGCTCGGGGTCGATGCCCGTGTCCGGCAGTCGCGCGGGGTCGGCCAGGCGCCGATCGTCGAGCATCGCAAGGTAGTCGTCCGGCAGCGCGCCCGGCTCGGCCGCGACGTGCTGGAACCGTCGAACACCATCGGTCACCTTGGGCCAGTCGCTG
Organism: Gordonia sputi NBRC 100414; assembly: GCF_000248055.1. Taxonomy (GTDB): domain Bacteria; phylum Actinomycetota; class Actinomycetes; order Mycobacteriales; family Mycobacteriaceae; genus Gordonia; species Gordonia sputi. The sequence goes on along the minus strand of NZ_BAFC01000046.1, from coordinate 24,714 downwards.
TCGAGCACGCCATTCGACAATCCGTGCCAGCCGGGCGCCACGGCCCTCGCCTCGGGCACGGGCGCATTCGTCGCCCACCAGACGTCGACGCCGTCGGCCACCAGCAGGTTGACCGGCGCGTATTCGTCGGCGTGTCGCAAAAGATGCTCCGCCGCTTCCCGCGGGGTGGCCTCACCGACGAGGAAGTCGACGGGCAGGTCGCCGCGTGATCGTTTGTCCGGCAGCACTTTCGGCTCGCCGATGCGCACATTCGTCACCGCCGCCATGCGTCGTGGCGACGTCGTCGACACACCCATCCACGTGCCGCCGGCCGTCAGATCACGACCACCGATGATCGGGGCGTCGGCCCACCGGTGAATGCCGTCGGTCGGTCGCGAGTAGATCTCGTCACGATTGGCGGCCAGGAGAAACTCGTATCCCGGGGCGGCGTCGACGGCGAACAGAATCAAACACACCGCGCGCGACCCCTTCTCACAGAATTCATTACGCCGAACCTACCGGCAGATAGTGCGCGCGGTTGGCGGCCCGGCGCTGCACCCCGGCGATCTCGCGTACGGCCTGCGCGACCATGCTGCGGTCGAGCGGAGACAACCGTTTCATGTCCAGCACGTCACTCACCTCCTCACCCCGATCAAACTGTGCGACTTGGTAATTGAGGCGGATTCGCTGCAAGATCTCGAAGACCTCGATCAAGGTGTCGGCCTGGTCGTTGGACAACAACTCGGTTCCCGACGCGGCGCGTAACCGACCGCGTGTGTCGAGTTGCGGCGACCCCACCGACAACGCCGCCCAGCGGGCGAAGTTCACCAGGGGACCGATCGCATGTTGCTTGATGTCGAAGTCATCGCCGCGACGAGTCAGAACATCACGCATCGACCGCATCTTCGCTCTGGTGGCAAGAGCTTCTGCCAGCAGGAGATTCAGCGTTCCTCGGTGTCGTCGAAGGTCGGCGAACACCTCGCCGACCGCCGGGAGCCCTTCATCGCCCCAGATGGGGCGGGCGTCGATCAACAACGACGTGAGAATCATGCCCTTGTTCTCCAACGGCTCGGCGAGCCACCGTTCCGCGGCAGCGCGCCACCGCGCGTGAGTGCGCGAGAACAACGGCATCGAGGCGATCGCGCCGTTGTCATCGACGGCCATGCCCGCTCCGCGGAGCACAGCGTCGACCTCTCCGAAGGCCACCCGATAAGCCTGCACCTGCTCGTCGCTGACGTCGTCGGAGAACGAGACGGCCGAGTCGATGTCGGAACTCAACACGGTCTCCCGACGAGCGTTGCTGCCCAACGACATCCACGTCAACTTGGTCGGGTCCAACTCCGGATGTGAGGCCAGGACGAGTTCGAGTGCACGACGGACCACTGCATCGACGACAAGAGACGCCATCGTGGTAACCGAGTGTGCTGGTTGCTCGCGACGGACCAGGTCGGCGATCAGGTACGGCACCCGAGACGCACGCTCCTGCAATTCGACGACGTCGCGCGCACGTGAGATCTGCTCGCGCAGAGCAACACTCGGCCCTCCGGGTGCCGCCACGAAGTCCGACGGCGCGACAACGCCGTGCACCACTCCGCCTGCGTCGACGACGGGCAGTGCCGTCAGGTCGTTCTCAAGGATCGTGGTGAGCGCGTCGGTGGCCGCGACGTGCGGCGCGACCACGGTTGCGCGACGCTGCGTCAGCGCGGTCACCGGGGTATCGAGCGATGCGCCCGCCGCGACAACTCGCTCACGGAGGATCGCGTCGGTGAGCACTCCGAAACCGCCGTCGCGCAACGGGATCAGCACGTGGTCGCGATTGCGCTCGGTCATCAGTTGCGCCGCTTCCCGCACCGACATGTCGGCCGTGCCGACAACCGGGGCTGAGCGGATGAGGCTCTCGACGGTGTGGTCGACCGATCCGGCGGGCTCACGCCGGTGTGCGACGGTGAGCTTGTCCGCGACGACTCCGGCAGCCTCACCGCCCCGCTCATCTTCCGCCATCGCCACTCCCCTCACCGAACATCCTCGTCACCATGTCGTCACCGACGACGGCGGCCCGTCGTCCACTCCATTGTGGACGACGGGCCGTCGAGTTCTCGCGGCGAGCGCCGCGGCGTCAGCAGATCAGGCGTCTGCCGAAGCCTTGTCTTCGGACTGCTCCGCATCGCTGCCGGACTTGTCGCTGTCGTCGACCGGGACGAGGCTGATCTTGCCGCGCTCGTCGATGTCGGCGATCTCGACCTGAAGCTTGTCGCCGACCTTCACGACATCCTCAACCTTGTTGATGCGCTTGCCCTTACCGAGCTTGCTGATGTGCACCAGACCGTCGCGGCCCGGCAGCAGCGACACGAACGCGCCGAAGGCGGTGGTCTTCACCGCGGTGCCAAGGAAGCGCTCGCCCACCTTGGGCAGCTGCGGGTTGGCGATAGCGTTGACCTTGTCGATCGCGGCCTGCGCCGAGACGCCGTCGGCAGCACCGATGAACACGGTGCCGTCGTCCTCGATCGAGATGTTGGCGCCGGTGTCCTCGGTGATGCCGTTGATCGTCTTGCCCTTGGGGCCGATCAGCTCGCCGATCTTGTCCATCGGGATCTTGATGGTGGTGATCCGCGGGGCGTACGGGCTCATCTCGTCGGGCTCGTCGATGGCCTCGGCCATGACGTCAAGGATGGTCAGGCGCGCGTCCTTGGCCTGGCTCAATGCGCCGGCCAGCACCTTCGACGGGATGCCGTCGAGCTTGGTGTCGAGCTGAAGCGCCGTGACGAAGTCCTTGGTGCCCGCGACCTTGAAGTCCATGTCGCCGAAGGCATCTTCGGCACCGAGGATGTCGGTGAGCGCGACGTAGCGGGTCTCGCCGTCGACAGTGTCGGACACGAGGCCCATCGCGATACCCGCGACCGGAGCGCGCAGCGGCACACCGGCATTGAGCAGCGACATGGTCGACGCACAGACCGAACCCATCGAGGTGGAACCGTTGGAGCTCAACGCTTCCGACACCTGACGAATCGCGTACGGGAAGTCCTCGACGCTCGGGATCACCGGCACGAGGGCACGCTCGGCGAGCGCGCCGTGGCCGATCTCGCGACGCTTGGGCGATCCGACGCGACCGGTCTCACCGGTCGAGTACGGCGGGAAGTTGTAGTGGTGCATGTAGCGCTTCGACGTCTCGGGTCCGAGCGAGTCGATCTGCTGCGCCATCTTGACCATGTCGAGTGTGGTGACACCGAGGATCTGGGTCTCGCCGCGCTCGAACAGTGCCGAACCGTGGGCGCGCGGGATCACGGCGACCTCGGCCGAGAGCGACCGGATATCGGTGATGCCACGACCGTCGATACGGAAGTGGTCGGTCAGGATGCGCTGACGCACGAGCTTCTTGGTGACCGAGCGGTATGCCGCACCGATCTCCTTCTCACGACCCTCGAACTGCTCGCCGAGCGAGGCGAGGATGTCGGCCTTGAGTTCGTCGGTCTTCTCGTCGCGCTCCTGCTTGCCCGGGATGGTGAGGATCTGCGAGAGACGCTCGGTGGCAGCAGCCGAGACGGCGTCGTAGACCTCGGACTCGTAGGCCGGGAAGAGCGGGAACTCAGCGGTCTCCTTGGCAGCGGCCGCTGCGAGCGACTTCTGCGCCTCACAGAGACGAGCGATGAACGGCTTGGCAGCCTCGAGGCCCTCGGCGACGATGGCCTCGGTCGGCGCCTGCGCGCCGCCTGCCACGATGTCGATGACGTTGTCGGTTGCCTCGGCCTCGACCATCATGATCGCGACGTCGGCGTCATCGCCTTCTCCGACGATGCGGCCGGCGACGACCATGTCGAAGACTGCGCCTTCGAGCTGCTCGACGGTCGGGAACGCCACCCACTGGCCGGCCTTGTTCTCCTCGGTCGGGATGAGCGCGACACGCACGCCACCGACAGGACCGGAGAACGGCAGGCCCGCGAGCTGGGTCGACGCCGATGCCGCGTTGATCGCGACGACGTCGTACAGATCCTTGGGGTCGAGGCTCAGGACGGTGACGACGACCTGGATCTCGTTGCGCAGGCCGTCGACGAACGACGGACGAAGCGGACGGTCGATCAGACGGCAGGTCAGGATGGCATCGGTCGACGGACGGCCCTCACGGCGGAAGAACGACCCGGGAATGCGTCCCGCGGCGTACATACGCTCTTCGACGTCGACGGTGAGGGGGAAGAAGTCGAAGTGCTCCTTGGGATGCTTCGACGCCGCTGTCGTCGACAGCAGCATGGTCTCGTCATCGAGGTAGGCGGTTACCGAACCGGCTGCCTGCAGGGCGAGACGTCCGGTCTCGAACCGGATGGTGCGGGTGCCGAAGCTGCCGTTGTCGATGACGGCCGTTGCCTCGGTGATCGCGTCGTCGAACTCCTCGACGACCTCAGTGGTGGTGACATCTGTCATGTGGGCTATGAATCCCTTCGTGCCGGTCGCATTCGACGCGACCGTGGTGGTGGCCGCCCATAGCGACCCGAATATGCGGATTGGGACCAGGAGCGACAGACTGACGTGCGCTCCCGATGAACTGCGCGAATGAACTCGCGCACCGGGGCGCGCGTAGCGCCACTACCGGCCCAGAACATCGCGCGAAATGGCCACTGCATGCCAGGGCCGCCCTAGTGCGACCCGTGGGTGCTCAGACGGCCTTCGATCGAAGCGGCCGGAATCATCTGGCGATTCCGGCGGCCACTACCGAGGACCGATCTGACTCTGCGACATGTGTGTGAGCACACAAATCTGCAACGTTCCGCTTATCAGCCTATCATCGCTGCCCCTGAGACCAGGAAACGACGAGGCCGGGAAACGACGAACCGGCCACCTCCACGTGGGAGATGACCGGTCCGTTCAGTTCGTGTGTCGCTCAGCGACGGAACCCAGGGTCGCTCAGCGACCGCAGCTCGGGGTCGCTCAGCGACCGCAGCTCGGGGTCGCTCAGCGACCGCAGCTCGGGGTCGCTCAGCGACCGCAGCTCGGGGTCGCTCAGCGACGCAGGCCGAGGCGCTCGATCAGCGAGCGGTAGCGTGCGATGTCGACCTTGGCGACGTACTTGAGCAGGCGGCGACGACGGCCGACGAGCAGCAGCAGACCACGACGGCTGTGGTGATCGTGCTTGTGCTCCTTGAGGTGCTCGGTGAGGTCGGTGATGCGCTTGGTCAGCAGCGCGACCTGAGCCTCGGGCGAGCCGGTGTCGGTCTCGTGGAGGCCGTACTCGGTGAGGATTTCTTTCTTCTGCTCGGCAGTCAATGCCATGGAGATACTCCTGTTGTTTCAGTCCCGCGTCATCTGTGACCAGCGGCAATCCCACCCGGGATCGTCAACGCTGATTCGGTGCGCCACCGCGGACTGCAGCGGCACCGACGTGTCAGGCTACCAACCGCGCAGGTCCCAGCCCAAATCGCGCCAAAGCGCCCTGGGTCCTACGAGCCGCTCTGGGTCGCGGCGAGAATGCCTCGGGTCTTGTCGACGTCTCCGCTCATCGCGGTCAGCAGATCGTCGATGCTGTCGAAGTTCTCCATGCCGCGGATTCTGTCGACGAAGTCGACGGCGACGTGCTGACCGTAGAGGTCGGCCGTGGTGTCGAGGACGAATGCCTCGACAGTCCGCGTACGCCCGGAGAACGTCGGGTTGGTACCCACCGACACAGCCGCCTGGTAGCTCTCCCCCGGAATCACCTGGCCCACAACCGGTCCGGGTCCAAGAACCGTGAACCACGCGGCGTACACCCCGTCAGCCGGAATGGCCGCGTACATCGGCGGTGCGACATTGGCTGTGGGATAACCCAATTCGCGTCCACGTCCGTCACCGCGAACCACCACTCCCTCGACGCGGTGGGGCCGTCCGAGGGCTTCTGCCGCGCGCTCGACGTCGCCCGCAGCAACGCACGAGCGGATGTAGGTCGACGAGTAGGTCACCGCGTGCTCGCCGAACAGCGAGATGGCCTGCACCTCGAACCCGAAGCGCTGACCGAGCTCTGTGAGCTTCTCGACGTTGCCCGCGGCCTTCTTCCCGAAGGTGAAATTGGCACCGACCACCACTTCGGCGGCATGCAGGCTCTCGACGAGAACGTTGTGCGCGAAGTCCTTCGGAGAACGCGACGCCAGCTCGGGGGTGAACGGCATCACGCAGAAGACGTCGATTCCCAACTCCTCGGCCAACTCGGCCCGACGAGTCAGCGTCGTCAACTGTGGTGGGTGCGTTCCGGGGCGGACCACCTCGGCGGGGTGCGGGTCGAACGTCATCAACACCGACGGGATGCCACGCTCGGCCGCCGCGGAGGTCGCGGCGTGGATCAACTGCGCGTGCCCCCGGTGGACGCCGTCGAACACACCGATGGTGACCACACACCTGCCCCAATCCGCGGGCACCTCGTCCAGACCTCGCCATCGCAACACGCCGACAAGCCTACGGCGACCGACGCCGGTGAACCAGCACCCGCGCCCGCCCGATGCCGATCCGAACGCGCATCGTGAATCACGCACGTCCACACAGTGAATCGCGGCATGCCACCACACCAATGACAGTTGTCCATGCCGCGATGGCGCCGGGTTGGGTCGGCCACGGAGCTTCGGCGTAGGTAGGCGGGGCTAAGCTCGTTTCATGCCTCAAACCCGAGCTGCCGGTCCCGATACGTCCGTGGCCGAGTTGTCGACGGTCACCCAGGACTACCTCAAGGTCATCTGGACCAGCCAGGAGTGGGCCGAGGTCAAGGTGACCACCAAGATGCTCGCCGACAAGATGGGCGTATCGGCGTCGACGGCGTCGGAGGCCATCCGCAAACTCGCCGATCAGGGCCTCGTCTCACACGAGCGGTACGGCGCAGTCACCCTCACCGACGAGGGTCGGGCGGCCGCGGTGCTGATGGTGCGACGCCACCGTTTGATCGAGACATTCCTCGTCCGCGAACTCGGCTACGGGTGGGATGAGGTGCACGACGAGGCCGAGGTCCTCGAGCACGCGATGTCCGACCGCTTCATGGCGCGCCTCGACACGAAACTCGGTCATCCGGACCGCGACCCGCACGGCGACCCCATCCCGCGTGTCGACGGCTCGATACCCGCACCGGAGGCGTTCTCACTCGCCGATCTCGACACGGGTGAGGGCGGCAGAATCGCACGAATCTCCGATACCGATCCCGAGGTGCTCCGCTACTTCGACCAACTCGGAGTCGCTCTGGACTGCGTGGTCCACGTCTCCGAGAAACGCCCGTTCGCCGGCACGATCTCGATCTCGATCGACGGCGCCGAGCCGATCGTGCTCGGCGACATCGCCGCTCGCGCGATCTTCCTCGTCGCCGAGCACTGAACACGACGCACTGTCAGGAGCGCGTCAAGCCACGCGTCGCTATCGCAGCGTTGCCGGCCGCACGACCATCACAGAACTCGCCCGACGCCCCTTTTCCTGCACCAGCGCGATGGCCTGCCCGGCGGGGTCGACAACCACGTAGATGCCCTTGCGCCCGATCGGCGTCAACCACCGTCCCTGACTAATGGATTCGGCCTCGTCGTCGTCGATATCGCGGTGCGGGAAGGAGATCAGGGCGGCCTCGTCGATCGTGAGACTGAGCTCGGGACGCTCAGCCAACTGCTCGAGGGTCCGTGCGTGTTCCAATGTGAACGGGCCGACCGCGGTTCGACGCAGCGCGGTCAGGTGTCCCCCGACTCCGAGTGCCGCGCCGAGATCGCGTGCGAGAGAGCGGATGTAGGTTCCTGCGGAACAGTCGACGACGACGTCGAGGTCGACGAACTCCCCCTCGTCGCGTCGAGCCAACACGTCGAATCGCGAGACGGTGACCGGCCTCGCGGCGAGCTCGAACTCCTCGCCGGTCCGTGCCAGCGCGTGCGCGCGCCTGCCGTCGACCTTGATCGCGCTGACCTTGGCAGGCACCTGCTCGATGTCGCCGGTGAGTGTCGCGACCGTTGCCGCGATCTGCTCGTCGGTGATCGACGACGCGTCGGCGCTCGAGATGACCTCGCCCATACGGTCGTCGCTGTCGGTTGCGGCGCCCAGGCGGATGGTCGCGGTGTACGACTTGGTGGTCAGTGCGAGCAATCCGAGCAGTTTTGTCGCCCGCTCGACGCCGACCACGAGCACTCCGGTCGCCATCGGGTCGAGTGTGCCCGCATGGCCAACTCGTCTGGTGTTGAACAGCTTTCGGCAACGAGAGACGACGTCGTGACTCGTGATGCCCTCATTCTTGTCGACGATGACCAATCCGGCGTTCTCGATCGATGAGTCGGCCACGTCAGCTCATCACGATCGTCGTGGTGATGTAGCCGTCGTCGACCAGCCAGCGCCCGGAGAACTCGGTGATCGGTGTTCCCCCGTCGATGACCGAGCCGTCGATCAGGATTCGGGAGCGGAAGGTCCCCATATTCTCCGCGGTCTGCTCGAACGTGATGTGGGCATCCTCGAAGCCGAGCCAGCGTTGGGTCAGCGGAAACCATGCCTTGTAGGTTGTCTCCTTGGCGCAGAACAGAAGTCGATCCCAGTGCAGCCCCGACGGCCGCTGTGCGATGACGTCACGTTCGGCAGGAATGCTGGTGTGCTCGAGCACGCCGTCGGGCAGCACGTCGTGCGGCTCGGCGTCGATTCCCAGTGTCCTGACGCCCATCGCGTACGCGACGATGGCGGCACGATATCCGTCGCAGTGCGTCAGGCTGCCCACGATCTGGTTCGGCCACAACGGCATTCCCTTGTCGCCGCGCATGATCGGCGTCGGCTCGATCCCGAGCTGTCCGAGCGCCTGACGGGCGCAGTGACGCGCCGTGATGAATTCACGACGACGCTTCTCGACGGCGCGCGAGATCAGCGATTCCTCGGCGGGCATCGGCTCGAGACCCGGTGGGTCGCCGAAGGATTCGGCGGAGGCGACGCCAGGTGGGAGGAGTCGTTCGATCACTTGTCGCCCTCCTGACCTGAGCTCGTCTGACCCGAGCTTCGCTGTGCTCGACGCTGCGCCACGCGTTCGGCGAACTCGCGGGCACGCTCGGCGTAATCCGGCGGCAGGTTGAAGCGCGCGCCGTGATCGGGTAGATCCTGTTCGCGCACACCGGGATCGGGTGCGATCTGACGTAGCAGCGGTTCGGGTAGGCCGCGTCGCTTCCACTCGCGCGGGTATCCGACCGACACCTCCTCGAACCGCACGTCGTCGTACCAGGTGGTGCGCGGGATGTGCAGATGTCCGTAGACGCTGCATGTGGCGTTGAACCGCGTGTGCCAGTCGGCGGTGAGTTCACTGCCGCACCACAGTGCGAATTCGGGGTAGAACAGCGCGTCGGTCGGTTCGCGCCGCAGCGGCCAGTGATTGATCAGGATGGTCTTCTCTGCCGGGTCGAGTGCCTCGAGACGCTTGCGCGTCGACTCGATGCGCGCCCTCCCCCACGCGTCCCGGGTCGGGTACGGCTCGGCGGACAGCAAGAACTCGTCTGTCGCCACCACGTTGCGTTCCCGTGCGACAGCGAGCGCCTGCAGCGCCGTCGAGGTGCCCTCCGGGCGGAACGTGTAGTCGTAGAGCAGAAACATCGGCACGACGCGGACGGGTTCGCTGCCATCGCCCGCGTCGAACAGCGGGTAGATGTCTTCCGGCGTGACCACCCCGATGTCGCGGCACGCCTGGACGAGGTAGTCGTAGCGCGCGACACCGAAGATCTGCAGCGGGTCCTTGGCGGTGGTGTAGAGCTCGTGGTTGCCCGGCACCCAGATCACCGTGTCGAATCGAGCCTTGAGTCGACGCAGGGTGTCGATGATGTCGTCGGTACGTTCGGACACGTCGCCCGCGACGATCAGCCAGTCGTCGGGAGCCGACGGTCGAATCTGGTCGACGATGCTCTCGTTGCCGCGGTGCGCGACGTGAAGATCGCTGATCGCCCAGAGTGTAGCCACGAGGATCCATCGTGCCAGATGGCCGCGGCGCCACTGTTTTCAACCGAATGAATCACCGGTGACCCACTCGATGTTGCGTTCCACCTTGTGTCAGGATGCGCACGTGTATCCGAGCCAACCCCAGCCGCCTATTGCACAACCACCTGGTCATTCCTACCAGCCCCCGTACCCGATGTACCCGCCACGCCGCCCCGCCCGCACACCTCTCGGCGACCGCGGCCCGTGGTGGGCACAAGCCCTGGTCAGCGCAGCGATCGGCGGATTCTTCTTTGTTGTGAGCTGCGCGCTCCAAATCGCTCTGAGTGAGTTCGGGTTGCACGATTGGTGGAGATTCAGCGTCTGGACGTTGGCAGCCCTGCTATACATGGGCGTCCTCGCCGTGTGGGCCCGATCCACTCCGCAACGAATCCTCGGTCCCGGCGCCGCCTTGGTGCTCCTGGGATTGCAACGTGTACTCGACGCACTGTGGGCTATCTCCGGCCCACGCCTCTACTCGGGCTGGACCTACGCCGAATTCGAATGGTGGTACAGCGCCAATAACGGACTCGTCATTCTTGGCGTCGTGGTGGGGTGGTCACTCGCACGCAGAAGAACTGCCTTCGCGTTGATCGGCATCATCCCGGCGCTCGCGCTCAGCGCGGCGGGGGGATGGATCGAGCAGGCAATCCACTATCCGAAGTCGTACATAACTGCGTCGCTTCTCGACGGCGTCGTATTCATAGGCTTTTGTGTGCTCGGCATCCTCAGTGTGTGGGCCTGCGACGGAATCGGCCTGGCCATCCGACGCGGACGCACTCAGAGCAGACCGCGACCTGCGTACCCACAGCCCGGCTACTGAGTGGACGCCGCGCGAGCCGTCGACATTGGTGCCGTCGATCAACCGCGCTCGTGTCCGACCCGCTGCCACCGGCCTGACCGAATCCGCCACACGACGGTCAGCATGCGAATCACCATGAACACCACAAGGCCCGTCCAGATGCCGGCCAATCCCCAGTCGAACGCCAGGGACAGCCAGATCAGCGGTAAGAATCCGACGAGCGCGGCCACCAACGTCGCAGACCGTAAGTATGCGGCGTCGCCGCTGCCCAGGAGCACACCGTCGAGCGCGAATACGACTCCCGCAATCGGCAGCATGGCGACGAAGAACCACCAGGGCGTGCTGATCGCGTCGAGCACCCTGGCATCGCTCGTGAACAGTCTCGGCAGCACGCCGGCGCCGATGGCGAAGACCCCTGCCATTGCCGACGCAGCCACCACCGACACGACAGTCACCCTGCGAGCCACGTTCTGGGCCGCTGTGACCGCACCCGCCCCGAGCGCGGCACCGACCAACGCTTGAGCCGCGATGGCCACCGAGTCCAGGAACAGTGACATGAACTCCCACAGTTGAAGTGTCAGCTGATGAGCAGCAACGGCGGCCACCCCGAAGCGGGCCGCGACGGCAGCCGCCGACAGAAAGCACACCTGGAACGAGAGGCTGCGCGCCACGAGGTCGCGCGCCATCACGAGTTGGGCTCGGATCACCGCCCACCGAGGACGCAACGCGCGGCGCCCACCATCGGGGAGCACTTCGCGCAGGAGTCGCGTCGCGAACAATAGACCGGTGATCGATTGTCCGACGACGTTGGCAATTGCGCTGCCCTGCAAGCCGAGCCGCGGGAAGAACCACAGCCCGTGGACCAACCCCACCAACAGCACTGCCCCGACCGACAATCCGACCACGACGTACACGACCGGTCGTCGGGTCTCCTGGACACCACGCATCCAGCCGTTGCCCGCCATCGACACGAGAATGAGTGGCACGCCGAAGCATGCGATTCGCAACCACGAAGTTGCTTCCGCCGCAACGTGACTCGCATCCGGACCTGACGTGCCGACCATGAGTCGCATCACCCACGGTGCCAGCGGATAGATCACGGCGACGATCACACCACCGACGCCGAGCGCGATCCACGTCGCCTGCACGCCCTCTCCCACCGCGCCCGCGCGGTCGCCCGCACCGAAGCGTCGAGCCGAACGCGCGGTTGTCCCGTACGAGAGAAAGGTGAGCTGGGTACTGATCACCGAGAGCACCAGAGCACCGACGCCGAGCGCGGCCAATTCGTCGCCGCCGAGGCGCCCGACAACGGCGAGGTCGAGGAGGAGATACAGCGGCGGCGCGGTCAGCACCGCAAGAGCCGACACCGACAACACCGCGATGCGGCGTATCCCCGTGTCCGGGGCGATCGCCTGGGCGTCGGCCTGTCGGGCGGGCTCGGTCAGAGCAACCCCACCAGCCGGTCGACGACCTCCTGGGCACTCCCGATATCGCTGTACCCGGAGGCGTGTCGATGACCGCCGCCGCCGAGTGCGCGCGCGATCGGAACCAGATCGACCGATGCCTTCGACCGCAACGAGACCGTCCAACTCGCCGGTTCGATCTCCTTGAACACCGCCGCGATCTCGGCGCCTGCCGTGGTTCGCACGATGTCGATGATGCTTTCGGACTCTTCCCAGCTCATGCCGACCATCGCGTCGTGATCGACGACGGCGTAGACGAGTCCCGCACCGTCGGCTGCTTTCGGGATGAATGTCGCCGACGCCAGAACCCCGGCCACCATCGACAGCCACGAGAAGGGATGGGTGTCGAACAGCGCCCGACTCCACCGTCGACCGTCGACTCCGCTGTCGAGTAGTCGCGCCGCGACCCGAAACGAGTCGGGGCGCGCCCATTTGAACGATCCGGTATCTGTCGCGAGACCCGCGTACAGACACGTCGCGATGTCGGCGTTCAGCGGAACGTCGAGTTCGTCGATGAGTCGCAGGACGAGTACGGCGGTGCAGTCGGCGTCGGGGTCGACAAAGTCGAGGTCACCGAAACCCCCGTTGGACATGTGATGGTCGACGACGACCGACGTGACCGCGCCCTCGAAGACCGCGGCCAAATCGCCGAGCCGATCAGGTCCGGCGGCGTCGACCGACACGGTCACGTCGTGCCCCTTGAGTGCGTCCGGTTCGACGAGTAGCCCCCGCACCCCTGGCAGGTCACGAAGGGCCACGGGCAGGCTCTCGGGACCGGGATAGGAGACCTCGACGTCGAGGCCTCGTGTCGTCAACGCGAGTCCCAGCGCGAGTCCGCTACCGATGGTGTCGGCGTCGGGTCGGACGTGGCAGAGGATTGTCACCGCCGATGCCCCGCCGAGGACATCTGCGATCGCCGCAGGGGAGGCAGTGGTCACTCGCGTGAACCGTCCTCGCCGTCTTCGTCCTTGCTTCGATACGGGTCTGCGTCACCGGCAGGTTGCGCTTGTTTCGCCTGGCGCGCGACGAGTTCGTCATTGGCGCGTGCGCGCGCCACGAGTTCTTCCATGTGGCGCGCGGCGTCGGGAACGGTGTCGAGGACAAAACTCAATGTCGGGGTGAAGCGCACGCCTGTTCCGGCGCCGACCTTCGAGCGGAGAATCCCGGTCGCCTTGGCGAGTCCCGCGGCAGCGGCCTCGTAGTCGGGTTCGGCATCGATCGATTCGCCCATGACGGTGTAGAAGACCGTCGCGTCGTGCAGGTCGTTGGTCATCTTGGTATCGGTGATCGTGACGTGGGCCAGCCGCGGGTCCTTGATGTCGTGGGCGATCGACGACGCCACGATCGACGAGATCCGCTTGGCCATTCGCTGTGCCCGTGCCGGGTCAGCCATGGGGTGTCCTTCCTCCAGAATCGAAGCACTGTGAGTGAGGAACGTACTCCCCTTCCGGGGCCGTCGGGCACCAAGTGCCCTCAGACCCCGGAAGGGGAGCGTGTTCGACGATCCGCGCGTCAGTCGCGCGGCTTCTCCTGCAACTCGTAGCTCTCGATGACGTCGTCGACCTTGATGTCGCTGTACGTCAGCGTGAGACCACATTCGTAGCCTTCGCGAACCTCGGTGACGTCGTCCTTCTCGCGTCGCAGCGACGAGATCGTGAGATTCTCGGCAACCACGACGTTGTCGCGAAGCAGACGAGCCTTGGCGTTACGGCGGATGAGACCGGACTGCACCAGGCAACCGGCGATGTTGCCGACCTTCGAGCTCTTGAAGATGGCGCGGATCTCGGCGCGGCCGAGCTCCACCTCTTCGTAGATCGGCTTGAGCATGCCCTTGAGCGCGCTCTCGATCTCGTCGATGGCCTGGTAGATCACCGAGTAGTACCGGATGTCGACGCCCTCGCGGTTGGCGAGCTCTGTGGCCTTGCCCTCCGCACGGACGTTGAAGCCGATGATGATCGCATCCGACGCCGCAGCGAGGTTGACGTTGGTCTCCGTCACGCCACCGACACCACGGTCGATGACGCGCAGCGACACCTCGTCGCCCATGTCGATACCGAGCAGCGCCTCTTCGAGCGCCTCGACGGTACCTGCGTTGTCGCCCTTGAGGATCAGGTTCAGCTGGCTGGTTTCCTTCAGCGCCGAATCGAGGTCCTCGAGGCTGATCCGCTTGCGGCTACGTGCGGCCAGCGCGTTGCGCTTGCGCGCGTTGCGCCGGTCGGCGATCTGCCGGGCGGTGCGATCTTCTTCGACGACGAGCAGGTTGTCACCTGCACCCGGCACCGACGTGAAGCCGATGACCTGGACGGGTCGCGAAGGCAGGGCCTCGTTGACGTCGTCGCCGTGCTCGTCGACCATGCGTCGCACACGACCGTAGGCGTCGCCTGCCACCACGGAGTCGCCGACACGCAGCGTTCCGCGCTGAACCAGCACGGTCGCCACAGGTCCGCGACCACGATCGAGGTGCGCTTCGATGGCGACACCCTGAGCGTCCATGTCGGGGTTGGCACGCAGATCGAGCGACGCGTCGGCGGTCAGCAGCACAGCTTCAAGCAACTGCTCGATGTTGGTGCCCTGCTTGGCCGAGATGTCGACGAACATCGTGTCGCCGCCGTACTCCTCGGGGATCAGCCCGTACTCGGTGAGCTGGCCGCGGATCTTCGACGGATCGGCGCCTTCCTTGTCGATCTTGTTGACCGCGACCACGATCGGCACGTCTGCTGCCTGCGCGTGGTTCACGGCCTCCACCGTCTGCGGCATGACGCCGTCGTCGGCGGCGACCACGAGGATCGCGATGTCGGTCGACTTGGCACCGCGGGCACGCATGGCGGTGAACGCCTCGTGACCAGGGGTGTCGATGAACGTGATCAGTCGATCGTCGCCGTTGAGGTGCGTGTTCACCTGGTAGGCACCGATGTGCTGGGTGATGCCACCGGCCTCGCCCTCGCGCACATTCTCCTTACGGATGGTGTCGAGCAGGCGGGTCTTGCCGTGGTCGACGTGACCCATGACGGTGACCACCGGCGGACGCTGTTCGAGATCCTCTTCGCCGCCCTCGTCCTCACCGTAGGAGAGATCGAAGCTCTCGAGGAGTTCGCGATCTTCGTCCTCCGGGCTGACTACCTGGACGTTGTAGTTCATCTCGGAGCCGAGCAGCTCCAGCGTCTCGTCGTTGACCGACTCGGTCGCCGTGACCATCTCGCCGAGGTTGAACAGCGCCTGGACCAGCGATGCCGGGTTGGCGTCGATCTTGTCGGCGAAGTCGGACAGCGAAGCGCCGCGGGCGAGACGAATGGTCTCACCGTTGCCGCGTGGCAGCCTGACGCCACCGACGGCCGGAGCCTGCATCGAGTCGTATTCTTGCCGCTTCTGACGCTTGGACTTGCGTCCCTTACGGGGTGCACCACCCGGACGTCCGAACGCACCGGCTGCGCCGCCACGACCGCGACCGCCGCCACCGGGACGTCCGCGGAAACCTCCGGGAGGACCTCCCGGTGCTCCGCCTGGCGCGCCTCCGCCGCCACCGCGATAGCCTCCGCCACCGCCGCCACTGCGACCGCCTGGTCCACCGCCGCGGCCCGGTCGGCCCGCGTCGGGACGTGCTGCACGACTGGGCATGGCACCCGGGTTGGGCCGAGGGGGCATGTTGCCCGGATTCGGGCGAGGTCCGCCCTGACCCGGTGCGGGACGTGCGCCTGCACTGCCGGGACCGGGACGCCCTGCACCCTGGCCGGGTCGGCCCTGCGTGGGACGCCCACCACCGGGGCGGGGTCCGCCCTGGCCGGGTCCGGGACGTGGTGCCGCCGGACGCGGAGCTGGTGCGGGTGCAGACGAATACGGATTGTTTCCGACGCGAGGCGCACGCGGTCCGGGCTTTGGCCCGGGACGTGGACTCGTCGGCGCAGGTGCGGAAGCCTGAGCTGCCGCGGGCGTCGACTTCTGTGCCGGCGCCGGAGTGGGCGCAGCAGGTGCCGGGGTGGCTGCAGGCGCAGGAGCCGGTGCCGACTGCGCGGCAGCAGGCGTCGGTGCGGGTGCAGGTTTCGGAGCCGCCGGCTTGGGGCCGGGGCGAGCTGCGCCGGGCTTGGGCGCAGCAGAGTTGTCACGAGCCGCGGCACCAGGCTTGGGTGCTGCCGACTTCGTGGAGTCGTTCTTGGCTGCTCCCCCGTTATCTGCGGGGAAGGATTCGCGAAGTCGGCGGGCCACGGGGGCCTCAACGGTCGACGACGCGGATTTGACGAACTCGCCCTGTTCTTTGAGACGTTCGAGCACTTGCTTGCTCGTTACGCCAAGTTCCTTGGCCAGTTCATGCACGCGGGCTTTGCCTGCCACTGCTCTCCTCACTTGGAGGCCGAGCGGCTTGCCCGCCACGGCCTCGGATTACGTCCGATACGTGCTCATCGTGGTGACTTCACGGTGTGCTCATGTCTTCTGCTACCTGTTCTGGCCCGTTAGGGCCGCTCTCGTCCGTGCCATCTCCCGAGCGGGTGAACAGCACTTCTTTGAGGTCGGACTGGTCTACGACCAGTCCCGGACTCCTCAGCGCCCGGGCAAACGCGTTGCGTCGAACCGCGGCGGACACACAGTCCGCCACCGGATGCAGCCACGCACCTCGCCCAGGCATGGTCTTCGCGATGTCGACAACGATCCTCGGGCCGCTCGCACCTGTAGGGGCGACGACACGGACCAGCTCTGCGATACCGGCTCGCTGCCGACATCCCAGACACATACGGATCGGACCTTGCGGAGAATGACTCTGCGAAGAATCGTTCCGCCGACCGGACCGGTCACCACCATCGGAAGTAACTCCACAGGGGGCGGCCGGCCGCATTCGCGTGACCATCGATCAGTCTAGCGCGCCGAGTACCGAACTGGACAACCGGACCTCATCACGCCCGTCCGGCTCCCGGCCCGCCCGACTGGCCGGCGGGTGCGCTGGGAGCGTCGTCGGCGTCGGAGCGGATGTCGATTCGCCACCCCGTCAGACGAGCGGCCAGTCGTGCGTTCTGACCTTCCTTACCGATCGCGAGCGAGAGCTGATAGTCGGGTACGACGACGCGCGCTGCCTTCTGTGCCGCGTCGACCACCTCCACCGAGACGACCTTCGCAGGCGACAGTGCGTTCCCGACGAACACAGCGGGATCGGTGTCGTAGTCGATGATGTCGATCTTCTCGCCGGACAACTCACTCATCACGTTGCGTACGCGCTGACCCATCGGTCCGATGCACGCGCCCTTGGCGTTGAGTCCGCTGACACCGGTGTGCACGGCGATCTTGGAGCGGTGGCCCGCCTCACGCGCGACTGCGACGATCTCGACCGAGCCGTCCTCGATCTCGGGTACCTCGAGTGCGAAGAGCTTGCGCACCAGGTTCGGATGGGTACGCGACAGCGTGATCTGTGGTCCACGCGGACCACGCGAGACGCCGACGACGTAGCACTTGATGCGGTCGCCGTGTTTGTAGCTCTCGCCGGGCACCTGCTCGGCGGGCGGGATGATTCCCTCCGCGCTGTTGGCGTCGCTACCGATCTGCACGACGATCATGCCGCGTGCGTTGGCGCGGGCGTCCTGTTGCACAACGCCACCAACGATCTCGCCCTCGTGGGTGACGAAATCGCCGAAGTTCTTCTCGTTCTCCGCGTCACGCAGACGCTGCAGGATGACCTGACGGGCGGTGGTGGCCGCGATACGGCCGAAACCCTCGGGGGTGTCGTCGTATTCGTGGACGACGGTGCCGTCCTCGTCGACCTCCTGCGCCATCACCCTGACCGCCCCGCTCTTGCGATTGACGTCGATGCGCGCGTGCGGCGCGAATCCGTCGGTGTGGCGGTATGCGGTGAGCAATGCGGTTTCGATGGCGGTGATGACCGTGTCGATCGAGATTCCCTTGTCGGCCTCGATCATGCGCAGTGCATTGATGTCGATGTTCATGGGGCGCTCCTATTCACTTGTCGGCTGCTATGGAATTTTCGGCTGTTGGTTGAGTTCTATGGTCGGTCGCTACGAGTTGACGGTGTCGCGACGTTGCGCGATCTGCGCGTCGTCGAGGCCGCACAATCGCAGCTCGGCGACTCCCGGCCGCGAGAAGTCGACGTCGACCACAGCACGTGTGACGGCGTCGAGTTCGACGGTGCGGACTCGGAAACGGCCGCGGTCGTTGCTCACGATGTCGACCTGGCCGTCGTGGAGCGGTCCGACCCTGCCTGCGACACGGGTCGGACCGTCGTCGCCGGCGAGATCGATGAGCACCTTGCGTCCGGTGGCACGACGCCACTGCCGTTCGGTGGTGAGCGGCCTGTCGACGCCGGGTGAGGTGACCTCGAGTGTGTCGATGTCGGCGTAGGCGGGATCGGCGTCGAGCGCGTCGGACAGCTCGCGACTGAGGTCGGCGAGCTCGTCGAGCGAACCTCCCCCATCCCGATCGACGGTCACGACGACCGCGTCGCCGTCTGCACCGTTGGTGATCACGACGTCTTCGACGTCGAATCCGCGGTCGGCGACAAAGGTGTCGACGAGCGTGCGGAGTTGTCGCGTATCGATGCTCATTGCTCTCCTCACTCCTCGTCTTCGCTTGCCGCGCAGTGCTTTCAGTTGCGGTCTTCAGGTGCGTTCATTGTCGTCGGTCAGCTGTCGCGGCAATTGGTCTGCCGCATGCGACGGCACCCTATTCTAGTCGATCCGCGACCCTCTCCCGACCACCTTGCGACCGGTCCCGGACCCGGCAGGCTACTGGCGATCACCGGGCAGACCGTCGGACCTCCTGTGGTCCGTGCGGCCCGCACCACGGGTGTGCCGGACTGGCATCATGTGTCGGGTGAAGCCAGCAGCCCCCGATGTACTCGACGCCGTGAATCGTCGCACCGTCTTACGAGGCAGCCTCGCGATCGGCGCCGGAGCACTCGTGATCGGCGCGTCGAGCGCGTGTGACAGCGGCCCGACGCCGAATGAGATCACCGCCACCGCCCTGCTCCCCCTGGCCAAGGCTGCCCGCTCCGACGCTGCGGCAGCTCGTTCGCTCGCACCACGTCTTCCGACTTACAGCGCAGCGCTCGGAGTGATCGCCGACCAGCGTGACGCCCACGCGACCGCGCTATCGCAGGAGGTCCAACGCCTCGACTCCGACACCGCGAGCCAGTTGTCTGCAGCGCCGTCGGCCTCCGCGACGCCCGGCTCCACCGGTGCGGGGGCGTCCGAGACGTCCACACCGGGGTCGTCGTCGACAGCGGGAACGCTCGACGAGCTGTGCTCGTCGCTCCGTGCGTCGACGCGTGCAGCACACGACGCCGCGATCTCACTGAAGGGCTACTCGGCAGGGCTGGCCGGGTCGGTCAGCGCCTCGGTCGCCACACTCGTGGAGGTGCAGCTCGCATGACCGCAACAACCGACGCTTTGGCCACGGCGACGCAGGCCGAGAATGCCGCGATCTTCACGTACGGGGTCACGACAGCTTTTGTCTCCGCGACTCGACGCGGCACTGTCGCCGACTACATCGCCGCCCACCGCGCGGCACGCGACGCACTCAACGCTGCCATCACGGCGGCAGGCGCGACTCCACCCGATATGGCCGCCGGGTACACGCTGCCCGTGCAGGTCACTGACCCGACGAGTGCTGCCCGTGCCGCGCTGGCGGCCGAGAATGACTGCGCCACGGCATATCGCTCGACGCTCGAGCGCGCCGACTCCGAATCGGCGCGCCGCCTGGCCGTCGACCAGCTCACCGACTGCGCGCAGCGCGCGGCCACCTGGCGTGCAGCATTGCGCGAGAGTCCGGTGACCGTCCCATTCCCGGGACAGCCGCAATAGTCCGGTAGTCCGCGTAGCCCGACAGCCCGGTCAACCCGGGTTGCCGGACCGGCCGCCGGAAGCTACCCGCGCACCGCGGCGACGATCGCCGACACTGCGTTGTCGACCGGTACCTCGGCGCTCTCGCCGGTGAAGCGATCGCGGACCTCGACGACGCCGTTGGCGTAGCCGCGGCCCACCACGACCACGGTGGGCATGCCGAGCAGTTCGGCGTCCTTGAACTTCACGCCGGGCGACGACTTGCGGTCGTCGAGCAGGACGTCGAGGCCCGCGGCGTCGAGTTCCTCGGCCAGCGACGTCGCGCCGCCGATCGCGGCCTCGTCCTTGTTGGCGATCACCAGGTGCACGTCGTAGGGCGCGACCTCTGCGGGCCAGCGCAGCCCCTTGTCGTCGTGCTGCTGTTCAGCAATCACCGCGACAAGCCGCGACACGCCGACACCGTAGGACCCCATGGTGAGGCGGACCGGCTTTCCGCTTTCGCCGAGTACATCCACCTCGAAGGCGTTGGTGTACTTCTGGCCCAGCTGGAAGATGTGACCGATCTCGATGCCCTTCGCGGCCACCAGCGGTCCCTTGCCGTCCGGAGAGAGGTCGCCGTCGAGGATTTCGGCCGCCTCGATGGTCCCGTCCACCGTGAAGTCGCGCCCGGCAACGAGTCCGACGACGTGCCGGTTGGGCTGGTCGGCACCGGTGATCCACGCCGTGCCGTCGACGACGCGCGGATCGACGAGATAGCGGACGCCGTTCTCCTGCAAGGCTTTCGGTCCGATGTAGCCCTTCACCAGGAACGAGTTGGCCGCGAAGTCGGCTTCGGTCAGCAGCTCGACTTCTGCGGGCTCCAACGACGCCTCGAGCCGCTTGACGTCGATCTCCCGGTTGCCCGGCACCCCGATGCCGAGCAACTCCCACTCGCCTCCGGGTTCGCGAACCTTGACCATGACGTTCTTGAGTGTGTCCGCGGCGTCGAACGTCCCGTCGAGGGCGTCGTTGGCCCACGCGACGAGCGTCTCGATGGTGGTGGTGTCAGGGGTCTCGTGAACCTGCGCCTCCGCGAGTCCGTCGAACGGAATCGGTTCGGGTGCAGGCGTGACGACGGCCTCGACGTTGGCCGCATAGCCCGACTCCAGGCAACGCACGAACGTGTCCTCGCCGACCTCGCTCTCGGCGAGGAACTCCTCCGAGGCACTGCCGCCCATCGCGCCGGACGTCGCGGCGACGATGACGTATCGCACCGCGAGGCGCGCGAAGATGCGCTGGTAGGCGTCACGGTGCGCGATGTAGGAGGCCTTGAGTCCGTCGTCGTCGAGGTCGAAAGAGTACGAGTCCTTCATCACGAACTCGCGTCCACGCAGGATGCCTGCGCGCGGACGTTCCTCGTCGCGGTACTTGGTCTGGATCTGATACAGGATGACCGGCAGATCCTTGTACGACGAGTACTCGCTCTTGACCAGCTGCGCGAAGATCTCCTCGTGCGTCGGACCGAGGAGCATGTCGGTGCCCTTGCGGTCCTTCACACGAAAGAGGTTGTCGCCGTACTCGGTCCAGCGGGCAGTCGTCTCGTACGGTTCACGCGGCAACAGCGCGGGCAGCAGGATCTCCTGCGCGCCGATCGAGTTCATCTCCTCGCGCACGATGTTCTCGACCGCCCTGAGAACCCGAAGCCCCAGGGGGAGCCAGCTGTACACGCCCGGCGCGACACGCCGAACATATCCAGCGCGAACAAGCAGCTTGTGGCTGGGAACCTCGGCGTCTGCCGGGTCATCGCGCAGCGTACGCAGGAACAGCGTCGACATCCGTGTGATCACGGTCGATCAGTCTAGTCGGCCACCGCACGCGCTTTTCGGTCCCGTCCACGTGGCCGGATACAGTGTTCGACGTGCTCGTCATCCTCCCGCCCTCGGAAACCAAGTCCGACGGGGGTTCCGGCGCCCCACTCGACCTCGACACACTGTCGTTCACCGAACTCAATCCCGTGCGCAAACAGATCGCCGACGCCGTCGTCGACCTCGCGAGCGATCTCGACGCGAGCGTGAAGGCACTCGGGCTCGGCAAGACACAGCTCGCCGAGGTCGACAGCAACGCCGACCTCTGGCTCTCCCCGACGCGCCCTGCGATCGAGCGCTACACCGGCGTGCTTTACGACGCCCTCGACCACCGATCGCTGACCCGCGCGGGCAAAGCGAAAGCGGCAGACCGCCTCGCGATCGGGTCGGCGCTGTTCGGGGTCATCCGGGCCGGCGATCGGATACCCGCCTACCGCCTCTCGGGTGGATCCACGCTGCCCGGCTTCGGCACGCTCACCTCGGCGTGGAAGCCTGCTCTCTCGAACACGCTCGACGCGGTGGACGATTTCGTCGTCGACCTGCGCTCGGGGATCTACCAGCAGCTGGGGCCCATCTCGGGCGCGGTGACTGCCACGGTGATGACGGAGGCGCCCGACGGGTCCCGAAAAGTGGTGAGCCACTTCAACAAGCACTACAAGGGTCTGATGGCCCGCGAACTGGTACGGACGCGCCGAAACGTCCGCGACATCAACGCCCTCGCCGCCGTGCTGTCCGACGCCGGGCAGTGCGTCGAGATCCCCCGACCCGACGAGATCGTCGTCTTGACCGACTGACGCGCACCCGATGACCTCTGCCGTCCCCGCGCACGAATTTCCCGACGTCGTCTTCTCGCGTTCCGGCGGGCGACCCGATCACCCCGGTCTGGCTCAACGATGTCGGTGGCGTCACCTATCGACTCGGCGACGGTCCGTCCGCCCGCTACCTGAAATGGCAGCCACCGACAGACGAGGTCTCCCTGCGCGCCGAAGCTCACCGACTCTCGTGGGCGGCGCGGTTCGTCGCGTGTCCCACCGTGCTCGACGCCGGATACGACGATAGCGCGGAGTGGATGCTGACGGCCGCAGCGCCGGGGGATTCGGCGGTGTTCACGCCGTGGCTCGAACGTCCCGAAATCAGCGTCGCAGCGCTCGGTCGGGGTCTACGGGCCCGGGTGGGAACGACCGCTCGTCGAGTCGTACGGCGTCGACTTCGACGAGGAGCGGATGAGTTTCTACCAGCGTCTCTGGGACTCCACCTGAGACCGGATCAGTGGTCGTGGGTGTTCTGCGCGATGTCGGAGTCGAGCCCGGCGTCGGCGGCTTCTTGCGCGGCCTGCCCCTCGGCAACCTGCTCCGGCGTGAACCGCATGAACAATACGACGATCGCGGCGATCACCGCGATGCCCGCGCAACAGGCGAACGCCAGTCCGTAGCCGTTGGCCTGCGCGGCGAGTTGCGCCTTGTTCATCGACTCCACGGGCGCGGTGGTGCCGCCGAGCGACAGGGCGCGAGACGTCACGAGCGCTCCGACCGCGACCAACCCGATTGCACCGCCGAGGTTCTGTGCGACCTGCGCGAGCGCGGTGAGCGGCCCGATCTCGTTCGGCCCGACGCCCGCGACAACCGACAGGGTCAGCGGGATGACAGCGAAACCGACACCCACACCGATCACCACGACAGGGATGAGGATGCTCGGGAAGTACGCCGGAGCCTTCGGCGCGATCGACGCCGCGTAGACGCAGCCGGCCAGGATGATCGCTCCACCGCACAGCACCAGCCACCGCGGCTGGACATGCAGCGCGAGCTTCGACGCGATCGCCGCGGCGATACCGAGTCCGAACGCGAACGGCACCACCGCGAGACCACTCTGAACAGGGGTGTACTTCAGGATTCCCTGCAGGTAGAGCGAGATGAAGACCGCCATACACATCATGATCATGCTGGCGAAGAAGATGGCGACCAAAGCGGCGACACGACTGGTGTTGTCGAAGAGAACGAACGGCAGGATCGGGTTACTCGCACGACGCTCGACTATGACGAACGCCACGAGAGCGAGACCACCGAGGATGAACGAGGCGATGACGATCGGACGGCCCCAACCGTTGGGACCCTCGTTCACCGCGAGCACCAGCAGTGAGCATCCCAACGTCGCGAGCACGGCTCCCGGTAGGTCGAGAGAGAGTCGCACGCCCTGGGATTCGCGCAAGACAAAGTAGGCTCCGACCGCGACGAGCAGTCCGATCGGGACGTTGATCAGGAAGACGAGACGCCACGAGAGCTGGGTCAGCACACCACCGAGGATCAGACCCGCGACAGAACCGATACCGGTCATCGCCGCGTAGATCGCGAACGCCTGACTGCGTGGTTTACCGGGCGCGAACGTCGTGGCTACCAGAGCCATCGCGGTCGGCGCAGCGACGGCTGCCGAGGCACCCTGCAGGGCGCGTCCGACGATGAGACTCGTTTCATCCCAGGCCAGGCCACACAGCAGTGAGGTCAGGGTGAAGGCTGCGACGCCGATCACGAACATGCGCTTGCGTCCGAACGTGTCACCGAGTCGGCCACCGAGGAGCATCAACCCGCCGAATGCGAGGACGTAGCTGCTGATAATCCAGTTCGCACCCGACTCCGAGAGTTGCAGCGACTCACGGATCTTCGGCAGCGCCAGCGCGGCGACCGTTCCGTCGAGCACCATCAGCAACTGCATTCCCGACAGCACGAGGATCGCGAGCCCGAACACCGGCCGGTACTGATTGTCGGTGTCCGACGCCCCGGCCGCGAAATCCAGCCGGTGTGCTTGCCCAGGTGACGACATAGGGTTCGACGCTACCGCGCCCCTGCGCGTATGTGCCAATTCTCGTTGGCGGATAGCCGCTGTACGGCGGGTGACAACGCCCACTCGACGGGATGCTGCGCCCACTCGACGGGATGCGACGCCCACTCGAC
>NZ_BAFC01000047.1 GCF_000248055.1 Gordonia sputi NBRC 100414 | reverse complement strand
GGGCGGGTTCAAGGGAACGTGGCAACACTCTGAGTGATTGGGGTGTGTGATGCGGGTGTTGAGGCGTGGTCAGTCGATGCCGCCGTTGGCAGTGTGGGAGTTTTGGCAGGCGCGGCGGGAGGGTATGCCCACGGCGCTGGCCGCGCGACGCGCGGGGTTCTCTTCTCGGTTGGGTTACCGGTTGGTGGCCAAACATGGAGGAGTGATCCCTCGAGTTGCCCGGCCGAGCGTAGTGGATGAACAGGGGCCTGGTCCGCAGTCACGGTATTTGTCGGCGCAGGAGCGTGATCTGGTCGCGCACAAGACCGCTGCGGGTCTTGGGGTCCGCGAGATCGCGCGTGATCTGCAGCGTTCCCCGTCGACGATCAGTCGTGAGTTGCGGCGTAACCGGGCTGTGCACCGCCCGTATGGGGCGGCCTACGCCCATCGCAGCGCGCAGCGTCGGCGGGCGCGTCCGAAGTTGCGCAAGCTGGAGGACAATGATCGGTTACGCGCGTATGTGTGGGACAAACTCAGTGGTGACGAGTACTGGTCGCCGCAACAGATCAGCGCTCGGCTGGTGCGTGATTTCCCGGAGGATGAGGGCATGCGCATCAGTCATGAAGCGATCTATCAGGCTTTGTATGTGTTCCCGCGTGGGGAGATGAAAAAGCAGGTCAAGGCGTCGTTGAGGTCGGGTCGGGCAGCGCGTAAACCGCGTACCGCGTCCACGACGGGCCCCAGTATCGTGCCGCGGGAGTTGCTGATCGCTCATCGTCCCCCCGAGGTGGGTGATCGTGCGGTTCCCGGTGACTGGGAAGGTGACTGCATCGTGGGCCGTGACGGGCGTTCGCAGATCGGCACGTTGGTCGAACGCTCGACCCGGTATGTGATGTTGCTGCATATGCCGACCACACGCACCGGTGAGGACCTGCGTGCTGCGCTGCAGGTGGCGATCGGCGGGTTGCCGGCGCACCTTCGGCGTTCGATCACCTGGGATCAGGGCTCGGAGATGCGTGGGGTTCATGCCCAGATCGCGATCGATCACAATGTGAAGGTGTGGTTTTGTGATCCCCACTCGCCCTGGCAGCGTGGCACCAACGAGAACACCAACGGGCTACTGCGCCAATACTTTCCGAAAGGGACCGACCTATCGGTACACAGTCGCGACCACCTCGACCACGTCGCCGCAGCACTCAACAACCGACCACGCGCCGCACTCGGATTCCGCACCCCCACCGAAGCCTTCACCGAACTGCTAACCTCACACACTCAGCCATAGGTGTTGCCACAATCCCTTGAACCCGCCC
>NZ_BAFC01000048.1 GCF_000248055.1 Gordonia sputi NBRC 100414 | reverse complement strand
CGTGTGTTCGCGGCGCGCGCCGATCTGGCGGCAGATCACGTAGATGACGAACGAGATCGTCGTGACGAACACCGACACCGGCAGCTTGGGGGCCAACGACAGGATCAGCCCGCCGACGGCGGCGACCTCGGCGAAGATCACCGACAGCACCATCATCAGTGTGGGGTTGGCGGTCAGGCGGGCCGCGGCGGCGCCGGGGGTGATCATCAGCGACATCACCAGCAGCGCGCCGATGATCTGCACGCCCTGCGCGCAGGCGAGGCCCATCAGGATCGCGAAGATCACCGACAGTGTGCGCATCGGAACGCCGTTCGCCTCCGCGACGCGCGGGTCCATCGACGCGAAGAGCAGCGGCCGGTAGATCACCGCGAGCACTGCGAGCACGACGGCGGTGGTGATCGCGATCGCGGTCAGGCCCTGCACGCCGACGCTGACCACCTGCCCGGTCAGCAGCGCGAAGCCCGTGCCGATCCGACCGTAGAGCGCGAGGAACAGCACGCCGAGACCCAACCCGAACGCCATCACCACGCCGATGACCGAATCACGTTCTCGCGCTTTGTTTCCCAGATAGCCGAACACGCCTGCGGCCACGACGGCGCCGATGATCCCGCCGATGTTCACGCTGATGCCGGCAAGCAGTGCGGCGGCGGCGCCGGTCACCGACAGTTCGCTCGCGCCGTGCACCGCGAACGACATCTGTCGCACGACGATCAGCGGCGCCAGCACGCCGCCGAGTAGTCCGAGCAGCGCCAGCGCCAACATGGCCTGCAGCACGAAGTCGTAGTGCAGCAGGTCCGCGGTCACCGAGAAATCCCAGAAGTCGCTCCAGTGCACGTCGGCGGCAAGCACCGTCTGCCCGGCGGCGAGGTCGGTTGGGGTCGAGCTGATCGTCATGTCGCCGGAAGCCCCTCGGGAGCGGTGCAGTGATGCGCGTCCTCTTCCCCACCGACGACGAGCAGTCGTCCGTTGACCCGCAACACCTCGACGTCGCTGCCGTAGAGCTCCGACAATGTCGCGGTGTTCATCACTTCCTCGGTGGTGCCGATGCGGAATCGGCCGCCGACCAGGTACAGCACGCGATCGACGTAGGGCAGCACGGGGTTGATCTCGTGCGTGACGAATACGACGGCTGTGCCCGCGTCGCGGCGTCGTTTGTCGATGAGTTCGACGACCCGCTCCTGGTTGGCCGGGTCGAGGCTGGCCAGCGGTTCGTCGCAGAGCAGCAGTTCGGGATTGGTGGTCAGGGCTTGGGCGACGCGCAGTCGCTGCTGCTCGCCGCCGGACAGCAGGCCGACGGGTGCGTCGGCGAACTCGGTCGCGTCGACCTCGGCGAGCGCAGCGTCGACCTTCGCTCTGCGCGCACGACGCCCGCGGATGCCGAGACCCCAGTGCGCGCCGTCGACTCCGAATCCGACGAGGTCGCGACCGCGGATCGCCATCGAGTCGGCGTCGTCCGCGTGCTGCTGCGGGATGTATCCGACCTGGTCGGTGACGGTCAGCTCACCCGCCGACAACGGGTACTGATGCAGCAGTGTGCGTAGAAACGACGTCTTGCCCGAGCCGTTGGGGCCGAGGACCGCGACGAACTCGCCGGGCATGATGTCGAGATCGAGATCATCCCAGAGCACCCGCTCACCGAAGGCGAGTCGGGCGTGCCGGAACGATGCGACGGGTTCGCGACCGTCGGGATCGGACCCGCTCACGCCGGCAGTGCCGAGGCGAGCGCAGCGATCTGTTTCTGCTGCCAGTCGATGTAGCTGGTCTGGCCCGCGGGCAGTGTCTCGGTGAACTCCACAACAGGAACGTTGGCAGACTTCGCGATCGACAGCAACGCTTCGGTGACCGCGTCGACGGCCTGGGTGTTGTAGATGAACACCTGCACCTCGTGCTTGCGGAGCAGATCCTCCATCGCGGCGCGGTCGGCGGCCGACGGCGACTGTCCCTCTTCGACGGCCGAGGTGAAGCCTTCCGGGGCAATATCGCGCAGGCCGGCCTCGGTGAGCAGGTACGCGGCGAGCGGCTCGGTCTGCGCGACCTTCGTGCCGTCGTGGGTCTTCTTGATATCGGCGAGAGATCCGCGCAGGCCGTCGATCTTCTCGTTGAACGCCTTGGCGTTGTCGCGGTACGTGGTGGCGTTGGCCTCGTCCTTCTTGGCGAGGTCGTCGGCGAGTTCGGTGGCCACCTGGCCGACGACGGGCAAGTTGTAGAAGACGTGCTCGTTGGTCTCGCCGTGCGCGGAGTGGTCGGTGTCCTCGTGGTGGCCGGTCATCGTGTCGAAGGCGTTGATCACGGAGCCCTTGGCGTTCTGCGACGCCTTCTCCATGTACTCGTCGTAGTGTCCGCCGTTCATCAGCACCACGTCGGCGTCGACGACCTTTGCCGAGTCGGCCGCAGACGGCTCGAACTCGTGCGGATCGCCCGTCGGATCGTTGAACAACACCGTCACCGACGCTTTGTCGCCCGCAACCGCCGACGCGACTGCACCCCACACGTTGGTCGAGGTCACGACGGTCGGTTTGCCGTCGGAGCTGCCGGAGTCGTCGCCAGAACAACCGACAAGTGTCAGTGCCCCGCCGACGGCGAGGGCCGTGGTCAGTGCCAGGACTGCGCGTTTCATCGTTCGCCTACCCGTTTCGCTAATGACAATCGTTACCGAAAGAAGTGTAGGTGATGATCGGCGACGACGCGCTGCGGGGTCAGTTCGCCCGCGTGACCAGCGTCGGCGCGACGAATCGGCGCAGCAGTTCGCGTTCGGCGGCGGCGTCGACCTCCGGTGTGCTCAGCAGCGACACGATCACGCGGACGAGCCAGGCGGCGCGAACCTCGAGGTCGGCGTCGGTGGTACCGGGAACGATGCGCCGCAGGAAACCCGCCGCCACCGCGTCGATGGCGGGGGACAGCTGCGCGAGGCGCCCAGACGTCGCGGCCATGTCGGCGGTGAACCATTGGGACAGAGCAGGATTGGCGCGCACTCCGGCGATCGCTGCCCCGGTGGCGATCAGGAGTTGCTCATCGGGCGCGGCGTCGTCGGGGATGGCCGAGTCGACGTCGCGCGCCACTGTGCGCGCGGCCCGCTCGACGTAGGCGGCCATCAGCTCCTGCTTGCCGGGGAAGTGCCGGTACAGCGTGGCGCGCGAGCATCCCGCCGCATCGGCGATGTCGCGCATGGTGACCTCGCCGACACCGCGCGCGGCGAACAGTTCGGCGGCGGTGTCGAGGATGCGGGTCGCCGCGATCTGCGCGCGGTCGTCCGCGAGCCAGTCGACTCGTGTCTCACTCATCGGCATCTCTGGCGATCATCGGGAGCCGTCCGCGTAGAACGGCACGTACGTGGGGCGTCGAACGTAGTTGCCAGGCGCGTAGGTGATGCCGTCGGTGTCGACGTCGAAGTCGGGGTGGCGGGCGAGCAGTTCGGTCAACGCGACCCTGGCCTGCATCCGCGCTGCCGCCGCGCCGAGACAGTGGTGGTGACCGTGGCTGAACGACAGGATGCGGCGAGGTCTGCGTTCGACGTCGAGGTGCTCGGCGTCGGGACCGAACACCGACTCGTCGCGGTTGGCCGCGGCGTAGCAGAGCAATACCTTGCGGCCGTGCGGCACGGTGACCGGTCCGTCGGGAGTGTCGGTGTAGGTGACCGTGCGCGTGGTGGTGCGTGCGAGTCCCTGCACGGGCGAGGTCAGCCGCAGCAGCTCGTCGACGGCGTCGGGGATCAGGGCAGGGTCGTCGACGAGGCGTCGGCGCTGCTCGGGGTATCCGGAGAGAAGGTCGACGCTGCCGCCGAGCAGGCCGGTCGTCGTGTCGTTGCCGCCGGTGATCATGGTGAACACAAAGGCGAGAATCGACACCATGCCCGCGGGATCGTCGGCGACGCCCGCGTCGACGAGCGCCGAGACCGTGTCATCGCCGGGGTGCGCGCGGCGATGCTCGACCAGTTCGCCGAAGTACGTGAGCAGTTCACTCGTGGCCGCCGCAGCTCCGCTGCCGTTCGACGCCGCAGCTCCGCTGCCGTTCGACGCCGCGGGTTCCGGACCGGCCAGGGCGCCGACGATTGCTGCGGTCCAGTCGTCGAAGCGAGTCCAGTCCTCGTCGGGAACTCCGAGGTAGTGGGCGACGACCATGCTCGGCAGTGGCTTGAACAGCTCGCCGACGATGTCGGTGGGACCATCGCCGTCGAGGCGCTCGAGTCGTTCGACGACGAACTCGCGGACGCGCGGTTCGATCGATATCACCTGCCGGGGCGTGAACCCGCGCGCGACGAGCGAGCGGAAGGCCGTGTGCTGCGGCGGGTCCTGCATGACCAGGGGAGGGTTGTCGGCGAGGCCGATCGCCTCCAGTTCGCCGTAGACCACGGTCAATCCCGCTGCCGAGGAGAAGGTGAGTGGGTCCGACGCTGCGGCGAAGACGTCCGCGTGCCGCGTGAGTACCCAGTAGTCGTCGGGGTTCCGCACGTCTCCTGAGTCGTGCGGGCTCTGTGCATCGCCGGTCACGTGGAGAACGGGCGACTCGTGCCGAAGACGCGCGTACATGCCGAACGGATCGCGCCACGTATCGGCGGATCGCAGTTCGAATGAGGCATCGCTGCGAGACACTTGCACTGCCATGTCTCGACAGTGAGGCATTCGGGCATGACTGTCAATGGTGTGATCGCCGGGCAACGCACGTCGTGAGACGGTCGGCCGCAGCCGTCTACCTGCGTTGTTCGGGTGTGCTGAGGATCGTCGACCGTCAGACCTTCTCTACAGTGGAGTAATGAGTTTCAGGGGGCCGCGGCGAGTCGCGCTCGTCTCGGTACACACCTCTCCGCTGGCGCAACCCGGTACGGGCGACGCCGGCGGTATGAATGTGTACGTGTGGCAGACCGCGCAGCGCCTCGCCCGACGTGGCGTCGAGGTGGAGATCTTCACCAGAGCGACATCGTCGTCGGACGCGCCGATCGTCGAGGCCGCGCCCGGCGTAACCGTGCGCAATGTGGTCGCCGGGCCATTCGAAGGCCTCGACAAACGCGATCTTCCGACGCAGCTGTGCGCGTTCACCGCCAGCGTGCTGCGGGCCGAGGCGCAGCAGCGTCCCGGGTACTACGACCTGATTCACTCGCACTACTGGTTGTCGGGGCAGGTCGGCTGGCTCGCGCGGGACCGCTGGGGAGTTCCGCTGGTGCATACCGCGCATACCCTGGCGGCGGTCAAGAACGCCTCACTCGCCGCGGGCGACACCGCGGAGCCGATGCTGCGCGTGGTGGGCGAGCAGCAGGTCGTCGACGAGGCCGATCGCCTCGTCGCGAACACTGAGACCGAGGCGCACGAGCTGGTCTCGATGTATCACGCCGACCCCTCGCGGATCGACATCGTGACGCCCGGCGCCGATTTGGACTGCTACACACCGGGATCGATGGCGCAGGCCCGCGCTGAACTCGGATTGCCCTCTGACGCAACGCTGTTGACGTTCGTCGGACGTATTCAGCCGCTGAAGGCTCCCGACGTACTGCTGCGCGCCGCGGCCCCGCTGATCGAGAGGTCGCGGGGCGGTGATCGTCCCGTGCGGGTGCTCATCGTCGGCGGTCCGTCGGGTTCTGGTCTCGAAACGCCTTCCGCGTTGGTCGATCTCGCCGCCCAACTGGGTATCTCCGACGAGGTGATCTTCCTGTCCCCGCAGCCGTCTGCGAAGTTGGCGCAGGTGTACCGGGCGTCGGATGTGGTTGCGGTGCCCAGCTATTCGGAGTCTTTCGGTCTCGTCGCGATCGAGGCGCAGGCCTGCGGAACGCCCGTGATCGCGGCGGATGTCGGTGGGCTGTCGGTCGCGGTCTCATCGGGACGCAGCGGCGTTCTGGTCAACGGCCACGCCATCGGCGACTGGACCAACGCGCTGGAGAAGATGATCAGCTCTCCGGACGAGCTTGCCGCGATGCGTCGACACGCACGTGCGCACGCCGAGAACTTCTCCTGGGAGCACACCGCGGATGCGTTGCAGGAGAGCTACTCCCGCGCGATGGCCTCGTTCGCCGCGGCGCCCGGTGCGCGGGTGGGCCCGACCGTCGCCGCGCGGCGCGCGTCGAGGCGATGGCGTCGTCGTCATCGCGCGAATGTCTGATCCGAGTATCCAACCGACCCAGCGTCGTCAGGAGCGATAGCGATGAGCCACATCGAGAATCTCGAACTGCTGGAGGAGTCGCTGTCCGAGCGCGACATCCCGTACAGCCGAAAGAGTTCCGGCGGAGCGCAATCCGAACACGTCATCCTCGAACTGCCCGGCGAGAAGAAGCTCAAGACGACGGTCCTGCTGACCGCGGGACCGTACGGGGTGCGCGTCGAGGCATTCGTCTGTCGTCACGCCGATGAGAACCACGAGGCCGTCTATCGCTACCTGCTCAAGCGCAATCGTCGTCTCTACGGGGTTGCCTACACCATCGACAACATCGGCGACATCTATCTGGTGGGTCGAATATCGGTGGACGCGTTGACATCTGACGAGATCGATCGTGTGCTCGGACAGGTTCTCGAGGCCGCGGACGGCGACTTCAACACGCTTCTCGAACTCGGCTTCGCGACGTCGATCCGCCGCGAATGGGCATGGCGTGTCTCGCGAGGCGAGTCGCTGCGCAACCTGCTCGCCTTCGAGCACCTCATCGACAAGGAGTCGCTGCCGCAGCCGGGCGAGCCGCTCGAAGGTCGGTACGAGCCCTCCTCGGTGGTCGACGCCGCGCAGGACGGTCCCGCGGAAGGCGCGCAGCTCGACGAGTGACGGTGCGCGGACCTGCGAAGGAACCGAGAGGGCCGTCACATCGTGGCAACAGCCATTGGTACGATCGATTTGACTGATTTACCAACGGAGGTGCCATGAGCGTCAAGAGTCCCTACCCCGACGTCGAGATCCCGAATGTCAGCGTTTACGAGTACCTGTTCGGCAACATCGCCGACGACGATCTCGACCGCGTCGCGCTCATCGATCCCAAGGCCGACACGAAGACCACATATCGCCAACTGATCGGCCAGATCAACGCTGCAGCAGGCGCTCTCGCGGCTCGCGGCATCGGTGTCGGCGACGTCGTCGGCATTCTCTCGCCGAACATTCCCGCGTTCGCCACCGTCTTCCACGGAGTGCTGCGCGCGGGTGCGACGGCCACGACGATCAACGCGTTGTTCACCGCGCGCGAGATCGCCAAGCAGCTCACCGATTCCGGTGCCAAGATGCTCGTCACCATCTCGCCGATGGCCGCGCAGGCACTCGAGGCTGCCAAGGAAGTCGGGATCGCCGACGACGCCGTGATCATCCTCGACGGTGAGGGCGTCGAGGCGTCGGGGCACCCCAACGCCGCCGACCTGCTCGGCCCCAATCTGCCCGCACCCGACGTCTCATTCGATCCGGCGACGCACGTCGCCGTCCTGCCCTACAGCTCGGGCACTACCGGAAACCCCAAGGGCGTCAAGCTTTCTCACACCAACCTCGTCGCCAACGTCGCGCAGATCGCCCCACTGCAGGGAATGGCGCGCGACGATGTGATCGTCGCGGTGCTGCCGTTCTTCCACATCTACGGCATGACTGTCCTGCTGAATGCCGCGCTGCGCGCGCGGGCGAGCCTCGTCGTGATGGCCAAGTTCGACCTCGTCGAATTCCTGGAGAACATCCAGAACTACAAGGTCACCTATGCGTTCATCGCGCCGCCGGTCGCCGTCGCCCTCGCGAAGCATCCGATCATCGACAACTACGACCTCTCGTCGCTGCACACCATGCTCTCGGGCGCGGCGCCGCTCGACGACGAGCTCGGCAAAGCTGTTGCCAAGCGGCTGAATCTGCACATGCTGCAGGGCTACGGCATGAGTGAGCTCTCGCCGGTCAGCCACCTCATCCCGATCGACTCACAGGACGTACTCGGACTCGACGAGCCGCCGCTCTCGTCCGTCGGCTGGCCAATCCCCAACTCGGAGAACAAGATCGTCGATCCGGCAACGGGTGAAGAGTTCGCGGTGCCGAGCGAGGGAATGTCGGAACCCGGCGAACTGTGGGTCCGCGGACCCAACGTCATGCTCGGCTACCTCAACAACGAGCAGGCGACCGTCGACACCATCGACGCCGAGGGCTTCCTACACACCGGCGACATGGCCCAGCTCGACGCGACCGGATCGGTCTACATCGTCGACCGCCTCAAGGAGCTCATCAAGTACAAGGGCTACCAGGTGCCACCCGCCGAGCTCGAGGCCCTGCTGCTCACGCACCCGAAGATCGCCGACACGGCAGTCATCGGCGTGATCGACGAGGAGTCCGGCGAGGAGATCCCGAAGGCTTTCGTGGTCACGCAGTCCGACGCGGAGCTGACCGAAGCCGACGTCATCGAGTTCGTCGCCGCCAAGGTCGCGCCGCACAAGAAGGTGCGCGCCGTCGAATTCATCGACGTCATCCCGAAGTCGGCGTCGGGCAAGATCCTGCGCAAGGATCTCCGCAAGTAGAGCACCCAGACGCTCGGATACATGGCCGGTGACCTGCGCAATTGCGTGGTCACCGGCCATCACTGTACGCAGCACAGTGAAGTGCTCAACAGAAGACATCCCATTCATCGACGTCACATGCGGGCGCACCTGGTACGACAATGGGCGACGCTGCCTCGAGACCGGACGCCGCTGGTAACAGGGGTGGGGCGGGGGTCTGGAGATGGGGGCGCCAGCCACCTTCAAGCAGATAGCCACTCTCCCCGACACTTTTTCGAGACCGCTGAGGAGGCATCGAGAGGGCGACTACGGTCTCGGGATGCGGAAACGAAGGATCAGGATCGATGTGACATGCGACGACGACCAATATATGGCAATCGCGAACATGCTGTGGCATGCCCTCGAATTCAGCAAAGCCAGCGACTTCAACGTCCACCACGATGGCAAACAGACGGATCAGCAGTTGAACGACTACTGGGACGACCTTGGTAGCGGCTCTCGGTGGACAACCTGACGCGTGCGCTGATCGCCTGCCCCTCGCAGCTACACACAGGCCATACGACAGAGGGTGGCCGTGGGGCTTGGAGGAGGTCACAGGGGCACGGGTGGTCGGTCGTCTGATCGGAGGGTTGTAGCTTCTGGTCGGTCATTCTGCGGAGATTGTCTGGTATTCGTGAATACCTGTCGTCCGAGGGAAAGCGTGGACCGGTGCAAAAACAACTTACGATGACTCGACTTGTCGGCCTTGTTGCTGCGGCGTTGGCTGTTCTGGTGGTCATTGTGTGGGTGCCACTGGCGACGTCGACGATGCGTGCTCCAGGCGTTGACTCCGGAACTATCTTTGCGTCGTCTAGCTCGTGGACGTATTCGTCGAGTTTTGACGCTAACGACACCTCGTCCTATTACGACGGGGCCTCGTCGGAAGCCGACATACGGGCGGGAGCGGAGGCGTCGATCCACGACTGGTTGGCGGACGTTGACCGCGGTGCTGCTGCTTTCGACTATTGCGATGAGCGGCACTCTGATAGGCGCGTCATGCTCATTTCTCTTGGGGTGGCCGCAGTCGTTCTCGCGGGTGTCACCGCCATCATGTGGTGGCGTGACCGGAGTAGGCGACCAGGACCGAGAGTTGGCCTGACTGACAGGTAGGCTTTCGTCCTGAAATCCTAAGACGACTCGACCTTGTGTCGCAGCGGAGGCGACTGTGCCAGCTGGGGTTCGCCGGGGTTGGCGATCAAATCGCATGCCTTCTGATCAGCGAGAACCGGATTGTCGGTGATCGATGTGATGCTGTGACATGTATCCCGACTTCATGCGAGGCCAGAGCGACCTATGTCACACTGGTCACACGGGGACACCGCACCCGCGGATTGGAGAATATCGATGACCGCTGTCTTAGAGCCTGACGGCGCTGTTGAGGTTGCGTCGGCAGCTGATCTGCATGCGGCGATTGACAACGCTCTACGCCGCGCTGATTGCACATTCGATGATCTTGCTCGCCAGGCGCGTGAGGGTCGCTTTGAGTCCATGCGAGCACGTCTCGCCTGGGTAGCGATAGGCGACTTGTATGGTGTCGACATTGAGCAAGTCTTTCAACCTTGAGCGCGAGTCTCACACCTTTGCCGACGAGCTTTCTGGGCTCCTGAACGGCACGATTTGCGATGGCGTGCGGCTGACATCGGTTGTAACGGCGGGCCGTGACCGCTCGCGCAGCGTGATTGGCTACCGAATCACGAAGGATAACCAGGATCTAGAGACGTGTATCCCTGTCACTCTCGGCTCAGATCCCACGTTCCATCTGGGCTTTTCAATGCGCCTCGAACGCGACCATGAGAACAAATTCTTGATGGTTCGCCAGTCGGTGATGTTGCTCTCGCCAACTGCCGACCCGTCAGATGCGTTGCTGCACTACGACTACGCGCGAGACAAGCGGGATGGCTACCCAGACGCGCACCTGCAGATTTGCGCGACATCTGAGACATGGCAAGACGTTGGGCAGCGGCTCGACGGATCGACACGACTACTTGAACGAATGCACCTTCCAGTTGGAGGTCGTCGGTTCAGGCCGACCCTCGAGGACATTGTCGAGTTCCTCGTCACGGAGCACCTCGTGGAGGCGCGGCCATCGTGGAGGGATGCCGTAGATTGCGGCCGCGAGAGCTTCCGAAAGAAGCAGTTGCGCGCTGCGATTCGCCGCGACCCCGATACGGCTCGGGATGCCCTGGCGAAGATCGATGCCGACAGTTAGCGGGCACATTTTGCCCACACTTGCCTACAAGGCTGGGTGATCTGCGGTGATGTTCAATTCTGCTAATCCGCAGGTGAGGTTGTTTCACTGCCGGTGAAATACCCACGGTTGCACTTGAGATATACCGTCAGGCGCTCCCATTCGCCGGTAGTGTTTGGGCTTGCTTGTATGTGCGTCGCTGGACGAATCCGCAGCAGAGTGCGAGGCACAGGCTCCCTTTCATGACGCCTTCCCGGCTGTCCGCTGAGGACCGCCAACCGTCACTGTCATCGTGCAGGTGTTCATGGGGTCGCCTGCTCTCCATCGAGTGCTACCAGTTCGGCGTCAATCAGCAAGGCGCCCAGGCGAATCGCGGAGTCCGTATTCAGCTCGAACAGATCTAAGTTGCCCGACGTCGCATACAAGGTGTGCCATTGGTCCCCGCTCTGGATGAGGTGCTGGTACTCGACGATAGGGCCGGCGCCCTCACGGCAAAGCAGTTAGGGATGCTGCCGATTACGCGAATCTTGCTGGTCATGGGAGCCTTACGCAAGGCGCAGAGCGTCGGGCAAGATCCTGCGCAAGGATCTCCGCAAGTAAACTCAGATCGCAAGGCAGCGGGCCGCTTTCGGATACTTCCGAGAGCGGCCCGCTCTGGTTGATGACCCACGGCCCTGCGCGAAGCCCCATGCGCAGCTCCCGTGTGACGCTTCCGTGTGGAAAACTGACTCCCATGAGCAACGGCACCCTGATTCTCATGCGGCACGGCGAGAGCGAATGGAACGCGTCCAACCAGTTCACCGGTTGGGTCGACGTCGCGCTGACCGACAAGGGTCGCGCGGAGGCGACGCACGCGGGCGAGCTGCTCGTCGAGCACGATCTGTTGCCGGACGTCCTCTACACCTCGCTCCTGCGACGCGCGATCACCACCGCGAACATCGCACTCGACGCCGCCGACCGGATCTGGATTCCCGTCGTCCGCGACTGGCGTCTCAACGAGCGCCACTACGGTGCGCTGCAGGGCCTCAACAAGGCCGACACGCTCGAGAAGTTCGGCGAGGAACAGTTCATGCTGTGGCGTCGCTCGTACGACACCCCGCCGCCGCCGATCGATCCCGACTCGGAGTACAGCCAGACGCACGACCCCCGGTACGCCGACCTCCCCGAGGTACCGCTGACCGAGTGCCTCAAGGATGTCGTTGAGCGACTCATCCCGTACTTCGAATCCGACATCGCCGCCGACCTCAAGGCCGGTAAGACGGTGCTGATCGCCGCGCACGGCAACTCGCTGCGCGCGCTGGTCAAGTACCTCGACGGCATCTCCGACGCCGACATCGCCGCGCTCAACATCCCGACCGGCAACCCGCTGCGCTACGACCTCGACGACAACCTCAAGCCACTCAACCCCGGCGGGACCTACCTCGATCCCGAGGCGGCTGCAGCGGGTGCTGCGGCGGTCGCGGCGCAAGGTAAGAAGTAGTCCGTAACCCAATCGTCACGGGCGGGTTGCTGTGACCGCGGTTACATTGGTTGCATGGCCGATTCTGGAACCCTGCGCATAGTCCACTCGGCACCGCAGGAAAGGTACGAGGCGATCCTCACCGATCCCGAGTCCGATCCGCGCGATGAGCCCTCAGAACATCTCGTCGGGTACCTGGATTACGTGTCGGAGCCCTACCAGGTGATTTTGACTCACACGGTGATCCTCGACGCCTACTCGGGACGGGGATACGCCGGCCAGCTCGTGCGGACCGTTCTCGACGACATCAGGTCTCAGGGCAAGCAGGTCGTGCCGGTCTGTTCGTACGTGCGCCACTACATCGACGAGCACCCCGAGTACGCCGATCTGGTGGCGTCGGTCACCTCTTGAATGTCGGAGACCGCGGTGTCACGTAATGCGGGTGGAACGGTGCGTGAACAGCGGTCGAACTGTCCTGCACTGAGTGTTCCTGCAGTTTGGTGGGCCGTAAGCTGACGTTGTGACCGGTGTATTCGTGGGCGGCGTGACAGTTGCCGTCGCCCTCGTGGCGGCTGTCGTCGTCGGATTCGCGCTCGGTCGTTTCTGGCGCCGTGACGCGATCGCCCGTAACTCGCCCGCCCGCACCCGCGACGATGCGCAGCGCACCCTCGACGACGCCGCCGTGGTTCCCGAGGTCGCCGACGATCAGCCCAGCTACTCGTTAACTCTCGCCGAACGCCCGCGGGTGGTGCCCGAGAGTGCGGAGCTGCGCGACAGCGATGTGCACGGCACCACCGAGGACGGTCGGATGACCACCGCGGGACTGCTCGGCCTGATCGTGCGCAACTCCGACACCGCGGTCGCCGTCGTCGACCAATTCCGCGACGTCGTCCTGTACAACCATCGCGCCGTCGAACTGGCCCTCGTGCGTGACAGACTGCTCGACGATTCGGTCTGGGAGGCGGCGAAAGAGGTCCTCGACACCGAGGCCGAGCGTCGTTTCGATTTCGAACCCCCCGCGTCCGCGTTGGGATTCCTCTCGACGGGGCGCGCACGCGGCAAAACCATCGAATCGGTGAGCTGTGTCGCGCGACTGGTCCGTGAGGGCGAGGAGCGCTACGCCGTTGTCTACGGTGTCGACGACACCGAGCATCTGCGCGTCGAAGCCACCCGTCGCGACTTCGTCGCCAACGTCTCGCACGAACTGAAGACACCGGTCGGTGCCATCAGCCTGCTCGCGGAGGCGCTGCTGGAGTCGTCCGACGACTCGGATTCGGTGCAGCACTTCGGTAATCGCGTGGTCGCGGAGGCCACGCGCATGGGCAACATGGTCACCGAGCTGCTCGCGCTATCGCGACTGCAGGAGGGTGAGACTGCTGACTTCTCGCTCGTCGACGTCGACACCCTGATCGACGAAGCGATCGAATCAGCGGGTGTAGCTGCCGAAGCGGCGTCGATCTCGCTGCGCGCCGACGCCGCAGCAGACCTGACGGTGCGTGGTGACCGCATGCTCTTGTTGACGGCGCTGAACAATCTGATCGTCAATGCCATCTCGTACTCGCCGCCGCACACGACCGTCTCGGTGAGCAGGCGCGTGACCCGCCACGACGGGAGGCCGATGGTTGCCATCTCCGTCACCGACCGGGGGATCGGGATCGCACCCGCCGACCAGCAGCGAGTCTTCGAGCGCTTCTTCCGTGTCGACAAGGCGCGGTCGCGCAGTACCGGCGGCACCGGTTTGGGGTTGGCTATCGTCAAGCACGTCGCCGCCAATCACGGTGGAGTCATCTCTCTGTGGAGCAAGCCCGGTACGGGCTCTACATTCACCCTGTGTATCCCGCAGGACATGAGCACCGAGAGTGTGTGGGACACCGAGATCGCCGACACCGAGATATTCGAACCTACGGCAGTTGTTGCCGTGGTCCAGGGCGAGGCAGTTCAGCCTGCGCCGATCGCACGACCGAAGGAAACCGACAGGTGACTCACGTTCTGATCGTCGAGGACGAGGAATCGCTGGCCGATCCGCTGGCATTCCTGTTGCGCAAGGAGGGATTCGAGGCCACCGTCGTCAACGACGGCGCGGCGGCACTCGGCACCTTCGACCGCGTCAGCCCCGACATCGTTCTGCTCGATCTGATGCTTCCCGGTATGTCCGGCACAGAGATCTGCAAGTCGTTGCGCACGCGGTCGAGCGTGCCGGTGATCATGGTGACCGCACGCGACAGCGAGATCGACAAGGTCGTCGGACTCGAACTCGGTGCCGATGACTACGTCACCAAGCCGTACTCGGCTCGCGAGCTCATTGCCCGAATCCGTGCCGTGCTGCGTCGCGGTGGCGACGGGATCGACGACGACCTGGCCATCGGTATCCTGGAGGCCGGTCCGGTCCGGATGGACGTCGAGCGCCACATCGTCGCCGTCAGTGGACAGCAGATCACGTTGCCGCTCAAGGAGTTCGACCTCCTCGAGTACCTGCTGCGCAACTCGGGTCGAGTGCTCACCCGCGGTCAGCTCATCGACCGCGTGTGGGGTGCCGACTACGTCGGCGACACCAAGACCCTCGACGTGCACGTCAAGCGGCTTCGCTCGAAGATCGAGCCCGACCCGGCCAGCCCGAAGCACCTCGTGACGGTCCGGGGACTCGGCTACAAGCTCGAGCCTTGACTGCTCGACTCCCGGTTGTCCGGGTCGTGAGTGTTGGAGTTCTGACCCGGCCCGAGCGTGACCCGAGCCGCCTGGTCGCCGCCTGATCGTTTCGCGGTGTACATCGCCGTGTCCGCCGACGCGACCAGTTCGAACACGTCGCTGTCGGGATGGCCCGTGGCGACGCCGACGCTCGCCGACACGCCGAGATCCGTTTCCTGGCTGATCGCGTGCAGGACGCGGGCGGCGAGGCGCTCTGCATCGGTCTTTGTCGCGCGCAACGCCATCGCGAATTCATCGCCGCCCAGTCTGACGATCAGTGTGTGCGTACCGGGGACCTGGCAACGTCGGAGTAGATCGGCCACGGCGACGAGGACATCGTCGCCTCGCTGGTGCCCGTAGATGTCGTTGACGGCCTCGAAGTTGTCGAGGTCGACTGCGACGACCGTCCACGGGGGCGAGTCGGGTGATTCGATCTCGGCCTTTGCGACTTCCTGTCGAAGGCCGCGCCTGTTCAGCAATCCGGTCAATGAGTCGACCGCCGACGCGTCAGCACTGGAACGGAACATGCTGTAGGCGATGCGCAGGAACGGTAAGACAAGCGCTGTCAGCAACAGGGCGATCAAGCCTTTGCTCATCGCGACCGGAAGCCATTGCGGGCCTTGGACGAAAGCGCTTGCGACCACCGCAGTGACCACCACGGTGACCGCGAAGACGATGTGGCAGATATTGGCTGCGGTGCTGTGGAAGAAGGCGATGTAGGCCCCGGTTGCCGCGAACAACGGTGTCGCGGCAACGCCGAGCACGAGGTTGTGATGAGCGAAACATGCTGTCGCGACACCGATGTCGGCTGCGGCGATCAATACCAACGATTCGAGATGTGATGGCCAGCGTCCGAGGAGCCACCGTGCCGACCAGCAGATGCCTGCGACGGCCAGGCCTACCATCACGAGGTTGCCGTACGGCCACAGCACGCCTGGGGGAGCGAGGGCGGCGAGCATCGCGGTCACCCCGATGGTGGCGCCGTCGATCGCTACCAGCCACCTGCTCCAGCGGAGCAGGCCGCGAGAGGTGAGGTAGGACACCAGCCACTCGTACTCGTCGGTCTTCAGTAACTGCCGAGCTGTATTTGGTATCCCAAATCGCATGCTCGGTAGTGTGCCCGATCAGCGGCGACTGCGGGGTGGTTAGCCCAGTTCCTCGTACTTGATGTCGGTTGTTCGACGCGTCGTCGCCGCTGCGGTCGCCGGATGAACCGCGACGATCCCGAGGCCGTTGCGGCGTCGGCACGCCCTGGCCAACTCGTCGTATGCGGGTTTGCCGAGGAGTTCGGTCAATTCGGGTGCGTAGGACTCGAAGACCTGTGTCGCGCCGACGTGGGCGTCGGGCGAACCCGAGCAGTACCACTTGAGGTCGTGGCCGCCCTCGCCCCAGCCGCGGCGATCGAACTCGGTGATGGTGGTCTTGAGGACCTGCGTGCCGTCGGGACGCTCCACCCAG
The DNA here is from genome assembly GCF_000248055.1 of Gordonia sputi NBRC 100414. Classification (GTDB taxonomy): domain Bacteria; phylum Actinomycetota; class Actinomycetes; order Mycobacteriales; family Mycobacteriaceae; genus Gordonia; species Gordonia sputi. The sequence goes on along the minus strand of NZ_BAFC01000048.1, from coordinate 41,485 downwards.
TCCTGCTCGCGCCGGATCGGAAGTTGCCAGCACACATCGGGTTTCACGCTCCACGGCTCGATGCCCTTGCGCAATGCCATCGCGTGCAGTGCACACCCGGGGCCGCGGTCGAAGCCGGGACGATTGAGAAAGATGCACGCGCCCTTGTGCGTTCGCGTCTTGAGCGCGGGTTCGTCGTCGAGGTCTCCCTCTTCGAGATAGCCGCGCTTGCCGAGAGGGTCTTTGCCAGAACCCTTCTCGTAGTACTGCCAGTCGTCAGGGGTGAGCATGGCGACGCTCTTCGCGAGGTGCTTGCGGTCGTCCTTGTCGGTCAGGTAGGCGCCGTGGCTGCAGCAGCCGTCGTCGGGCCTGCCGTCGATGATCCCCTGACAGGCCGGGGTTCCGAAGACGCAGGTCCAGTGCGACAACAGCCAGGTCAGGTCGGCGTTGATGAGGTGTTCTGGGTCCGCGGGATCGAAGAACTCATACCATTCCCGCGCGAAGTCGAGTGGTACCTCGGGGGCCGGTGAGATCTGTGCGGACGGGGTGGGGCTTGGCACGCGTTCACGGTAGTCGTATCGGCCGCGTGGTGTCTGATCGCGCCCGTGTGTTTCGCCACCCACGCAACCTGGCGAATCGTCGACGCACTACCGTGTATTCGTGCGTTTAGGAGTGCTCGACGTGGGCAGCAACACTGTCCACCTGCTCGTCGTCGATGCCCATCGAGGCGGCCACCCGACACCGATGAGTTCCACCAAGTCGGTGCTGCGGCTCGCCGAACAGATCGACGAGAAGGGCAGGCTCACCGAGCGCGGTGCCCGATCGTTGATCGACTCGGTCGACGAATTCACCCACATCGCCGCGACGTCGGGGTGCGAACAGACGATGGCGTTCGCGACGTCTGCCGTGCGCGACGCAACCAACTCTGACGAGGTACTCGACCGCGTCGAAGCCAAGACCGGTGTACGGGTGACCGTGTTGAGCGGTCGCGACGAGGCGCGGCTGACCTCGCTGGCCGTGCGGCGCTGGTACGGCTGGAGCGCCGGTCGCATCCTCGCGCTCGACATCGGAGGGGGATCACTGGAGATCTCCAACGGCGTCGACGAAGAACCCGACGTCGCGTTGAGTCTGCCGCTGGGCGCGGGCAGGTTGACCCGCGAGTGGCTGCCCGACGACCCGCCGGACCGTCGACGTATCGGCGTGCTGCGTGACTGGCTCGACGCTGAACTCAGAGACCCCGCGCGCGAACTGCGTGCGGCGGGCAAACCCGACATCGCGGTGGCGACGTCGAAGACGTTCCGGTCGCTCGCGCGGCTGACCGGGGCTGCGCCGTCGGGAGCCGGATTGCGGGTCAAGCGTCAGCTCACCGCGAGTGGGCTGCGCCAGTTGATCGCCTTCATCTCGCGGATGACCCGCGACGACCGCGCAGAACTCGAGGGCGTCAGCGCCGACCGTGCTGGTCAACTCGTTGCGGGCGCGCTCGTCGCGGAGGCGGCGATGCGGGCGCTGTCGGTCGATACACTGGAGATCTGTCCGTGGGCGTTGCGCGAGGGCGTGATCCTGCGTCGTCTCGACACCGAGCTGGCGGACAACCAAGAACAGATCGGGACGACCCCCGCTGAAGCGACCCGCACAGGGACGGCGCAGTCGGCGGGTTCGGCACCGGCAACCCAGGGCCTGCGCTAGGCGGCCTGAGGAGGAGAGCGAGTTTCGATGGCCAAGCAACCGGGGTCACCCACGGGCGGATCGGACGACTCGGCGTCGGAGTCGAGGCCCATCTCCGTGTCGGAACTGCTCGCACGTCGCGACGCTGCCATCGCCGACGAGGAACGCGCGAAGCGGCTCACCGAAAACCGGGGTAGGCGCCGCGCCGGGCGCGACGGAGCCGTCTCGGTGTCGGAGCTCACCGGCGAGATCCCGCGGATCACCGACGCCCCGAAGAGCGAAACCCCGAAGGCTCAGGCCCCGAAGACTCAGGCCCCCAAGACTCAGGACGCGAAGTCCAGCGCACCGAAGTCCGACACCCCGAGTGTCTGGAACTCGCCCGATTCCGCGTCGCATTTCCCGCGCTCGAGCAGCCCGGTCCCGCGGCGCGCATCCGACCGCCGACCGCTGCAGGACTCCGCCGACCCGGCCGGCGCGTCGACCGGCTTCGACGGCGGCGTCTACGACGCGCCTCCGCAGACCCGCGACTTCAGCTCAGCTGCCATCGCCGAGCGGGCATCACGCAGCACGCGCGACGGGCGACAGGCGAACGATGACGAGCACGCCAATGCCGTCACCGGAATCATTCCGATCGTTGGCGATGACGACACCGACGACGGTGTGCGGCTCGTCGAAGCCGACGACGTCGACGTCGTCGAACTCGATTCGCCGCCGCCCACCCGCACCGGCCGATTCGCGGACGTCATCGACGACGACTTCGACGCATACCGGTCCTTCGCCGAGTACGACGAGAAGCGCGCGACGTCGAAGAAGCGTTCCGACCGACGATCCGGCGACAAGCCCAAGCGCAAGCGCGGGTGGTTCGGCCGCAAGGCGTCCCGAGACGACCGCTCCGCTGTTGCATCCGATTCCGTTGCATCCGATTCGGTCGAGTCCGATACGCCCGCCGACGACGATCACCTCAGCGGCACCCCCGCTGCCGCCGCGGTGGTCGAGGAGACCACGGTGATCGGGATCGTCGACGATTCACGCGATCCGGCCCCGGCCGCCCGCGGATTCGACGACGCAGACGCGCTCGACGACGAACGTTCGTACGGGTACTCGTCGTTCGACAGCATCCGCGAAGATGCCGACGACAACCACCGCGATGCGGCCGACCACGACACAGTCGAACACGGTGCGGCCGAACACGGTGCGGCCGAACATGATTCGGCCGCCCGCGAAGCGACGTCCGCGTTCGACGTCGCGGAAACCCGTACCGCCGAGGCGCTCGAGTCGGACTCTCCCGAGACCGCGGGCAGCGACTTCACCGCCTTCACCGAAGTCGACGAAGACACGGCCGCACCAGTAGCGGACAAGACAGCAGCGGACGAGGAGACAGCCGACAGCGCGGCGGCAACGCTCCGCACCCCGGCGTCCAAGGCTTCCCGATCCGCCAAGGACTCCACATCCGCAGCCGCGAAGTCCGACGAGAGGCCCAGTGGCTCCGACGACGACCGCTCGCCCGCGAAGGCGTGGCTGTTGGTCATCGGTGAGGCGATCCTCGGGTTGGCGGTCGGTGTCGGATTGTTCTGGGGATTCACCGAACTCTGGCGCTGGAACGTCTACTTCGCGCTGGTGCTCGCGGTGCTGGTGATCTTCGGCATCGTCTCGTTCACGCACGCCGTGCGACACTCCCGCGATCTGTTCACCACGCTGTTGGCGCTGGGCGTCGGGCTCATCGTGACCATCGGTCCGTTGGTGTTGCTCGCGACGTGAGGATCTGATGATCACTCCTGTAGCCGACATCCCGATCGGGCTGTCGACGGCGTCGGTCTATCCGCAGAACACCGAGGCGGCCTTCGCGTACGCGGCCGAGCTGGGTTTCGACGGCGTCGAACTCATGGTGTGGGGCGAAGCCGTCAGTCAGGACATCTCGCATGTCGAGTACCTGTCAGAGCGATATCAGGTTCCGGTGCTGTCGATCCACGCGCCGTGCCTGCTCATCTCGCAGCGCGTGTGGGGTCGCGATCCGCAGGCCAAGCTGGCGCGTGCGGTGTCGGCGGCGGAGGATCTCGGAGCGCCGACCGTCGTCGTGCATCCGCCCTTCCGCTGGCAGCGGGCGTACACCGCCGCATTCGACGACCTCGTGACAGAACTCGAGGAGAACAGCGGCGTCGACGTCGCGGTGGAGAACATGTTCCCGATGCGCGCCGACCGACTCTTCGGTGCGGGTAAGCGTTCGGCGCAGCGGTTGAATGCACGCGGGGGAGGGCCGGGACGCGCGGCGTCGGCGTTCGGAAAGTCCACCGACCCGACCGACGACGGCTACGCGCACTACACGCTCGACCTCTCGCACACCGCGACCGCAGGGGTCGACGCGGTCGACCTGTTCGAGCGCATGGGGCCGGCACTGAGCCATCTCCACCTTGCCGACGGCAGCGGTGCGGCCACCGACGAGCACCTGATTCCGGGAGACGGGTCGCAGCCCTGTGTCGAGGTGTGTCGACGCCTCGCCGCGAGCGACTTCGCCGGGGCGGTCGTGCTCGAGGTCAGCACGGGATCCGCTCGCACCAAACCCGAACGCGCAGCCCTCCTCGGCCGCGCCCTCGACTTCGCGCGAACCAACCTTCGACGCGATCCCGTCCGCACAGCACCGATCCAGGAGACCGAAACCGAATGAGCGACAAGATCGCCGGGCTGTTGACCCTGCGTCCCACCGAGGGCCCCGGCGATGTGAACTATCACGCGAGTATCGATCCGACGTTCACGATCGGCCCCAAGGTGCACGGCGGCACGATGCAGATGCTGGTCGCCCGCGCGGCGCTGCACGCATACGACGAGCTCGTCGGCTCAGACGAGTCGATGCCGTCGGCAGCCGACCTCGTGCCCGTCGCCATCGCCAGCGACTACCTCGCAGCACCGGATCCGTCCGACGTCGACCTCGCGGTGACGCTACGCAAACGCGGCCGCACCGTCACGCTGCTGACCGTCGACCTCGCGCAGAACGGACGACTGATGGTGTCGTCGTCGGTCACCCTCGCGCGACCCGACAGCGGCACGCCGCATCACTCGGCGCCGTCCGTGCTCGACGACCTGCCCGTCGATCCGCAGCCCGACGGCATATCCATCGACGGCTCGCCCGTCGGTGAGGTCATGCACCTCGGCGGCGCACTCGACCTCGTGCTCGATCCGACGAGTTTTCCCGTCGCGCGTGGCGAGACCGGTGAACCGGTCGTCCGCGGGTGGACACGTCCCAAGAACACCGAGCCCGACGTCGATTTCGCGGTGCTCGTCTGCGACATCTCGCCCCCGGTGGTGATGAACCTCGCGCTCTTCGGCTGGGCGCCGACCGTCCAGCTCACCACCTACGTCCGACGACATCCCGCGCCTGGCTGGCTGAGGTTCGCGGCGTCGAGTACCGAGGTCGGACCCGGAATGTTCGAGGAGGACCACCTCGTGGTGGACTCGACGGGCACCGTGGTCGCACAGTCGCGTCAGCTCGCGCTGATCCCGCAGCGGCAGAGCTGACCCGAGCGACCCTGACTTCAGAACCCCGCTGACTTCAGATGTCACGGTTGAGAACGAAAGGCATCACGACGTGAGTGAACGGATCGCCGTCATCGGCGGTGGCAAGATCGGTGAGGCACTACTCGCCGGACTCATCGCAGCGGGTCACCAGCCCAAGAACCTGGTCGTGGCCGAGCCCAACGAGGGACGCGCCCGCGAACTCTCCGAGGAGTACGGCGTACTGGTCACCGACGTACCGACCGCCGTGGAGGGTGCCCAATACGTCTTCATCGCGGTGAAACCCGACATCGTCGACGCCGTGCTGCGCCAACTCGCGCGGGTCGACGACGACGGCGAATCCGAGCGCGTCACCATCAGCCTCGCAGCGGGTGTGCCGATCGCCCGCTACGAGAACGCGCTGCCCGCGGGCGTACCGGTCGTGCGGGTCATGCCGAACACGCCGATGCTCGTCAACGAAGCGATGTCGGCGGTCGCGCCGGGGCGCCACGTCGACCCCGAGCAGCTCACCGCGGTCGTCGGACTGCTCGAGAGCGTCGGCAAGGTCATCGTCGTTCCGGAGAAGCAGATGGATGCGGTTACCGCGATCTCCGGCTCCGGACCCGCCTACGTGTTCCTCCTCGCCGAATCGATGATCGACGCAGGCGTCGCACTCGGCCTCACGCGCGCGCAGGCCAGCGAGCTGGCAGTGCAGACCATTCGCGGGTCGGGGATCTTGATGAGCGACTCCGGGGTCTCTCCGGTAGAACTGCGCGCAGCCGTGACATCGCCGGGCGGAACCACCGCGGCAGCGATCCGTGTGCTCGAGGAAAACGGCGCGCGAGCAGCGATGTACCGGGCGACGGAGGCGTGTGCGCAAGCCAGTGCACGGGCAGGACGTCGACCCGACGTTGAGGGTTTGGGAGGCTGATCGACCGACCACGCCCGGCGTCGACTCCCAATATTTGGGGCCTCTACCGGCCAAAACCCCAGTATGTTGTGGTCGGGGATCAGAAATCAGGCCAATCCAGGCCACTTACGTCGCTTTTTTCACATCTGCCACGCTAAGCTGCTTTAAGCACGTGCGTGTCTGGTGTCCGCCGGAGGGGAAGCCGGCGGCCGCGACGCGTGCTCCGGAGGTATGAGTAACTCATGGCAGCAGAGACTCCTGGTGACAGGTCAGGTGCGGTCAGCAACGCGGCTTCAGGGTCGCAGTTCTTGACCGTGGCCGAGGTCGCATCCCTGATGCGCGTCTCGAAGATGACCGTTTATCGCCTCGTCCACAGTGGGGAACTCCCCGCGGTGCGCGTGGGTCGTTCCTTCCGCGTGCACGCCAAGGCCGTGCACGACTACCTGGAGACGTCCTACTTCGACGCGGGCTAGTCCGACCGTGAACTACGAGGCCAACTCCTGCCGAACGGCTGCAGCTCGTCGTCGGCAGGAGTTGTGCTGTTCGCCAGAGGTCACCTGATTTTTCTCTTTGCGACCTCGACCGGTAGTGTTGATGATCGCGTAGCTGATCTCGCCGCAGGGTTCCGGCGGGCAGGCCTCACCACCCAAGTGTGAGTGTCGACGACAGCGTGCCGTGAAACCGCGTGAGACCGTGTGAGTAAGGAAGTGCCCCGATGGGTTCAGTGATCAAGAAGCGCCGCAAGCGCATGTCGAAGAAGAAGCACCGCAAGCTTCTGCGTCGTACCCGCGTGCAGCGTCGCAAACTCGGTAAGTGAGCCTTCGCGCCGATTAGACCCGGCGCGGATTCGCTCCACCGACTTGTTCGCGGTCACCTCGACCGCGCGCCGAAGAACCCGCCTGAGTGCGGGTTCTTTTTCGTCGGGCTAGCCTTGCCTTCATGCCCGATGGTTCTCAGTCCGACGTCCAACAGGTTCCGCGCACGGTGCTGGTCACCGGGGCGTCGACCTTCCTCGGTGGATATCTCGTCGCCGCGCTGGCGGCCAACCCCGACGTCGAGCGGGTCCTCGCTGTCGACTCCCGGGTGCCGCGCAAGGACCTGATGCGACGAATGGGGCGCGCAGAGTTCCTGCGCCTCGACATCCGCAGGCCCGCGATCGCCAAGGCGATCTCGCACTACCAGGTCGACACCGTCGTGCACGCCGCGACGTCGATCATGGAGACCGCTCCGCACTCGGCGGCCATCAAGGAGTTCAATCTCCTCGGTGCCATGCAGGTCTGCGGTGCGTGTCAGCGAAGCCCCTCGGTCAAGCGGCTCATCCTGCGTTCGACGGCGATGGTTTACGGTGCGAGTCCCCGCGACCCCGCCTATTTCACCGAGGAGACGCCCGCGAAGCGTGAGCCGCGGCGCGGCTACGGACGCGACATGCTCGACGTCGAGGGGTACGTGCGCGGGCTTGCGCGACGACGCCAGGACATCGACGTGACGACTATGCGACTGCAGGCGATGCTCGGTCCTCGAATCAACACGCGGATGAGTTCTTACCTTTCGCTCCCTGTGGTTCCGACTGTCATCGGCTATCAACCACGTCTGCAATTTCTGCATGAAGAGGACGCGCTCGCAGCAATGGAACACGTGACGCTGCGTGGGCGGCCGGGAACTTTCAACATCGCGGGCGACGGAGTGGTGACGTTGACGCAGGCCATTCGACGCGTCGGACACGTCGAACTACCTGTGGTGAGTGGTCTGCTCGCTCCGATCACCGGGGTGATGCAGAATCTGCGCTCGGCTCGTCTGCGGTCGTCGCAGACCGAATTCCTCACGTACGGAAGGGTTCTCGACACAAAGCGGATGCGCACCGAACTCCGATTCGCGCCGCGGTTCTCGACGTCGGAGACGCTCGACGACTTCGTCGAGCGCAGCGGAGTGAGTCCGGTGATCGCGCCGGATACCTGGCGAAAAGCGGAGCGACAAGTCGTATCGGCGGCTCATCGTCTCGCCTGAAAATGGGCGCCTAAATCGCACAGAGTGTCCGCTTTAGGCGTCAATTTGAATCCGCAATTTGACGCAATCAATGACGATGCAAATACGTCGAAGCAACGTGCACTATCAGGGACGAACCCGTAAACTCGGGCGTCAGACCCGGTGCGTCGACGCAGCGACACCGGGCACCCCCCCTCCAGTTCTTCTGCGTCATACCCGTTGGGGGTGGAACGCCTTGTCGAATCACGTGACGTCTTCTGGTGATGCACGCACGGCAAAGGTGATCCAGTTGTACGCAAGCTCCGGCGCGGGCAACCCCAGGGCAGGCATCGAAGCGTCGCGTCGCGATCAGTCGGGCGTCACGCGCGACGGCGGCCGCGGTCGCCACCCGAGCCAGCAGGCAACGGCGCCGTCGAGCATCGGCCACCCCAACACCGACGGCTTCGGTCGCCCGCCGGCTGCGGTCACCCCCATCAACGACGACGTCGCGCTCGAGACAGACGCCCTCGGCGTCGAGCAGCGTGGGCCCGCGCGCAGCCCGTTGTTCAGTCTCGGTGGTATTCGTGGCGCCGTCGCTGATTCACTTACTGCCACAGCAGGTTTCATTCGTGAGCGGATGACCGGCGACTACGAGATCGACGACTTCGGCTTCGATCCGCACTTCACCGAGTCGGTCTGGTTCCCCGCGATCCGTCAGGTGTACGAGAAGTGGTTCCGCGTCGAGGTGACCGGCGTGGAGAACCTGCCGCTCACCGGTGGCGCCCTGCTCGTCGCCAACCACGCGGGCGCGTTGCCCATCGATGCGCTGATGACCAGTCTGGCCGTCCACGACAATCACCCGACCGGTCGGTATCTGCGAATCCTCGCCGCCGACATGGCTTTTGACACACCCGCGGTCAGCGAGGTGGCTCGCCGTATCGGCGCGACGCTCGCATGCACCAACGATGCCGATCGCCTGTTGCGGGCGGGCGAACTCACCGCGGTGTGGCCCGAGGGCTACAAGGGGATCGGCAAGCTCTACAAGGACCGGTACAAGCTAGCGCGCTTCGGCCGCGGCGGCTTCGTCACGACGGCCCTGCGCAACGCCAGCCCGATCATCCCGGTGTCGATCGTCGGGTCGGAGGAGATCTACCCGATGCTCGCCGACCTCAAACCGATCGCTCGGATCCTCGGGCTGCCGTACCTGCCCATCACGCCGACGTTCCCGCTGCTCGGGCCGCTCGGCCTGGTGCCGCTGCCGTCGAAGTGGCACATCCACTTCGGGCGTCCCATCGAGACGGGTGGCTACGACGAGTCGTCGGCCGACGACCCCATGGTCGTCTTCGACCTGACCGACCATGTCCGCGAAGAGATCCAGCAGACACTCTTCCGCATGCTCAGCCGTCGGGGGAGCGTGTACTTCGGCTGACCGTGTCCGGTCTTGCTGGCTGGGCTCGGTCTTTGGCTGGGCTCGGTCTTGCCGGCCGGGCGAGCCGCGTCACAGCGTCGGCGTATTGTGCGGTAGAACGTTACAACGAGTGTTGGAACATCGCACGAGAGGAAGCCGATGCGGGCAGTGGTGTGTCACGAGGGCAAGCTGAGCGTCGAAGAGATCGAGACGCCGCAGCCAGGCCCAGGTCAGGTGTTGTTGAAGGTGCGGCGCACCGGGATCTGCGGCTCTGATCTGCACGCCCGCACGCACAGCGACGACACCGCCGACGTCACTGCCGAGGTCGGTTACGACCGCTTCATGCGCTCGACCGATCACGTCGTGATGGGCCACGAGTTCATCGGCGAGGTCGCCGAGTACGGCCCCAAGTGTCGCAAGAAGTGGGCGCCGGGAACTCTGGTCGCCGCTCTGCCGATCATCAGGCACGGCGAGACCGAGCACCTCGTCGGACTCAGCGCCGACGCCCCCGGCGCCTACGCCGAGTACGTCGTCGTCTCCGAGGACATGACGATGCCCGTGCCCGACGGTGTGCCCCTCGATCACGCCGCGCTGACCGAACCGTTGTCGGTGGCCGTGCACGCCGTCAACCGCGGTGGCGTGAGCAAGCGCGACGTCGCCGTCGTCGTGGGCTGCGGACCGATCGGACTGTCGGTGATCCTGGTTCTCAAGGCCAAGGGCGTCAAGACCGTCATAGCCTCCGACCTGTCGGCGGGGCGTCGAGATCTTGCCCGACGTTGCGGCGCCGACATCGTCGTCGACCCGACTGTCGACTCCCCGTGGGACATCGCCGCCAAGAAGGGCAAATACCTCACGCGCACAGGCCAATTGCTCGGCACCGCATTCGACGCCATGCACATCCTGCGCCGCGTCCCCGGCCTGCCGTGGTGGAAGGCAATCGAACTCGGCGACAAGGTCGGCGCCACCCCGAAGGGGCCGGTCGTCTTCGAGTGCGTCGGCGTACCCGGAATGATCGAGAACATCGTGTCGGGCGTTCCGCTGCGGACGCGCATCGTCGTGGTCGGCGTGTGCATGGAGTCCGACCGCTTCCGGCCCGCGATGGCGATCAACAAAGAGGTCGACCTGCGCTTCGTGATCTACTACGACCCCGCCGAGTTCCGCACCGCGCTGCACCTCATCGCCGACGGCAAGGTCGACGTGACGCCGCTGGTCACCGGCATCGTCGGATTCGACGCCGTCGCAGACGTTTTCGAGATCCTCGGCGGCGCGGAGCACCACGCCAAGGTGCTCATCGACCCGTCGAGCCCCGTCGCGGCGCTCTGAGGTCGGCGGGCCGGCGGTTCGAGGTTTGGCCGCCCGGCCCGCGGGAGGTTTCTAGGGGAAGGGTCCTTCCGCTAGTTTCTGCTGTCGGGCGGGCGGAGGTTTCTAGGGGAAAGGTTCTTTCCTCGGGTTTCGTCCTCGTCCCCGCGAAGTTTCCGGGGGAGGGGTAAGGAAGTGGCGGAAGGATTCTTTCCCCTACTTTTGGCGGTCGCTTCGACGGTCCGGCAGGCTGTTTCGGGAGCTGCTGGCGCGAAGTTTCTGGGGGAAGGGTTCTTTCCTCGGGTTTCGTGCTCGTCCCCGCGAAGCTTCCGGGGGAGGGGTAAGGAAGTGCCGGAAAGATTCTTTCCCCTACTTTCGACGACCCGGCCTGCGGGAGGTTTCCAGGGGAAGAATCCTTCCCCTACTTTCCGCCAGCGCGCGCCGAAATCCGAAGCCCGAAGTCCGAAGCCCGACGACCCGACCCCCCGCGTCAGCCCTTGTTGCGCAACAGCTTCACGGCGCCCGCGCCGGCGGCGCCGGCGGCGCCGGCGGCCCCGACGACCAGGGCGGTCGACGCCCCGTACTTCGCGGCCTTGCGGGCGGTGCGGAAGTCGTACATCTCCCAGCCGCGCACCTTCGCGACGTCGCGCAAGTCGGCGTCGGGGTTGATCGCGACGGCGCGCCCGACCAGGGACAGCATCGGGACGTCGTTGTGTGAGTCCGAGTACGCGGTGCACCGCTTGAGGTTCAGCCCCTCGCGAATTGCCAACGCGCGCACGGCATGTGCCTTGCCGGGGCCGTGCAGGATGTCGCCGACGAGCCGACCGGTGAACTTGCCGTCGACACTCTCGGCGACGGTGCCGAGTGCACCGGTGAGGCCCAGATGGTCGGCGATGGTCTGCGCCAGCTCCACCGGAGTCGCGGTGACGAGCCATACCTGCTGGCCGGCGTCGAGATGGCGCTGCGCCAAAGCCCTTGTGCCAGGCCAGATCTTGTCGGCGATGTACTCGTCGTAGATCTCCTCGCCGAGTCTGGCGAGCTCGGCCGTCTCGCGACCCGCGATGAACGACAACGCCTTTTCGCGACCCTCCGCGACGTCTTGGGCGTTCTCCTTGCCCGTGATGCGGAACTTGGCCTGCGTCCACGCGAAGTCGAAGATGTCGGAGTACGAGAAGTACTTGCGCGCAGCGAGTCCGCGTGCAAAGTGCACGATCGACGCTCCCTGGACCAGGGTGTTGTCGACGTCGAAGAATGCCGCGGCGGTGAGGTCGACGGCGACGTCGGACTCGCTCGGTGAGCGGGCGCGCAGCGAGTCGACTGCCGCCTGCGCCGACGCCTCGCCCGCGAGGGCCTGTCGCAGTTCCTGCGCGGTCTGCCGGAAGCGTCCGGTGGCCGCGGTGGCCCGTTCGGAGATCCAGGTCGTGACACGCCCGGATTCGTCGTCGTCCTCTACCGCAAGGATCTCGTCGTCATCGTCGCCGCCGGAGCTGTCGACGTCGTCGGCGTGTGATTCCCAGTCTTCGCCGCTGGGTGCCGGTCGTACCGCCAGCTCGTCGGCGGTGCCCGACGGAGCGTCGTCTGGCGTGGTGCTCTCCGGCCTGGTGCTCTCTGGCCTAGCGCTCTCCGACGGAGTGCCGCCGACGTCGGACACCTCGGACCCGGAATCGGGAACCTCGTTGTTCGGCTCCTCGCCCTCAGAGGTCACGCCCACCCTCCACCTCTCACGAATGCACAACCACTCACGAATGCCGCCCTCGCTCAGGCCTGCTCACCAACAGAGTAGTCATGGTGTCAGACTGTCCTGGCACCAACGTCGAAGGAGTTCGTTCGATGTCCATCACGCTGCTCACTCGCGACGGCTGCTCGGCCTGCGAGGCCGCCCGCGCCGACCTCGATCGGATCTGCGGCGAGCTGTCCGTCGAGTTCGACATCGTCGACGTCGACGTCGCCGCGACCTCCGGCGACGCCGAGCTTCGCGCCGAGTACGGCGACCGTCTGCCCGTAGTCCTGCTCGACGGCGAAGAGCACAGCTACTGGGAAGTCGACGAGCCGCGGCTGCGCGCCGACCTCGCCGCCGCCAAACCCTGAAGGTCCCGCGAACCCTGAGCGCCGACCTCGACACCCGCGAAACCCTGAGCGCCCGCCGCGGGTCGCGTGCCGTGCGTCGAAGGCCGCGTATTACGCTGATGACTCGGTCGGGACAGTCGAAAGTGAGTTTGCGCAATGGCTATCGGGTCGGCGTCTGATCGCATCCCCGAGCCGTCGGTGACCCGCCTGGCCACCTACCTCCACGTTCTGCGCTCGTTGGGTCAGCGGGGCATCCTGGTCGCCTCCAGCGGCCAATTGGCGACCGCAGCGGGAGTCAATCCCGCCATGCTTCGCAAAGACCTGTCCCACGTCGGCGCCAACGGCGTCCGCGGCGTCGGATACGACGTCGGACGCCTCACCGCCCGCATCGCGCTCGCTCTGCACACCGACACCGTCCACACCGTCGTGCTCGTCGGCGCAGGCACCCTCGGCCGTCTGCTCGTCGCGCACACAGCCACCGACCGGACGTTCCGGGTCGTCGCGATGTTCGACGACGATCCGGACATCGTCGGGACCGTCGTCGACGACGTTGTGGTCTCCCCGTGCGCGCGCCTGGCATCACTTGCAAGCGATCCGACGATCGGCGCGGTCGACATCGGCGTGATCGCCACCGGCCCTGACAAGGCACAACGCGCGGCCGACGCGTTGATCGCGGCGGGAATCCGGCAACTGCTGAACGTGACCGCCGCAACGTTGTCCACGGACTCCGATGTCGTCGTCAGACAGGTTGATCTAGCCTTGGAGTTGCAGGTGCTGACGTTCCACGCGTCACGCACCCTGTTGTCTGTCGGGGAAGACGGGCAGCAGGGCCATGTCAACCTGCCTGAGGACGTGCCGCTCGAGACCACGAGGCCCGTCGCCGAGCTGGCCGTTGAGCAACTGCCAGGGGTTGGCGTCGCGGAACGAGGCGTCCCCAGAACAGACATACGGAGTGTGGGTCAGGGATGATCAGTGCGAGATCTGCGATGGAGACGGTGACGCGGTGAGTGTTCTGCTGTTCGGAATCAGCCATCGGAGCGCACCCGTCGACGTTCTGGAGCGACTCGCGGTGTCCGACCACGACCGGTCCAAGCTCGTCGACGACCTGCTGTCGTCGCGTGCGATCTCCGAGGCCATGCTCGTCTCGACCTGCAATCGCGTCGAGATCTACGCCGTCGTCGACGCATTCCACCCCGCACTCGAAGCCGTTGGTGACGTGCTCGGCGATCATTCCGGGCTTTCCATCAACGACCTCACCCGACACGCCTACGTCCGCTACTCCGAGGCCGCCGTCGAGCATCTATTCACCGTTGCCGCAGGCCTCGACTCGATCGTCGTCGGCGAGCAGCAGATCCTCGGTCAGATCCGTAACGCCTACCTCGACGCCGACGCCAACAAGACCACCGGCCGCACCCTGCACGAGCTCGCTCAGCACGCGTTGCGCGTCGGCAAGCGGGTGCACTCCGAGACCGGAATCGACCGCGCGGGGGCGTCGGTCGTGTCGGTCGCGCTGCATCGCGCCCAGTATCTGCTGAAGACGGCGGCGCCCGAGACCGATCCCGAGCAGTCGCTGCGCAGGGCCGTTGTGATCGGCGCGGGCGCCATGGGGGGTCTTGCGACCGCCCAGCTGGCCCGTGAGGGCGTTCGCGAGCTCGTCGTGGTCAACCGGACCGTCGCCAACGCAGAGCACCTCGCAGGCAATATCGCGGCCAATCATCCCGGTGTCGCCGTGCGCGGCGTCGGATTCGACGACCTGCCTGCCGTGATGGCGTCCGCAGACGTCGTTGTCGCATGTACCGGCTCGATCGGGACCGTCGTCGGCGTCGGCGAGGTGCATTCGGCACTCGCCGCCCGTACCGCTGTGCAGCCGCTGATCATCTGCGACCTCGGGCTGCCCCGCAACGTCGACCCCGCCGCCGCGCGCCTACCCGGCGTCCACGTCATCGACATCGAGAGCCTGCGCGGCGATTCCGAGGCACAGGCCGCTCACGACGACACGGCCGCGGCTCGCTCGATCGTCGGCGGAGAGCTCGCCGACTACCTGACCCTCCAGCGTCAGGCAGAGGTCACGCCGACCGTCGCAGCTCTGCGTCAACGCGCAGCCGACGTCGTCGAGGCAGAGATTCTCCGGCTCGAGACCCGCCTGCCCGACCTCGAGGGCGCTCAGCGCGATGAGGTCGCCAAGACGGTTCGACGCGTCGTCGACAAACTGCTGCATGCCCCCACGGTCCGGGTCAAACAACTCGCTTCGACGCCCAACGGCGACCACTACGCCGAGGCGTTACGCGAACTCTTCGAGCTCAAGCCCGGCGCAGCCGAGGCCGTCTCAGCACCGGAGAGCGGTCTGGGCGACAAGCATGGCGTCCGCGAGAAGTCGGCCGATCAGGGAGAGCGTTGAACCCTATTCGCATCGGTACGCGCGGCTCGCTGCTCGCCCGTACCCAATCGCAGACCATCGCCGACGCTCTGACCGCCAACGGGCACCCCGCGGAGCTGGTTATCATCAAGACGGCCGGCGACGCGTCGGCGGCTCCGGTCGCCGAGATCGGCGTCGGAGTGTTCACGACGGCCATTCGCAACGCGTTGCATGCGGGCGAGATCGACGTCGCCGTCCACTCCTACAAAGATCTGCCGACAGCACCCGATCCAGGCCTGCGGATAGCGGCGGTCCCACCCAGGGAAGATCCACGAGATGCGCTGGTCAGCAGCGGTAACTTGGTGCTCGGAGCGCTGCCTCCGGGTGCGACGATCGGCACGTCCTCCCCGCGAAGGGCCGCACAGCTTAAAGCATTGGGTCTCGGTTTGGAAATCCGCCCCCTAAGAGGCAACCTAGATTCTCGGTTGGGCAAAGTCGCCGGCGGCGAACTCGACGCAGTCGTTGTCGCCCGTGCCGGACTCGTCCGCATCGGCAGGGCCGAAGAGGTCACCGAAGCGTTCGATCCCGTGGTGCTGTTACCAGCACCGGCGCAGGGTGCACTGGCAGTTGAGTGCCGCTCCGACGATGCCGAACTGGTGAGAATTCTCGCCGAGTTGGACGACGAGGCCACCCGCGTGGCGGTCGACGCCGAGCGTGCGGTATTGGCGGCTCTCGAAGCCGGATGTACCGCGCCGGTCGGTGCGATAGCTGAAGTGGTCGAGTCGATCGATGAGGACGGGCGCATCTTCGCTGAACTGTCGCTACGCGCGGCGGTGGCGGCCGAGGACGGATCCGACGTGATCCGCGCTTCGGTGGTGGGTCCGGTCGACAACGCCGAACAACTCGGACGAGGCCTCGCCGCCGAACTGCTGGATCTGGGAGCGGGCGAACTCGTCAACTCCTGAGCAGCAGAGAAGAACTGCAGCCCTCTCAACGAGGGCAGGAGAGTGCGAACGCATGAGCCGTACGAAGAAGGCCAATCCGGGTCGAATCCTCTTCGTGGGATCGGGTCCCGGCGATCCCGACCTGCTGACCGTGCGTGCGCGGACAGTGATCGCGAACGCGACCACCGCCTTCATCGATCCCGACGTTCCAGCAGCCGTCGTGGCGATGATCGGCTCCGCCCATCGGCAGGAGCCCGCAGAATCCGCGCGTAAGAGCACCAAGAACGACACGAAGAAGGCCGACCAGGCCACCGACGAGACCGAGTCAGACGACACGTCGACTCCCGCCGAAGACATCGTCGAGGAGCAGGACCAGATCGTCCATCCCGCACTCGGCGATCCCGCAGAGGTCGCGCGCACGCTGGTAGCCGCCGCCAAGGAGGGCGACGACGTCGTCCGCGTCGTCTCCGGTGATCCGCTGACCACCGATTCGGTGCTGTCCGAGGTCAACGCCGTCTCGCGTACCTCGGTCGCCTTCGAGGTGTTGCCAGGACTGCCTGCGGCATCCGTGGTGCCGAGCTACGCGGGCATGCCGCTGGGTTCGAGCCACACCGAGGCCGACGTCCGCGCCGAAGGCGTCGACTGGGCTGCGCTCGCCGCGGCACCGGGACCGCTGGTGCTGCACGCGACGTCGGGTCATCTGGCCGAGACCGCCAGCGCACTGACCGAGCACGGACTCGCCCCGCAGACACCCGTTGCGATCACGATCAACGGCACCACCTGCGCACAGCGCACCATCGAGGCGACGCTGGCCACTCTCAACGAGCAGGGCAACGCGCTGAGCGGACCGCTGATCCTCACCATCGGCAAGGTCGTCAGCCAGCGCGGCAAGCTCTCCTGGTGGGAGTCGCGTGCACTGTACGGCTGGACCGTGCTGGTGCCCCGCACCAAGGACCAGGCGGGCGACATGAGTGAGCGCCTCGTCAGCCACGGCGCGGTGCCCAAGGAAGTCCCGACCATCGCGGTCGAGCCGCCCCGCAGCCCCGCGCAGATGGAGCGCGCCGTCAAGGGGCTCGTCGACGGTCGCTACCAGTGGGTCGTGTTCACCTCGACCAACGCGGTGCGTGCAGTGTGGGAGAAGTTCGCCGAGTTCGGACTCGACGCCCGCGCATTCTCCGGCGTGAAGATCGCCTGCGTCGGCGAGGCGACTGCCGAGAAGGTGCGCACGTTCGGCATCAACCCCGAGTTGGTTCCGTCCGGCGAGCAGTCGAGCCTCGGACTCCTCGAAGACTTCCCGCCGTATGACGACGTCTTCGACCCGGTCGACCGAATCCTGTTGCCGCGCGCCGATATTGCCACCGAGACCCTCTCGGAGGGCCTGCGTGATCGCGGTTGGGAGATCGACGACGTCACCGCGTACCGCACCGTGCGAGCCGCTCCGCCGCCCGCCGAGACGCGCGAGATGATCAAGACCGGCGGATTCGACGCCGTCTGCTTCACCTCGAGCTCGACGGTCCGCAACCTCGTCGGCATCGCCGGAAAGCCGCACGCGCGCACCATCGTTGCGTGTATCGGCCCCAAGACTGCCGAGACCGCAACCGAATTCGGACTGCGCGTCGACGTTCAGCCGGAGTCGGCGTCGGTGACCGAACTGGTCGACGCCCTCGCCGAGCATGCCGCTCGCCTGCGGGCCGAGGGCGCACTGCCTCCTCCGCGCAAGAAGTCGCGGCGGTCGCGGTCGTAGAGGTGGGGCGTATGACACCGGTTATTCGACCCCGCAGATTGCGCACCACGCCGGCGATGCGTCGGCTGGTGGCGCAAAACGCGCTGCGCCCAGCCGATCTCGTGCTGCCGATGTTCGTCGCCGACGGCATCGACGATCCGCGTCCGATCGGGTCGATGCCCGGCGTCGTGCAGCACACTCTCGACTCGCTGCGCAAAGCGGCCGACGAAGCCGTGCGTGCAGGCGTCGGCGGGTTGATGCTCTTCGGTGTTCCCGAGGCCGAGGACAAGGACGCCGTAGGGTCCGGCGCCGATGATCCCGACGGCATCCTGAATCGCGGATTGCGTGTTCTCGCAGACGATCTCGGCGAGTCGACCGTGCTCATGGCCGACACCTGTCTCGACGAGTTCACCGACCACGGGCACTGCGGGGTGCTCTCCGACGACGGCCGTGTCGACAACGACGCGACACTCGAACGCTACGTGTCGATGTCACTCGCGCAGGCCCGCGCCGGTGCGCACCTTCTGGGTCCGTCGGGAATGATGGACGGTCAGGTCGCCGAGATTCGTGCCGCGCTCGACGCCGAAGGCCTCACCGACACAGGGATTCTCGCGTACTCGGCCAAGTACGCGTCCGCGTTCTACGGTCCGTTCCGCGAGGCTGTCGGGTCCTCGCTGCAGGGCGATCGTCGCACCTACCAACAGGATTCGGCCAACCGCACCGAGGCTCTTCGTGAGGTGCGTCTCGACCTCGACGAGGGCGCCGACATCGTGATGGTCAAGCCCGCCATGAGCTACCTCGACATCGTCCGCGACGTCGCCGAGATCTCTGACGTTCCCGTCGCGGCCTACCAGATCTCGGGCGAGTACTCGATGATCACCGCCGCCGCCGAGCGTGGCTGGATCGACCGCGACGCCGCCATCCTCGAGTCTCTGACCTCGATCAAACGCGCAGGCGCCTCGATCATCCTGACGTACTGGGCGACCGAGGTCGCCGCCAAGCTGGCCTAGGCCGCCTTACCGCTGGTCGGGCCCTCCCGCTGGTCGAGCGAGGCTGCCTCTCCCGTTGGTCGAGCGGGCCCGAGCGGAGCGAGGACCCGAGTCGAGACCACTCGCAACTCCGTGGTTGGGCGGGGCGGCCCCTTCCGCTGGTCGAGCGGACCCGAGCGCAGCGAGGACCCGAGTCGAGACCACCTCGTACCGCGAGCGGCACTCGTTGCGGCCCCTTCCGCTGGTCGAGCGGGCCCGAGCGGAGCGAGGTCCCGAGTCGAGACCACTCGCGGTTCCGTGGTTGGGCGGGGCGGCCCCTCCCGCTGGTCGAGCGGGCCCGAGCGCAGCGAGGACCCGAGTCGAGACCACTCGCGGTTCCGTGGTCGGGCGGGACGGCCACTCCCGCTGGTCGAGCGGGCCCGAGCGGAGCGAGGACCCGAGTCGCGACCACCTCGTACCGCGATCGGCACTCGTTGCGGCTCGAGGTCCGTACACAATCGTGACGCCAGCGGGCCGCCGCGACAATTATTGTCGTGGCTCGCGCTGACGTCGAAGTTGTGTACGTAGTCGCGCGGCGCAGGTCCTCATCGCGCACCAAGCTGCGTTCACTACGCTGGAGCTATGTCGCAATTTCTCGATCCGCGTCGCGACCCCGCGTCCGCGCAGGCAGACGGGCAGCGCGAGCGCCCGAAGCTGCCCGACTCCGTGGCCATCGCGTGTGAGCTGTGGATTGTCGTGGTCATCGCCAGGATCGTGACGGCCGTCGCGCAGTATCCGACCCTGCGCGACACGATGAACCAGCGAGCCTCCGACCTCCCCGCCGATACCCCGCGCGCAGAGGTAGATCTCATGACGTCCTCGGGCTTCCTGATCGCGATTACGGTGATCACCGCGGTTGTGCTGTCCGCGATCTCGTTGACCTTCGTCTGGTTTGTGCGCAAGGGATACAACTGGGCGCGGGTGCTGCTCGGCGCGATGGGAGTCTTCGTCCTCATCGACATGGCCTTCTCGCTGATCGCAGGTGTCGATCCCTGGTGGATCGGAATCCCGCTGATCATCGGCGGCATCGCCGCGCTCGGTGCGACCATCCTCCTCCTGAGACGCGAGTCCGACGCCTACTGCCGCGCGATGGCCGCCTACCGCAGACCGCAACCCACACCGTTCGGGTACCCCGCCCCTCCCGGCTACCCGCCCCAGTATCCGCAGGCCCCGCCGTACCCGCAGACCCCGCCGTACCAGCAGTCGCCACCGCCTTACACGCCATACCCGCAGTCCTACGGACAGGCACCCGACCAGCAACCTCCCGCCGGCGGTCAGTACCCCGACAACGCCCCCTACGCCCAGGGCTCGCCGACGTCGTGGGAAGACGAGGCGCGACGCCGGGGCTGGCAGCCTCCGACGACCGGCGAGTCGGCATCACCCCAAAAAGCAACACCCCAGACCGGATCGCTGCAGAAAGATCCGAATACCGTCGGCACGCCGTCGGGAACAGTCGGTGGCGACTACGCTTCCGGAGAAGGGGACCGACCCGACGAGGCGGGTCTCCACAGCCACGAGAACGAGTCGACGCCCCGCAGCGAGCCGTCGACAGACAGAAAGCAAAGCAGTGACCCTTCCTGACGCAAGTAAACGCCCGAAAATGGTGACCTGGGCGTACCGATGCTGGATCGCGTCCGGCGTTCTGTTGGGACTGCTCGGTGTCGGCTACATCGTGGCAGGCATCTTTGCCGACGCCCCGACGCTGCTTCCGATCGGAATCGGGATCATCGTGATCGCCGTCGGTGTGGCGTACGTGCTGCTCGGCAGCAAGGCCTACGTCGGGGATGCTCGCTGGCGCTCATCGTTGGCGGCGCTGACGCTCGTCGTTGTGATCATGCTGGTGTTCCTCAGCTTCGGTTATCCCGCCCTCGCGTTCACCCTGCTCGCCGCGGTCATCGGACTCTTCGGATCGTTGCTCGCCTACCGCCCGGAGGCCGACGCCTGGTTCAACGCGGGCAGCCCACCCGAGTGCCCGGAGAAGTCGACGTCGGGCAAGGGCAAAGCGGGCGGCAAGGGTCGCGCCGCGAACGGGAAGAGCAGGCCGGGAGGCAAGACGAGACCCGTCGAGAAGCGATCGGGTGACAAAAACTCGGCATCTGTGCGAAACAAGCAGGACCGGAAACGGGACATAGCGTGACCTCTGCCGCTGACGATCCCGCCGGTGGCAGCCCAGAAATCCCAAGCGGCAGCGCGGAGTCCTCAGACAGCGGCGTCGAGTCTGCCCGTGGCGTCGGTGGCAGCACCGCGCCCGCCGATGGCGAGACGCTCGACGACAACCCCGACGAATCCGCTGACGCGGGAGGAACTGCCGGCGCCGAAGCATCCGACGACGCAGAAGCGCTCGACGACGCCGGAGACTTCGATGGCGCCGACGAATCCGCCGAAGCAGAAGAATCCGCCGATGCGGAGGAAGACAACGCGGCCGCGCAAGAGACCGACACCGACGCCGCCCACCGAGCGCACCCGATCCCGGAGCTGGAGGACCGCGGCGAGACGTTGTTCGTCGAGGAGGGCGGTAGCTGGTGGGTCGTGGCGATCGGCCCTGTGCTAGCAGGCGCCGTGCTCGCGGTGGACATCGCCGGCCCCGGCCGTGTGCATTGGTTGTGGATCTCGGTCCTCGGCGCAATCATCACGCTGTTCTCGATTGTCCAGGTGTACGCGGCGCGGCGACACGTCGGAGTCGAACTGACCGAGACCACGTTGCAGCAGGGGACGCTGCTGATGGCACTCGCCGACATCGAGAAGATCTACCCCGCCAACAACGGCGCCGAACACGAGAAGTGGGAGAGCGCTCCGGCGCTCGGAGAACTCGCGGGGGTTCCGCGACGTCGGAAGGGCGTCGGCGTGAAGCTCTTTGACGGCAAACTCGCCCAGGCGTGGGCCCGCGACGTCGAACGATTCCGTCAGGAGCTCATCGAGGCACACCTTGCGGTGCAGCTCGGTGTGCGCCCTCGGGGGTCGAGCGACTAGACCCGACCTCTCAGTGGTTCTCGATCATCGGCGCGCCCATGAGCTCCTCCGGGATGCCGAATGCGTCGACAAGCGTCGCCGCGTAAGGGCGTAGGTCTTGGCAGAGTTCGTTGACGCCGCGTCGAATCGCCTTGGCGCGCTCGACGGAGATGTGGCGGTGCATCATGAACCAGCCGAGGTCGGCCTCGAGCGCGGAGTAGACGAACAGGTCGCACACCTTGCCGAGTACCTCCGCTGCGGCGCGCGAATCGCAGTCGTTGATGGCTTGGACGAAGGCTTCCAACACGATTCGCTCGGTGCGAGCCTGGCCGACCTTGAGCAGGTGGTCCTGCGCGTTGTTGAACACCTCGAACGCATCGTTGTCGTCGTTGGTTTCTCGACGCAGACGCTGAGCGCAGGTGCGCACCAGATGGTCCTCGCGGTTGCGGAACAGTCGTAGCTGAGTACCGCGGTCGGTCAGCGCGGACTTCTCGGTGTCCTCGTCCGAACTCTCCAAGAGTGTCTGAACAACCTGTCGCGCAGCGGTCTTCTCGACGACGACGTCGCGTGCCATCGACGCGATGAACCGCACCCAACCGCCAGCAGAGAGGCCCTGGACGTCGTCGGCGTACGCCGAAAGCACTTCCTTGGCGATGAGCTGGGTGAGCACGGTGTTGTCGCCTTCGAACGTGGTGAAGACGTCGATGTCGCCGCGGATGATCGAGATCTGATTTTCGTCGAGATAGCCTGCGCCGCCGCATGCTTCGCGAGCAACATTGATCGCGTGGGACGCGTGCCATGTCGCGTACGCCTTGAGTCCTGCGGCGTTCGCTTCGAGTTCGCGCTGGCGACCCGCCTTGGAATCATCGGATGACCCATCGGGTGATTCGGTCGGGGTGTCGGACTGCACCTCGTGCAGTTCTTCGGTGAGCTCGTTCTGTGCGAACGCGATGGCATACGACTTCGCGATCAGCGGTAGCAGCTTTCGCTGATGGCCGAGGTAGTCGAGGATGACGATCTCTTCCTCATCGCCCGGAGCGTCGAATTGCCTGCGCACCAAGCCATATCGCGTTGCGATGGCCAACGCCTTACGCGACGCGGCTCCCGCGGTGGCCGCAACCGTGATCCGACCGCGGATCAGCGTGCCGAGCATGGTGAAGAAGCGTCTGTTGGGGTTGTCGATCGGCGACGAGTACGTGCCGTCGTCCTCGACGTCGGCGTACCGGTTGAGGAGGTTGTCCTTCGGGATGCGCACCTCGTCGAACATGATGCGTCCGTTGTCGACGCCGGGCAGACCGCCCTTGTAGCCGCAGTCGCTCGTGGTCACACCCGGCAGGTCGTTGCCGTCCGCGTCGCGAATCGGCACCACAAAGCAGTGCACGCCATAGCTTTCCGGCTCCTGGCCGGGACCTGCGGTGATCAACTGCGCGAAGACCGATGCCATGCGGGCGTGCTCGGCGGCGCCGCCGATGTAGTCCTTACGGGCCGACGGCGTCGGCGAGTGGATCACGAATTCCTTGGTGGTCGCGTCGTAGGTGGCGGTGGTCTCGAGTTCCTGCACGTTGGAGCCGTGCCCGGTCTCGGTCATGGCGAAGCAGCCGAGGAGGTCGAGGCTGATGGTGTCGGCAACGTACTTCTCGTGATGCCTTGCGGTGCCGAGGTTTTCGACGGCTCCACCCCATAGTCCCCACTGCACGCCCGCCTTGACCATCAGCGACAGATCGGCGTAGCCGAGCATCTCGATCGCGGTGATCGACGCCCCGACGTCGCCCGTACCGCCGTGGTCGGCGCCGAAGCCGGCCGCTGCGAATCCTTCCTCGGACAGTTCGCGCATCTCGTCGAGGATGCGCGCCCGCGCCTGCTCGAGAGTGCGCGACGGATCGGGCAGGAGGTCGGCGCGGTTGGCGCGGCGTCGAACCTCATCACGGGTGGCCCGCCAGCGCCCGTCGAGGACGTAGCGCAGGTTGTCGACGAGCAGGTCGCGTTCGGCGTCAGACAGTTCGCTGGAGTCGGCGCCTGCCGTGTCGATGCTGGGATCGTCGTCGGTTGCTGGCGTCGAGGGACTCTCGGTTGGGGTCGACATGAGCTCCACGTTACGGATCAGATCCGACACCGGGGGCGATACCCGCAACGAGCTCCCCATGTGGCGCGCGATTCGCTCTGGCCGCAGCTGCTTGCCACCTCCTTCCGGGGGTGGCGCGCGCACGAGTGTGGTCCATATCGTAGGAGCACGTCAACGTCGCGGGGCTCACCCGCGTGTCATCGATGCCAAGCTGGGAGAACACCGTGTCGTCACAGACAACCGATGCCGCCGTCACCGCGCAACTCGACGCCGAGTTCGGCCGCATCGACTGCGGGACCGCAAACCGCTCGGAAATGACGCCGCTGCGCTTCTTGCAGCGCTCGGTCGAGGTGTTCGGCGATCGCACCGCCATCCGCTACGGTGCGCGCTCGGCGACCTACACCGAACTCGGCGACGAGGTGCAGCGTCTCGCCCGGGTGCTCGAGTCGACGATCTCCCCGGGCGAGCGGATCGCCTACCTTGCACCCAACGTGCCCGAACTACTCGTCGCGCACTTCGCGGTGCCGCTCGCGGGCGGAGTTCTTGTCGCACTCAACTCGCGCCTGGCAGGCCCCGAACTGGTGCACATCCTCAATCACGCCGGCGTCACCACCCTGTTCTTCGACGCCGAGTTCCGCCACACCGTCGCGTCCATCGCCGACGAGGTGCCCGACGTGACGTCGTACGTCGAGATCACCGATCCCGAGTTCGGTCCACCACCCGCCGACGTCGAATCGTCGGGTATCGGCGGATTGCGTTCTTACGCTGACTTTCTCGCGGCCGCCGACACACTAGATTCGACGCCGCTCCCGTGGACTGTCGACGACGAGGACCGCGTCATCAGCATCAACTACACCTCGGGGACGACGGGCAAACCCAAGGGCGTGATGTACACGCATCGGGGCGCCTACCTCAACGCGTTGGGCGAGATGCACCACAACCAATTCACCGGTAGCACAAGATATTTGTGGACTCTCCCGATGTTTCACTGCAACGGATGGTGCACGCCCTGGGCGGTCACCGCGGCGTCGGCGATGCACGTGTGTCTGCGCCTGGTGCGAGCCGACGCGGTATGGGACGCCATCGACGACCTCGGTGTCACGAATCTGTGTGGTGCGCCAACGGTTCTCATCACGATCGCCGGATCGCCACGCGCGCACCGCCTGGACGCACCGCTCCGGATCACCACGGCGGGCGCACCTCCGTCGCCGACGGTGATCGCGGCTCTCGCCGCGCTCGACATCAGTGTCGTCCACGTCTATGGACTCACTGAAAGCTATGGGCCGTACACGATCTGCGAGTACCAGGAGTCCTGGGACGATCTCGATCCCGCCGACCGCGCGGCGAAGCTGTCACTGCAGGGTGTCGGAATGGTGCAGGCGGAGCCGGCGCGAGTCGTCGAGCGCGGCGTCGTGCCACTTGTCGACGTTCCCGCGGATGGGTCGACGATCGGTGAGATCGTGTTGCGCGGCAACAACATCATGGCCGGATACTTCAAAGATCCCGACGCGACGCGACAAGCGTTCGAGGGTGGCTGGTTTCACACCGGCGACCTCGGCGTGATGCATCCGGACGGCTACATTCAGCTCCGCGATCGGGCCAAGGACATCATCATCTCGGGTGGCGAGAACATCTCGACAATCGAGGTCGAACAAGCTCTGGTCAGCCACGATGCAGTACTCGACGTCGCGGTCGTCGGCGTTCC
The DNA here is from genome assembly GCF_000248055.1 of Gordonia sputi NBRC 100414. Classification (GTDB taxonomy): domain Bacteria; phylum Actinomycetota; class Actinomycetes; order Mycobacteriales; family Mycobacteriaceae; genus Gordonia; species Gordonia sputi. The sequence continues at coordinate 15,942 of NZ_BAFC01000048.1, read as the reverse complement.
CGACGAGAAGTGGGGCGAGCGGGCCAGAGCGTATGTGCTCCTGAAGGAGGGGCGGTCGCTGAGCTCCGACGAGTTGATCGAGTACGCGCGAACTCTGCTGGCAGGCTACAAGATTCCACGCGACATCGTCTTCGCCGACGAGTTGCCGCGGACGTCGACTGGCAAGGTTCTCAAGTTCGAGTTGCGTAAACAGTCCTCGAAATGACCTGTGCCGCTGGTCAAATCGCGTAGCGCGCGAGCAGGTCGGCGCCGACGGCGGGCGGCACGAGTTCTTCGGGAAAGATCATGGCAGGGGTCGCGAACTGACGTGTCCTCACCACGAACATCGTCCCGAGGTGTGCGACTCCCGTGATCGCCGACGTATGCACGGAGTTCGTCGTCGGGCCCACCGTCAGCGTGAGGCGGTCAAGGGACAACTCGCTCGCCATCGGTGTTCCCGCGGGGGCGAACCTCGCCCACATGGCACGGATCCGGCGGTAGGCAAGGAACGGCAGTGCAGCCGTGAGCACGAGGAGCGCGCAGCCATAGATCAGTACCGAGGACGATGAGTCGCCGCTTGCCGCGCTGACCGCACCGAAGACGACGAGCAGCACGCCGAACCCGCCGATGATGGCCGCCTGGACCACAACCTGACGGCGTAGACCGAGCACCAGAGACTTCGCCGCCCGCTGCGACATGTCGGGGCCCGCGATCATCTGGCACCGTACGACGCCCATCGGCGGTGGCGGTGGTGCGTCGAAGCGGGGGGATGGGCGGCAGTGTGTCGGGGTCTGGCGACGATGGAACGGTCACGCGATCTCCTCGGACTAGCGGATGGTCGTCGAAACCGTAGCCGACAACACCCGGGGTCGACGCCGTTGTCGCCCCGGGTGTCGTTCGTCCGACCGAGCGCGAGGAGTCAGTCGACGCGCCGAGTCAGGCCCTCTCGGTGAAGCCTGCGTCCACGGGTAGCTGCACGCCGGTGATGAAGCGCGCGTCGTCAGATGCCAGGAAGCGCACCGCGTTGCTGATGTCCTGCGCTTCGACGAGATCGACCGGGAGCAGATTGCCGCTCACATTGTTGGCCATGTCCGGGTTTTCGTCGTACCACGCGGCGGGCTGCGGATTGTCGACCATGTCGGTTCGCACTCCCGGCGGATGCACGGAGTTGACCCGAATGTTGTGGGGTGCAAGCTCGTTGGCAAACGTCTTCATCAGCCCGACAACACCGTGCTTCGACGCGGTGTAGTCGGCCATCGAACGGAGACCTTTGATGCCTGCCGTCGAACTGGTGAGGACGATCGATCCGCCCTCGCCTCGTTCGATCATCGACGGCGCGGCCACTTTGACCGTGTTGAACACCCCGGTGAGGTTCGTACCGACCACATCGGACCACCGCTGCGGATCGATCTCCAGGCTCGACAACGGCCCGAACGAGTACACGCCCGCGTTTGCGCAGACGATGTCGATATGGCCGAACTGGACCAGCGCGTCGTCGACGAGCGCCGACATCGCTTCGAGATCTCGCACGTCGCCGACCCGTGCGGCGATCTTCCGACCGGTCCCCTCGACTGCCGCGACCGTCTCGTCAAGATCCGACGCTGTCGCCATCGGATACGGGATGGCCGGGATCTGCGCACACAGGTCGATGGCGACGATGTCGGCGCCCGCCTCGGCGAGGGTGATTGCGTGTTGTCGGCCCTGACCGCGCGCTGCGCCGGTGATGAGCGCGACCTTGCCCTCTAGTGAAGTCATCGTGTTCTCCTCCTCTTCTTCTCTCGGTTCACGCCATCGCTTCGGCGTCTGCGAGCCACGGGTAGCGGGCGGTGTCGGCGCCGGCGTAGTCGGGGTCGAGGTAGATGTAGCAGCGCTGGATCTGGTGGTCCCTGATCTCGAACACGTCGGTCCACCGGCCCGCGTGCGTGACACCTGCGCGCCACTCGGTGCCGTCGGAGGTCACTCCGGAGGTGATTCCCTCTGCGACGACCATGTCGTCTTCGATGATGAACTTGAGATACTCGGGGTAGTGGTGGATCTCGACGAAGAGGCCAGCGACGTCGCCGAACATCCGGGCGATCTCTTCTTTCCCTTCTGTGACACCCCATTTGGGGAAGTACACGGTGGCGTCGTCGGCGAACAAACCGAGTACGTCGCCGCCGTTGTCGAATCGCTTGAAGTACTCGATCGCGACGGACTTCCGTTGTTCTCTCGTCATTGTCTGGGTTGAAATTGTCATCGGTTCTTCCTTTCAGGGTGTGATCACGCGTGAGCGACGTGATCGGTGGCGGCGTTGATGTCGCGATTGTGTTGGGCGGCTTCGGAATGCGCTGCATGAGCGGCGCGATAGGCGAAGGCGATGATCGGGTCGAGTGTCGCGCCGCCTGCCCAGTAGGCCTGAGCGGATGCGGAGGCGACGCAGTTGCCCACACCGTACAAACCCGGGATGGGCGTCGAATTATCGTCGAGTACACGACCATTGGTGTCCGTCTTCGGACCTCCCTTGGTGTCGAGTGTGCCGCCGACGAGCAGTGCCGCGTAGTAGGGCCCCGAGTCGGAGAGCGGCCACATCGTCGGATTCGTGCGTGCCGGCTCTTCCTTGACCGCGCCGTTGAACATGAGCTGGACGGGCTTCTCTCCGCGATGGAAATCGTCGTCGACGCCGGTGTGTGCGAATGTGTTGAATCGCGCGATGGAGCTTTCAAGATTGACCAGAAAGTCCTCTGCGAGTTCAGCATTGCCGGTCTTGTCGCGATAGCGGCCGAGTCGTTCTGCGATGTTGTCGCGTAGTTCGGAGAGCGTATTCCCACGAATGACGTGCGCATCGTCGGCGCCGGGTGGAGGAATGAGGCGGCCGTACTCTGTGTCGGCACTGTTGTCCTGACTGCGCTGGTCCCAGATCTGAATCATGACCAGGTTCGGGTATTCGGCGCGCTGCGCATCCCATGTGAAGAACTCTTGCGCGAGTTCGTTGTACTGCAGCTTCTCGTTCATCGTCCGTTGGCCGTACTTGTTCACGAACAGCGTCGAATCACCTGCGACGCAGAAGCTTCCGATGAGCGATGAGGGGGTGTTCACCGCGCGTTCCAGCGAGATCGGACACATCCACCCGTAATTCATGTTTCGTGTCTGCGCTCCGGCGAATGCGGCGATTCTCACGAAATCGCCCTCGTTGGTGATCGCCGCGCACCCGGGATAGAGCGGCGCCGACAAGAAGTTGCGGCGTAGCTCGGCGTCGTGGGTGAATCCGCCGGTCGCGAAGATGACGGCTTTGCGAGCCAGCACCGAAATCGTCTCGCCGGCAGCAGATGTCGCCTGGACTCCGACAACTCTTCCGTCCTCGATGATGGTGCGTTGGACTCGGAATCCGAGCCGGATGTCGACTCCGTCTCGCACTGCGGACTCGGTCATGCTCTCGATGCTGCGTGCACCTCCGTCTGCCATCGACTCTTTCGCATCGGCGTGGATGAGTACTCGACCTTGCGGGGTCTTGTTCTCGGCGATTTCCGACCAGTAGTCGTACGCGTCGGGGACGTGGCGGTAGGGTAGTGCGCCGGGTGAGTTGAGCAATTCGGCTGCGGGGGAGGCACTTTCGTAGATGGCGCGATATGCGTCGTACTCCTCCTGTGGTACGCCGAGTGTCGGCTTGGTGGCGTCGTACATCGTTGGTCGAGACAGTCGGGCGACGAACCGCAGATAGTCCTCTTCTCGGTCGGTCAGGCCGGCTTCCCGAAGCGGACGATTGTTGGGCACCCAGTACCAGAACGCGGCTTTGCGTGCGGTGCCGCCGAGTTGATTGGCCTTCTCCAGCAGGATGACCTCGTCGCCGAGCCATCGACTGAACAGTGCTGCGGGGAGTCCGCCACCTCCGCCGCCTACGACCACGACGTCGGCGACTGCATCGGGTTTCGGTGGTGTGGTTGCGGGGGCGGCCGATTGGCGGAGTGCCGCGCGAGTGCTCGGTTGAGGATTGCTCATGGGGGTCACTTTCATATGCGAGATGTCGTGCGCAGCGTGGCTCGAAGGGGAGCTTCTCGGTCGCGCTGGCTACCGATCGAAGGTGTGACGCGCATCACCTGACGTCAGGTTTAGTTTCGGCAACGCAATAGATATTCGAAAATAATTAGGAAACTGACTTCTGCGTCAAGAATCCGACGATCGAGTCACCTTTCGCACGTGCCGCCACGGCTGCGTGTTGGCGCAACAGGTTGATCACCAGCGATACTGAGTTCATGGCACCGAGTGACATAGCGGGGGGATCGGGCGATCTCCGAACCCAGGTCGTCGCGGCGTCGATCCGCCTGTTCAGTGAGAACGGCTACGAGTCGACGACGGTCGATCAGATTGCTGTTGCCGCCGGTGTCTCGCGACGAACCCTCTTTCGACAGTTCAGATCGAAAGAGGACATGATCTTCGCCGACCACGAAGAATTGCTGACCGACGTGGCCGCACAACTCGCCGACAGTGACGACGTCGACCCTCCGACTGCGGTGTGCGTAGCGGCCGAACTTGTGTTCACGCACTTCCATAAGACCCGTGACCTGGCTGTTCGACGCATGGACGTCGTATCGACGGTGCCGACGCTGCGTGAGCGTGAGTTGGTGACGACCTATCGGTACCAGCGGGTTTTCGAGGAGCATCTGCGTAGTCGGCTGCCCGATGAGTCGCCGGTCGATATCGTCGCGTTCGCCGCGGCGATCACGTCGGCGCACAACTACCTTCTGCGCTCGATGATCCGCGGCGACGAGGACGCGACGCTTGGCCGACTGCGTCGCGACTTGGCGCGCATCCGGATGGCCCTCGGTGCCACCGGGCGGCCCGAGATCGCTGTGATCACCTTTCCCGCGGGCACGTCGGCACTGGAGATCTCACGGGCGGTCAGCGAAAAGATCGGCGCGACGATCCCCGAGTCCGCCACCTGACTCTCGTCTCTGCGGTACGGAGTGCGCGCGAGCGTCGTGCGGAGCATGGTGACGCAGTGGCCGGAACCGTCGGTGTCGACGAGCGCCGGCGTGCTCGCTTCCGCGCTCACCTCGTCGGATACGGCGATGTACCGCGTCGAAGGAGCGGCGGCGATCGCACCGAATGGGCCTGAATGATGGCACCGAGTGTCGACAACGGGCCTCTGGGGCGAGTAATATGACACTCAGTGTCGCGTTCAATTGAACGCAATATGATCCCAAAATCATGTCATCGTCGACTGAATGAGGAGGCCCTCATGGGGTATGCCAACCCCGATTTCGATCTATTCCAGCTGCCAGAAGAGCATGTCGCGCTGCGCGAAGCGATCCGGGCACTCGCGCTCAAGGAGATTGAGCCCTACGCGGCCGACGTCGATGAGCGCTCACGATTCCCCGAAGAAGCGCTGAAGGCGCTGACGGCCTCCGGGTTCAACGCGATTCACGTACCTGAGCAGTACGAGGGCCAGGGCGCTGACTCGGTGGCCGCATGCATCGTGATCGAAGAGGTGGCCCGAGTGGACGCCTCTGCTTCGCTGATCCCGGCGGTGAACAAGCTCGGCACGATGGGCCTGATCCTCAACGGATCGGAAGAGCTCAAGCAGCAGGTCCTGCCTTCCATTGCCTCCGGCGAAGCCATGGCGTCGTACGCCCTGTCGGAGCGTGAGGCCGGTTCTGATGCAGCGGCAATGAAGACACGTGCGCGCAAGGACGGCGACAACTGGGTCATCAACGGCACCAAGTGCTGGATCACCAATGGTGGCAAGTCCACCTGGTACACCGTCATGGCGGTCACTGACCCCGACATGGGTGCTCACGGAATCTCGGCATTCATGGTGCACAAGGACGATCCGGGTTTCACGGTCGGGCCGCTTGAGAAGAAGCTGGGCATCAAGGGTTCGCCCACCGCGGAGCTGTATTTCGAAGACTGCACCATCCCCGCCGATCGCATCATCGGCGAGCCGGGTACCGGCTTCAAGACGGCACTCGAGACCCTCGACCACACCCGCCCGACAATCGGCGCGCAGGCCGTGGGAATCGCACAGGGTGCACTCGACCAGGCCATCGAATACACAAAGCAGCGTCGCCAGTTCGACCGCCCGATCAGCACGTTCCAGGGCGTCGAGTTCATGATCGCCGATATGGCAATGAGCATCATGGCCGCTCGCCTCATGGTCTACACCTCGGCCGCCCGCGCCGAGCGTGGTGAGAAAAACCTCGGCTTCATCAGCTCGGCGTCGAAGTGCTTTGCTTCCGACGTCGCGATGCAGGTCACCACCGACGCCGTGCAGCTGTTCGGCGGCGCAGGCTACACACGTGACTTCCCGGTCGAGCGCATGATGCGCGACGCCAAGATCACGCAGATCTACGAGGGCACCAACCAGATCCAGCGCGTCGTGATGAGCCGCGCGCTGCTGCGCTGACCTCCAATCACGCTCGGCTACAACAGAATCAACGACGACGCCCCGCTCGAGCTCTCGAGCGGGGCGTCGTCGTGTCGGTGTGGTTCAGCCTGCGTAGGCGGGCTGAAACAGCAGGTTTGCGTGCTGCGCTTTGGCGGCGTCGCGGAAGTTCTTCATGGCGCGCGGCATGTGGAAGTTGTTGGTGACGATCACCGCTCCCGTGGCACCCAACGACCTGAGCATGCGGACAGTGAACTCGGCATTCTGGACGGTCGAGGTCGACGCCGACTCGTTCACCATCTGCCACATCGGGACACCGCGATGGATCAGGCCGATGTTCATGAACTGCGCTTCGGAGATCGGTAGCCACCAGGTGTCGCCGCCGGACACGATCACGCGGTTGAACGGATGGGTGCGCGCGAGCTGGGCGCCGACGGTCATGCGCTGCTGCAGGACCGCGGGTGGCTGCCCCAACGTTCCCTGCTTTGCGCCGAGCACCACGATGTAGCGGGTGGGCGGACTCTGCCATAAGAAGACGCTGTTGGCGCTCAACAAGTCTGAGCTGCCGATATCGACACTGCCCGCGTTGATGTCGGCGTGAGCAGGAGCCGCGGCGACCACGCCGCCCGCGAGAGCTGTCGTCAGGGCCAGCAGCACCGCGGCGCTACGCAGTCGGAGATCTGTTCGTAGACGCATGCGGCCATCGTAGGGAGAAGGTTGTGCGCGCTAAAGGCCACAGGGATCACTTCAGCAACAATTCTCACGAATGTAACGTTGCGGTTGGGCGTGTCGACTGGGCGTTTCGTCGTGCCGAGTGGGCGCTCGAGATTGCCGAGTGGGCGTCCTGTAGTGCCGACTGTGCGTTCGGGAGCGTCGAGTGGGCGTAGCTGGGCGTCGACCTCAATGCGCAAAACTTCGATGGATCAAATCGCGCGGTCTCTGCGTCCAAGCATCATGACTCCTTTTGATGCATCACAAGTAGATTCGCCTGAGATCGTCGAGCGCAAAGCAACGCTCAGTGTCACCGGTATCAGCGCTACTGAGTTCGATTCGACGTTCCGTCGACTCCGCGGCAGCGGATACATACTCAAGTCGACGTTGATGACGGCCCGTCAGCGCATCGTCGCGGTCGCTCAGCAGGCTCAGGGCGACGTCGTGGTCGCGGGCATGGCAGCACTGATCATGCACGGGAGTGTTTGGTATGACGAGGATTTCACCATCGAGCTGATCCGCGGCACGAGTTGCTCCGGCCGACCTGCGAAAGGGTCCGTTACTCACCGCCTCGACCTCGACCCCGCAGACATCGTGACCATTGACGGAATCAAGGTCACGAGCGTGATCAGGACGGCATTCGACATCGGCCGCATTCGGTTCGCGTCACGCGCGCTTGGATATCTCGACGCACTGGCGCGCGCGACCAACCTCGATGTCGCCGCGCTGGAAAAGTACACGGCCACGCAGAAGGGGAGGCGCAACGTGGTTCAGCTGCGGCGACTGATACCCCTGATCGACCGCCGAATCGAGTCGCCCACCGAGGCATGGCTGCTCCTGACCATTCTCGAGGGCGGACTACCGGCGCCTGACCTCCAGATCGAGGTACGTGACAGATCCGGCGAGGTCTACGCGCGCATCGACATGGGATACGAGGCACTCAAGATCGGCATCGAATACGACGGCGAACATCACACCCGGCCTGGTCAACAGGTTCGCGACGCCGAACGCCGCGCACGGCTGCTCGACGACGGATGGCTGATGATCTACGTCGACAAGGCCAAGCTCCGCGACAACCCGTACGCCGTCCTAGCTGCGATCAGGCAGGCGCTTCATCGGCGAGGTGCGTACTTCGACTAGGCCGGAGCGCCCACTCGACGCTCTCCGGCGCCCAGTCGACGTGCTCGCGCGCCCACTCGACGCTCTCCGGCGCCCAGTCGATCTCAGAGCGCGACGTACTTGACGGTCAGGTACTCCTCGATGCCCTCGGAGCCGCCCTCGCGGCCGATGCCCGACTGCTTCACGCCGCCGAAAGGTGCTGCAACGTCGGAGATGACGCCACGGTTGACGCCGACCATCCCGACGTCGAGCTTCGACGCGACGCGCATGCTGCGGTCGAGGTCGCGGGTGAAGAAGTAGCCTGCCAGGCCGTACTCGGTCGAGTTGGCTGCGGCGATCGCCTCGTCCTCGGAGTCGAAGGTGCTGATCACCGCGACGGGACCGAAGATCTCGTCGCGGGTGACCGGTGCGTACGCGTCGACCTGATCGATCACGGTCGCGGGGTAGAAGTACCCCTTACCCTCGGGTGCCTTGCCGCCGAGACGAACCCGACCACCGTGTGCGACAGCACTTTCCACCGCTGCGGCGACCTTGTCGCGCTGCGCTGCGGTCACGAGCGGTCCGAGCGTCACGCCCTCCTCGTAGCCGGGGCCGAGTCGCACCGCCGACATCTTCTCGATCAGCTTGTCGGTGAACTCCTCGGCAACCCCGGACTGCACCAGGAAGCGGTTCGCGGCGGTGCATGCCTCGCCGCCATTGCGCATCTTCGCGAGGAACGCGCCCTCGACAGCCTTGTCGACGTCGGCGTCGTCGAATACGACGAATGGTGCGTTGCCGCCGAGCTCCATCGACGTACGCTGCACCCGCTCAGCGGCCTGTGCCATCAGATTTCGACCCACCGGGGTCGAACCGGTGAAGCTGATCTTGCGGATCCGATCGTCGGTGATGATGGCCGACGCGACGCCTCGCGCGTCCGTGGTCGGCAGCACCGAGAGCACGCCCGCGGGCAGTCCTGCTTCGGCGAAGATCTCGGCCAGTGCGAGCATGGTCAGCGGTGTCTCGTGCGCTGGCTTGACCAGCATGACGTTGCCGGCAGCCAATGCCGGACCGATCTTGCGCGTGCCCATCGCCAGTGGGAAGTTCCACGGCGTGATCGCGAGCGATGGCCCAACGGGTCCGTGGCTCACCAGGATTCGGCCGGTGCCTGCCGGCGACTGCGTGCAGCGACCGTCAATCCGGACGGCCTCTTCGGCGAACCAGCGCAGGAACTCGTTGCCGTACTTGGTCTCCGAAATGCTATCCGGCAGTGCGCGACCCAGCTCGAGCGTCATGAGCATGGCCAGGCTATCGGCGCGGTCGGCGACCAATTCGAAAGCGCTACGCAGGATCTCGCCGCGTTCACGGGCGGGCGTTGCGGCCCAGGAGTCGGCGACGGCTACGGCGCGGTCGAGTGCGTGTACGGCGTCGTCGACGCTGGCGTCGGCAACGGTGGTAAGTGCATCCTCGGTGGCGGGGTTGATGACGTCGAATGTCTTGCCGCTCTTGGCCTCGACCTCCTTGCCATCGATCCAGAGCCCGGTCGGGATTCCGTCGAGCACGGCCTGTGGGTCAAGCACCTGGGTGCTGGTCATGCGAGTTCCCTTCGTGATGACAGTGAGTCGGGGGCGATGCCTCGACGTCGAGAGAGGGGTTGCGGTCGAAAAAGCCGAATGGCTTGAGCCAGAACGACACGGTGTCGGCCGGCATCACCGGCCAGTCCTCCGGGCGGGTGATGTGATGGATTCCGAACGTGTACCACAGCACGACGTCGGTGTTCTCGATCGGCCGATTGGCCTTGGTCCACACGCCGAGTCCGGTGTCGCGTTCCGACTGATTGACGAACTCGCCTGCGGGCCAACGTTCGTCCGGGTGATTGGGGGTCACCCAGAGGGTCTGTCCCATGACGGTCGCGCGTTGGAAGATCGGCGACGCCGGGTCGAACATCGCCGGGAAGGCGCCTGTCGGAACCAGCTTGTACGCGGGATTCAGGCCGAGTGCCGTTGTCTTGTTGGGATTGGCGATCTTCCACGATTTCTGCGTCGCGAAGTTGGGGTCCTGCATACCCTCTGACTCGGTGAGCAGCGGCGTATTCTGTTGCACCAGGCCGAGACCGAGCGGATTGTCGGGGCCCATCGGCTCGACGACAGTCTCGCTGGCGTAGACCGTGTTGTCGGAGCCGTCGATGTCGAGATCCATTCGCGCAACGAGGAAATGCTGGTGGAACGGAGCGTACGTGCGGTTATCGACCGTCGTGCCGTGCGGATTCGACGTCACGCCGGGCGGCATCGGTGTGGTCACCATGATGCCGGTGGCCCGTACCTCGCATTCGATGTTGCCGTCCTGATAGAAGCGCCAGTAGACGAGGTACTCGTAATTGGCAACCGTGACATGGAAACTCACCGTCAACCGACGCATACGACGCACCTCTGCGCCTGCGTCGTGATCGACGTGCTTCCACAGCACGGCGTTGTCTTCCTCGTGGATGCAGATCGCGTTCGTGATGGTGTACGGCTCACCGGCGCTGTTGTGCAGCGTGGCGTCGAGGTATCGGATCTCGCCGAGACAGTCGCAACCAAGCTCGAGCGACGTCGTCATGAAGCCGAGGCCCCACTCGCCGATATCGAAAGCCGTACGGCGGTAATGATCCTCGCTCGGATCACGATAGGGGACGACCATCTCCGCGAACGAGAGACGATGCGCGATCTTGCGTACCTGTCCACCGTCGTCGTAGGTGACGGTGTGCAGGGTCATGCCCTCGCGATAGTTGAAACCCACACGCAGCGACCACTTCTGCCACGTGAGCTTGTTTCCTTCGAGCGTGAACGACGGCCCGTCGGGCTGGGTGATCTCCAGTGGCTTGAGCTCAGGCCGGTTGAAAGTGTCCCGAATGCGTTGCGGGATATGGCGAGGAACGTACTCGCCCATCACCTCCGGCTGGTCGAAACCGCCGGTGTCCTCGATGCGCAGTAGTTCCATCGTGTTCACGTCGATCACACAGTGCAGCCCCGACACCGGGTTCGCATACGGGTTGGAGCCCTCACTGTTGCGCACCCAGGTGTCCGACCAGCCGAGGCGTCGACCGCGGTACTCCTCGGGGATGACCGCGCCACCGTAGGTCCACGTATCCATGAAAACGCCGTCCAGATCGGTGATCCCGCGTCGAGCCAACGCCGCCTGGACGTCGGGGTGAGCACGCAGGACGCGGTCGCACTCCTCGAACTCGTCGACCGTGAAGTTCGCCTGGACCTCGGGAATCAGCTCGAACGAGTCGACGCTGCCACCCGAGATCGACACGAACGACTTGTAGGTCGTGTTCTCGCCACTGTTGAAACAGACCACCACCGCGCGACGCGGCGGAAGCGTGCCGTCGGCGTCGAATGCGGCGAGTTCGGTCTTCGTCGGCTCCGCGAGTTCGATCGACGCATAGCGCCAGCCGTCGCCGACACCCTGCTCGCTACCGAGTAGGGCTGTGACGGAACGGAATTCGTCGGCGGTCAGCGGATCGAGGGGATGTGGTTGATCCAGGGGATGCGGGGACACGACTCTCCTTAGTGGTCGAGCAATTGACGATTCGGCAGGTCAGGCGTTGTCCTTGAGTGCCTGGCACAGCACCGCCAGACCATCGCGCAGCAGGTCGTCGCCGATGACCAGCGGTGGCAACAGGCGTAGCACGTTGCCGTAGGTGCCGCAGGTCAACGCGACGACACCCTGTGCGAGAGCCGCCTTGGCCACCGCGGCGGTGAGGTCGGGATTGGGTTCACGAGTCGGGGATCCGTCTTCGGCGGGCGTGACCAGTTCGACGGCCATCATCGCGCCGCGACCGCGGATGTCACCGATCACGGGCAGGCCTGCACCGTCGAGTTCGTCCTTGGTGGCCGAGAGCGTCTCGGTGATGATTGTCTCGATGTGTCGCGCCCGGCCACACAGCTCGAGCGATTCCATCTGGTCGATGGCGGCCAACGCCGCGGCGCACGCAACGGGATTGCCGCCGTAGGTGCCGCCGAGTCCGCCGCCGTGCACCATGTCCATGATGTCGGCGCGGCCGGTAACTGCGGACAATGGCATTCCGCCGGCAATGCCCTTGGCCATCGTGATGAGGTCGGGCGTGACGCCCTCCTGCTCACACGCGAACCACGTTCCGGTACGGGCGAATCCGGCTTGCACCTCGTCGGCGATGAACAGCACGCGGTGCATCGTGCACCACTCGGCCAGCGTCGAGAGGAATCCCGGTGCGGGAACGATGAATCCACCCTCGCCCTGGATCGGTTCGATGACGATCGCGGCGGTGGTCTCGGCACCGACCTGCTTCTCGATCATCGAGATCGCGCGTTTGGCCGCGGCCACACCGTCGCTGCCGAGTTCGTCGCGGTACGGATAGCTCATCGGCATCCGGTACACCTCGGGCGCGAACGGCCCGAAGTTGCGCTTGTACGGCATGCTCTTGGCCGTCATCGCCATCGTCAGGTTGGTGCGCCCGTGGTAGGCGTGATCGAACGCGATGACCGCGTTGCGTCGCGTCGACAGCCGGGCGATCTTGACCGCGTTTTCGACGGCCTCGGCGCCCGAATTGAACAGCACGGTGCGCTTCTCGAAGTCGCCGGGGGTGATCTCGTTGAGCTTCTCGGCGACGGCAATGTAGCCCTCGTACGGCGTCACCATGAAGCAGGTGTGCGTGAAGTGCGCGGCCTGCTCGGCGACTGCCGCCGCGACGGCGGAGTTGCTCGCGCCGACGGATGTGACGGCGATTCCGGAGCCGAGGTCGATCAGCGAGTTGCCGTCGACGTCGACGATCACTCCGCCGTCGGCGTCGGCCGCGAAGACGGGAACGCTGGAGCCGACGCCCGCGGCGACGGCACCCAGTCGGCGTTGCCCGATCTCCCTCGAGCGTGGGCCGGGCAGTTCGCTGACCAGCTTCCGCTCCTGGGGCAGCCGGTAGACGATGTCGGTTGCTGTGGTCATGGACACCAGTGTTCGCCTGCGGGCCCCACCTGCGGACCTGACAAGTTGTACAGCGATCTGACGTTGCACTGCCACAATGTCCAGTTGGCGGTTACGGTGGGTGGGTGACCACCGTTCGATGGCTGATGGCCCAGCGTCGACTCGAACTCTCGCTGCGCGCCGGGGCCGACGGCCTCGACCACGAGCTCGACTGTGCGGTCAGCTCTGAACTCGTGAGCACCGCGGACTGGTTGCAGGGCGGCGAGGTGCTGCTGACCACCGGTATGCGACTGAACGACGACGACGACGTCGCGCAGCGCGAGTTCGTACGCAGCCTCGATGCCGTCGGTGCCGCCGCGATCGGATTCGGTGTCGGCCTCGGATTCGACGAGGTACCCGCGGGTCTGCTCGCGGCCGCCGACGAGTTCGGTCTCCCGCTGTTCGAGGTTCCGCTCGCGATACCGTTCTCGGCGATCACGCGGGCGGTCCTCGATCAGATCGCCGCGCAACGGTCGGCACGGCTGGTGTCAGCGACGCGCGCGCAACCTCGGATGACCAGGGCGGCAACGGTATCGGGATCAAAGGGGCTCGTGCGCGAGCTCGCCGATGCGGTCGGTCAGCGAGTGATCTTGTTCGACGCCGGGCACACCCCGGTTGCCGAGGCGCCGGGAAAGGCGAATTCCGTTGAGCTCGAACAGCTTCGCTCGATTGTGGTACGTGACCCGGCATCGGCGGGTGCCGTCCGCGTGACCGACGATTCGGTGCTCACCGTCGCGCGAGTCGGTTCGGGGGCAACGACCTTCGGGCATCTCGGCGTCATCGGGTCGAGTCCACTCGACGACGTCGGCCGCATGCTGATCGGCCACGCCGTCTCGCTGCTCGTCATCGAATATGCCAAGCCGCAAGAGGTTCGACGCGACGTCGGCGAACTCCAGGGCGAAGTGCTCGCGCTCGCCATGGACCGCCACGTCGGGGAGCGATCGCGCGAAATGCTGCTCCGGGCAGCCGATCCCGAGGGTCGGGTACGTGCGGTGGTGTTCCGTTTCGAGAGTGTCGACGACGCACAGCACGGTGCTCGACGCCTCGCCGTCGAGTTCGAGCGGCGGTGGCGACCGGTGTTCGTGCACCGGTGCGACAACGAACTCGTCGGCCTGATCCGCGGCGACGATCACGTCCAATTCGCCACCGGGCTCCTCGGAATACTCAGTGCGACGGGCGCCGTGCGTGGCGGCTTGGGGCCGTCGGTTCCGGTCGACGACGTCGCCGACTCCGTACGTCAGGCCCGCCTCTCGTGTCGGTCGGCAGCGGCAGGTCAACTACTCGACCTCTACGACCTCCGCTCGCTACTCGCGAGCGACACCGTGCGAGAAGTGTTGCGCGACAGCTACGCCGAGCGCATCGCCCCGCTTGTCGCCTACGACGCCGCGAACGCCGGACATCTGCAGCAAAGTCTGCTCGCGTACCTCGAGGCCAATGGCAACTGGGGTGCCGCCGCGAGCGCACTCGGCGTGCATCGGCACACCCTGCGCGGCCGTATCGAGCGTGTCGAGGACATGCTCGCCGTCGACCTCGGCGACGCTCGCACCCGCGCCGAACTGCTGCTGACCCTGCTGAGCGAGAGCGCGTGAGCGCCCGCCGCCCTTGGCTTCCCGTCGTCCTCGCGACGTTGCTGCTGGCGACGGCATGCACCGACGGCGGCTCGAATCCGGCGCAAGGTTCCGGGACGACCGCGAGTGCGGGGACGTCCGCCGGGACGGGAACGACCGGCAGCACAGGAACAACCGTCAGCGCTGCCTACGCCAACCTCGGCGACAGCTACAGCGCGGGAACGGGAGTGCGCCCGCTCGTCGAGGATTCGCCGCTGCAGTGCCAGCGGTCGTCGTCGAACTTCGCACACGTGCTCGCCCAACGACGCGGACTCGCCCTCGACGATGTCAGTTGCGCGGGCGCGACGACGTCGGATTTCTTTGCGGCACAATACTTTGGCGTCAATCCGCAGCTCGACGCGCTCGGGGAGGGTACGCGGATCGTGACGCTCATGATCGGTGGGAACGACGGTGACATCTTCTCCGGCACCATCGCCGACTGCGGTGAGGTGGCCGCCGACGACCCGAACGGTGCGCCTTGCCGCGCCCGATACGGCGACAGCTTTGTGCGAAGGGTCGAGGCGAACACCTACCCTGCGCTGGTGAAGGCGCTGCACGCCGTTGCCGACCGTGCTCCGAAAGCACGCGTGCTCGTCGTCGGATATCCGTGGATTCTGCCTCCGACGACAGGCTGCTATCCGACGATGCGCATTGCCGCGGGCGACGTCGCGTACATCCGCGACCTGCAAGCAACGCTCAACGAGACTGGGGCGCGAGCAGCCACCGAGACCGGAGCGACGTTCGTCGACATGTCGACGGTCTCCGAAGGACACGACGCCTGCCGGCCCGAGGGCGTGCGCTGGATAGAACCGCAGGTCGGGTCGTCGGCTCCGATCACAGTGCACCCCAACGTCGACGGCCAGCGCGCCATCGCCGACGAGGTGGGCGTCGTGCTGGGCCGGTAGACCTGGCAGCGCGGAACACTGCACGGCGCAGCACGCGTCACGTCTCAGAAAAATCCACAGTCCGGCGCCTATCCACAGCGTCGCCCATCCCGGCGATATCACCCCCGATACGCAGCGATCGGCGCGAGACGCTGTGGTCCGTGACCGGACTCGAGCACGACGACCAGTGGCGTGGCGTCTTCTCCTGGGCTGAACTGACTCGCCGCGACTTCAGCCAGGCGCAGGTACGGCGGCTGGTCGACTCCGGCGACCTGCGCCTGCTGCGTCGAGGCTGGTACGCCACCTCGTACGCCGACCCGACGGTTGT
>NZ_BAFC01000049.1 GCF_000248055.1 Gordonia sputi NBRC 100414 | reverse complement strand
AATCGACCTACCCGCGCTCCGCGATTCCTCCGACGACGCGCCGGAGGAATCCGCGGGTGCCTCGGTGACGGTCATTGCGCGCTGTCGTCACCGGTGTGTCGACGCCGTAGCAGCTTGAGTCCTGCGGCGACGATCAGGAACAGGATCACGGCTCCCAGAATCACCGCCACGACGACGAGCCACCCGAGCGGATGATCGTTCGACGTCTCGTCGTGCGCGACTGCGTTGGCGTCGACGGTGATCGGGTCGCGCCCCGAGATCTTCAGCGCGGCGTCGCCGGACGCGTCCGAGGCGTTGCCGGTGAACCAGCGCAGGAGGTCGTCGAGGTCGGCGGCATCGTTGGTCGAGCTCGCGACCAGCATGCTGCGGTCGTCGGACCGCGTCACCTGCAGCGAGCCGAACTGCACCTGCGGATTCAGCGTGACCTTCGATTCGGCGCCCGACGACGAATGCACGGTGACCGTCCCCGACTTCTGCGTCACCGGCAGCGCGACGCCATCGGGGAGCCCCTGCCCGTCGGCGGCGATCAGGACCGCGGGCTGTGTCGACGACGCGGCGTCGGACATCGACACCACGTCGACGCCGAGCGGCACCGCGGACAACCGCTGCATCGTCGTCATGATCGAGACCGCACGCGCGACGTCGGGGACGTCGCCCTTGGTCCACGCGAGTTGTGTGCGCGGCATCAGCGCCTGCGGCAGTGACCCCAGCCCTGCCGGGACTGGCGGATCAGCAGGCGAACTTCGTATCTCGCCGGCCGCCGAGACGCTCAGCGACCCGCGGGTTCCGTTGCCGCAGCCCTCTTTGACGTCGCCCCGTTCGAGCGTGACGATCAACCCGTTGTACCTGCTCAACGCATTGTTGGGCAGGTCGACCCACTGGTTGAACGCGCCCGAACCGTCGGGCTTGATCGTCGCGATGACACGATCACCGAGCCGCACCGACACCACCGGCGACGATCCGTTTGCCGCCGGTGTCGCCGTCCCGATGAGCTGCACACGGATGTCCTTCGACGGCCTGCCCAGGCGGGTCTGGTCGATCCCGAGTGTGATCGACGGCCACGCCGACGACGTGACGATCTGATCGGTGATGCCCAGATCAGCCAACGTCTGCACCTCGGGGGTCAACTGCGGGGCGTCGTGCAGCGGACCGGCTACCGCGGAGGAACTCTGCGCGATCGCCGACAGATTCGAGGTCAGAGCTCGCGCCTGGTTCGTCAGCTCGTTGGCCGGACCACCGATCACGAGGTAGGCGGCACCGTTCTGGTTCTCGACACTCAGCCCGGCGGGCGCCGCACTGCTGATCACGATCTGACGTTCGAGCGAATCCGGTTGACCGCTCGGCACGAGCGAGCCCGCACCCAGGGATGCGACGTCGATGTCGAAGTCGGCCGTGCCGTAGTTCGACGCGACCGATGTCGCCAGACCGACCGCGGCCGACGCCTCGGCGGTCGTCGGCTGCTGCGGCACGAAGACGGTGAGTTTGCGCAGGATTGGGGGAAGGAACTCGGCGACGCTACGCGGGATCGCCTCGCGCCCGGTGAACGAGAGCGTGGTGTCGCGGATGCGGAAGGCGTTGTCCGGGTCGAACTGGCAGATTCCGCTCACCGTCAGATACGCCCGCAGCGTGATGTCGGCGGCATTGCGGGCCACTCGTACGCCCGCCAGCGACAGTTCGATCGGCGAGTTCGGCGCCGGATTGATCGGCGTCCGCGAGATCACCCGGTCACCCTGCACTACATCGACCGTCCCGCCGGTGACGAACGGCGGCACGTCGGTGAACCCGCGCAGTTTGTCCGGCGCCAGGTTCTGCGGCACCGGAATCGACAAACTGACCTGCGACTGCTGGCCCGCGAAGGTGATATCGGAAGCCGCCCCGATGGACCACAGACCCAGCGGCGGTGGCGTATCGCCCTGCGCTGCCAACGCGTCGCCGACCCCGGACAACGACAGCACGGCACACAATGCCGCGGCGATCACCACAATGCGACGGCACATGCCCACTCTGCACACCCAATCCCCCGTGACGGGAACTCCACCTGTCTCGCCTGAATAATCTTGCCGGAAGCACTTGCACGTTCGAGGCTAATGCTGCTCTGATCTGGCTGTCAGCGAACGCATATCAGCGTGTCAGCGTCGGGACCGGCGACCTGCAGCATGTGTGCCGCCGTTGCAGTTTCGAGGCCTTTCCGTGTCCAAACCCCCCGCAGCTTCTGGAAGCATGGGCCGCATGTTCAACGGCAGTTGTCGCCGCCTGGGAGGGTTGGCCGGAGAATCGAGCGGATGATCGACACGCACTTCCGCAACGTCCCGCCGAGTGTGGGTGACCGCGTCGACGGGGGCACATTCGTCGACATCAACGGCGATCTGCTGTGGCATTTTCAAGGTGGCGACCCGATGGGTCCGCCCACCGTGCTCCTGCACGGCTCGTTCTCGTCGGCGTCGAGCTGGGGCGCACAGTTCGGCGATTTCACCGACGCAGGCCTGCGCCTGTTCGTGCCCGAGCGCAGCGGCCACGGCCACAGTCCCGACTATCCCCGCCCCTACACGTTCGCGTCGATGGCCGACCAGGTCATCGCCTACCTGGAGAACGTCGTGCGCTGCCCCGCGAACATCGTCGGCTGGAGTGACGGTGGCGTGATCGCGTTGATGATCGCGCAACGTCGGCCCGACCTCGTCGCCAGAATCGTGATGACGGGTAGCTACGTCAATCGTCGCGGACTCACGGTTTCCGCACTGACCGACCGCTTCGACGAGGACGACGAGGGAGTCGTCGCGTGCCTACGGGACAGCTTTTTGCACGACGACGCGGAATCCGACGTCGTCTTCGACAAGACCGTCGCGATGCTGCGCTTCGAGCCGGATTTCGAGAGCACCGACTTCGCGTCGGTGGCAGCCCCGACCCTCGTCATCGCCGCTGACTGCGGCATCGTGCGTGTCGAGCACGCCGTCGACCTTGCCGCGACCCTGCCGAAAGGACGGCTCGCCGTCCTCCCCGGAACGCACATCCTGCCGCTGGAGTCGCCGCACCTGTTCAACCCGCTGGTGCTGACCTACCTGGCGTCAGATCCCCCGAGCAGCGTCGAACTCTGACTCGATCAGGCCATCGTCGACGATCAGGCCGGTCCCCCGATGCCACGCGAGTCTGCGTTCGCCGTCGGGATCGGCTTCGACGTGATCGCTCCGGTCGATGACCAGGATCTCGCGGTCGTCCTCGAAGTAGCGCGGCCAGTCGTCGCCGGGGACGCCGGTGCGCGCGAAGGCTCCCCACCTCGACTGCACGTCGGCGGTCACACGCGCCACGGCACGCCAGTCCCCGACGCTCAGCGGTGCACCGAGAGCCGAGCGGTAGGCACCGAACACCGCGAACAGTTCGGTCGCGTGCGTCGCTCCGACGCCGAGCTTGTCGAGCACCTTGGTGAAGAAGTCGTAGCGGTAGGTGTAGGTCGGCGCGACCCGACTGTGCCCGTCGGCGTAGGCCACCGCTGGGGCCCAGAAGGTCGCGTCGGCCGACAGTCTCAGCCGTTCGCCCGGACCCGCATAGAGCGCGGAGATCTGCTCGCGGGCACCCTCGTCCTCGACGCGCAGGAGCATGCGCTCGGCGTCGGGAAGCATGTTCCACAGCTTCTCGAAGAGTTTGCCCTCGTCCCGGTTGCCGCCGACGATCAGCGGAACCGCATGTGTTTCGCCTGCTCGCGCCGCGTCGACCGGTAGTTTCGGCAGCAGCGCGCTGCCCGCGACGGGTGCGAACGGTACCGGTTCCGGGGTCTGCGCCCTGGAGGCGAAGCGCATCAGCCGATTGCTCGCCCGGAAGATGTCCTCGGTGCTCGCGCCGTCGAGGAGTGCGCGCGCAGCGACGGGATCGATCGGGTCACCGCGGTCGTCGAGGTCTGCGCTGCGACGCTCCGGGTCGCGCAGCAGGCGCAGGAACTCGTCGGCGAACGTTGTCGCGCTCGGCTTGCTCACGACGAGTTCGGGTGCGGGGCTCTCGGCGATCGCGCGCGCGAACAAACCCTTGGCTTCCGGCGTCGCGAGCAGCGTCAGCACCGCCGATCCGCCCGCACTCTCGCCGAACACCGTCGTGTTGTCCGGGTCGCCGCCGAATGCCGCGATGTTGCGCTGTACCCAGCGCAGCGCGGCGAGCATGTCCGACAGGCCCGGGTTCTCGTCGAAGGTGCGATCCGGCGTCGAATACCCGCTGAAATCGAGCATCCCGAACGCCCCGAAGCGGTACTGCACGGTGACGACGACGACGTCCTGCGTGCGTGCGAGCGCCGAGCCGTCGTAGAGCGGAGTCGCCGCGGTGCCGAGGATGTATGCGCCGCCGTGGATGAAGACCATCACCGGGCGCGGCGTCGACGACTGCTCCTCGGGAGAGAAGACGTTGAGTGTCAGGCAGTCTTCGCTGGTCGGGGCGTAGCGGCCGGGACCGGTCGCCGTGAATCGACGTTCCTGAACGGCGGCATTGCCGAATGCCGTGCAGTCGCGCACGCCAGGCCACGGCGCCACCGGCTGTGCGTCACGGAAGCGGCCCTCGCCGACGGGAGGAGCCGCGAACGGGATGCCCTTCCAGCTGATGGTTCCGCGTCGAGCGCGCCTTCCCCTGCGGCCCCCGACCAATCCGTCGGTCGTGGTCACGATGGTCTCGATCAACGTCATTGCCCCAACCTAACGAACGTCGGGAGACCACGGTCACACAGGTCCGATGCGACACGCGCTGTCGGGCTACTGCTGACGGCGCTGGCGCGCGAACTCGGCGAGCACCACACCAGCGGCGACCGACGCGTTGAGGCTTTCGACGTCGCCCGCCATCGGAATCGAGAGGATCGAGTCGCACGTCTCGCGCACGAGCCGCGACAACCCCTTGCCCTCCGAGCCGACGACGATCACGGTCGGACCGGTGCCGTCGTAGTCGTCGAGCGTCACGTCGCCCTCGGTGTCGAGGCCGACGATCTGCGCGCCGGTCTCGGCCCACTCCTTGAGCGTGCGGGTCAGATTCGGGGCCTGCGCGACCGGCAGCCGCGCCGCCGCGCCCGCACTGGTCCGCCAGGCGACCGCCGTGACACTCGCGCTGCGGCGCGCCGGAATCACCACACCGTGCCCACCGAATGCTGCGACCGAACGGATCACCGCGCCGAGATTGCGCGGATCGGTGATGTTGTCGAGCGCGACGAGAAGCGGCGGGGTGCCCGACTCCATGGCATCGCGCATGAGGTCGTCAGGGTGCGCGTACTGGTACTCGGGCACCTGCAGCGCGACGCCCTGATGCAGGCCGTTGGCCGACATGCGGTCGAGTTCGGGCTTACCGACCTCGAGGATCGCGATGCCCTTGTCCGCTGCGAGTTTCACCGATTCGGCGACGCGGTCGTCGGGTTCGCTGTTGACCGCGATGTAGAGGGCCGTCGCGGGAACACCCGCGCGCAGACACTCCAGTACCGGGTTGCGGCCGAGCACGTACTCCGGTCCGTCGTCTTTGCGACGCGGATTCGGCCGTCCCGCAACACTTTTCCCGGCAGCCTTCGCCTTCTTGTGTGCGGCATGGTACGGCCGGTCGACGGCCTTGGGTGTCGCGCCACGGCCTTCGAGACCGCGTCGACGCTGCCCACCGGAGCCGACGGTTTGCCCCTTCTTACTGCCCGATTTGCGCACTGCGCCACGGCGTTTGGAGTTTCCGGCCATCGTTGTCGTCCCGTCCGCTTGAATTGCTTACTTGCCCTTGAGCGCCCAGGTGGGGCCGTCTGGGGTGTCGGTGACCTCGATACCGGCCTCCGACATGCGATCTCGCACAGCATCGGCCGTCGCCCAGTCCTTGTCGGCACGCGCCTGTGCGCGCCGACCGAGTTCCGCGTGCACCAGTACGTCGAGCGCCGACATCGCATCGGTCTCGTCGGAGCCTTCCAACCAATGCTCGTCGAGAGGATCGACGCCGAGCACACCTATCATCGCGCGCACCGACTCTGCCGCGGCAAGCGCGGCGGCACCGTCGCCCGCTTCGAGAGCGGTGTTGCCCTCGCGCACGACGTTGTGGATCGTCGCCAACGCGGCGGGCACGCCGAGATCGTCGTCGAGCGCCGCGGCGAAGTCGGGGTGCACCTGTCCGACGGCCACCTGTCCCACGCGCGAAACAACCCGTCCCACAAAGGATTCGATACGCCGATATCCCGCAGCAGCCTCGGTGAGCGCGCCGTCGGAGTACTCGAGCATCGACCGATAGTGCGCACTTCCGAGGTAATAGCGCAGTTCGACGGCCCGTACGCGCTGCAGCATCGCCGGGATGGATACGACGTTGCCGAGCGACTTGCTCATCTTCTCGCCACCCATGGTCACCCAGCCGTTGTGCAGCCAGTACCGGGCGAACGGATCGCCCGCGCCGTGCGCCTGCGCGATCTCGTTCTCGTGGTGCGGGAAGATCAAATCCATTCCACCGCAATGGATGTCGAACTCGGGACCGAGCAACGACGTCGCCATCGCCGAGCATTCGAGATGCCAGCCGGGCCGTCCCGGACCCCACGGCGTCGGCCACGACGGCTCGCCTGGTTTCGCGGCCTTCCAGAGGGTGAAGTCCTGCGGGTTGCGTTTGCCGGTGCCCGCACTCTCGCCCTGGTGCATGTCGTCGAGCTTCTGTCCCGACAGCGCGCCGTAATCGGGGAGGCTCCGGACGTCGAAGTAGACATTGCCGTCCGACGCGTAGGCGTGTCCGCGCGCGATGAGTCGCTCCATGTACTCGACCATCTGCGTCACGAAGCCGGTCGCGCGCGGTTCGGCCGACGGCGGCTGCACCCCGAGTGCGTCGTACGCCTTCGAGAACTCGCGCTCGTGCGTCGCGGCCCACTCCCACCACGGCCGCTCCGCTTCGGCGGCCTTGCGCAGGATCTTGTCGTCGATGTCGGTGACGTTGCGGACGAACAGGACGTCGTCTCCCTTGTACTCCAGCCAGCGGCGCAGCACGTCGAATGCGATGCCGCTGCGCACGTGACCGATGTGGGGAACGCCCTGCACCGTTGCGCCACACAGATAGATCGTCACTCGGCCGGGGTGCAGCGACACGAAGTCGCGCACCTCTCGAGCAGCGGTGTCATGTAGGCGCAAGGTCACGACGTGCGATTCTACCGGTCGCCCCGCGTGGGCTCCGCCCCGGTGAGCAGGGTCGGAACCGCCTCGGTCACCAGCGCCGTCGCCACCGCAGCCACTCCCTCGCCGCGGCCGGTCATCCCGAGACCGTCGGTTGTGGTCGCCGACACCGACACCGGGGCGCCGAGTGCGTCGCCGAGGACCTGCTGCGCTTCCGCACGTCGCGGACCGATCTTGGGTGTGTTCCCGATCACCTGCACAGCGGCGTTGACCACGACGAACCCGTCGTCGGCGAGCAATTGGGAGACGTGCGCAAGCATCGTGACGCCCGACACCCCGTCCCATTCGGGCCGTCCGGTACCGAATACGGAGCCGACGTCGCCGAGCCCTGCCGCCGACAGCAGGGCGTCGCACAGCGCGTGCGCACCGACGTCGCCGTCGGAATGCCCGGCACATCCGGGCGTGTCGGGAAAGAACAGCCCGACCATCCAACACGGAACGGTCGGGTCGAGTGCGTGGGCGTCGGTGCCGATGCCGACTCTCATCGAGGAACTCCTGCAGTCATCGGGCGTCGTTTCATCGAGCACCGTCTTGTCACCGTGCGCAATCTCATCGTGCGACCTCTTGCACCAGATCGCGCGCGATGCGTAGGTCCCACGGCGTGGTGATCTTGAAGGCCAGCGGGTCGCCCGCGACGACGTGGACGTCGATGCCGATGCGCTCGGCGAGTCCGGCGTCGTCGGTGGCGAGGCCGGAGTCGTCTGCGTGCGCTGCGATCAGCGCGTCGCGGGTGAAACCCTGTGGCGTCTGAATGGCGCGAAGTGGTTCGCGGTCGACGGTGTCGAGGACCCGGCCAGAAGCGTCGACGCGTTTGAGTGTGTCGGCCACCGGCAGTCCGGGCACCACAGCGCGATGGCCGGCGAGTACGGCATCGACGACCGCGCGAAAAACGCGGGGAGGTGTGAACGGCCGCGCGGCGTCGTGCACGAGCACGATGTCGGTGTTGCCACTCACCGCAATACCGGCACGCACCGATTCGGAACGGTGCGCACCACCGGGCACAACAACTGCCGACGGGACGAGCGCTGCAGCATGCTCGACCAGATCTGCGGGAACGACCACGACGACCTCGGCGTTGATGTCAGCGTCGAGGACGCCGTCGACACAACGCTCGAGGATCGTCGATCCGCCGAGATCGACGAATGCCTTGGGCTGGTCGAGTCCGAGTCGGGTACCCGAACCGGCCGCAGGGATGATGACGCTGGTCAACGGTCCGCCGAATATCGGCTTGGTCCCTTGGGCCACGTCGATCAGTAGCCGGTCGGCGTCAAGACGCCGCGGCCAGCACCTCGTCGAGGATGCTGGTGGCCCTCTCGTCGTCGGTGTTCTGTGCGAGCGAGAGCTCGTCGACCAACACGCGACGGGCGCGGGTCAGCATGCGCTTCTCGCCAGCGGACAAGCCACGATCCTGCTCGCGGCGCCACAGGTCGCGCACGATCTCGGCGACCTTGATGATGTCGCCGGAGATCAGCTTCTCCTGATTGGCCTTGAAACGGCGGGCCCAGTTGGTGGGCTCCTCGGTGTGGGGCGCCCGCAGCACCTGGAACACCTGGTCGAGTCCCTCTTCGCCTACGACGTCACGGACGCCGACATACTCGAGCTTCGTCGAGGGAATCTGGACTGTCATATCACCATCGGCAACCTTCAGAACGAGGTATTCGATCTGCTCACCTTTGATGGTCCGGGTAACGATGTCTTCGACCCGGGCAGCACCGTGATGGGGGTAGACAACGGTGTCGCCAACTTTGAAATTCAATGTTCCGTGCCCCTTTCGAGTAGGCCCAGTCTAGCACGGGGGTCATTTGGGTCACATCCAACGGTGCAGGTCAAGGCACTACTACTAGGCCGGGAGCCCCCGACTTTCACCGTTGCAGCAGGTGAGCGGGTGAGGCCATAACAGCCTCGACGACAACGCGCAAGGGCTCGCTCCACAGCTCCTTGCGAGAGTGTTTTCGACGCCCCGCCCGCCCGCGTTCGAGGCACGCGAAATCCGGCTCGCAGATACCAATCCGGTACCCCGTCGGGCTTTTGGCACGCCCGCCCACTACGCTGCGTAGTGCAGGGTTCGCGCCAAGCGATTTCGGCCTTTCGATTACCTGGGAGGAACGGGTGTCTGTGTCATCGCAGAATGAGGCAACTCGGAGTGGGACAACTCGGAGTGAGTCGAGCCATCCGACTCGTCGTGTGCGTCGGTTCGCCGAAGCCACAGCCATCGCAGCAGTCGGAATCGCGATCGCGTTCGGGACGACCGGCTGTGGCGCCGGACAGATCTCGCAGACGTCGAATCAGCTGCCCGCCGTCAACGGCAACAACGCCAGCCTCGGCAGCATCGAACTGCGCGACGTGCAGATCGTCTACCCCACGCAGAACGCTGCGTCGGTCTTCGACAACGGCGGCCCCTTCGAGCTGTCCTGGGTGATCGCCAACCAGAGCGAAATCGACACCTACCGGCTCACCAACGTGACTGCCGAGCAGGGCACGGTCACCCTCAAGGACCGCTACGACCTCCAGCCGGGCAAGGCGCTGCGCGCGGGCGAACCCGCCGCCCTCGTCAAGGATTCGAGCATCACCGACGAGAAGCGCATGTCCGCGACTCTCGACGGCACCGGAAAGTCAGTCGCTGTCGGGCTGACCACCAAGCTGACCTTCACCTTCGAGAAGGTCGCCGCCAACGGCTCCACCTCCCCGGTCGGCTCGGTCACCGTCGACACTCCCGTCGACTCCGGCACGCTGCTCACCCGCCAGGACAAGGTCCGCGAGGCCGAGGCACCTGCCGACGAGCACGCCGAAGACGCACCGAACGTCCTGCCCAACTGACTCCTTTCGCAGCTCCGCTCGCGTTGGCCGCGGTTCACGCTCACCGGCTTCCTTCCGGCTTATCGAATTCAATGAGCGGGAGGGAAATGGGTGAGCGTCACGGCCCCTCCCGACACATCCCGGTCGGCATGCCGAGACGTGTCGGTGGCCTGACCTAGGCTCAGATTCGTGGCAAAACCCAAGTCGACGTTCCGCTGTTCCGCGTGCGGCCATTCCGTCGCGAAGTGGGTGGGGCGCTGTCCAGAGTGCGGCGAGTGGGGCACCGTCGACGAGGTGGCCGCACTTCCCGCCGCGACCGCCGCGCACAGCGCTGTCGCGCCGTCGAGTCCGGCTGTTCCGATCACCCAGGTCGACGCGGCGTCGTCGAACGCAATCCCCACGGGCATAGCCGAATTCGATCGTGTTCTCGGGCGCGGCGTCGTGCCCGGATCGGTGATTCTGCTCGCGGGCGAGCCGGGCGTCGGAAAGTCGACGCTGCTTCTCGAAACGGTCAAGCATTGGGCACGCGGCGGGCGTATCGCGCTGTACCTCACCGGCGAGGAGTCGGCAGGGCAGGTCCGGTTGCGCGCCGAACGTACCGACGCGGTTCACGAAAACGTCTATCTCGCAGCCGAAACCGACCTCGCCACGGTCCTCGGCCACGTCGACGCCGTCCGCCCGTCACTACTCGTGATCGACTCGGTGCAGACCATGGTCGCGACCGGAACCGACGGCGTGACGGGCGGTGTCACGCAGATCAGGGCTGTCACAACGGCACTCGTCTCGCTGGCCAAGAATCGCGGGATCGCGGTCATCCTCGTCGGGCATGTCACCAAGGACGGCAACGTCGCCGGACCGCGCTCACTCGAGCATCTCGTCGACGTCGTGCTGTCGTTCGAGGGCGACCGCCACACGTCGTTGCGTATGGTGCGTGGCATCAAGAACCGGTTCGGCTCCGCCGACGAGGTCGGCTGCTTCGAGCAGCGCTCCGACGGCATCCATCAGGTCTCCGACCCGTCGGGAATCTTTGTCCACCAACATGATTCGGATGTGAGCGGATCGTCGTCGATCGTCGCGATGGACGGCAAGCGCGCGCTCGTCGGCGAGATCCAGGCGCTGCTCGCCGAGTCCAAGATGGCCAACCCACGGCGGGCGGTGTCCGGTCTGGATTCCGCACGCTCCGCGATGGTCCTCGCCGTGCTGCAGGGTCGGGCAGGGTTGCCGCTGGGCGAGAAGGAGATCTATCTGTCGACGGTCGGCGGGATGAAGGTCACCGAGCCCGCCGCCGACCTCGGTATCGCGCTCGCGGTGAACTCCTTCGTCACGAACAAGCCGACGCCGCGCACCACCGTCGCGATCGGCGAGGTGGGCCTGGCCGGAGAGGTTCGTCGGGTCTCGGCGGTCGGACGTCGGGTTGCCGAGGCCAAACGGTTGGGCTTCACGCACGCGATCATCCCCGCGGGCTCCGACGACCCGCTACCCAAGGGCATCCGGGTGACGCGAGTGTCGGGTATTTCCGACGCCATCAGCGCGGTCACGATCAGAGATGTGTCCCGCGCACCGTTCTGAGGCTCACGGAGTATTCGACATCACGGGCGCGACATGCGCTGCTTGTACTCGTCGGCCATCGCGCTGTTCTCGACGTGCTCGGCGAAGTGCTGCCGTGCGTCGATGGTCACAAAGATGCTGTGGCCGACGACGACCGGCTGCGAGGGGTCGCCGAGATGGCCGACGGCCTCGACGTAGACCTTGCGACGCTGCCTACCGAGGATGTCGGCCCGCAGGTACAGCGTCGAACCGATCGGGACCGGGGCGACGAAGTCGACCTCGAGGTGCACCGTGACAGCGGACGGTCCGATCAGCAGCGGGACGGTCCCCATCACCTCGTCCATCGCCGTCGACAGGATGCCCCCGTGGATCACACCGGGGCCGCCCTCGAATCGCGGCTCGACAAGCATCGACGTCTCGACAGCGAACCCGTCGGCCGCGCGCACCTCGAGATGCAGTCCCTGCGTTGACTCGGCGCCACAGCCGAAGCACAGCGGATTGTGCATGCGGATCGGCTCCCCAGGTGCAGCCGCTTTCGGGTGGCGTTGCAGCGGGTCGAGGTCGGTGGGCACCACGAAGTCACGTTTCACGTGCGGTTACCCTAGTCTGCGACGGACCGTGACCTTCACTCGCGGCCGCGAGAAGGGACGCAAGCCATGAGCGACACCGCGCGAACCGAGCCTGGAACACGCTCGGAACTGATGCGTGAGACGCTCGCTCGCGTCGCGCCGGGGACCGGACTTCGGGACGGGCTCGAGCGCATCCTGCGCGGCGGCACCGGTGCGCTCATCGTCATCGGACACGACTCCGACGTCGAGAAGATCTGCGACGGCGGGTTCCACCTCGACGTCGAGTTCGCCCCGACACGTCTACGCGAACTGGCCAAGATGGACGGGGCCGTGGTGCTGTCCACCGACGGTAAGCGGATCGTGCGCGCCAACGTCCAACTCGTGCCCGACCCGTCGATTCCGACAGAGGAGTCGGGCACGAGGCACCGGTCGGCCGAGCGCACAGCGATCCAGACCGGGCATCCGGTCATCTCGGTGAGTGCGTCGATGTCGATCGTCAGCGTCTACGTCGACGGACTCCGCAAGGTGGTCGAGAGCCCCGACCCGATCCTCTCGCGCGCCAACGTCGCGCTCTCGACGCTCGAACGCTACAAGGCGCGGCTCGATGACGTCAGCGCTGCGCTGTCGCGCGCCGAGATCGAAGATTACGTACTGCTCCGCGACGCGATGTCGACAGCCCAACGCATGGAGATGGTGCGTCGGGTCTCGGCCGAAATCGACGACTACGTCCTGGAACTCGGCGTCAACGGCCGACAAGTCAGCCTGCAGCTCGAAGAGCTCATCGCCGAGAACGACACGATGCGTGAACTGCTGGTCCGCGACTACTACGCCAGCCCGGAGCCCGCGACCACCGAAGAGGTACGCGGTTGCATCGAGGCGATCGAAGCGCTGTCCGACGCCGACCTCCTCGATCTTTCCCTCCTCGCGGGCGCATTCGGTTACCCGACGACGATCGAGGCGCAGGACACCGCGATGAGTCCTCGCGGCTACCGCCTTCTCGCGGGCATCTCGCGCTTGCAGTTCGCACACATCGACCGCCTCGTGCGCAGCTTCGGGACGCTGCAGGCGCTTCTCGCGTCGTCGGCCGCAGACCTGCAAGCCATCGAAGGCATCGGCGGCATCTGGGCCAGGCATATCCGTGAAGGACTGTCGCGGCTCGCGGAGACCAGCATCGAGCGGTTCGACTAGCCGATCCACCTCGGCCCAGAGCCGCCTTGACCTTCGAGTGGGTCGAGACTCGATGATGTTCGAGTGAATGACACGGAACTGATGTCGATCGGCGCGTTCGCCGAGCTCGCCGGAATCACGACCAGTGCGCTGCGGTTCTACGACGACGCCGACGTGCTCCGCCCCCACCGCGTCGACCCGGCGTCTGGGTATCGGTTCTACAGCAGGTCGCAGTTGACGCGCGCCACGCGGCTGCGCGGGCTCCGTGCAATCGGGATGCCCCTGCCGACAATCAATCGGTTCTTCGAGGCGACCGCCGAGCAGGCCACGAAGCTCATCGACGAGCAGGTTGCCAAGGTCAACGCTGAGGCCGACGAGATCGCCCGTGCCGCAACAACTCTCAAAGCTTCGCTCGACGATGCAGCCTGCCACCCACTCTGCGCGGTCGCTGGCCCGGTCCTCGCTGCGGCAGTCCATCAAGTCTTGACCTCCACCGCCGACGACCCCGACTTCGCTGTCCTGCGCGGCGTACGCGTCGAGGTCGACGCCGACGGAATCTCGCTGACCGCAACCGATCGCTATCGGCTGACCACCCGAACGTTGGTGGGGAGCCGTCTGCCGACGGCGGACCACCCCTGGGCGGCGACCGTCGCCGGCGAAGACCTCGCGGCGTCGACCTCCCTGCTGCGCCGCAGTCCGTCAGTGACGCTTGACGCCTGCGCCACGACCCTCGATTTACGCGCGGCCGACGGCAACGCGACACATTGCCGCCTGCTGACCGCAGACTTCCCCGATCGCTCGGCATTACTCGACTCTCTCGCCCCTCCGACGCATCGCGTCACCGTCGGGACCCGACAGTTCCTGAAAGCCCTGGAGCGAGCATCGGAGAAGGTCGGTCTGCGTGTCGCCGACGGCCGGGCCATCCTGCTCCTGCCCGACGAATCCACACGACTCGACGGCACGTCGACGGGCCACGACATCACAATCTGGTTCGAGCTGACCACCCTGTACCCGGCGCTGAGCAACGCACTCGGCAGCGACGTGATCCTCGACCTTCGCTCTACCGATCAGCCGGCCACCGTTCGCTCAGCAGACGACGGCGACCTCACGACGCTCGTCATGCCCTGCAGGCCCAACTGACCCCCGAACCGAAGGAGCGCATGGACACGATGGACGCAACCACCACAACCGACCCGACGATGGATGCGATCAGCAAAGCCGTCGCCCTCGGGCACACGGGTGACGCGGC
The DNA here is from genome assembly GCF_000248055.1 of Gordonia sputi NBRC 100414. GTDB lineage: Bacteria > Actinomycetota > Actinomycetes > Mycobacteriales > Mycobacteriaceae > Gordonia > Gordonia sputi. The sequence continues at coordinate 31,597 of NZ_BAFC01000049.1, read as the reverse complement.
GTCGGCGCAGCGCGATCTACTCGAGATCTGGGACCGCATCGGTGCCGCGGGCGATCCGTTCCACCGCTGCACCCTGGCTCACTACCTGGCCGACCTCTACGACAATCCCGCGCAAGCCTTGGTCTGGGACATCCGCGCGCTCGACGCCGCTGCAGCACTCACCGATGAGCGCACCGGGCAACATCACGACGGACTTCGTGTCGCAGGCTTCTACCCGAGCCTGCACCTCAACATCGCCGACGATCTCCGCCGCCTGAGCGCATTCGACGCCGCGGCCGAGCACATTCGCACCGCAGAGCGGCACGCGGCAGCGCTGTCCGACGATGCCTACGGTGACATGATCCGCACGGCCATCGTTGAGGTCGGTGCGGCCATCGAGAGCAGGGATACCGATCCCAGAGCGTCGGCACTGGCGTCGCCGGCTGAACCCGCAGGACGCTACTGCTGCGCCGGCGCCACGACGTTGAACGTGATCGGCGCCGATTCCTTCTCGCCCATCTTGCCGATCGCCTGATACGACCCGACCGGCACCTGGACGCGCGGCTTGTCGCAGCCGGGGTTGCTCGTCGTACCCGACCAGGTGATGGTGTCCGTGGCTTGCTGCTTCGGTTGCAGCACGACGTTGTTCACGTCTTTCAGCGGCGAGCAATCCTGCGCCGACCACAGCGTGCGCGTGCCGTCGAGTGTCCTCACCACAACATTCTGCGCGGCCTTCCCGACGTCGCGGGTGCACGCGGTCAGACCCGCGTTGGTGGTGACGATCGTGAACACCGGCTGATCGCCGACCGTGTAGGTCGGCTTGTCGGTGTAGAGCACCACGGCGATGTTCTGGTCGGGGCACAGCGGAGTCCCGTTCACTCCCGTCGCGGGAGCCGGGACGTCTCCGGAAGCCTGCGACGCTCCCGGCTGACCGGACACGCCCGCAGCATTGTTTCCGCCGCTACCGCCGCCACCGTTGCCTGCCCCACCGGACGGGGCTTCCGACGACTCCGACGATCCGTACGCGGGCGTCGTCGTTGTCGAGATCGACGACGACGACGCGGCTTTCGACGGCGACTTGTCGCCTCCGGAGGTGGTCCACACGATCAAACCGATGACCAGGGCAAGCACGGCCACACCGACACCACCGGCGACGATACGACGACGCCAATAGATCTCAGATGGCAACGGGCCCTGCGGTTCGATCACGCATCCACGCTAACGGCCACGTTCTATACGACGGCTGACCCGAAGCGGCGTGTCGCTGAGAAAAACGCGCCTGACCGGCGCAAAGTCTAAAGGTTGACTTCAGCTGCGTGATCCGCGAGCCGCGTGAGCGTCACGCAGACGCGGCCTCGTCGACAGCTGGAGACACTTCATGTGCGACAGCTGGAGACGCTTCGTGTGCGCCCTTGTGGCCATTTCCAGCAGTATCGATCTCGACGTAGCTCTGGCCGATGTCGCCGTAGGCACCCTGCAACTGAACGGCTCCCTCATTGAGCGCGTACGTCAGTCCGACGATGGCCAGCTTTCCGTTGGCCACCCGATCGGCGATGATCCGACTGCGCTGCATCAGCAAGCGGCCGGTTTCGACGACGTGTCGCGCCTCGAACTCGTCGACCCTGGTCAGCCCCTCGCTGCGACCCGCGAGGATGCTCGGCGTGACGCGTTCGACCACGTCGCGGATGTAGCCACCGGGAATCTGCAGGTCGTCGAGAGCGTCGAGCGTCGCCTTGACCGCTCCACAGCTGTCGTGACCGAGGATCACGACGAGCGGCACCTCGAGCACCTCCGCGGCGTACTCGAGTGAGCCCATCACCGCCGAGTCCACAACGTGGCCCGCAGTGCGAACCACGAACATGTCGCCGAGACCCTGGTCGAAGATGATCTCCGCCGCCAGTCGCGAGTCGGCGCAGCCGAACAACACGACGTGGGGGTGCTGGCCTGCGACGAGACGCGCGCGGTCCTCGATACCCTGACTGGGATGCTCAGACTCTCCGTTGATGAAGCGCCGGTTACCTTCGCGCAGAACGTCCCACGCCTGTTTCGGGGTCAATCCGATCATGTCGTTTAGTCTGCCACCTCAAGTGCTGCTGGGCTGGTTCGACGCCAATGAGCGCGACCTGCCATGGCGCGAACCAGGGCTTTCGGGCTGGCAGATTCTCATCAGCGAGATTATGCTCCAGCAGACACCCGTGGCCCGCGTCGTCGAACCGTGGCGTGCGTGGGTCCGACGCTGGCCCGTCCCATCGGCGATGGCAGCCGCGTCGCCCGGCGACGTCCTGCGGGCGTGGGGAAAGCTCGGCTATCCGCGTCGTGCACTGCGCCTTCACGAATGCGCGCGGGTGCTCGCCGCCGATCACGACGACAGGGTCCCCGACGACGTCGCGACGATGCTCACTCTGCCGGGCATCGGCGACTACACCGCCCGGGCAGTCGCCTGTTTCGCCTACGGCCAGTCGGTTCCCGTCGTCGACACCAACGTCCGGCGCGTTCTCGCGCGTGCTGTCCACGGGCGTGCCGAGCCCGGCAATCCGTCGAAGAGAGATCTCGCCGACGCCGAGGCCGTGCTGCCCCGCGATCCCGACGGCTCCTATGCGTCGTCGACGCCGCGTTTCAGCGCCGCACTGATGGAGCTCGGCGCCCTGGTCTGCACGGCGCGGAACCCCGACTGCGCGCGGTGCCCGCTGTCGTGCGCGTGGGTCGAGGCGGGCAAACCCGCCCACACCGGCCCGCCCAAGCGCGTGCAGAAGTTCGCGGGTACCGACCGTCAGGTCCGCGGACTGCTACTCGACGTTCTGCGCGGCACCGAGGGGCCGGTCGTCCGCGACCGACTCGACATCGTCTGGACAACCGACACAGCACAGCGTGACCGGGCTCTCGACTCACTTCTCGTCGACGGCCTGGTCGAAATCACCTCGGACGGCCGCTTCTGCCTGGCAGGCGAGGCGGGCTGAGCACACCCCTCGCCCAAGCGGCAGATCAGCCGGACCACGACACGGCCAGCAATATGTCGTTCGTACTCTTCAACTGAGCCCCAAGGGTTGCTAGCTTTGCCTGATGACTGAGCCGCCGAACGAATCGACGCCTTCCGAATCCAACCCGAATGAGCCATACGGGACGAACCCCACGCCGGGCCAACCCCAGTACGGACAACCCCAGTATGGCCAACCCGCACCCGGCCAACCTCAATACGGGCAACCCGACCTCAGCAAGCCCTCGACCGGCCAGCCCCCGACCGGTCAACCCCAGTACGGGCAGCCGCCGACCGGCCAGCCCCAGTACGGGCAACCCCAGTACGGGCAGCCCCAGTACGGGCAGCCTCAGTACGGGCAGCCCCCGACCGGCCAGCCCCAGTACGGCCAGCCGCCGACCGGCCAACCCCAGTACGGCCAGCCGCCGACCGGCCAACCCCAGTACGGCCAGCCCCAGTACGGGCAACCGCAGCCGGGTTCGGTTCCCCCCGGCGGTACGCCACCTCCCGGCCAGTTCGGTGCCGCACCCGGTTACCCGGCCGCACCCGCACCCGGCGCTCCTGGCACCCCGTTCAGCGTCGGCGAGAGCTTCAGTTGGGCATGGAGCCAGTTCAAGGCCAACCCCGGCCCGATGATTCTGCCCGGCGTGATCATGGCTCTCGTAGCACTTGTGTTCTGGTCATTGATCGTCTGGGGTTCGTCGCTTTACACGACCACCACCACCGAAACACTCGGCGGCTCCGAATACGGCGGCACCAGCTACAGCTACGAGACCACGTCGATCAGCGCCGGAGGGCTCGCCGCATTCATCGCCATCTACATCATCGGGCTTCTGATCCTGCTGTACATCGAAGCAGCGATTCTCTCCGGCGCGGTACGTGTCGCCAACGGAGAATCCGTCGACGCCAAATCGTTCCTGGTGCCCATCCGCTTCGGCCCCGTCATCGGCACGGCAATCCTCGTCGGACTCATCACCGGCGTCGCCTCCCTGTGCATCGGTATCGGCGGCCTCATCGCGGGATTCCTCCTGCAGTTCGCTGTCCTCGCGACGATCAGTGAGGGCAAATCGCCAGGCGACGCCATTACTCGTTCGTTCAGGGTCACCACCAACAGGATCGGCGACTCGATCCTGACCCTGATCATCGTGTGGCTCACCAACCTCGTGGGCGCCCTGATCTGCGGCATCGGCCTGATCGTGTCGGCACCGCTCGCCGCACTGTTCCAGGTGCACGCGTTCCGTCGCATCGTCAACGAGCCGATCGCGCCGCCCGCTCCCTGAGCAGCTACCGATACGGCAACGCAGAGAGAAACGCTTCGACGGCGCCCCGGAAGACCTCCGGGGCGTCGTCGTGTATGAGGTGACCTGCGCCGCTGATCTGGATGTGAGCGGAGTGGTCGTTGATCGACGCCATCTTCCGCATCTGCCCCTCGGGCGTCACGGTGTGCTCGGCTTCGATCAGCAGACTCGGCACCGGAACGCTGCGCCACTGATCCCAGAAGTCGCGTTCACCCCACTCCTGCGCGATCGCGGCCCAGGTTGCGAGCTGACCGTGCAACGCGCCGTCGTCGAATGCCTCGTAGAAATACCGTCCCGCGACGTCGCCGAACATCTGCCTGGCGTGTCCGAGTGAGCTGAACCGGTCGGGCCAAGAGTCGAACCAGGGCGTCCACTCGGCGGTGGTGCGGCCACGGAAGTCCGGCGCCATGTCTTCGACGACGAGCGCGCTGACCAGTTCGGGGTACTCCGCGGCGGCGCACCACGCATGCAGCGCGCCCATCGAATGTCCAACCAGCACAGCGGGTCCGAGGTCGATCCAGGTGAGGATCTCGGCGAGGTCGGCGACGAATCGTTCGGTGGAGACCTCCGCGGGATCGGAGATGAGCGCGGCGTCGGCTCCGGTGTGAAATGCGGCGTCGAACGTGAACACCCGGCCGTACCTACGTAGCCAGGGAATCTGCCGCCGCCAGGTGCGGCCACGCCCCATGAGTCCGTGGAGCAGCACGATCGGCCCAACACCGAGCGCGTCCGCCGACTGCTGCGCATCGAGGCCCCGGTCCGGACCGCCGTGATCGAGCAGGCCCGTCTCAGCCGTCACATACCCCGCCTCCGACGTCGGATATCCCGCCTCGGGCGTCGAATATGCAGTCACAGTGAATGAGGTTAATCCGACGCACAGACATTCCGAACTAGGCTGAGGACATGACTGTTGTGAAGATCAACGCGATCCATGTCCCCGAGGGCTCAGGGCCCGAACTCGAGAAGCGCTTCGCACACCGCGCGCACTCGGTCGACGGCTCGAAGGGCTTCCTCGGATTCCAGTTGCTGCGCCCGGTCAAGGGCGACGACCGCTACTTCGTCGTCACGCAGTGGGAGACCGAAGAGGATTTCCAGGCATGGGCTGCCGGTCCCGCACGCGAGGCTCATTCGGGTGAGCGCGCGAAGCCGGTTGCCAGCGGCGCAGACCTTCTCGAGTTCGAGGTCGTCCTCGACGCGAAACCCTCTGCCTGACAATCCCTTTCACACCGGATAGACGATTGCCCACACGGAGAGTGTGAACATGAGCGCACAACCCATGTTCCCGCTCGGCACAGCGCTGCTGCCGGGTGAGGTGCTTCCGCTGCGGATCTTCGAACCGCGCTATCGAACGATGCTCGACGACTGCCTCGCCGTCGCCGACGGACCGCCACGTTTCGGTGTCGTTCTCATCGCGCGCGGTTCGGAGGTCGGCGGCGGCGATGTGCGCCACGACGTCGGAACCTTCGCGGCAATCGACCGCGTGAGCCGCGACCCGGGCGGACTGTCGTACGTCCATTGCGTCGGCACCAGACGCTTCCGGGTGACCGAATGGTTGCCCGACGATCCGTACCCGCGCGCCGAAGTGTCAGTCCTCAACGAGCCGAAGACCAACGCCGCGGCCCGTGCCGACTCGATCGCGCTCGGAGTCCGCATCCGTGAGATCGTCGTCGACGCCTACACCCGGCGTGGCACACCCATCCCCGACGACCTGCCTTCGTTCGACGACGCCGACCTCGACGACGCCGGGCTCTTCGGCTGGGCAGCCCGCCTTCCGATCGGCGCCGCCGACCGACAGTCACTCCTCGAAGCACCCGACACCCCCGCGCGGATCGCGATACTCGACGACGCCGTCGAGGGATTCGCCGCCCGCATCGCCTTCGATTCCTGATCTCGACACCAGAGTTAGAACGTGTTCTAGTATTGGATGTGCGGTGGTTCACACCTGTCCGCGCCCCTCCCCGAAGAGTGTTCAGCAATCTCCAGAGCACAGCGGAGTCGAGGGAAACATCGGGTACCAACTTCAGGAGCACGCATGACCCAGACCGTCGAACCTCGTTCCTCGAACGAGGCAGGCACATCCGACGACCGGACCGAGCTCTACATCGGCGGCACGTGGGTGAAGCCCCATTCGACCGAGATCCTCGAGGTGTTCTCGCCCGCGACCGGCGAGCGAGTCGCATCCGTTCCGCTCGCCGACGAGGTCGACGTCGACACGGCTGTCCGTACCGCTCGCGCCGCCTTCGATGCTGGCGTGTGGTCGCAGAAGTCTCCGGAAGACCGTGCAGCCGTGCTCGATCGCGTGGCCGACATCATCGACGAACGCGCAGAAGCGATCTCGGCTCTGGTGTCGTCGGAGATGGGCGCCCCGCCGAGCGCCGTCGACATGCTGCAGAAGCTGCCCGGCACCGGCGTGCTGCGCTCGTACGCCGAGGCCGCACGCAACTACGCCTGGATCGAGTACCGCAACGGCCTGTTCGGCACCACGCGCATCACGCGTGAACCGGTCGGGGTCGTCGGCGCGATCACCGCATGGAACGTCCCGCTCTTCCTCGTCTGCAACAAGCTCGGCGCAGCACTCGCGGCCGGCTGTTCAGTGGTGCTCAAACCTGCACCGGAGACACCGCGGACGGCCAACGCCGTCGCCGAGATCTTCACCGAGGCAGGCGTTCCCGAGGGAGTCATCTCGATCATCCCCGGCGGACCGGACACCGGCAAAGCACTCGTCGCGCACCCGGACGTCGACAAGATCACGTTCACCGGGTCGACGGCCGCCGGTCGGCAGATCGGCGCCGCGTGTGCCGAGTCGCTCAAACGCTGCTCGCTGGAGCTCGGCGGCAAGTCGGCGGCAATCGTCCTCGATGACGTCGACATCAACAACATCGGCATGATGGTCTTCCTCGGCCTGTTCAACACCGGACAGGCGTGCGTCGCGCAGACCAGGGTGCTGGTGCCCGCGAGCCGCAAGGACGAGATCGTCGCGGCAATGGTCGAGGCAGCCAACGCCATGAAGGTCGGCCTGCCGAGCGAACCCGACAGCCAGCTCGGACCCGTCATCAACAAGCGCCAGTTGGAGAAGATCGAGGGCTACATCGCCAAGGGCAAGGAAGAGGGAGCCACCGCGACCCTCGAAGGCGGCCGCCCCGAGGGCCTCGACTCCGGCTACTTCCTCACCCCGACGATCTTCACCGACGTCACCAACGACATGACGATCGCCCAGGAAGAGATCTTCGGCCCGGTGCTGTCGGTCATCACCTACGACGACGTCGACGACGCGATCGCCATCGCCAACGACTCCGACTACGGTCTGGCGGGCACCGTGTGGACCGCCGACGTCGAGCGCGGCATCGAGATCTCCGAGAAGATCCGCACCGGCACCTTCGGGATCAACTTCTACGCCATCGACCCCGGCTCACCGTTCGGTGGCTTCAAGAGCTCGGGCATCGGCCGCGAATGCGGGCCAGAGGGACTCGAGTCGTTCGTCGAACACAAGTCGACGATGATGCCGATGGGCTATCAGGTCTCCTGACTCGAGTCCCAGGCTCGGGTTTACAGCAGCGAGCTCACGAATCCGCCGTCGAGCACGAGGCTGCTGCCGTTGCACCACGACGATTCGTCCGAGGCAAAGAAGGTCACCGCAGCAGCTACTTCTTCCGGCGTTCCGTAGCGTCCCTGCTTCTGCGCCATGACTGCGTCGAAGCCGCCTTCGGGTAGTCCGAGGGCGGCTTCGAACAGTGGAGCCGCGGTGGTGACCAGTTCCGTATCGATGAAGCCCGGCAGCACGGCGTTGACCCGGATTCCGTGCGCCCGGAACTCCGCGGCTGCGGTCTCGGTGAGGTTGCGTACTGCAGCCTTGGCCGCGGCATACGGCGCGATCAGCGCGGAGCCCGCGGTCGCGGTGATCGAGCTGATCGTCACGATCGACCCTCCGCCGGACGCGATGATCGCCGGTGCGGCGTAGCGGATCGAGAGAAACACGCCGTCGAGGTTGACCGAGGTGGTCTTGCGCCAGTCCGCGTACGACATCTCCGCAATCGGCTGCACGGAACCGACCCCCGCGTTGGGAACCATGATGTGCAGCCCGCCGAAATGCTCCTGCGTGTCGGCGATCAGTTGCTGCACCTGCGCCTCATCGGTGACATCCGTGGTGCACGCGATAGCGCCGTCGATCGAGTACGCGACCGACTTGGCGGCGTCGGCGTTGATGTCGGAGACCACCACACGCGCACCCTCCTCTCCGAACCGTCTGGCGATTGCGGCGCCGAGTCCTGCGCCCGCTCCGGTGACAACGGCAACGCGGCCGTCCAGCTTCTGTGACATGAGTTGGTCCTCTTTCTCTACTGGTGGGACGTTTTCTACGTATAGGTCGGAGTGAGTCGAAATACGAAGTCAGACAAGGGAAGCGGTGAGCCCGCCGTCGAGCACATAGTGGCTTCCGGTTACCCAACTCGCGCGGTCTGATGCGAGGAAGCACGCGACCTCCGCGATGTCTTCCACGGTTCCGAGACGTCCCTGCTTTGCGGCGACGAGGTCACCGAAGGGGGCGTCGGTCGCCGCTTCGAACTCGGGGGCGAGCCGGTCGACCATGGACGTATCCGCGAATCCGGGACAGACGGCGTTGACGCGAATTCCGGTCTGACGGAGTTCGACCGCGAACACACGGGTGAGCTGGATGAGCGCCGCCTTGGTGGCGCAGTACGAGCCGAGCAGCGGACTTCCGCCGACCCCCGCGACCGATGCGATGTTGACGACGTTGCCCTTGCTTTCGGCCAGCGCGGGCACGGCAGCCTTGGTGGCCACGAACGGTCCACGGACGTTCACCGCGAAGATCTTGTCGAAGCTGTCCGTCGACTGCACTGCGAGCGGTGCCGCGATCTCGATGCCCGCGTTGTTGACCAGCACATCCAGCCCGCCGAGCAGTTCCTGCACCCGAGCGATCGCGTCGACGACGCTCGCCTCGTCGGTCACGTCGCAATTGGCTACGCCTGCCGCACTCAGATCGGCTGCTGTCTTGTGAGCCGCGTCCTCGTCGAAGTCACTGATCACCACCTGGGCGCCGCGGCTGATCGCCAGCTCGGCGATTCCCCGCCCGACACCGCGCGCAGAACCGGTGATGAAAATGCGCTTACCCTGCAATTCCGAATTGGACACTTCCGACATCAACACGAACCTCTCTCGAATCTGTTGGCGCTGCACAACAGGTGCGACGACATCACCGATAGGTGCCTGAATTCGAGGACTGCATCGTGCTTCATCACGAAAGTCGTTGCGGCGGGCGCTAATTCGCGGAACTAGCCGCTCGACGCCGCCCTGCTGTGTGCCACACGACACTATCTATGCCGGAGTGACCTACACCATGTCCTCCGGACATGAAGTCCACGGACAGATTTGGCTCGTCCGCACAAAGGGGTGTTACCACTAACCAGCGGGTGGTGCCGACGATTCGGTGGGAGCGTCAGGCGACGGACTCGGTGCCGGACTTGCCGATGACGGCCCGGGGAGCGGGACCGCACCTGCCGGCGGAGTCGATGTCTGCTCGATACGACTGCGGAACGAGTCGTCGGTGATGATCTCGATCTTCTCGATCATCCAGGTGTCGTCGTGGCGGACCATCGAGAACGTCAGTCGGCTCGGGTCCACCCGCACGAGGTCCTTACCGTTGCGGCTGACCGACTGATTCATGAAGAGCAGCACCGTCGAGGTGTCGCGTGTGTTGGTCACGACGCCCGCGTCCTGGATGACGGCCTGAGAGACGACGCGCTGCTTGCGCACTCCCTCGACAAAGTTGTCCTTGTCGTCGGGCAGCGGCTGCGCGATCAGCCTGTCGTACTCGGTCTTCGCCGATCCGATGACGACGTTCTTGGACCGCTGCACGTGATCGGCGACGTTCACCGGGTCGTAGCCGAACATCGTCGTCGCGTAATCCCTTGCCGCAGACAGTGATGACTCACGCGAGTCCTCCGTGGCACGAGCGTCGAAGTACCTGAATCCGAGAAACCCGGTCAGCACGGCACACGCCACCGCGATGACGGCGAGTCCCACTCCGACGAGGCGTCGCGTCGTGATTGCGGTCGCCATCAGACCACCCACTCGAAGTTGGTCATCTTGAGATCACCGTTGATCCGTGTGATGTCCACTCGCCAGCGGAACGTCTGAATAACGGTCTCCTGCTTGGGATCCTGCGACTTCATCTCCCACCCGTACACGACGATCACCGAGCCCTCGTCGTCGGTCGCCTTGGTGACCGCGTCGGTGATCACCGACGACGTGACGGTCTGATTCTGGGTACGGATCAGGTCGGTCACCTGGGCCATGGACTGCTTGATCCGTTGCTGCGCAGGGCCACTCGTCTTGTCCTGCACTGTCTGCAACGCCTTGTCGACGTTGCCGGGGTTGAGCGATGTCAGGTCGATGGTCATCTGACGCGCAAAGCCCGAGTACGACGCTCGCAGCTCGTTGTGGTGATCGAGCCGACTGGTTCCGACGGCGAAGAAGGTCGACGCGACGACGCACGCGACGATGAACAGCGCGCACACCACACCGGCGACGACCCACTTGCCACCTGCTCCGCGACCCACTCGCGCGCGACGTTCCACCTGCCGGCTCGGCGTCGAACCCTGCCTTTTGGCGCGGCGTTCGCGGTAGCTGACCGCGGATTCCCCGGCGGGTTCGGCGGTGCCCCCGGCGGGTTCGGCGGTGCTCTCGGCAGTTTCCTCGGCGGCCTCAGCGGGCTCCACAGCGCTCTCAACGGCCTCGGCTTCGGCGGTGTTCTCGTCGAGTTGCTCCGGTGCCGGCGCGCTCTCGGCGGGCTTGATCGGTTCGCGCTTGTTCTTGCGGCCCCGGCGCAGCGGTGCCGAGCGCACCGGTTGAGCGCCCACCTGCCGATTCACCCTGCCATCCCGCTGGTGATCAATCCCTGCCACGTGCTGCTTTGTCCTTGACTGTCGCTGCTTGCAGGAGCGTCCCTGCCGGTTCCGGCGTTGTACGTCTTGCCGTCCGGGCCGATGAAGTCACCCGTATCCGGATCGTACGTGGTGCCGTAAACGGCCGGACCAGCCTCATACGACCCGGGGGTACCAGGCGTCGTATAGCCGGCGGGGGCGGGCACGAGGCCCGGGATCCCGTTGGGCAGAGCGACGTTCTTCTCCGTGCTCGCCTTGAAGCCCGTCCGGCATTCCTCAGGCGTCGGGGCGCGTCGGCCGGGGAACTCGGCGCACGGGAAGTTCCTGGCACCGCGAACCGCGATCTGCGCATCCTGCGGTAACCGGCACAGCAGACCGGGAGGCAGGTCGCGGGCGGTTTGCACCGCGGGACTGCGCCACTCGTTGGACGGCATGAATCCGACGGTGCACGGCGCGGGATCCTGGAAGCCCAGCGAGAACAGGACGCTCGGCCCGTACTCGGCCGAGCCCTGATGAACCGCGGTCAGCAGCGAGCTGATCAACCGCGGATAGATCACCACCACCTGCTGGAGATTCGGCAGGTAGAGCGCCAGTGTCTTCGACGCGACGCCGAGGTTGTTGATCAGCATCGGCAGCGTCTGATCCATGTCTGCGAACAACTGCTGCGACTTCGACGCCGTCGACGGCCCCTTGGTCAGGATGTCGGTGATCTCCGGCTTGTTGGCACGCAACTGATCGGTCACCTTGACGGCGTTCGCCGTCCACGCACGGACCGAGTCCGCTGTCCTGTTCTGCGTCTCCAGCAGCGGGCCGGTCTGCTTGATCAGATCGATCGTCACGTCGACGTTCTTGTCGGCGTCGGCGACGAGGAGCGTCATCGAGTCGAGCAGGCGCCGAAGATCCTCACCGGTTCCGTTGAATGCGGTGAACGCCTCGTCCATCACGTTGCGCAATCGGGTGTCGCCCACCTTGGCGAGCAGGGCATTGGCCTGCTCGAGCACCGACGAGATCTCGACCGGCACGTCGGTGCTGTGCACGACCGCACCGTCGCCGAGATAGTCACCACCCGATCCGGACTTGGGTGTGAACTCGACGAACTGCTCGCCGACCGCCGACACGCTGCGGATCGACGCAGTGGAGTCTGCGGGGATCTTCGCCGAGCTGTCGATCGACAGCGTCGCCGCGACACCGTTCGACGTGAGGCGGACCTCCTTGACCTTGCCGACGTTCACTCCGCGGTAGCTGACGTTCGCGTTGGTGTAGATGCCGCCCGTGCTCGGCAGTTCGAGTGTCACGTCGTAGCGACCGACACCAGCCATCGCGGGCAAGCGCACGTAGTACACGGCCATCGCGACAAGTGCGACGACGGTGACGATCGCGAAGATCGTGAGCTGCATCCGGACGAACCTGGTGATCTTCATCGGCCACCACCGTTCGCGGGAACGGGTGTCCGGGGAGCGGACGTCCGGGGGGCGGTGGACGTTCCCGTTGCGGTCGACTCCTGCGTGCCGGCGGGGACAGGGTCCGCACTGTCGGGCCGCTTCTCACCGCCGGGTACCAGCGGCGACGTGAACGGATCCAGCCCGCGCTTGGCCGCTCCGGCAGGTTGGCCGGTCACCCCTTCCGGTCCGACGAGACCCGAGGTCATCAGAATTGTCTGCTTGAGCCTGTCGACCGTCAGGTCGAGCACGAGGTCGGAGTTCACGTAGTCGCCCTTGACGATCTGCGGAATCGTCTCCTCCAAGAAGGGGAAGGTGAACAGGATTCTGGTCGCCCCCGGCAGCGCCGGACCCGCCGCAGCGAGTGCGCCGAGCGTCGGATTCAGGTTCGCGACGATGGTCTTGATGTCGTCGGTGTTGGCGCGCAGCACATCGTTGACGGTCTTCGAGAGGCCACTGAGCGCCGACAATGCGCCGGTGAACTTGTCGCGTTCGTCGTTGAGCATCGCCAAGATGGCCGGCCCGTCGGCGAGAGCCTTTTCGACGGTCGGCTTCTGCTGGTTGATCGTCGTACTCAACCGGTCGAGGCCGTCCATCGCGTCGATGATGTCGCCCGACTGGCTCGAGAGGTCGGAGATGAGCGTGTTCAGGCGCGGCACGAGCGCGCGGATCGACGCCGCGTTGCCGCCGAGCACCTGACTGAGCTCATGGGTGATGTCGCCGAGCTGCGAGAGTCCACCACCGTTGAGCACCACCGATAGTGCACTGAGCACCTGTTCGGTGGTCGGGTATGCGCACTGGGGTACCTGCTGGGCGGAGTTGATGTCTGCGACCCGCTGGCCCGATGGCTGCTCGATGTTCTTCTGCTCCGGGCACGCGGGCAGCGGGATCTGATCGCCGGCGTGCAGGTAGCCGGTTGTCGCCTTGTCGGGTGGCACGATCGCCAGATGCGTCGACCCGAGCACGCTCGTCATCCCGACCTTCACGTACGAACCGCGTGGAACCTGCACCCCCGGGTTGAGCCTGATCGGCACCGCCGCATGCCAATTCGCGTCGACATCGATATTGCCGACGCTTCCGACCGTCACGTCGTTCAGCATCACCGGTGAGTTGTTGGTGAGACCCGCCGCGGTCGGGATCACCGCTGAGATCTCGTACGATCCGTTGCCGGTGCCCTGCGCGCCCGGCACGGGCAGGCTGTCGGCGCCGTCGAATCCACAGGCCGTCGCGATGGCCGTGACCACCGCGATCATGAGCGCGCCGCGCAGGCTCCTGCGGCGCGACCCGCGAGTTCGGTTGGGGCGCAGCATCAGCCCTCACCTCCCCACGGCACCAGCAGGTCGCCGAGCCCGCCGCCGTTACCGCGACGCGTCGCTGCGTCCTGATCGCGAATGCCCTGCTGGGCGCGGGCCTTGACGTCGGCGTTCTGGTAGGTGACCTGGCTGGGTAGTGCGCTCTTGCCGACGACCGGATCGGAGAGGAAAGGCGGGTACGCCACCGAGATCGAACCGAGAACGGGCGCAAGCACATCGACACACTTCTCGACGTCGGCCTGGCTCTGGCCCGGCCTGTTGTTGGCCTCCATCGTTCCGCAGAGCAGCGTGATGAGGTTGTTGCCCATGCCCAGCCCGAAAACGCCGGACAGTGAACCGGTCAGCGGGTTGTAGATGTTGTAGAAGTTGGCGAGCTGATTGGGCGCCGAGTGCAGCAGCCCGCGGATCTGGTTGTCCTTGTCCGCGAGGATGCGCGTCGTGGTCGACAGCTTCGCCACCGAGCTGGTCAACGCCTCCTTGTTCTGGTCGATGAACGCCGTGATGTCGCTCATCGCGGAATCCAGATTGTGCATCGCGCCGTCGAGCTGCGTCGTGTTGTCGGCGAGAACATCTGTCACAGAGGCGATCCGGCCATTGAACTGAACCAGCTCCTCGTGACTCGTCGAGAGCGCGTCGGTGAGCTTCTGCAGGTTGCGGATCGTCGAGAACAGGTCGTCGCGGCCCGACGACAGCGTCGACATCACGTCGGAGAGGTTGGTGATCGACGAATTGATCGCCTCACCGTTGCCCTGCAGGTTCTTGTCGGCGACGTCCATCAGCTTGGCGGCCGATCCCTTGTCGGCGCCATCGGGTCCGATCGCCTTGGTCAGACTCGAGAGTTGCTTCTTGACGTCGTCCCACTCCATCGGAACAGCGGTGCGCTCCATGGGAATCGCGCTGCCGTCGTTGAGCTGCTCTCCGCCCGCGTAGACCGGAGTCAGTTGGACGAACCGGCCGGAAACGAGACTCTGAGCCACCACCACGGCCCGTGCGTCGGCCGGAATCGCCGTCGACCGATCGACGTCGAGCGTCACCTTCACATCGCCCGCACGAGGCGTGATGGAGCTGACCTTTCCGACGCGGACACCGAGCACACGCACGGTGTCGCCGGTGTAGAGACCGTTCACCGACGGGAAATAGGCGGTGATCGTCTTGGTGGTCGCCCTGTCGTAGACCGCGTATCCGATGATGGCCGCGAGAACCAGCAGCGCCACCAGACCCGCTGCGCCCCATGCCTTTCGACTCCCCGGGAGGGAACGACGGAATGCCATGTCAGCCACCTGCCGTCGGGGTCGGGTAGGTCGGCGGCGGCGCCGGTGCCGTGTTCTTCTGCGGGGAGGGCGGCGCTTGGCTCCAAGCCTGCGGCAGCAGCGGGAAACCGCTGTAGCCGAACGCCTTCCACGCCTCGGGATACTTCTGCTGAAGGATCTTCATGAACGTCGCGGTGTAATCGCCGAAAGTACTGACGCCGACCAGGGATTCGAACCGCGGGCCCGATGCGACGGCCTCGCCGAGCGCATTGGCGTACGGCCCCAGCCGGTCGAGGGTCTGTTTGAGGTTCTCCTCGTTGTCGTTGAGGATGTCGAGCACACCGTCGAGTTTCGTCAGGGCCGGCCGCAGTTGTTCGTTGTTCTCCTTGATGAATCCGGAGATCTGCTCGGCGACGTCGCGGGTCCCACTGATGAGCTGCGCGATGGCGGTGCGTCGGAACTGCAGTTCGCCGACGAGCGAATTGGCATCCACGAGAAGCTGATTGATCTGCTTGCTCCGGTCACCGATCACGTCGGTGACACCGTTGGCTTTGGCCAGCAGTGCACGAAGGTTGTTGTCGCGGTCGGCAATCGCCTTGGACAGCCGTGACACGCCGTCGACCGCGCCCTGTACTTCGTCCGGGGTGGACGAGAACGTCACCGACAGGGTGTCGAAGGCCTTGTTGAGCTGATCGGTGTCGGTCTGTGCGAGCGAATTGGTCGACTCGTCGAGAGCGTCGGAGAGTGAATACGGTGCGATGGTGTTCCGGTTGGCGATCGACTCGCCCGGCCGGATCCGTCCACCGCCGTGCGGCAGAATCGTCAGATTCCTTCTGCCGAGCACTGTTTCGGTCTTGATCGCGGCCTGCGTATCCGTACCCATCACCACGGTATCGTTCATGCGAAAGGTGACCGAGGCCTTCGTGCCCTGGTCGGTCGGTGCGAGCACGATGTTCTCGACCGTACCGACCTTCACGCCGGAGACCGTCACGATGTCGCCGGTCACCAGCCCGCCCGCGTCGTCGAAATATGCGGTGTATCTGCTGATCGGTGACAGATACGGCAGCTCGTCCATCTGCATCGCGACGATCACGACCATCGCGGTGACGACTACGCCGATGAGTCCAATCTGAACTCTGCTGCGCCCGTTGAGGAGCGCCCGCTTCTCGCTCATGTCGCCGCGCACCTCCCTCCGGCCTTCGTGGTATCGCCCATCACGTCGTTGGAGGTGAAGAAGTACTGCTTGCCGTCGGGTCCGCTGAGCAGCAACCGGATTCGACAGAAGTAGATCTGCAGCCATGCACCGTAGCTGCCGAGATTGGAGAGCTTCTTGAAGTCATTGGGGAGTCGTCCCGCGAGTTGCCGCAGGTATGGCTCCGACTTCAACAGGTTGCCCGAGACCGTGCCCGTCTCGGCGACGATCTGCTTGAGATCGGGACGCGTCGCACCGAGCAACCCCGACAGTCCGTTGGTCACCGCGGCCGTCTGCGTCAGCGCGTTTCCGATGGTTCCGCGCTGTGCCGACAGGCCGGTGATCAACTGCTGCATCTGGTCCAGGCTGGTGTCGAGACCCTTCTTGTCGCCGTCGAGAATGCCGAGCGTCTGGTTGAGGTTGTCGATGACGTCGCCGATCAATTGGTCCCGATCGGCGAGCGCGCCGGTGAACGACGACGTCTGCGCGAGCAGATTGGTCAACGCCTCCCGCTGTGCTCGGCCCTGAAAGACCTCGATCAGCGACGCAGACAGTTGGTTCACCTCGTCGGGGTTGAGCGTGCGGAACAGCGGTTTGAACCCGCCGAGCAACTTGTCGAGGTCCATCGCGGGCTCGGTCTGCCCGATCGGGATCGTCGCCCCCGAGGGCAGTGTGTCGTCGGGATCGCCCTCGCCTTGCTCGATGTCGACATATCGGTCGCCCGTCAGGTTTTCGTAGCGGATCAACGCGCGCACGGATCGCGGTAGCCGGTACTTCTCGTCGACGCTGAACGACACCTCGGCGTCGTTGCTTCGCGTCAACCCGACCTTGTGCACGGTGCCGACCTGCACGCCGGCGATCTTCACCTTCGACCCCGACTTCATCTCCGACGCACTCGTGAAGATCGCGGAATAGTCCGACGACGATCCCGGCCGATAGTTGCTGAACACGGCGACGAGGCCGACGAAGACCAAGATCATGACGGTCGCGAATGCGCCCAGCTTGATGACGGTGGCGCGGAACGCGCGGGTGCGATTGTCAACCACGGGCGGGCTCCCCGAAGAGCACCTGGAAGAGCTTCTCGCGTGAGGCCTTCGGAGTGGTGCGTGGCTGGTAGGGCACGGGAGCGTTGTCGGTTACGTAGAAACCCGAGTTGACGTCGGTTGTGGGATCACTCAGGGCTCCATCGCAGGTCGGCGGGCCGTCGGCGCCGACAATCGGGAGGCTCTGCGGATACGTGTAGGGGTCGGTGCCCGGCTGTAATCCGGCGTACAGCAGCAGGTTGTTGTTCTTGCCGCCGAGCATCGGCTTGGCGAGATCAGCGGCCTGCGCGCTGGCCGTCAAGAAGCACGTCAGTCCCGGCGACTGGTAGCCGAGAAGCCGCGCGACGGGGTTCAGGTTCGACAGTGTGTTGATCAGTGTCTGCTTGGGCGGCGAGAGCACGCCGTTGATCGTATTGGCCATCCCAGTCGCGTTGATCAGAAGCGCGTCGAGGTTGGCCGAGTTGTCGAGCAACGTGTTGCCGAGGAACGTCGCGTTGTCGATGGTCCGCATCAGATCCGGCATGGCGTCGGCGTACACATTGGTCGCTCCCGCGGCCTGTTCGATCGCCTCGTTGAGCTCCGGCAGATGAGGGTTGGTCTTCGCGAGCAACCCCGACAGTTGGTCGAGCGAGGCACCGATCTGCTTGCCCTGCCCCGACAGTGCAGTGTCGACGGCGCCCATCACGGCGTTGAGCTTGTCGGGCTGGAGGTCGGCGAGCACGTTGACCAACTGTTGGAAAACGGTATTGAGTTCGACGACGACCCGGTCGGCCGCGATGACCTGCCCGGCGTAGAGGTGGCCCTGCGGTCCGGTCTCTGGGATCACCAGGTTGACGGCTTTGGCCCCGAAAACCGTGTTGGATTTGATGTCTGCGGTCACGTTCGCGGGGATCTGCGACATTTTGTCGCTGTCGATGTCGAGGTCGAGCACCGCGTGACCGTCGGCCTGCCTGATCGTCGCGACCCTGCCGACCTGCACACCGCGCAGTTTCACCTTGGCGTCGGGACTCATCACCAGACCGGCTCGCGGCGTGTTGAGCGTGACCGACTGAGTGTCGGCGAACCAGCCGAGGAACTGTGCGCCGGCACCGACGACAACCGCGACGAGACCACCCACCATGATCACCGCTGCCGTCTTGCGGACCAGTGGGCTCCGCTCTTGTCTGCGCGCCATCTGATCAGCCCGCCAGGTTGAACTTGCCGTCGGCGCCGTAGATGGCGAGCGAGGTGAGCAGAGTGATGACGACGACAACCACCAGCGACGCGCGCACCGCGTTGCCGACCGCGACGCCCACGCCGACCGGACCGCCGTCGGCGTTGTAGCCGTAGTAGGTGTGGATCAGCATCACCGCGATGGCCATACAGATGGCTTGCACGAACGACCAGAGGATGTCCGACGGGATCAGGAACGTATTGAAGTAGTGGTCATACACACCCGACGACTGCCCGTAGAGCACGACCGTTGCGAATCGGCTGGCGACGAACGCTGCGAGGGAGGCCAGCGAGTAGAGCGGGATGATCGCGATCATGCCCGCCACGATGCGCGTGCTGACCAGGTAGGGAATCGACGAGATCGCCATGGTCTCCAGTGCGTCGATCTCCTCACTGACGCGCATGGCACCCAACTGTGCTGTCGCTCCCGCGCCGATCGTCGCGGCAAGCGCGATACCCGCGATCACCGGAACCGCGATGCGGACGTTGATGAACGCCGAGAAGAATCCCGTCAGCGCCTCGACACCAATGTTGGCCAGCGAACTATAGCCCTGAACCGCGATGGTGCCGCCCGTGAACAACGTCAGGAATCCGACCACGACGACGGTGCCGCCGATCATCGCCAGCGCACCAGAGCCCATGGAGATCTCCGCGATCAGCCGAAGCGTCTCCTTCTTGTACTGGCGTACCGCTCGCGGGATCGCAATCAGGCTGTCCCAATAGAAGAGCGCCTGATCGCCGATCTGGTTCCAGTCGTCGCCCGCGCGTTTGATCGCGACTCTGGCGGTCTGGAGCCGCGTCGTGAAGGGAAGGACCATTTCTCAGCCCGCCGTCGCCTTCACGCCGACCGCGGTCACCACGACGTTGACGACGAACAGCGCCATGAAGGAGTAGACGACGGTCTCGTTCACCGCGTCGCCGACGCCCTTGGCCCCACCCTTGACGTTGAGTCCCTGATAGCAGCCGACCAATCCCGCGAACAGCCCGAACAGCGCCGCTTTGACCATCGAGATCATCAGCTCACCGAAGCCGGTGAGCAGCGTGAGGCTGGCGAGGAACGCACCCGGATTGACGTCCTGCAGATAGACCGAGAACAAGAATCCGCCGCCGATACCGATCGTGCACACAAGGCTGTTGAGCAACAGCGCCACGCCGGTCGAGGCGATCACGCGAGGAACCACCAGTCGGTGCACCGGGTTGATCCCGAGCACCTCCATCGCGTCGATTTCCTCGCGGATCGTCCGTGCGCCGAGGTCGGCGCAGATTGCCGTGGCGCCCGCTCCGGCGACGATGAGCACCGTGACAATGGGACCGATCTGAGTGATCGTGCCGAGCGCTGCGCCTGCTCCCGACAGGTCTTGCGCACCGATCTCGCGCAGCAGGATGTTGAGCGTGAAGCTGACGAGCACGGTGAAGGGGATCGCCACGAGCAGCGTCGGCATCATCGAAACACGCGCGATCGCCCACGATTGCTCGACCGTCTCCCGCCACTGAAAAGGACGATGAAACAGCTCGCGGAATGAATCGACACCTAGGGCAACGAAGTCGCCGACCTGTTCCAGCGGCGCGTCAAGCCTGCGCGACAAACGTCTGCTCCTCTTCCCCGGTTTCCAAGCAACCTAGCACGCAAAACACACAGAAGTGGGTCAGTTGACCAGCCCACGCGCCGTGAAGGTTTTCGACGGATCGCGCTCGGCAAAATACGACGTGAGCGTCTTCGCGAGATCGTCGGAATCCCAGGTGCCACTCTCGGCCTCGAAGACCTCGTCGACGGTCGGCGCGGCCATCAGGGTAACGCGCGGACCATAGACGACGAAGACCTGTCCGGTCACGTCGTCGGAGTCGGGCGACGCCAGAAAATTCACGAGTCGTACAACGTGCTCGGGCGACAGCGGGTCGACGCCATCGGCGGGTCCATCACCGAATACCGCGGCGGTCATCGCTGTCCGCGCGCGTGGACAGATCGCGTTTGCACGCACGCCGTAGCGCTTGAGCGCGCGCGACGAGGAGAGGGTGAGCGCGGTGATCCCGGCCTTGGCCGCGGCGTAGTTCGCCTGCCCCTCGGGGCCGAGCAGACCGGCTTCCGACGAGGTGTTGATCAGGCGCCCGTAGACGGGTCCGCCCGCCTTCTTCGACTCGTTGCGCCAGTAGGCGCCTGCGTTGCGGTTGAGCAGGAAGTGTCCCCGGAGGTGGACCCGGATCACCAGATCCCACTCGTCGTCGGTCATGTTGAACAGCATCTTGTCGCGGACGACGCCCGCGTTGCTGACCACGACGTCGAGTCGGCCGAGGTCTTCGGTGGCAACGCGCATGATCTCTGCCGCGACGCCGGAGTCGGAGATGTCGCCTGCGACGGGCACCGCTCGGCCGCCCGCGCCGGTGATGGTCTCGATCGTGTCGCTGGCGTCGAGCGCGTTCGCGAGGTCGTTGACGATCACGGTCGCACCCGCCTTGGCGAGACCGATCGCCTCGGCCCTGCCGAGACCAGCACCGGCGCCGGTGACCACGGCGACCCGATCGTCAAGTGACTGCACCATCACGAACCCCTTTCAATTACTAGAACCTGTTCTAACATGCGCGCCCTGCGCGCCGGAACAGAACCCCCGAAACCACTCGTCGAATTCACTCGAGCCGCAGTGCCGACTTAGGACATCCGGCCACTGCCCGACGCACCTCGTCGACCTTCTCGTCGGGCACCTCGTCGGACAGAATCACCAGGTAGTCGTCGTCATCGAGGTCGAAGAACTCGGGTGCGAATCCGACGCACACACCGTTGGCCTCACATAGGTCGAAATCCGCCTTGATTCGCATCAGTACCCCTCTTCGTTGTCAGGTCCGCTGGTTGACGGCTGGGTGGATACAGGTTAGAACGTGTTTCAGAAGTTGGCGAGTACCCACCGAAAGCACAGGGGTCGAACATGCGCATCGCGTACACAGAGCAACAGGCCGATCTCCGTCGCGAGCTGCGGTCGTATTTCGCAGGGCTGATGACAGACGAACGACGCGCCGCACTCACGGGCGGTGACGGCGAACTCGGCGAGGGCGACGCGTACCGCGACGTCGTGGCACAGATGGGCTCCGACGGCTGGCTCGCGCTCGGCTGGCCGACCGAGTTCGGCGGCCAGAACCGTTCGATGATGGACCAGTTGATCTTCACCGACGAGGCCGCGATCGCGGGCGCGCCCGTCCCGTTCCTGACCATCAACTCGGTTGCGCCGACGATCATGAACTACGGCACCGACGAGCAGAAGGCCTTCTTCCTGCCCAAGATCGCGGCGGGTGAACTGCACTTCTCGATCGGATACTCCGAGCCGGAGGCAGGCACCGACCTCGCGGCTCTACGCACGACCGCCGTGCGCGACGGCGACGAGTACGTGATCAACGGACAGAAGATGTGGACGTCGCTGGTCGCATACGCCGACTACATCTGGCTCGCGTGCCGCACCGACCCGTCGACCCTCGAGCCCGGCGGAAAGAAACACAAGGGCATCTCGATGCTCATCGTCCCGACCGACAGCGCCGGATTCGACTACACCCCGGTCCACACGATGTCGGGCGTTGACACATCGGCCACCTACTACTCCGACGTCCGGGTACCGGTGAGCGCGCGAGTCGGCGAAGAGGGCGGCGGCTGGCCGCTGGTGACCAATCAGCTCAACCACGAGCGGGTCGCGCTCTGCAGCGCCGCCCCCGTGCAGACCGCGCTTCGCGAAACCGTCGCTTGGGCACAGCAACACAAGACCGGCGACGGCCAGCGCGTCATCGACGCACCGTGGGTGCGCACAAACCTCGCGCGGGTACACGCGAAGGTCGAGTACCTGAAGTTGATCAACTGGAAAATCGCCTCCGCCGCGGCATCCGGCGGATCGCCGAGTCCTGCCGACGCCTCGGCCACCAAGGTTTTCGGCACCGAATTCTCCACCGAGGCTTACCGTTTGCTGATGGAGGTCGTCGGACCCGCCGCGACGCTCCGGCAGGATTCGCCCGGCGCCCAGCTCCACGGCCGACTCGAGCGCTACCAGCGGACCTCGCTGATCCTCACCTTCGGCGGCGGCACCAACGAGATCCAGCGCGACATCATCGGCATGCTGGCCCTCGGCCTCCCGCCCGCCCGCCGCTGAGGCGCTGATCGAGCTACTTTTCGCTGATCGAGCTTGTCGAGATCACCCCGCTGATCGAACCCCACCACCGCTGATCGAGCCACCTTTTGCTGATCGAGCTTGTCGAGATCACCCACCCACCGACCAAACCCCCACCCGCTGATCGAGCCCACTACCGCTGATCGAGCTTGTCGAGATCACCAGCCCGCCAACCGACCCCCACCCGCCGACCGAGCCAACAACCGCTGATCGAGCTTGTCGAGATCACCCACCCACCGAGGAGCACCCGCCATGGACTTCACTCTCCCCGAGACCGCAACGGCGGTGCGCGATCTCGCCGCCGACATCGCGACCAAGATCAGCACCTCCGAGCGAGTCGCTGCGCTCGAAGCCTCGTCGGCGCCACTCGACGACCAGCTCTGGCGTGAACTCGCAGCCGCGGGCCTGCTCGCTCTCGAACTCCCCGAAACCCTCGCGGGCGACGCCGCAGGCGAGCTCTCGACCGTCGAGAACACCGCCGTCGCAGAGCAACTCGGCACGCACCTCGCCCGCGTCCCCTTCGGACAGCACGCGATCGCGGCCGGCCCGATCCTCGCCCGATACGCCGCCACGACGCTCGCAGCCGAGCTACTGCCCCGCCTCGCCGACGGCACACTCATCGCAACCGCCGCCGTCGAAGAAGACCTCGGCGACGACGCGCTCTCGCCCACAACCACTCTGACCAAAACCGACGACGGATACGTGCTGCGCGGCAGCAAGATCAACGTCGGCTATGCCGCTGCGGCAGGGCTGCTGTTGGTCACCGCACATGATTCCGATTCGGTCGCGGTCGCGGTCGTCGATGCCTCCACCACCGGCATCACGATCACCGAAACCCGCTCCACCGGCCTCACTCCGACCTATCACGTCGAATTCTCCGACGTCGCACTCGACGATGCCCATGTCCTGCACGGCGTCGACGTCGTATCCGACCTCGTCGATCGCCTCACCCTCGCGGTCTGTGCTGAGCAGTCCGGGGTGCTCGCCGCCGCGCTGGACGCCACCGCACGCTACGCCCGCGAACGTGAACAGTTCGGGCGGCCGATCGGCTCGTTCCAGGCCGTCGCGCAGCGCCTCGCGGACGGTTACATCGACGTCTCGGCGCTGTCGCTGACCACCACCCAGGCCTCGTGGCTCCTCGCGCAGTCCGACGAGGGTTCGTCCGGCGACCCCGAACACCCCGAAACCACCGGCAGCGCAGACGTTTCCGCTGCCATCGCCACCGCGAAGTTCTGGGCAGCGGAGTCGGGGCATCGAGTGGCGCACACGGCCGTCCACGTCCACGGCGGCGTCGGATTGGATACGAGCCATCCCACGCACCGATACTTCCTGCGCGCCAAGCAGAATGAATTCACCCTCGGATCTGCCAACACTTCGCTCCGACGGCTCGGCGACGCGCTCGCGGCTGACCCTGCATGACGAATATACCGTCGTGACCGTCACCGATCTCCTGTCGAAGCTGGCCGACGTCACCGACCGCGGACTTTACGTCGACGACGAATTCGTTACGTGGAGTGAGCATCTGCGACGCTCCGCGCAACGCGCAGCCGCTGTCACCGACCTGTTGACCGACGGCCGACCGCCCCACGTCGGCGTGCTGATGAGCAACGTCGCCGAGTTCAGCTATCTGATCGCTGCGGCGGCGCTCGGCGAGTTCGTCGTCGTCGGCCTCAACACCACCCGACGTGGCGCCGCCCTCGCCGCCGATATCGCCACCGCCGACTGCGATCTGGTCCTCACCTGCTCCGACACCCGGCACCTCCTCGCCGACGTCGACGTCGGCGCGCGAACTATCGACGTCGACTCCAACGAGTGGCCGAAACTACTTGCACCCCAAGTCGATACACCCGTCAAGTTCCCCGCTTCCGCCGACGACGATCTGCTGATGCTGATCTTCACGTCCGGCACCACCGGCGAACCGAAGGCGGTCCGCTGCACCCATCGCACGTTCGCCGCAAGCGGCACGATGCTCGCCGAACGCTTCGACATCGGCCCCACCGACAACATCTACCTCTCGATGCCGATGTTCCACTCCAACGCCACCATCGCCGGCTGGTCGGTCGCGGTGGCAGGTGCAGCGTCGATCACGTTGCGGCGCAGGTTCCCTGCGAGCGCCTTCCTACCCGACGTTCGCCGCTACGGCATCACCTACGCCAACTACGTCGGCAAGCCACTCAACTACATCCTGGCGACGCGCGAGAACCCCGACGACGCCGAGAACCCGCTGCGGATCGTGTACGGCAACGAGGCGTCGGAACGCGATCGACGACGCTTCGCCGCCCGATTCGGCTGCAGCGTCATCGACGGCTTCGGTTCCACCGAGGGAGGTGTCGCCATCACCCGCACTCCCGACACTCCCGACGACGCCCTCGGACCATTGCGCTCACCGACAGCCATCGTCGACCCGGAAACCGGCGATCCCACACCTCCGGGCGAGATCGGCGAGATCGTGAATACCTCCGGCCCAGGACTTTTCAGCGGCTATTACTGCGACGACGCCGCGACTGCAGAACGCATGCGCGGCGGGGTTTATCACACCGGCGACCTCGGCTGGGTCGACGACTCCGGCTACATTCACTTCGCCGGACGCCTCGGCGAGTGGATGCGCGTCGACGGCGAGAACCTCGGCGCCGGACCGATCGAGCGAATCCTACTGCGCAACAGCCATATCCAACAGGCCGCCGTGTACGGGGTGCCCGTCGAGATCGGCGACGAGATCGAGGCAGTTCTGGTCGCCCCAACACTCGCGCCATCAGAGTTCGCCGACTTCCTCGCCGCCCAGAGCGACCTCAGCCCCAAGCAATGGCCCCACCGCGTGCGCATCGTCGACGAACTACCCGAGACCGCGACCTTCAAGACACTCAAACGCACTCTGCGCGAAGCTGATTCACCCGCGACCTGGACGCGCCACGGCCGCACGTACGCCTGACCGCCAACCCCGCCACCGCCGCTTCGCCCGGCCTGCACCGCCCGACCGTCGTCCCTGCCCGCCGCGCAGAAACTAGGGGAAGGATTGTTTCCCCCAGTCTCCGACCTCTCCCCGCCAAACTTCGCGCGGAAACCCCAGAAACCCGAGGAAAGATCGCGCCCCGTGCCCCCGGCCCTATACGCCGGGCTCCCGCGCCCTGCACCCCAACCATCATCGGCACGACGACTTGTCCACAACGCCGCGAAACTGACCTACTTATCCACAGACCGCCGTCGTCGACGACTCCCTTCCGCGACTTTCAGCCACGATCAGTCCGTGACCACATTCCCCGTATCCGACCCCGAAGGGTCCACCTCCGCCAGCCGAATAATCTACCGACGCAGCGTAATCGGCGAGGGCGGCACCGACCGCGACATCCGACGTGCGCTCAAAGAGCGACAGATCGACCGATTGCGCCACGGCTCGTACGTGTCGTCTTCCGCGTACGCCGACCTCGAAGACCACGAACGCACCGAGACCAGATACCGCGACACGGTCGTGGCCGCGGCACGCAGCGGCACCTCCCGCCGATTCCTCAGCCATCAGTCCGCGGCGGCCATGCTCGACGTGCCGCTCCTCGACCCCGACCACTCAGTCGTGCATTTCGTTTCAGAGCGCTCCGGGCGCACGTCGCCGGGACTCGTCATCCACCAGGCACCGATCCCCGACCACCATCTGGTGACCGTCGACGGATTCCAGGTCACGTCGATCGGGCGAACCGTCTGCGACGTCGCACGTCTCGGTACCTTCCGGCAAGCTGTGTGCGCCCTCGACAGCGGGCTCTACCAAGGGCGCATACGCGAGCAACCCGTCGACCTTCAGCCCATCGTCGACGCGCTCGGCCCCTGCCACGGAATCAACGTTCTCCGAACTGCACTGATCCTCGCCACCGACCAGTCGGAATCGATCGGCGAAACGATCAGCCGCTGCGTTCTCTGCGACGCCGAACTCCTCCCGAACCCCGAACTGCAGGTCGTCATCACACTCCCCGACGGCACCACGTACCGCTGCGACTTCGGCTGGCGTGATGCGACGGGCCGACTGCGCGTCGTCGGCGAGTTCGACGGTCGGACCAAGTACCACCGCCAGTCCGCGGCCAGCGGCGGTGCCCTTCCCGAAGACGTGATCTACGACGAGAAGCTGCGCGAGGACGCCATCCGAGCCCGCGACATCGCCGTCGTGCGCTGGAACTGGAACGACCTCGCCGCCCCTCGACGCCTCGTCGGACGAATCTACGATGCGTTGCAGCGCAGCGGCGTCGTCGAGTGACCAGCGACGTCGAGTGTCCGTCCGCGGCACAAACTAGGGGAAACAATCCTTCCCCCACTCCCACACCCTTCCCCGCCAAACATCGCGGGGAAACCTCAAAAACCCGAGGAAAGAAGTCTTCCCCTACTTCCTGCCCGGCCACCAGCCCCGCGCCCGCCCAATCCCGACCCAGCCAACAAAACCGCGATTCGACGTCCCGCCCGCGCAGAAACTAGGGGAAACAATCCTTCCCCCACTCCCACACCCTTCCCCGCCAAACAACACGGGGAAACCTCAAAACCCCACGGAAAGAACCCTTCCCCTACTTCCTGCCCGCACCCCGACGGCCCCCGCACCCCCGACCGCCAGCAACACGCCGCGCCAGCCCCCTACTCCAGCGTCTTCCCGAGCCGTGCGGCGGACTCCTGGTACTCGCTGACCAGGTCGGCGATCAGTGCGGCGACGGGGGTGATCGAGTTCAGCCGGCCGACGATCTGGCCCGCGGGCATGGCGACGACGCCTGCGTCGTCGGCCTGCGAGATCCGCGCGTGCGCCTCCCCCACGAGCAGATTCTGCAGCGGCATCGGTAGCGGCTCCGGAGCGCCGGGAGCATCCCAGGCGTCGGTCCACTTCGTCTTCAACAGTCGGGCGGGCTTGCCCGAGTAGATCCGACGACGCACCGTGTCCCTCGACGACGCCGCGAGCAGCGCCTTTTGCACCGTCGACGGCCCGTCGCCGGTGGCGCCGAGTCGGTACTCGGCCGCGGTCAGCCAGTACGTGCCCATCCACACACCCTGTGCGCCAAGAGCTATCGCCGCCGCCATCTGCCGACCGCTGCCGACTCCGCCCGCTGCCAGCACGGGTGCGCGATCGCCGACGGCGTCGACGAGTTCAGGCCAGAGCACCATCGACGTCACCTCACCGGTGTGCCCGCCACCCTCGTAACCCTGTGCGATCACGATGTCGACGCCCGCTTCGACATGATGCAGCGCATGATCTTTCGCGCCCGCAAGCGCTGCGACCTGCACACCATTCTCGTGCGCGACGCCGATCACGTCCGGCGGCGGTGAGCCCAGCGCGTTCGCGATCAGCTTGATCTGTCCGTACTTGCGGGCGTGCGCCATCGCAACGTCGACGTGCGAGCGCGCCACTGAGTGCAGCCAGCCGAGCACTCCGGCATCCACCCGGTTGCCGTCGGGCAGCGGCGGCACCCCGAGATCGTCGAGGGTACGTTCGACGAATGCCCGGTGCTCGGGCGGAATCATCGACTCCAGGTCGACTTTACTTCCCTCCGTGGGGATCTTGGCAGGCATCACGACGTCGACGCCGAACGGCTTACCGTCGGTGTTCTCGTGCATCCACTCGAGCACGTCATCGAGCTCCGACGCGTCGTTGAACCGTACGCACCCGAGGACACCCATTCCGCCTGCCCGGCTGATCGCGGCCGCGACCTCCTGACTCGGCGTGAAGCCGAAGATCGGATAGTCGATACCGAACCTCTCGGTCAGCTCCGTGCGAATCACTCTCTCGCCCATTTCTTTACGCCCTTCCACTGACGGCCTGTGCCGACGCGTCGGCCGGTCGCGACTCGGTGATTTCCCTACCCCATCGATAGTTCGGTTTACCCGCCGGAGACCGTTTGATCTCGTCGACGTACCACACGCTGCGCGGACACTTGTATCCCGCAACCTGTTCGCGCACAACCCTGTTCAGGTCATCCAGGGTGGGTCTGGCGTCGTCACGCGTAGCGATGACTGCCGCGACACGCTCGCCGTACCGTTCGTCGGGAACGCCGACGACGACCGTGTCGAACACATCCGGATGCGCCTTGAGTGCCGCTTCGACCTCTTCGGGAAACACCTTCTCGCCACCGGTGTTGATCGACTGCGATCCACGCCCCATCATCGTGATCGACCCGTCGGATTCGACGGTCGCCAGATCACCGGGGATCGAGTAGCGAATCCCGTTGAACTCCTTGAAGGTTCGTTCGGTCTTTGCCAGATCGTTGTAGTAGCGCAACGGAATATTGCCGGAACGCGCCAGGATTCCCACCTCGCCCGAGCCGGGCTCGACGGGCGTTCCGTCCTCACGCAGCACCACGGCAGCCTTGTCCGCGGTCACCCGAGGAGCACCCGTGTGCGACTGACCCTTCTGCGCCGCCGACATTCCGCTGAAACCCGTTTCCGACGACCCGATCGCGTCGATCACGAGAAGGTTCGGCAGCAGATCGAGGTACTCGTCCTTGACACTCGCAGAGAAGAGCGCAGCCGACGATGCCAGTGAGACAACGGAACTGGTGTCATACGTACGCCCGTCGGGATGTCCGGCCTGCAATGCGTCGACCATCGGACGCGCCATCGCATCTCCGGTGATCATCACGACGTTGACCTTGTGCCGCTCGATGATCTGCCAGGTGCGGTGCGCGCCGAACTCCGGGTAGATCACGGCCTTGCCGCCGACGAAGAGTTCCTGGAACACAGCCCACTGCGACCCGCCGTGGATGAATGGCGGGATCGGAAAGCGCACCAGTTGGCCACCTGCCGCACCGTCACGAGCCTGCTGCCACTCGTCGGACACGCGCTCCCCGGTGTAGAAGCTGATGCCCCCGCCCAGAACCCGCCAGATGTCCTCCTGGCGCCAGACGACGCCCTTCGGGAATCCCGTCGTGCCGCCGGTGTAGAGCATGTACAGGTCGTCGTCGCTCCGCGGCTCGAAGTCACGGTCGACGCTCCCCCTCGCGATGGCATCCGTGTAGGGAATCGCGCCATCGGGGGCAGGTTCGACGCTGCCGTCTTCGATGACGATCACGTGCGCCAGTTCCGGTGCATTCGGTAACACGTTCCGCACGCGGTCACCGTACTGGCGCTCGTAGATCAACACCTTCATGTCGGAGTCGGTGACGATGTGCTCGAGTTCGGCCGCGACGTACCGGTAGTTGACGTTCACCATCACCGCACGGACCTTGAAGATCGCCAGCATCGCGACGACACATTCCAGTGTATTCCTGCTGTACAGGCCCACCGATTCTGTCGGCCGGACGCCGAGTGTGATCAGTTCGTGCGCGAGCGCGTTTGCCTCTCGCTCCAGCTCGGCATATGTCATCGACCGACCGTCTGTTTCCAGTGCGGTCCGGTCGGGCATCAGGTCGACGGCGTGCTCGATCAGGTCGGCGATATGGAAGGCCATGACGACAAAATTAGAACGTGTTACTGTTTTCGGCAAGGCCTGTTCGGCTACCGATCACCAGCCACCAAGGAGCACCGATGCCGGAGTGCCTCGTCGAGAAGCGCGGACACGTTCTCATCGTCACCATGAATCGCCCCGAAGCGCGCAACGCGTTGTCGACGGAGATGATGGCGATCATGGAGGAGGCCTGGGATCAGGTCGACGCCGATCCCGACATTCGTGTCGCCATCCTGACCGGCGCGGGCGGATACTTCTGCGCGGGCGCCGACCTCAAGTCGATGAACGCCAAGCCCGCAGGCGACAAGTTCGCCGACGGCGGGTGGGACCTCACCCGGATGCCCGCACTCCTCAAGGGTCGTCGACTCACCAAACCGCTCATCGCAGCCGTGGAGGGACCGGCGATCGCAGGGGGCACCGAGATACTGCAGGGCACCGACATCCGTGTCGCGGGCGAGAGCGCGAAGTTCGGTGTGTCCGAAGCCAAATGGGGCCTGTTCCCCCTCGGAGGCAGCGCCGTCCGGCTCGTTCGTCAGATCCCGTACACGATCGCCGCCGACATCCTGCTCACCGGACGCCACATCACCGCAACCGAAGCCAAGGAGTACGGCTTGATCGGCCACGTCGTGCCCGACGGTTCGGCACTCGATAAGGCCCTCGACATCGCCGACGTCATCGCCGCCAACGGCCCGCTCGCCGTCCAGGCGATCCTCAAGACCATCCGCGACACCGAGGGAATGCACGAGGAGGACGCGTTCAAGATCGACGCCGACCTCGGGGTGCGCGTCTTCATGAGCAAAGACGCCAAAGTCGGCCCACGGGCATTCGCCAACAAGGAAAAGCCCGTCTTCACCGGCGAGTGACCACTCGCTAACTCCGCGGAGTGACCACTCGTTGACAGGCCAACCGGAAGGCGGCAGGGTCGGAGCATGGCGCGGCTGCACATCGACAACGACTGGTCAGGTCAACGATTTCCGAGTCCCGGGCGTCGAAAGCCACTGATCGGCGACCTCGGCGTCGCCGATCCCCGCCATCCGTTGCTGAGGATGTTGACGCTCGGCGCCAACCTCGGCCCGATCTACGAGATGCAGGTCTTCCGCCAGAAGTTCGTCTTCATCGCCTCGGCCGAACTCACCGCGGAACTCTGCGACGAATCGCGGTACTGCAAGGCACTTCCGCCCGCGATCGAGGCGCTACGCGACTACGCGGGCGACGGCCTGTTCACGGCGCGTAACGACGAGTCCAATTGGCAACTCGCACATGACCTTCTGATGCCCGCATTCACCAAGTCGGCCATGCGGTCCTATCACCCGATCATGCTGCAGACGGCCGGCGAACTGTTCGACTACTGGGACGCACTACCGACCGACCCCGCAGGCACCACCACCGTCGACGTCACGCGTGACATGACGAAGCTGACCATGGAAACGTTGAGCCGCACCGCATTCAGCCACGACTTC
>NZ_BAFC01000050.1 GCF_000248055.1 Gordonia sputi NBRC 100414 | reverse complement strand
CATCCCGCTGGTCGAGCTTGTCGAGACCACCGCCGGTCGAGCATCACCCGCTGGTCGAGCTTGTCGAGACCACCCCTCAGCCCCGCAGGTGCTCGGCGAGGTAGCGGCCCGTGATCGACACCGAATCCGTCGCCACCTCGCCGGGTGTGCCGACCGCGACGATCCGACCGCCCGCCTCCCCACCGCCCGGCCCCATGTCGATGACGTAGTCGGCGTTGGCGATCACGTCGAGGTCGTGCTCGATGACGATGACCGTCCCGCCGCGTTCGGTCAGTCGGGTCAGCACCTGCAGCAGTGTGCGCACGTCCAGCGGGTGCAGCCCGACGCTCGGCTCATCGAGGACGAACACCGTGTCGGACTGGTCGCGGTGCAACTGATTCACCAGTTTCAGACGCTGCGCCTCGCCGCCGGACAGTGCCGGGGTTGATTCGCCGAGTGTGAGGTACCCGAGTCCCAGTTCGTCAAGAGCCTTGAGCCGCTTGGTCACTCGCGCCAGACCCGACACTGCCCGCACGGCGTCGCGGATCGTGTAGCCGAGCAACTCCGGAAGCGACACCCCGTCGCGGGTGAACTCCCTCGCACGCGGCGCGAACCTGCTCCCCTTGCATTCGGGGCACACGATGTCGATGTCGGGCAGGAACTGTACGTCGAGTGAAACCTCGCCCGTCCCCTCACATCTCGGACACGAAAGCGATCCGGTGTTGTAGGAGAAGTCCGAGGCGGTCAGACCCGCAGCCCGTGCAGCTTCGGTGTCGGCGTAGGCCCGACGGAGATCGTCCATCACGCCGGAATAGGTTGCGACGGTTGACCGTACGTTGATACCGATCGGCGTCGCGTCGACCACCTGGGGGTGAAATCTCTTGCCCGAGGGCAGTTCCGGCACATCGAGTTCGACGACATGCCGCGGGAGCCGCGCCGGAGGTTCGGTCGACAACGCCGCCAACGCCGGTACAAACGACTCGAGCACCATCGTGGTCTTGCCCGAACCCGACACCCCGGTGACGGCAACGAGCCGGCCGCGCGGGATGTCGACGACCAGTGGTTCGACGGTGTGGATCGCCGACGTCTCGAGATGAAAGGAGCCAGGTGCGAACACCTCGTCGCGCGGACTCTGCGCGCGAACCACCACATCCTCTGCGCCGGTGAGGAATCCGGCCAGGCGTGAATCCGGGTCGCCGGACACCGCTGACACCGTCCCCTGTGCAATGACCCTGCCACCGTCGCTTCCCGATCCGGGTCCGATCTCGACGAGCCATTCCGCCTGACGCAGAATCTGCACGTCATGGTCGACGAAGACCACCGAATTGCCATCGGCGAGAAGGTCGTTCATCACACCGAGCAGCCCTTCGATGTTCGCTGGATGCAGACCAATCGACGGCTCGTCGAGCACGTAGAGCACGCCGGTGGTCCGATTACGCACCGCCCGCGCGAGCTGTACGCGTTGCCGCTCGCCCGTCGACAGCGTGGCGCCCGCGCGATCGAGTGTGAGGTAGCCGAGTCCCAATTCGACAAGTCGTCGCGCCATATCGAACAGTGTGTCGACGAGTCCCTGTGCCATTTCCCGCATCTCGGGCGGCAGCGTCGTCGGAACCCCTGGCGCCCAGGCGAGTACGTCGTCGAGCGAGAGGGCGGTGATATCCGCCAGATTGTCGTCGCCGATCCGTGGTGCCCGCGCCGCGTCGCTCAATCGTGTGCCGTCACACGTGAGACACGTTCCGACAGTGAGGAATCGGCTCACCCGAGCGAGCCGCTTCTCGTTGTCGGCACGCTTGAGCTCTTCGGTGACCGTGAGTCGGGCGTTGCGGAAGGTGAAGTCGAGATCGTGCACACCCTTCTTCGACGTGACGGTGATGTGCTTCTTCTCCTCCGGCCCGTCGAGCACGATCTCGCGTTCGTCGTCGGTGAGGTCGCGCCAGGGCACGTCGGTGCGCACCCCGAACTCGCGGGCGATGGCAGGCTGCACGTTGAACCCGAACATGTTCCACGGCACCACCGCGCCCTCGTCGAGGGTCTTGTCGGGGTCGGGGACGAGCGCGTCGTCGTCGACGGTCCGTACGACGCCGGTCCCCGCACACGTCGGGCACGCGCCGCGCGAGTTGAAGGCGAGATCCTCGGCGCCGGGAGCGTCGACCTGCGCGCCGCAGACCGGGCAGAAGAACGGCCGTTCGGCCGCGACGTCGATCGTCGGCGGCACGTAGTGACCGTTGGGACATCTGTGCGACGCCAGGCGCGAGAACATCAGCCGCAGCACGTTGAGCAACTCACTCGACGTACCGAACGTCGAGCGCACTCCCGGTGGCGCAGGTCGCTGTCGCAGCGCAAGCGCTGCCGGTACGTGTTCGACCGAGTCGACATTCGCGCGCGCCGCCTGTGCCATGCGGCGTCGGGTGTAGGTCGACAGCGCCTCGATGTAGCGCCGCGACCCCTCCGCGTACAGCACCCCGAGTGCCAGCGACGACTTACCCGACCCGGACACTCCCGCGATCCCCACCAGCGCGCGCAGCGGGATGTCGACGTCGAGGTCGGCCAGGTTGTTCACCCGAGCCCCGCGCACGGAGATCTGATCGGGCTCTGCACTGCGACGCACTGGGGCGGACACGTGCTCGACGGAACGGCTCACCCTCTCGAGCCTATCCACGCCCGACCGTATCGACACGCTGCCGACACCGGCGACCAGCAGCGCGCCGACCCCACTGCGTGGGCGCGCTATTTTGGCCAGTAGGTCGGTGAGCGGACGATCGACCACGCCAGACGTCCACGACGAGAGGTTGCGCACCGATGACATCCGAGAGCACCGACCCATACCTGTGGCTCGAGGAGGTCACCTCAGACTCCGCCCTCGACTGGGTGCGCGAGCACAACGCCCCGACCGTCGACCGGCTGACCGCGTCGAAGCGATTCGCCGAGATCGAGGAGCAGACCCTCGAAGCGCTGGACACCGACGATCGCATTCCCTATGTTCGACGCCGCGGCGACTACCTCTACAACTTCTGGCGCGACGCCACCAACACGCGCGGCCTGTGGCGCCGCACCACGCTCGACTCCTACGTCACCGACGATCCCGAGTGGGACGTGTTGATCGACGTCGACGAACTCGCCAAGTCCGAGGACGAGAACTGGGTGTGGAAGGGCGCTACGGCGCTGCGCCCCGACTATCGGCGCGTGCTGATCTCGCTGTCACGCGGCGGTGCCGACGCCGCGGTGGTGCGCGAATTCGACCTCACCACACGCACCTGGGTCACCGACGGATTCACGCTCCCCGAGAACAAGTCGACGGTGAGTTGGATCGACGAGGACAACGTCTACGTCGGCACCGACTTCGGTACCGCACCCGACGGGCACAGCTCGCTAACCGAATCGGGATACCCGCGCATCGCGAAACGCTGGACGCGCGGTACTCCGCTCGACGACGCCGTCACCGTCTTCACCGGCGAACCGTCGGACATCTCGATCCGAGCCGTCTACGACGACACCCCCGGGTTCGAACGTCATTTTGTTTCTCGCGCAACGGATTTCTTCAACTCTCTGCTCTTCGAAAACCGCGACGGCGAGCTCGCCCTCATCGACGTCCCCACCGACGCGTATGCGGGCGTACGACGCGACTGGCTGCTGGTCATGACGCGCTCGGAGTGGTCGCCGTCGGGTCCCGACGGTCCCACGTACGCGCCCGGCACGCTCCTCACGTTCGACTATCCGGCCTACCTCGACGGAAACCGCGACGCCACAGTCCTGTTCGAACCGGACGGCCACACCAGCCTCGTCGACTTCACGTTCACCAAGAACTACCTGATCATCACGACGCTGCACGACGTGCACACGTCGATCACGGTGCTGACCGTTGGCGACTGGTCACCCGTCGAGATAGCCGGATTGCCGGTCCTGGCAACGATTTCCGTGCTCGACACCGATCCCGATCACAGCGACGAAGTGTTCTGGTCGGCCACGTCGTTCACCGAACCGCCCAGCCTGCTGCACGGCACGATCGGCTCCGACGACGCCACCGTGATCAAGCACAGCCCCGAGTTCTTCGACGCCTCATCGGTGACCACCGAGCAGTACTTCGCCACCTCCGACGATGGCACGCTCATCCCCTACTTCGTCGTCCGACGTACCGACGTCACACACGGACCGACATTGCTCTACGGGTACGGCGGCTTCGAAAATGCGCTCACCCCAGGCTATTTAACAGTTGCCGGGAGGGCATGGATCGAACGCGGCGGCATCTATGTGATCGCCAACATCCGTGGTGGCGGCGAGTACGGCCCCGCATGGCACACCGTGGCGCAGAAGGCGGGACGCCATCTGGTCTACGAGGACTTCTCCAGCGTTGCGAAGGATCTGGTCATTCGACGCTTCACGACTCCGGAACAGCTTGGTGCACAGGGCGGTTCGAATGGCGGACTGCTGATGGGCGTCATGCTCACCCGCTATCCCGAGCTCTTCGGTGCACTCGTCTGCCAGGTGCCGCTGATCGACATGTACCGCTATCACCTGCTACTCGCGGGAGCGTCGTGGGTGGCCGAGTACGGCAATCCGGAAGACCCCGACGAGTGGGCGTTCATGCAGCCGTTCTCGCCATATCAGAACATCCGACGCGACGTCGACTACCCGCCGATCCTTGTGACGACCTCGACCCGCGACGACCGCGTACACCCCGGCCACGCACGAAAACTTGTTGCGCGGCTTGAAGAAAACGGACACACCGTCGACTACTACGAGAACATCGAGGGCGGCCACGGCGGCGCCGCCGACAACAAGCAGGCGGCATACAAGTCGGCGCTTGCCTACGAGTTCCTCTGGGAGACACTAGGTAAGACCGACGAGCAGGGTGAGACCGAAAAGCAAGGCGGGGACGACGGCTCGTAGGCACAGCGCTCAGCGCGTCACGGATGCTGTCCGCGCGCATTCCACCCACGCCATCGACGGACCGCGGCGACGGGGTCCCACGCCTCGCCCCGACCGCGCGTGATCGGATACCACGCCAACCCGACCAGCGCGGCGCTCAGATGGCCGATGTTGGTGAAACTGAGATCGGTGATCACCGGAACGCCGTAGTAGATGAACACTCCCGCGAGGTAGATCCACCGCCACGGTCTAGCGATCCGATATGTGAGTACTCCGACCACCCCGGCGAAGAAGTAGCTGACGCCGACATCCTGCACATGGATCATGTCGGCGCTGCGGACGCCCTCGCGGATGGCGAGCCCGAGCACACCCTGACTGACAAAGGTCGCCAAGATGTGCGCCGACGCACCGACGAGTAGCCAGCGCCACGACCCCAGCCACCGCTCGGCCGGCACGTGGAAGATGCAGAACGCCACCGCCCACGGCAGCCAGAACGCGCCGTCGATCCAGAACAGGCTCGTCCACAGGACGTGGATGGGATCGTGCGTCAGGTGTTCGAGGTTGGTCGACCGGGCGCCGAGTACGCGGTCGAGGTCGGCGGGGCTCATCAGGTGCTGTGCGATGGTCGTCGCCAACAGCACCGCAAGCCAGAGGAAGGTCAGGGGTGCGCTGCGCAGGCAGGACACGACGTGGGTTGCCACACGTCGTGGTAGCCCGCCTGTCCTCACATCACCGGTTGCCTGCGTCATCGTGGTCAAGTGTGACGCACCGACGGCTACCGCGCCCGCGATCGACGCCTGCCGGTCATCCTCCGAGGAGACTCACAGCTCCGACAGCCACTCGACGACCAGGCGAGGTGCGGTCGAGTCGCGCGCCCAACGATTGTGTCCGAGAGGTGCCGCGATGTGCCGATGATCGACGGCGCCGTGCGTGAACTTCGCGGTCAACGCGCCCATGACGGGTGGCGGTGCGTCGGAGTCGGCACCGATCGTCACCGCTAACACCGGGATGTCGATCTCGCCGAAAGCGGCCTCGTAATCGATGTCGGCACCGCGGGGACTGAATCGGCCGTGCCTGTTCAGGTACGTCCAATCGCGGATGAGCACGCGGGACTGCCTGCCGTAGCCCTCGACGACCGGCGGCCGGCCAGAAGCCGACGGCGTGCGAGATGCGGTACATCGCCAGTGGCCCCAGTGAGGCCCGCAGACCCGAGCCGCCGCGGTAGAGCTTGTGGAACGGCACACCGGAGGCAATCAGGATGAGTCCACTCAGTCGGTGACTGCCGTCGGTGCCGAGCTGTCGGCCGCCTTCGGCAGCGCGGTGAGCCTGCCGCGCGGCATACAGCGACACGATGTGCCCGCCCATCGAGTGCCCGGCGAGGTACAGCGGGCCGTCGGGGACGTGTCGTCGGGCAACGGCGATGGCCGACGGCACGTCGTCGACAACCATCTCCTGCTGGCCGAACACGCTGGCGCGCGACGGGCGTGGCCTGCTTGCGCCCTGCCCCCGCAGGTCGGCGCACGCGACCGACACCCCGGCGGCGGAACAGCGGGTGGCGAACAGGTCGAAGTAGCTTGCCGGGGTTCCCAATCCGGGGAACAGGACAACCAGCGGCCCGGCAGAGTCTGCCTCCGCGCGGAAGATCCGCACCGGTGTATGGGTGCCGTCAGCCAACACCATGTCGTCGACGACATCTGGCGCACGCTGCGGAACGGAGAAGTCGACGGCGTTCGCGGTCATCGGGCCATCTCTCCCGGCCGCAGGCGCGCAGTCATCGCCGTCCGCCGAAGGCGCGCAGTCATCGCCGTCCGCCGAAGGCGCGCAGTCATCGCCGTCCGCCGAAGGCGAGCCGGATGATGATTCCGAACACCAGGATGCCCGCGCCCACGAGCATCGAGATCACGCCGGTCCATTGCAGTTCGTGCGAGATGGTGTCGATGACGACGTCGGCAACTGGTTTGGCGTTGTTCTCTGACGACGCGATGTCGTTCTTCAGGTAGGTCCCGTAGAGATTCGCGCCCGCCCAGCACACCACACCCGCGATGACCGTCGCGATGCCCAGCCACGCGATCACGGTCCCGCGTCGCCTCGCCACAAGCAGCGCGATGACCGCAGCGATGATCCCCACGATCACCGACACCTTGGCGATCGTCGTGATCTGCTCCCCGGCTCGGTGATACGCGCCCGCGTGCAGGCCGGTGTCGCCGCTGGAGACGGGAATCGTGATCGGTCCGGAGACGCTGACACCGACACGCGCGTTCTCGAGCACGCGGTTGACCATCGACGTGATGTCGAGTTGCATCGGCGCGTTGGGATCCGATGCTTCGTCGAACAACCACTGATGTTGCTGCGTGGCGACGTCGGCGAAGTCGGCGGGGAACTGCGAACTGTTGGTATAAGCGTTGGCGAGTGGCCGCACCACTGCGTCGGCCCCCGAGATCGACGTCCGCGAGGCGATCTGCTCGGTGATCTCGCCCGCCAGGTAGTCCTTGACCGCCTGGTCGTGGCCGACCGGCTCGATCAGTGAGCTGAAGCCGGCGTCGTCGACGATTCGTTCGCTGATCCACACAGCGGGTACCGCAAGGATGATGGCCACGACCGCGACGATCGTCGCCAGACCGCTGAGGAAGGTTCGCACGGCTATGACGCTACCGCTCGAAGCTGACCTCTCGATGAGTGTTCCGTGGCCGTCACTCCCCGACCAGATCGCGGGCACGCCCGACGATCAGCGGATCCGGCCGGCCGACGATCTCTTCGTCTTTGCCCTCGTAGTCGAACAGTGACAGCACGTAGCGCATCGCATTGATGCGGGCACGCTTCTTGTCGTTGCTCTTCACGACGATCCACGGCGCATGGTCGGTGTCGGTGCGCTCGAACATGTTCTCCTTGGCCGCGGTGTATGCGTCCCACTTGTCCAGGGAGGCGAGATCCATCGGCGAGAGCTTCCACTGCCGCACGGGGTCGATCTGCCTGATCGCGAACCGGGTGCGCTGCTCGAGCGGCGTGACGGAGAACCAGAACTTCACCAGGCTGATGCCGTCGTCGACGAGCATCTTCTCGAACCCGGGGGCCTGTCGCATGAACTCGTCGTACTGCTCGTCTGTGCAGAATCCCATGACCCGCTCGACGCCGGCCCGGTTGTACCAGGACCGGTCGAAGAAGATGATCTCGCCGCCCGCGGGCAGGTGCTGCACGTACCGCTGGAAGTACCACTGTGTCGACTCGCGCTCGCTGGGCTTCTCCAGTGCGACGGTGTGCGCGCCGCGCGGGTTGAGGTGCTCGTTGAATCGTTTGATGGTGCCACCCTTGCCCGCAGCGTCGCGGCCCTCGAAGAGCCACAGGTGACGCTGGCCGGTCTGCTTGGACCACTTCTGCATCTTCAACAGTTCGATCTGCAGGCGACGCTTCGTGATCTCGTACTCACGGCGGCTCATGCGTTCGTCGTACGGATAGTCCTCGCGCCAGGTGTCGACGACGTTGCGCTCGGGAAGCGTGAGGAGGATCGGGTCGTCGTCATCATCGTCGTTCACCGTGAACTGCGTGGTGTCCTTGAGATCGACAAGCTGTTGAAGGGCTTCACGTCCGTTCAACTTGCTGAAATCGGGGCCGACGGCTTCGAGATCGTGTAACTCGGTCACTACCCAACGATATGCGTATCCGGCAAACGCTGCGTGGCAATGAGGTGAACTCGGCGTCGGCCAGAACGTGGGGTGGCTCCCAAAAAGCCGACTGCCGACGCTCCCTCGGGGCGTCGGCAGTCGGCTGTGCGCGTGAAGTTCAGTTACGCGTGTTCAGTCGAGGCACACGCTTCAGTTGCGCAGGCTGATCGACCCCGAACGCAGGCATGCCTTGCCGCTGCCCGAATCAGCTGCCGCCGCGAACCCACCGGTGCACGAGACACCCTGCTGCGTCGCGACCGCCTGGCCACCCCATCCACCGACAGCGACCGAGTTGCTCCCGCGACGCGCCTGCGCGATCGCCATCGAGCCGGGGCCGGTGGTCACCGAGTAGGCGTTGCCGCCGGAGTTGGCTCCGGCCAGCGCCGTCGATCCCGGCTGCAGATTGTGTGCGCGGGCGTGCCCTCCGCCGTCTGCGACTGCCACTGCGGTGCCGCTCGACGAGGCATCACTGGCACTGGCCGTGCTGCCTGCGCCCGCGCGTGCACCGCAACCGCTGGTGCCCGAAATGTGCTGCACCGAAGTGCCGTTGGCGGCATTACATTCTGTGGCCGCGTGCGCATCACCGCCGCCGAGCGTGAACCCGGCAACTAATCCCGCACCTCCGCAGACGACGGCGACGATACGGACGGCAAAAGTGTTGATACGCAATTTGTTTGGCCTCCAGAAGACGTTCGGGCGTCGCGCAGACGCGGACAGCCCCGTCAGCGTACCCCGCCACAGTCCTCACGAATACCGCGGAACCCACGTTCTCAGGTAACGGATAGGAAACGACGCCGGAACCCCCGAACGGGAGCTCCGGCGTTGTTGTCAGGAAGGACGAAAAGCTATGTGGCTCAAGCCTTTGCGCGACGCTCAGCCTCGGCGGTCAAGCCTTTGCGCGCGGTGTCGACGGCGACCTTCTGTCCCCTCTTCACGATGAGTCCGGGCAGTTTAATCTTGAGGTCGACCAGCAACTCGAATTCGACGTGCGTGCTATCACCGTTATCGGTCAACGTGTACTTGCCCTGCTGCTCCGAGAGCGTCGTCGACTTGATCAGCGTCCACTCGCAGGTGGTGTCGGTCCACGAGTAATTCACGGACTGGTCGTCGTTGATGCCTGCCGCGTTGACGGTCATCGAGACCTCGTCGGGCGTGCCGTCATCGTGGGTGCTGACGATTTGCGCTGCCTTGTGGGGGCCGGACCATTCCGGGAGTGACTCGACGTCCATCAGGACTTCCATCACCACCGATAACGGTGCGGCGATATCGAATTCGGTCTTTGCTGAGACGGCCATGATGAGCAACCTACCCTGTGCGTGTGATCGGGATGACGTCAATCCTCGCGGTCGACGAGATGGAGCGGCCATGCCTCGTCGGGGATGTCGCGCAGACCGCACGCGACATCGACAGCGGTGAACCAACCGCGGAAGTGGATGACCTCACCGATGACGGGATTGCGCACGGTGGCGTCGCAGCGAAAACGCTCGTGCTCGTCATCCCACCCCTCGATGTACTTCATCTGCGTGGCGAACATGCCCTTCATTCCGACCTTGGGTCCGCGACCGAGCCAGCGCATCGGCCCGCTCTCGAGAAGCAGTTCGCCTGCCCGCGTCACCGACGGCTCGATGGGCCACAGCAGATCGGGGCCGTCGCCGAAGTAGTCGACGAGTCCCGACCTGCCGTCGACCAGAAGTGAGTTGAGCGCGCGGTCGCCGTTGCCGTACGAGAAGGTGCGCAGCACGGCCAGCGATTCCCGGCCGAGCTCGTCGACGTAGCAGTACTGATTCTGGGTGAACGGCACCATTCGACTCGACCGTGCCGGAAAAGCGTTGCGCTTGGCGTAGAACCAGACGAGCGGGGGCGGCAGCGCCGACGATACGTAGACCGACTCGTAGATTCCGCTGCCGAGTTGGGCAACACCCGACGTCGAGTCGATCGAGTACCGCCACGCGACATTGGGGTGCAGGTTGTCGAAGTCGGAACCCAGCGCCTCCCGATACACCGGCGTCACGATTCCACCTCCCCTGGCCGTACCGACGGCAACCCCTGCCCCCGGACCTGTGGGAGAACCTACTATGTGGCGCACGACACCGTGTAGAGACCTCCGGCCCGAGTTCGGCGAGTGATGCCCGTGACGCTCGAGAGAGCGGGTGGTTTCAGGCCACGACCACCGCGGATTCGCATAACCGCGAGAGCTCACCGATCACCAGATCAAGAGGTTCGACGCTGCGCTGGGTCATCGACAGCCCGACAGCCCCCTCGATACCCGCGATGATCAGATTGGCCAGCGAGTCGGCGCGCGCGTCGTCGACTCCCTCGTAGACGAGGCGCGCCGCGATCTGGTGGCTCCAGCGTCGAAAGATCTCGTCGGCCTCGTCGGCCGTCGCCGGCTCGGCCCGCCGCGCGAGTCCGCCCGCGAGCACCGGGCAGCCGCGCTGGAAATCGGTGCTGACCAGCATCTTGCGCCAGACGTCGCCGATAGAGACCACGGCATCAGCGGCAGAACCGGCGTGGGTGTCAGCGATTCGCGACGAGATGAACTCGCCCGCATACCGTACGGCCTCGGTCATCAACTCCGACTTCCCGCCCGGGAAGTGGTGATAGATCGAACCGCGTGGCGCCTTGCTGGCCGCGAGAACGTCGCCGATGGACGTCCCCGGCACACCGTCTCGACCGATCAGGTCTGCCGCGTACACGATCATCCGGTCCCGCGGGCCGAGTTCGCCGTCATCGTGAGCCACTGTCACGCCACCTTTCTCAGAACTCGACTATGTAGGCCTTCATAGTTGATCGCTTCTATGCAAGGATACATAGTCATGAAGCAATCCACCTCAGATACAGCAGCACCGAGCGATCCGACAGCCATGTCAGGACTGCAGCTGCTTCGCGCCTGGGCCGACAATCCCGACGACGGACGCCCCAGCATCGGCCGACTACTCGGCATGCGCCCGGTCCGCGTAGACGAGGGTTCGGTCAGTTTTGCGGTCACCCCGCAACCCGACTTCGCCAATCCGCTCGGCACCGTCCACGGCGGTATCTGTGCGACGCTCCTCGACTCCGTGATGGGCTGCGCCATCCACACAACCCTTCCCGCGGGCGCCGGCTATACGACGCTGGAACTGA
This sequence comes from Gordonia sputi NBRC 100414, assembly GCF_000248055.1. GTDB lineage: Bacteria > Actinomycetota > Actinomycetes > Mycobacteriales > Mycobacteriaceae > Gordonia > Gordonia sputi. The sequence continues at coordinate 18,018 of NZ_BAFC01000050.1, read as the reverse complement.
AGGTCAACTACATTCGCGCCGTGCAGACCGACGACGGCGAACTCACCGGCGTCGGCGAGATCATCCACGTCGGCGGGCGTACCGCCACCGCCGAGGGCAAGGTGTTCTCGTCCGACGGCAAGCTCGTCGCGCACGGCAGCACCACGTGCATCGTGTTCCGCTAGGGCGGCACCCGGTTTTGACACCAGCCGACCCGGCTCAGCCGTTGTGGATTGCCTCCACCGTCAATCGCTCAGATCGACGCTTGCGGTCAACGACGATCGAGCACACCGCGGCGCACGACATCGCGAGCGCGAACGGAACCGCACCCACGAACAAATCGAGGTCGGGGATGCACAACTCGACGTTCCCGCAGTAGTCCTTGAATTCCTTACCGCTGAACGTGCGAATCCCGTTGAGCGAGTATGCAAGGGCGCCCGCCCACACGATCGCGAAGGGTACCGTCGCCGCGGCGCTCCGACCAATGACACGCAGGACCACTGCATCTACGAACAGGACCGCCGCAGCTATTGCCGCCGCCATGTGGAAGTGCGCGGCCACACGGCCCGAACCCTCGATGGTGTATCGGTCCGCTGATGTCCAGTAATAGACCGCTAGCATCCACGGGATAGCAACGGTGGCTGCCACGTGCGCCACCCGCCACGCCCGACGCACTGCATGCCGATGCCCTCCGCTGCGGGGATTCACCGGTCGACACCACTGCGGCGCGCAGTGATCACGATCAGTCCGCGACGAGGTAGGTGTCGCGCAGCGTGGCGAGCGCGGCGTCGTCGAATCCAAGTCCGGTGAGGAAGTAACCCTCGATGTCGGAGAACTTCTGCCGTACCTCGTCGAACGCGCCGTCGAGGTAGGCGGGGTCGACGCCGAGGACCGGAAGTAGCACGTCCGGGTCGCCGCCCGCTGCCGCGAAGTCGTCGAAGATCGGCTTCAACGAGGGGATCAGGCGCTCGTTGGTGAGCAGATAGTCGTGATAGATGTCGTCCTTGTCGACGCCGAGCAGCGCCAGCAGCGACGCTGCCGCCCAGCCGGTGCGGTCTTTGCCTGTCGTGCAGTGGAACAGCGACGGACCGTCGTATTCGCCGAGGAGCCCCCGGAAGTAGCCGCGGTAGGAGCGCACAGCGCTCGGTAGCGAGACCATTCCGCGGTAGGTGGCCGCGATGGCTTCGGCGGCTTTACCGCCCGCGAGTTCACGTGAGGCCATCTTCACGGTCTCCGGGTCGGAGAAGAACCGCTGCAGATTTGCCGGTACCGCGGTCTCCGAATCGGCAAGGACGTCGAGGTGGATGTCGGCGACGTCGGGAAGCGCGGGATCGGGAAGTGCGGTCCGCTCAGCCGTCGACCGCAGGTCGTAGATCGTGCGGACACCGAGCTTCTCGAAGGACGGGAGATCGGCGGTGGCCATGGACCGGAAATCCGTCGAACGGTACAACCGATCGGATACAACGACCCTTCCATCGTGTCCTCGGTACCCACCGAGGTCGCGCAGGTTGGGCAGGCTGGAGACGGGGCTGGGCGCACCGGGCCCAGAAGACGGCTCAGAGGACATGGCACCGAGTCTTCCAGATGAATGGTCGCACTTCAGTGAGGGCCGGGCCCCGCGGGCGGATTCGGATTGGCGGGCACGAGATACGGGAATGTGTCGTTCGCGCGGCGCGACGGCGAGTCGACGTGGTCGCTGATGCGCGGACCCTTCGCCGCGTTGACGAGATACGTGTACAGGGTGTCCATGCAGTCGTCGTTGAGTGAGCGCCCGCCCATCGTCTCGTGCGGACGCCCATCGCGGACAGCGCGCTCGATCTCGAGAAAAGTGTTGTCGCCAAACGGCTTCCACGCGTCGACGATCATGAAGTCGGCAAGAAGCATCTCGGCGAGCGGGTGGTCGGGGCCGAGTGCAAACGCGCGGGCTAGTAAGGCAAGGCTAAGCATGATTAGATGGCGCGCATGGGAATTCTGCGCCGCCTTACTGCGATCGTCGCCTTCACCGCCGCCGCCGCCGGGGCTGCAGTGGCAGCGCCGACGACCACCGCGAATGCGGCAGCGCCCCGCGGGACGCTGCTCATCGTCCCCGGCCAGTCGTTCGGAGCCACTCCGTACACCCTGATGGCCGACGCGCTGCGCCGTGATGGCTACCGAGTGCGCGTCCTCGACCTCATGGGAACGCAACTCGTCTCCGACGCTCACGCCATCGGCAGGGCCGTCGATGCGGAGAAGGCGGCCAGGCCGTCGACGCCGGTGTCGCTCGTCGGACACAGCGTCGGTGGCGTGACGACGCGCTACTACGTGAAGAACCTCGGCGGCGCGTCGAAGGTGGCGAACGTAATCGCCGTCGGCACACCGGAATACGGCTCGCCGGGCGGATGCAACCAACCCGGCACAGACGGACAGTTGTGTCCGGGCAGTGCGTTCCTGCGCGATCTCAATGCAGGAGACGACACCCCCGGCCCCACCAAGTACTACCGCATCCGCAGTGCATACGAATGGGTGACCGGCGACCTCGACGGCGGTCAGTGCCGTGTCACGCCGTTGCCCGCATTCGTCGCGCCGACCGGCTACACCGAACACACCGCCGAGGCCGTCAATCCCGGAGTTTTCCGAGCTGTTTCGCGTGCAGCAGCCGGACATTGCGACGGACAGTTCGTCGATCAACCCGACGGCCAGTTGACCGCCAAGAACTCACTTCGACCACAGCGCTGAGCTGGTTCAACGCGGGCAATTGACCGTGTAATCCCAGGCAGTGCCGCTCTGGGCCCCTCGGTCGGATTACATCAGGTTTCAGCGCGCTCGGAGAGAACCCGACCGATGGCTTGGGCAAGCACCTCCGGCGGTTGCGCACCCGAGATCCCGTAGCGACCGTCGATCACGAAGAACGGCACACCACTGATCCCGTAGGCGCTCGCCTGGTCGAGATCGGCGTCGACGACGTTCGCGTACGTCCCTGTGCGCAAGGCATTTTCGACGTCGTCCCGGTCCAGGCCGATCTCGGCTGCGAGGTCGGTGAGTTCATTGACGTCGCCGAGGCGCTTGCCCTCGGTGAAGTGTGCGGCAAACAAACGCTCGGCCATATCAGCCTGCCGCCCAACGCTTTTGGCGTAATGCAGCAGCTCGTGGGCCTTGCGGGTGTTGGCGTGTCGGGCGATGTCGAAGTCGTAGTGCAGACCGGCATCGGCGGCGACCTGGGTGACGTGGGCAAACATCTGCCTGACCTGATCGGCAGGCATCCCCTTGCTCTGCACCAAGAAATCGATCTCGGGAGCGTCCGTCTCCGGCGGTGTGTCAGGCGCGAGTAGGTAGCTGTGGAAGTCCACAGAGACAGCGTTGGAGTCGACAGCGTTGGAGTCGACAGCGTTGGAATCTTGGAGGAGCACGAGCGCGGCGTCGAGGTTGCGCTTGCCGATATAGCACCACGGGCAGGCGATGTCCGACCACACGTCGATAGGTAAAGTACTCATGCTCTGTGCAACGCCGGGGCGGCGGTGCCACATTCCGCTACGCAATGCGTACCGCCGAATGTGTCGGGAACGTGTGACCCTGCAGGCCACACCGCCTCACGTCGCGTCGACGAATTCCGCGAGCGTTGCGTCCACCTTTTCCTGGACCGCCTTGATGCGATCCTCTATCGGCTTCGTCGAATCCAAGCCTTCTTTCGCCTTGGCGGCTACTTCGCCGATCAGTTTCGCCTGTTCGATGGAAACGATATGGAACTTATGCTTTTCGAACTTGTGGGCCACATTGCCCGCAAGCCCATTCTCGACCGCGAGACCTTTGACCAGATCCAACTTGGCGTCGCCAGAACCCTCGGTGAAGTCGAGGTCTTTCAAATCCACCCACACGACGTTCGGGCACGTGACGGACTCGAAGATGTAGCGGGGGTTGGTCAGGTCGATGACGACCTGCCACAGCGTCGTCGACGCATCCGGCTTGCCGGGTTCGGGAATCCGGTACGGCTGCGCAGCATTTCGGATAATGCTCGCCATGGCGGCCGTGGCCTGCACGCGTGACTTCGGCTCTGGTTGGTTGTGCACGTAGAAGGTGGCGCGAGCGAAACGGTCGGGAGCTGCGCATGTACCCGGAAGTGGTTGGTCGCCGCCGAGACCCTCATACTTCTTCACGAGTTCGAGTTGTTGGTCGTAGCTGGGCGAATTCGTCATCACCCAGTAGTCCTCGCTGTGATAGATGTCCAGCTTGCCGTCGATGTACTCGAAGATCGCCGAATCGCCCGACGCGTCATCGATCGCGAGGTGGATCGCAGGTTTGCTGCCACCGGTCGGATCCGTCATGTGGATCACCTGCGGGTTGTTTTCCTCTGCCCACCGGACGGCTTCTGCCACCGACGCGAAATTGTCGAGGAAGAACTGCAGCCAGATCGACATCGCGAGCTGAGGGCGGTCAGGGGCGGGGGCACCGTACTCGGATTCGGCAAGCCACAGAATGTGGCCCGCCAACCCCTTCTCGTTGACTCCGTCGGTCGAGAGGATGTCGTAGACGCCTGCGATCACACTGCCGTACTTCGACGTCCACTTCAGCTTTCCCTCGACGCGATCATTGCGCTCGACGCCGCGTGGGAGCTTCCAGAGATTGGTGTGGAGATCCTGATGGAAATCCATGTTGCAGCCGACGATCACAGAACCGTAGGCCTCTGGCCACATCACCCGTGTGCACACGCCGAATCCACTTCCGTTCGTTGTTGACAACACCGACAAGGCTTCCCCGCGACTCGCGAAATATCGCTTCGAGCATCCCACGGATCACCATGGGTCGCTTTCTTCACGGTAGCGGCGTCAATCGGCCGGGCGCGCGAGAAGTCTCAGAATCATTCCGCGGCGTCTCGAATTCACTCATACGCCGAAGGCCGGCCACCCTCTTGGGTGACCGGCCTTCGGTTGTGTTCGCTATGCAGCGGGTGGGATCAGAATCCCATTCCGCCCATCTCGTCGGCGCCGGGCATGGCCGGGGCCGGGTTCTTCTCGGGCTTGTCGGCGACGACGGCCTCGGTGGTGAGGAACAGAGCCGCGATCGACGCTGCGTTCTGCAGTGCCGAGCGGGTGACCTTGACCGGGTCGTTGATGCCTGCGGCGAGCAGGTCCTCGTAGGTGCCGGTGGCGGCGTTGAGGCCGGTGCCCAGCGGCGAGTTGAGGATCTTGTCGGCGACAACGCCAGGCTCGAGCCCTGCGTTGACGGCGATCTGCTTGGCCGGAGCCGACAGCGCGACGCGCACGATGTTGGTACCGGTCGCCTCGTCGCCCTCGAGGGTCAACGAGTCGATGGCAGGCTCGGACTGCAGCAGAGCAACGCCACCACCGGCGACGATGCCCTCTTCGACGGCAGCCTTCGCATTGCGGACGGCGTCCTCGATTCGGTGCTTGCGCTCCTTGAGCTCCACCTCGGTGGCCGCGCCCGCCTTGATGACTGCAACGCCGCCGGCCAGCTTGGCCAGGCGCTCCTGCAGCTTCTCACGGTCGTAGTCGGAGTCGCTGTTCTCGATCTCGGTGCGGATCTGCGACACGCGTCCGGCGATGGCGTCTGCGTCGCCCGCGCCGTCGACGATGGTGGTCTCGTCCTTGGTGACGACGACCTTGCGAGCCCGGCCGAGCTGCTCGAGCCCTGCGCTCTCCAGCGAGAGGCCGACCTCTTCGCTGATGACCTCGCCACCGGTGAGGATGGCGATGTCGGCGAGCATGGCCTTGCGGCGGTCACCGAAGCCGGGAGCCTTGACGGCAACAGACTTGAAGGTGCCGCGGATCTTGTTGACCACCAGGGTCGAGAGGGCTTCGCCCTCGACGTCCTCGGCGATGATCAGCAGCGGCTTGCCCGACTGGATGACCTTCTCGAGCAGCGGGAGCAGATCCTTGACGGTCGAGACCTTGCCCGAGACGAGCAGGATGTACGGGTCGTCGAGGACGGCTTCCTGGCGCTCGGGGTCGGTCACGAAGTAGCCCGAGATGTAGCCCTTGTCGAAGCGCATACCCTCGGTGAGTTCGAGCTGGAGTCCGAATGTGTTGGACTCCTCGACGGTGATGACGCCTTCCTTGCCGACCTTGTCCATCGCCTCAGCGATGAGCTCGCCGATCGAGGGGTCGCCTGCCGAGATACCAGCGGTTGCAGCGATCTGCTCCTTGGTCTCGACCTCCTTGGCGCTCTTCAGCAGCGACTCGGTGACGGCGTCGACGGCCTGCTCGATGCCGCGCTTGAGGCCCATCGGGTTGGCGCCTGCGGCCACGTTGCGCAGACCCTCGCGCACGAGTGCCTGAGCCAGAACGGTTGCGGTGGTGGTGCCGTCGCCAGCGACGTCGTCAGTCTTCTTGGCGACCTCCTTGACGAGCTCGGCACCGATCTTCTCGTAGGGGTCCTCGAGCTCGATCTCCTTGGCGATGGACACACCATCGTTGGTGATCGTGGGGGCGCCCCACTTCTTCTCCAGAACGACGTTGCGACCCTTGGGTCCCAACGTCACCTTGACTGCGTCGGCGAGGGTGTTGAGACCCCGCTCGAGGCCGCGACGGGCCTCTTCATCGAACGCGATTTGCTTGGCCATGGGTAAGTGATCCTCCGATAGGGGGTGACACTAGGTTTGTATGGCCGGACTCGGTGCCCGCGACGGACGACCGGTGTGTCATTCGGTACCGATCTCACCGTCCCGACCTAGCACTCACGATCCGTGAGTGCCAAGGTCCGTTTTAGCACTCGACCCGGGCGAGTGCAAGGTCGACGGTAAGCCAGCGCTCGAGGAGTGGTTCGCGGGATCGTTGCCGATCAGCAGCGGCACGAGCAGTTCGTCGGCAGTCCAGCCCCCATGGTGGCCGAGCATGCGCGACTCCCCCGGCTCGGCGGCCGGTCGGGTGAGCACCGTGCGGTCTTTCGCCACGACGACGAGGTCGCCGATGCGCGCAGCGGTGTGATCGGTGGCGCGGGGTCCGTACCAGTGTTCGGCGAGAACCTGTTCGCGTGGCGCGATGTGCACGTCGTCGCCCAGAAGATCGCGCCAGGTATCCGCGATGTCGTCGACGGCCCCGTCGATCGCGTAGACCTGCCGCACCCGCGCTTCGCCCGCTACTCGCGCGACGCCCGACGACAACGCGGGATCGGCGTCGAGGTCGATTGTCTTTCCCGCGCGCAGCATCCCGTGATCGCCCGTCACGACGAGCGAGGCATCGAATGGGAGGTCGGTGAGTATGTCGGCAACGAGGGAGTCGACGGTGCGCAGTGCGACGCACCAGGGGTCGGAGCCCGGACCGTGAATGTGACCGGCGGTGTCGAGGTCGGCGAGGTATGCGTAGACCACTCGCGGCCGGTGTGAGCGGGGCAGCGTCCGGGTCAGCGCGGTGGTGATGCCCGCGCGAATCTCGGCCGGGGCCTTGGCGGGCAGGTGCCTGCCTGCGGCACCGGAGGCGACGATGGTGAAGCCCGTGTCCTTGAACTCGCCGGGCATCACCTGAAATACGCGAACCCCCGACCGCTCGAGCGCCCCGATGACGCCCTCACCCGAACACAGCGTGGTGGGTGGATAGACGTCGTAGGCCGCCGGTCCGGCGGCGCTGTCGAGTGTCCAGCGCAGCATGTTCAGCGTGCGGGCCGGACCGTGACTGCGCGCCGCGTCGTCCGGCACGAAGCTGTAGCCGATGATCCCGTGCCCGCTTGCTGGTTCGCCGCGCATCAGGCTGGTGATCGACGTCGCCGTTGTCGACGGGAAGCCCGCGCGCAGCACGCCGCCACCCAGTCCGGTGAGTGTCGGTGCGAGGTGCGCGTGGGCGGCGAGCTGTCGTTCACCGAGGCCATCGACGAGCAGGAGCACCACCGACGCCGCGTCGAGTTCGGGAAGGCGGGTGCGCTCGCTCGCTCCCGGCTCATCACCGCTGACAGGGTCGACGCCGAGGCACCGCCCGATCCACGGCATGACGTCGGCGAGCGTGTAGGGGTACGCGCTCCACCGGCTCGGCGGCAGTTCGGTGAGCTCGCTTGTCCCCGTCACGATCTGAGCAACCGAACCAAGACCCCGGCGGCGTGGGCTTGCGCCGCGGTCTGTGCTCCCGCGGCATCGCCCGCTTCCAGCGCGCTGACGATTCGATGGTGCTCGGCCACCGCGAGACGTCGGTTCACGTCGTGCTGCCACATATCGGAGCGGTAGAGGTGCGACTGCGTGTCGAGTTTGAACAACGCGTCGCACAGCGGTTTGTTGCCCGACAAGGACCGCACCGCGGTGTGGAAGTCGAGGTCGAGCTGAGAGTCGCGGTGGTGATCTGCTGCTTCGGCGAGCAGGGACTCCTGGGTCCGCACCTGCTCCCACAGGTCGTCGATCTCGGCGTAGGTGACCCGTTCGACGGCCTGCCGAGCGGCCAGACCGTCGAGCACCTCGCGGACCTCGAAGACGTGGCGAAGACTCGCCTCGTCGAGCGCGGCCACCTTGGCGCCGACGCGCGGAGTGTATTCCGCAAGACCTTCGACGACGAGCTGTTGCACCGCCTCGCGGACCGGGCTGCGCGACACCTCTAGACGCGCGGCGAGGCCCGGCACGCTCAGTGGGGTGCCCGGGGCCATCTGACCGGCGAAGATCTCGTCGCGCAGTCGGCGCACCACTGACTGCGTCAGCAATGCGCCTTCACCGCCTCCAACTGTCACGGTCATCGAGCGTAACGCCCTACCGCGCCGCGCGCGCCGACGTCAGACGCTGCGCCTCCCGGTCGACGGCCTTCGGCGCCACCCCCTGCTTCATTCCGGCCAGTTTGGCGTTGATGTTGTCGGCGACGGTTATCGGCGGGTATCCGGGCTGGTCTGTGCGCGAGCAGCCGGGCAGTGTTTCGATGACGGCGTCGAAGTTGCCGTCGAAGAAGAAGGCCGCGGAACGTCGTCGGATGATCCTCCCGTCGACGACGGGAGGATCCACCCGATGGATGGTCGACATCCAGCGATCGTTGGTCCAGCGGGCCATCGCGTCGCCGAGGTTCACGATGAGCGCGCCGGGCTCGGGCTGTACGTCGTGCCAGGTGCCGTCCCTATCGAGCACCTGCAATCCCGGCACACGGTCGGCCCACAACACGGTGAGGATGCCGAAGTCGGTGTGGGCGCCCATTCCCGTCAACTCGCCCGCGAGTTCGATCTCACCTTCCGGCAGCGTGTAGTTGTTCATCTTCAACGCATCGATCGAGTGATCGGTGAGCGCGTCGAAGTATCCGTCCGGAAGTCCGAGTGCTTCGGTGAAGGCGTGCAACAGGATTCGCGAGACATCTCGCGCCTGTGCGAACCATTCCTCGACGGCCGGGCGGAAGCTCGCCACCGCGTCGTCGGGCCAGGTGTTGTCTGGATAGCTGGACTCGGGAAGATCTGTTGCGGCATACCAGGATTGCTCAGACCCGACTGTGAACGCCTCGTAGAAGTCGTTCATCTGGTTCGCCGCTGCCACACCGAGGCTCATGCTCAGCGACTCACTCTTGGGCGGACTGTAGCCACGGTTGGCACCCGGCCGCGTGTAGTTCTTCTTCACGTCGAGCGGGAGTGCATAGAACGCATCGAGGGCTTCGGTGAGACCGTCGACGACGCCCTGGGAGATCCCGTGTCCGACGATTTGCATGAATCCGACGGTGGCAGAGGCTTCGTCGAGTTGACGCGCAACCCGTGCTCGTTGTTCGGGCGTGCTCTGCGGGTCGGCGTAGGGCGAGATGTCGATGATGGGGACGGTGAACATGTCTGGGTTTCCTTCTTCGGGTGGCGATTGGCGGGCTACGAGTGGGCGGTCAGCGGCGGCGGGCGACGGCGGCGTTGAGCATGCTGAACACCGCGAAGACGGCGATGCCGAACAGTGACGCGAGCACGATGGCCGCGATGAGATCGTCGGACTGCAGACGCGCGCGGTAGACGTCGAGCAGCGTACCGATCCCCGGTTCGCCTTTCGCGAAGAACATGTCGCCGATGATCGCACCGACAACCACGAGCCCCGACGCCGTGCGGAATCCGGTCATCATCGCCGGAAGTGCTGCGGGGAACTCGAGTTTCAGCAACCGCTGGGTGCGCGAGGCCTTCGACAGCGTGAACAACTCGTGCATGCCACGGTCGACGGAGGTGAGTCCGAAGTGGGTGTTGGCGATGATCGGGAAGATGGCGATGATCACACACACTATGGTGCGGGCCACCATGCCGTACCCGAACCACAGACCGATCAACGGGACGATCGCGAGAACCGGGATCACCTGCAGCACAACGGCCCACGGGTAGATCGCCCGTTCCATCAGCGAGCCGCGACTCATCAGCACACCGATGGCGATGCCGATGACGGCGGCGAACAGGAAGCCGACGAGACTCACCTTCGCGGTCACCCAGAGTGCGTCGAGCATGGGGTTGACGTGGGCCTTGTCGAGCAGCGAGTTGGTCAACACCTCGTGCGGCGGCGGAAGAAGGAATCGCCGCTGCGGGGACAGGATCACCATGCTGACCAGGTACCAGAGTCCGATCGCCGCAGCGAGCGACACCGCGGGCGGTGCGACCATGCGCACTACCGTGCGCACTCGGGATCTCGCCGACGACGTTGCGCCACCACCCGGCGCGGCTCCTGACGGCGAGGTAGCCGGCGCCGCTGCGGCGACAGCGGTGCTCGACGTCGAATCATGAGTCATTGCAGTCGTTGTGATGGTCATCAGGCACCTCGGAGTGTTTCGGAGATCGCGGCGACGTACGACGTGAAAGCCGGGTCGAAGCGGATGTCGGGTTGACGGGGATAGGGCAGGTCGATGCGGATGTCGGCGGCGATCCGGCCCGGCCGGGCCGACATCACGATTACGCGGTTGGCGAGGAACACGGCCTCGGGCATCGAGTGTGTGATGAACAGCGCGGTGAATCCCCTATCGCCGTAGAGCCGCAACAGTTCTGCCTGCATGTCGAGGCGCGTCATCTCGTCGAGCGCGCCGAACGGCTCGTCGAGCAACATCACCTCTGGTTCCTTGGTGAGCATGCGCGCCAACGAGACTCGCATCTTCATGCCGCCCGAGAGCGTGCGCGGAAGCTGTTTCTCGAATCCGGCAAGGCCAACGGCGTCGATAGCCGCGGCGGCACGTGCCCGACGCTCCGAGCGTGGCTCGCGCGCGATCTCGGCACACAATTCGACGTTGGCCTGCACGGAACGCCACGGCAGCAATGTGGGCTCCTGGAAGATCACACCGACCGAATCGGTGGCCAGTGCGACGCTTCCGGTGGTCGGCGCCTCCAGACCCGCAGCCATGCGCAGGAGCGTCGATTTGCCGCAGCCGGAGGGGCCGACGATCGCGACGAAGTCGCCGCGGGCGATGTCGAGGTCCACGTCGGCGAGAGCGATTGTGCCGGAGTCGAACTGCTTCGATACGCCCGACGCCGAGATCATCACACCCTTGGTGAGATGCCTCGCGTCAGCGTCATTGACGGTGTCGATCAGGTTCATGGGTACATCCATCAGAGCCACGGCACATGAGAGCGCCTACATGTAAGAGTCGGACTTAATTCGCTTTCCGATTGTTGGTTACATGCATTGCGGGCGCGTGTCCTGACGTAAACAGTATGTGACAGAACCCCGGGACCTGACCCCGTCTACGCAGGTGAAGTGCCACCAAAGTGCATGTCAAACGCGATTTTTCGGCGCCAGATCCTCTCGACGGCGCTACATGCACCGGACTCGCGGGTTTCGCCGCGAGCCCCTACATTTACATGTAATCCACTCCAGGGACCGGCGTCGTCGGTCTCGTTCACCCTTCCGCAAGAGGAGCTCCACCGTGTCCACAGATTCGTCGTCTCACGTCACCTCGCGACGTCGCAGACTGTCAGTACGCGCAGCCGTCGTCGCGGCAACCGCCTCCGCGTGTGTCGCCGCGCTCGCCGGGTGCACCGACTCGTCGTCGACGTCGTCGGGTTCAGCGCAGTCGCTGCCGCCCGCACCCGCCGAGTACAACCTCGCATCCGTGTGCCCGAAAAACGTTGTGGTGCAACTGCAGTGGCAGCCGCAGTCGGATATGGCGGGCGTGATCGGACTGATGGGTCCCGGCTACACCGTCGACGCGAACCAGAAGTCGGCCACCGGCCCGCTCGCCTACGACGGCAAAGACACCGGCGTCGACATCACCCTGCGGGCGGGCGGCCCCGCGATCGGCTTCCAGTCGGTGCCCTCGGTGATGCACGCCGACGACAGCATCGACCTCGGGCTCGTCCACGGCGACCAGCTCGTCTCGGCTGCGGCGAAACAGCGGGTCGTCGCACTCACCCCGTTGCTGCAGTACAACCCGTCGATCCTGATGTGGGACCCCGAGAAGCACCCCGACTGGCGCACCATCGCCGACATCGGCAAGTCCGACGCGACCGTCGTCGTCTCGAAGGAGCAGGTCTTTCCGCAGTGGCTGGTGGCCAAGGGGCTACTGAAGCAGAGTCAGCTCGACACCGGATACGACGGCGCGCCTGCACGATTCGTCGGCGACCCGTCGATCGCGCAGCAGGGTTTCGTGAACTCCGAGCCCTACACCTACGAGCATGAGACACCGTCGTGGGACAAGCCCGTCGCCTATGCGATGGTCCGCGACGCCGGCTACGACGTCTACGCGTCGAACGTGAGTGTGCGGCCCGACAAGATGGAGAAGCTCTCGCCCTGCCTGGAGAAGCTGATCCCGATGATCCAGCAGACCGGCAAGAACTACGTGAACTCCCCCGATGCGATCAACAAGACCATCACCGATTGGGTCTCGCAGGACGTCTCGTTCAGTACGTACAGCGCGGGCGAGGCGTCGTACTCGGCCAAGATCCTCAAGGAGAAGGGCGTCATCGGCCCGGACGCCGCAGGCGTGTGGGGCGGCATCGACATGGCCAAGGCGCAGGAGTCGATCAATCAGCTGATCCCGGTGCTGAACAAGACCGGATCTGATCTACCCGCGCAGATCCCCGCGACCGACCTGTACTCGACCCGGTTCATCGACACGAAGATTCAGTAGGGCAGGGGTTCAGTAGGGCTGGGGTTCAGTAAGGTCGGGTTCAGTAGGGCGGCCCGGAAGTCATTCGGGGCACCGACACTCGGTGCCCCGAATGTCCGGACCGACCCACTATCCTCTGACCAATGGAATTCCTGCTGATCATCGTCATCGCTCTGTTGGCGATCATCGTCGTCGTGCTCGTCTTCAACGTCTTGACCAAACGCAAGCGCGAGCAGGCCGAGCGGGACGGGTTGTATTCGCGCACGTACCAGCCGCGCGACCCCTTCTCGAGCGCAGACGACGACGCCGTCCGCGGCGATCCTCGCCAGCTCAAGCCGGGCGACCTCGTCGAGATCCGCGGAGAGACGTTTGCGGTCCGTGGCACGCTGAAGCTCTCGCAGGACGGCTTCTCGTGGGCAGAGAACTTCCTCGACACCGGCCTCGGTCGGAAGGTCTGGATCTCGGTCGAGGACGATCCGGACCTCGAGGTGGTCCTCTGGCAGGAACTCAGCGGCGTGACCCTGACCCCCGGACCGGCATACGTCGACCTCGAAGGTCGGCGCTACACCAACGACGAGGCCGGTTCGGCGCAGTTCACGTCGTTCGGAACGACGGGCCTCGCCCAGGTCGGTCGGATGCGCTACCACGATTACGCTGCGGGTAACGACCGACTGTCCTTCGAGGACTACGGCAGTGGTTGGGAATGCGCACGCGGCGAGGTGCTCGCCCATTCGGAGTACCGCATCTATCCGTCGAATCCCGGCCCGGGGCAGCGGTGAGCCCGTTCACCGACCTCGACGTCGCGTTCTCCGACACTCGGGCCGGTCAGCTCGGTTTCTCGCTGACCGCGTCCCAGCGTGAGCCGCTCGCTACGGCAGATCACACCATCGGGTCGCTGACGTTCTCCATCCGGCTGCTCGGTGCCAGCCACCAGATCGTCATCACCGACGACGCGCACGAGCTGTGCGAGACGGTCGCCTGCCTCCCCGACATCACCACCGCACTGCCGGACAGCTTCCAGGCCGACGGCTACGTGTTCTCCTCGCGCGTCATCGAGTGCAGCTCCGATGCGATGGCCGAGATGCTCGAACAGATCGAGTCCGAGGTCGATGGACATGCGCGCGCCGGGCTGCCGGCGTTACTCGGACGATTCCCCGGCAACGAGCTCGCGGTGACTGCGGTGACCGCCGACATCGACGACGACGCGCTCATCTGGCGCACGTGGCACACGTATCCGCAGGCAGGCGAGGTGGTTCTGACGTCGAGCCGACTCGAGCGCGGGACGCTGGCGGTGCGCTCATGACGTATCCGCCGGGAGGCTTCTTGGGGCCGGGCGGCCCGAATGGCCCCGACCCCAACGGTCAACGACCACCCGGCTCCGGAAACACCGACCCTGCCCGACGGCTCCGTTTCGCTCGCAACTTCATCATCGCGTTGATTGTGCTGGTCGCGGCGGTAGTGCTCGGCTCGTACGCGGTCAGCGCGCTTCGAGGAGCCGCGACAGGGGACGCGCGCGCCTACGTGACGTCGCACTACCAGCGGGACAGTTCGCTCGACGAGTCCGACGTCGACGCGTACGTCGCCGATGGCGACCCGTCGACAGTGGCCGCGCAACTCACCTCCGCGCAGAATCCCACCGACCAACGCGCGGGCGACTCCGCGAGCGCGGGCAACGTCGCAGATACACAGTTTCTGCAGTACCCGGGCTACCTCATCGGCCTCTTCCCTTATGCCACAAACAAAACCAAGGTGATGGTCAGCCGCGACTACCGATCCGGGTACAACCACTATCACAGCTACGTCGGCGGCTATTGGGTCCCGACACCCGACTTCTCGGGATCGGGAAGCTCCAACCGCGGCGGTGGCAGTGGAACCGGAAAGTAAGGCGCACAAGCACAGAGCGGGATGCACGTTCTGCCCGCACACAGCAGTCCGATCAGAGCAAGCATGAGACACGGGAGTACACACATGATCTCGGCCCACGCGATCCTCACCAACACCTACTACGCCGCCGCCTACGCGGGTGTCGGGGTGTTGCTGATGCTGATCTCCTTCGCAGTCATCGACGCTCTGACGCCGGGCAACCTGCGTCATCAGCTGTGGATCGACCGGAACCGTAATGCGGGAATCCTCGTCGGCTCCAATCTGATTGCGGTCGCGATCATCGTCACCGCTGCGATTGCAGCGAGCGAGGGGCGTCTCGCCGTCGGGCTGACCTACACCGTCATCTACACACTGATCGGCCTCGCCGTCATGTGCGCGACGTTCTTCGTCATCGACCTGTTCACTCCCGGCAAGCTCGGTGAAATCGTCATCGGGGAAGAAAGCCATCCCGCGGTGTGGGTCCACGGCATCTCCCACGTCGGCATCGCCGTGATCGTCGCCGCCGCAATTCTGTGACGCTCTTGGCCGACGACGTCGCACCTCGATCACGACTCGCCCGCGTCGGGTTGCTCGCGGTCGTTTTCGTCTGCGCGGCATGCGGTCTCGTGTACGAGCTGGCGCTGGTCTCGCTCGGCTCGTACCTGATCGGCAACACCGCGACGCAGGCGTCGATCGTCCTGGCCGTCATGGTCTTCGCGATGGGCGTCGGCTCGCTGGCGGCCAAACCCCTGCAGCAGCAGGCGGTCACGGCGTTCGCAGCCATCGAACTCGCTCTGGCGCTACTCGGCGGATTGTCGGTTCTCGCGCTGTACGCGGCGTTCGCGTATCTGTCGCTCTACACCCAGGCGCTCGTGGTGGTCGCCTTTGTGTTGGGGCTGCTCATCGGCGCGGAGATCCCGCTGCTGATGGTCTTGTTGCAACGTATTCGCAAGCAGGAGGCGGGTTCTGCGGTCGCCGACCTGTTCGCCGCCGACTACATCGGAGCACTCATCGGCGGTCTGTGCTTCCCGTTCGTACTACTACCCGTGTTCGGACAGTTGCGCGGCGCTATCGTCGTCGGCCTCGTCAACGCCATCGCCGGCTGCTTCCTGGTCTTCGTGATGTTCCGGAAGTCGCTGACGCGCACCGGGTTCGCTGTGCTGAGCGTGGCCGCCGTCGCGGTGATCGCGGTATTGGTTGCCGCGCTGGTCTATGCCGACCGTTTCGAGGTGACCGCACGTCAGGCGATGTATCGAGACCCGATCGTCGCTGCACAACGCACGCAGTATCAGGACATCGTCATCACGGAGCGGCGCATCGGCTCCGATCGCGATACGCGGCTGTACCTGAACGGCGATCTGCAGTTCGCATCGAGCGACGAGTACCGCTATCACGAGGCCCTCGTCCATCCCGCGATGGCCGACGCGGTGGCCCGCATCAGTGAGAGCGGATCGACGTCGCCGTCGGTGCTCGTCCTCGGTGGTGGCGACGGCCTCGCCCTACGAGAAGTGTTGCGCTACCCCGATATTCGGCCAACCCTCGTCGAACTCGATCGCGCGATGATTCACCTGGCACGCACCGATCCCCGACTGCTCGGGTTGAACCGGAACTCCATGAACGATCCGCGTGCCACCATCGTCACCGCCGACGCCTTCACATGGTTGCGACAGCAGCACGAGCGGTACGACGTGATCATCGTCGACATGCCCGACGCAGACGAATCAGCAACGGCCAAGCTGTATTCGACCGAGTTCTACTCACTCGTGAAGGCCCACTCCGCACCGGGCGGGCGGATCGTCGTGCAGTCCGGCTCACCGTACTTCGCGCCGAAGTCGTACTGGTGCATCGGGTCGACGCTGCGTTCTGCCGGGCTCGCCGTGACGCCGTACCACGTCGACGTCCCGTCGTTCGGCGACTGGGGATTCTTTCTCGCCGATGAGGGCACGCCCCCGAAGCTCCACCTGCGCGCTCCGGGGCCGATGCGCTTCCTCAGCGAAGCCGAACTGTCTGCGGCCGCGGTGTTCCCACTCGACCGACAGCCACTCGAGATGCCACCGTCGACCCTCATGGACCCGCGGATCCTGCGCTACGCCCAGGGCGAGTGGGCCACCTACTGATCCGGGAGAACGGCTACCGCGGGTCGACGAAGATGTCGTACTCGATCGGGTCCTGCCCGCCGTAGATCGAGAAGTCGGTGACACCGTCCTCAGCCAGTACCTCGACGTCGAGGTAGCACCGGCCGGTCTGCGTGGAGTCCTTGGAGAGCACGGCGACAGCGGCGTCGGCCATGATCTGCGGCGATCGGGAGTGCGCGACGGCTTCGTCACCACCGAGCAGGTTGCGGACCGCGGCGGTTGCGATGGTCGATTCCGGCCACAGGCAGTTGCTCGCAACGGCGGCGTCGGCATATTCGGCGGCGAAACCCATTGCCGCAAGCGTCATTCCGTACTTGGCAAGCATGTAGCCGGGGTGCTTGCCGAGCCACGCTGCGCTCATGTTGAGCGGCGGCGACAGCGTGAGCACGTGCGCATTCGGCGACTTTCGCAGGTACGGAAGACACTTCTGGGTGAGCAGGAAGGTCCCTCGGACGTTGACCTGCTGCATGAGATCGAACCGGCTTATCGGCAGTTCTTCTGTCGGCGTCAGGTTCAACACGCTCGCGTTGTTGATGCAGATGTCGACGCCGCCGTAGGTATCGACCGCTGTCTGGACAGCACGCGCGACGTCGTCTTCATTGCGCACATCGCCGACAACGCCCGTCGCCTTGCCGCCCGCCGCCTCGATCTCCTCGACGGCCGTGTGGATGGTGCCGGGCAGCTTCGGGTGCGGTGCGTCGGTCTTGGCCAGCAGCACGATGTTGGCTCCTCGAGCGCCGAGCGCGGTCGCAATCGCAAGCCCGATCCCGCGGCTACCGCCTGAAATGACGGCGGTGCGTCCCTCGAATGTCCGATCGGATGTTGACGACGTTCCTGTGGCCACCGTGGCCCCTCTCCTGCGAGTCGATTCCGTGGCATCGTTTTGGCCAGCGCCGACTGCGCACCGCCATCGGTGCGCTGCCCACTACGAAATCAGTTGTGCGCCTGACTCAATCGGTCACATGAAGGTGCGGATGTGTGTCGGGGCGCTCTTGAGAGCAGAGTTGCACATCCACACCACGAGGTCAAGACCGAGCGATCGGTCGGGAGGTCGCAAGGGCCCAGTCGACGGTCTACAGCGCACAGTCGACGGTCCCGAGCGCACAGTCGAC
>NZ_BAFC01000051.1 GCF_000248055.1 Gordonia sputi NBRC 100414 | reverse complement strand
GAATTCAGGCAGGGGAGAAGAAGGACTCGCGCACCGGCGAGGTCGTCGAACTCGCCAAGTCGAATATCTTGATGCTCGGCCCAACCGGCTGCGGCAAGACCTACCTCGCGCAGACGCTCGCCAAGATGCTCAACGTGCCGTTCGCCATCGCCGACGCCACCGCGCTCACCGAGGCCGGTTATGTCGGTGAGGACGTCGAGAACATTCTCCTCAAGCTGATCCAGGCCGCCGACTACGACGTCAAGCGCGCCGAGACCGGCATCATCTACATCGACGAGGTCGACAAGATCGCCCGCAAGAGCGAGAACCCGTCGATCACTCGCGACGTCTCCGGCGAAGGTGTGCAGCAGGCGCTCCTCAAGATCCTCGAGGGCACGCAGGCCTCTGTGCCGCCGCAGGGTGGCCGCAAGCATCCTCACCAAGAGTTCATCCAGATCGACACGACCAACGTGTTGTTCATCGTCGCGGGAGCATTCGCGGGACTCGAGAAGATCATCTCCGAGCGAATCGGGAAGCGCGGCATCGGTTTCGGCAATGAAGTGGCGAGTCGGGCCGAGGTCGACACGAGCGATCATTTCGCCGATGTCATGCCAGAGGATCTCATCAAGTTCGGTCTGATCCCCGAGTTCATCGGACGTCTGCCGATGATCGCGTCGGTGACGAATCTCGACAAGGAATCACTTGTCTCGATCCTGTCGGAACCGAAGAACGCGCTGGTGAAGCAGTACACAAAGCTCTTCGACATGGACGACGTCGAGCTGGAGTTCACGCAGGATGCGTTGGAGGCAGTCGCCGACCAGGCTATCCATCGCGGCACGGGTGCACGTGGGCTCCGCGCCATCATGGAGGAAGTGTTGCTTCCGGTCATGTACGACATCCCGAGCCGCGACGACGTCGAGAAGGTTGTGGTGACCGCGGAGACGGTCAATGACAACGTGCTGCCGACGATCGTGCCGCGGTCCGACACGTCTGCCGAGCGTCGCGACAAGAGCGCCTGACACCGCAGCAACTTTCTGACACGCGGGCCCCATCTGGACACAGACGGGGCCCGCGTGTCGTCGTCTTGCAGCCTCGCGTTTTGTCGTCTTCCAGACGGTGACACCGGGGGTGGTACAGACTGGTCAGATGACACTCACCGAACATCAGATCGCCGGAATCGTATTGGCGGGTGGCCGTTCACGCCGCATGGGCAGTGACAAGGCGGCACTCGATTGGAACGGCGAACCCATGCTCGCGGGTGTCGTGCGCGTGATCTCGCAACGGTGCGAACCGGTATTCGTCGTGGCCCCGGAGGACTCGGCGGCCTATCGGTTGCTGCACGGTACCGGCGGCCCGGAAGCGGTGTGGGTGACCGACGAGCAGCCCGGCGCCGGTCCGTTGGCGGGCCTCGCCGTCGGACTGGCTGCTGCTCGCGAAGCCGGCCGTTCGCACGCGTTCGTGTCGGCGACCGACATGCCGCTCATCGAGCCGGGCCTGATCGATGAACTGAGTCAGGCGGTGACCGACTCCGCGGGTGCTGTCGTCGCCCACGACGCCGAACGCGACCATCCCATGGCGGCCATCTACCGCACCGACGCTGCCGACGCCATCGGCCAACTCGTCGCGACGGGGGAGCGTCGAATGACAGCGGCCCTCGACGCCCTGGCGACCTATCGGGTCACCGTCTCGGACCCCCTGTGGCTGACCAATGTGAACTCTCCGGAAGATGTCCACCGAGTGCGGGTTTCGGCCGACGCCGCGCGTGCCGAAGCGATCGGCTGAGGCGCGACTGAAAGGCTGCATGAGGAGACAGTCGGAGACGGTGTGAAGAGCGACGACGGCGTTCCCTAAGATTGAAGGGTGACCGACTCGACGCCTGCACTGCCGAAATCCTGGGACCCCGCCGACCACGAGTCGAAGCTCTACCAGGGCTGGGTTGATGCCGGGTACTTCACTCCGGATGCTTCCAGCGACAAACCCGCGTACTCCATCGTCATCCCACCGCCCAATGTCAACGGGTCGCTGCACATGGGGCACGCGTACGAGCACGTCCTGATGGACGCGTTGACCCGCCGCGCACGCATGCAGGGTTTCGAGACGCTGTGGCTGCCCGGCATGGACCACGCCGCCATTGCGATGCAGACCATGGTCGAGCGCAAACTAGCTGCCGAGGGACTCACCCGCGACGATCTCGGTCGCGATGCCTTCATCGAGCGGGTCTGGCAGGAGAAGGCCGAGATCAGCGGCAACATCGGGGAGCAGATGCGCCGACTCGGCGACGGCGTCGACTGGACCCGTGAACGCTTCACCATGGACGGGGGCCTGTCCCGAGCAGTCCAGACCGTCTTCAAGAAGATGTACGACGACGGGCTGATCTACCAGGCTGAGCGTCTCGTCAACTGGTCGCCGGTGCTCAAGACCGCGGTCAGCGACATCGAGGTCAGCTACGCCGACGTCGAGGGCGAGCTCGTCAGCTTCCGCTACGGGTCGCTCGACGACTCCGAGCCTCACATCGTCGTTGCGACGACTCGAATGGAGACGATGCTCGGCGACACGGCGATCGCTGTGCATCCCGACGACGAACGGTATGCCGCCCTCGTAGGAACCGAACTCGAGCATCCGTTCCTCGACCGCAAGATCCCGGTCATCGCCGACGACTATGTCGACCCCGAATTCGGTACGGGCGCAGTCAAGATCACTCCCGCGCACGACCCGAACGACTTCGCGGTCGGTGCCCGACATGATCTGCCGATGCCGACGATCATGGACGAAGAAGCTCGCATCGCTGATACAGGAACGCAATTCGACGGTATGGACCGCTTCGAGGCGCGCGTCAAGATCCGTGAGGCGCTCGCCGCGCAGGGCCGCATCGTGAAGGAGGTCCGGCCGTACCTGCACAGCGTCGGTCATTCCGAGCGGACCGGCGAGCCGATCGAGCCACGGCTGTCGATGCAGTGGTGGGTTGCGGTCGAGTCGCTGGCGAAGGCCGCGGGCGATGCCGTGCGTGACGGATCGACGGTCATCCATCCGAAGTCGATGGAGCCGCGCTGGTTTGCCTGGGTCGACGACATGCACGACTGGTGCATCTCGCGCCAGCTCTGGTGGGGTCACCGCATCCCGATCTGGTACGGCCCCGACGGTGAGGTCGTCTGCGTCGGACCGGACGAGCAGGCGCCCGAGGGCTATGTGCAGGAAACCGACGTGCTCGACACGTGGTTCTCGTCGGGATTGTGGCCGTTCTCGACGCTCGGCTGGCCGGACGACACCCCTGATTTCGAGAAGTTCTATCCCAACTCGGTGCTCGTCACCGGCTACGACATCCTGTTCTTCTGGGTCGCCCGAATGATGATGTTCGGTACCTACGTCGGCAAGGATTTCGACGCCGACAAGAAGGTGCCGTTCCACAACCTGTTCCTGCACGGACTCGTGCGCGACGAGCACGGCCGCAAGATGTCGAAGTCACGCGGCAACGGCATCGATCCCCTCGACTGGGTCGACCGTTTCGGCGCCGACGCGCTGCGGTTCACGCTTGCCCGTAGCGCGAATCCCGGATCGGACATCTCTGTCGGCGAGGACCACGCACAGTCGTCGCGCAACTTCGCGACCAAGCTGTACAACGCCACCAAGTTCGCCCTGATGAACGGTGCGCAGGTGCCTGCGGACGGCGAGCTACCCGACGCCGCCGACCTGACCGTCGCCGACCGCTGGATTCTCGGGCGCCTCGACGAGGTACTCGCCGAGGTCGACGCCGGATTCGACTCGTACGAGTTCTCCAAGGCATGCGAGGCGCTGTATCACTTCGCGTGGGACGAGGTCTGCGACTGGTACCTCGAGCTCGCGAAAGTGCAGTTCGCACAGGATGATCCGCAGCGCTCGCGGTCGACGGCCCTGGTGCTCGGCGCTGTCCTCGACCCGCTGCTGCGCGCGTTGTCGCCGGTCATGCCATTCGTCACCGAGGTGTTGTGGAAGACGTTGACCGGTGGAGAGTCCGTGGTGATCGCGTCGTGGCCGACGCGGTCGGGGCGTCCGGCCGACGCCGCTGCGGCAACCGAAGTCGACGACCTCCAGCGACTGATCACCGAGGTTCGACGCTTCCGCAGCGACCAGGGACTCCGACCGGGGCAACGGGTCGCGGCCGAGATCGACGGCCTCGATGCCGCGGGACTGTCCGACGTGCGGCCCTACCTCGACTCACTCGCCCGTCTCGACGGCGCAGGCGACGACTTCTCCGCGACCGCCACGGTCGACGTCCGGCTGTCGTCGGCGACGGTCACCGTCCGGATCGACACCTCCGGCACGGTCGATATCGAGGCCGAACGCAAACGTGCGGCCAAAGACCTCGCCGCCGCTGAGAAAGAACTCGCACAGACGACGGCCAAGCTCGGAAACGAGCAGTTCCTCGCGAAAGCTCCCGACAACGTCGTCGCCAAGATCCGGGAACGGCAGCAGGTCGCGACCGAAGAAGTCGAGCGGCTCGGGGCGAAACTGGCATCGCTGGGCGGGTCATGAGTTCGCGCGACGGCCGGCCGGGCCGGGGAGACGACGACTACTCCCCAGACACGGACGCCTCAGACACGGACGCCTCAGACAGGGAATCCTCAGACAGGGACTACCTGGAAGATGACGGGGAGCCGATCTTCACGTCGGCAGACTTCGCCGGCTACGAGGACGGCGACGTCGAGCCCGATCCGATGAATCTCGGTTCGCTCCTCGGCGACGACCTCGACGACACCCCGATCATCGTCGTCGACAGTCCGTCGGATCTCGCCGAGCTCGCCGAGTTGGAGAACGAACTCGACACGCGGTGGCCGGAAACGCGGATCGAGCCGTCGCTGACCCGTATCGCGGCGTTGATGGATCTGCTGGGGTCACCCCAGCACGCCTATCCCGCGATCCACATCGCCGGCACAAACGGCAAGACGTCGGTCACTCGGATGATCGACTCGCTCATGGTCGCGCTGCATCGTCGATCCGGTCGGTACACCAGTCCGCACCTGCAGCGGGTCACCGAGCGGATCGCCGTCGACGGCCGCCCGATCTCGGCGCGCGACTTCATCGACACCTACCGCGACATCGAGCCGTACGTCACGATGGTCGACGATTCGTCGACGGCCGCCGACGGTCCGCGCATGAGCAAGTTCGAGGTGCTCACCGCCATCGCGTTCGCGTACTTTGCCGAGGCGCCGGTCGACGTCGCCGTGGTCGAGACGGGGATGGGTGGGCGCTGGGACGCGACGAACGTCGTCGACGCGACGGTCGCCGTCATCACCGCGATCGCGATGGATCACGCCGACTACCTCGGCGATTCTCTTGCGGCGATCGCGGGGGAGAAGGCCGGGATCATCAAACCCGCCAAGGATGACCTGGTGGTGACCGATCCGGTGACCGTGATCGCACCGCAGCAGCCGGAGGTGATGGACGTGCTGTTGCGCGAGGCCGTCGCGCAAGACACTGTCGTCGCACGGCAGAACTCCGAGTTCGCGGTCATCGAATCCGTCACGGCCGTCGGTGGGCAACTCCTGCGTCTGCAGGGCCTCGGCGGTGTCTACGACGAGGTCTTCCTGCCGCTGCACGGCGAGCATCAGGCGGCGAACGCGTCGATCGC
The DNA here is from genome assembly GCF_000248055.1 of Gordonia sputi NBRC 100414. Lineage (GTDB taxonomy): Bacteria > Actinomycetota > Actinomycetes > Mycobacteriales > Mycobacteriaceae > Gordonia > Gordonia sputi. The sequence continues at coordinate 96,281 of NZ_BAFC01000051.1, read as the reverse complement.
GCTGGCCGCCGTCGAAGCATTCTTCGGTGCGGGACCCGGCCGCCAACTCGACATCGACGCCGTGCGCGCGGGCTTCGCGGCAGTCAGCAGTCCCGGCCGGCTCGAACGTGTTCGCAGCGCGCCGACCGTCTTCGTCGACGCCGCGCACAACCCACACGGAGCACACGCGCTCGCGCACGCACTCACCGAGGAGTTCGACTTCCGACGTCTCGTCGGCGTCATCGGGATGCTCGGCGACAAGGATGCCGCGGGGTTCCTCACCGAACTCGAGCCGGTACTCGACGCGGTGGTCGTCACCAACAACGGCTCGCCGCGGGCCGTCGACGCCGAGACACTCGCCGAGACCGCGCGTGAGGTCTTCGGCGAGGAGCGGGTGCACGTCGAACCCTTCCTGCCCGACGCCGTCGAAGCAGCGATCGGACTCGCCGAGGAGTCCGACGGCGAACCGGTGTCGGGCGCCGGAGTGGTCATCACCGGGTCGGTGGTGACGGCAGGCGCCGGACGAACGCTGTTCGGGAAGGAGCCCGCATGAGCGAATCGGGCAGCAACACACCGGAATCCGCGGCCACGCCCAAGTTCACCGCACCGACGAACGACCCGTGGAAGGGCCTGCGTGGCGTGATGGCGGGCACCATGGTGCTCGAGGTCATCGTCATGATCCTGACGTTCCCGATCGTTGCGCGGGTGGGCAACGGCCTGACCTGGGTGTCGGGGACGTATCTCGGTGTGGTGACGCTGTTGATGGTGCTCGCAGTCGGAATGCAGAAGCGACCACAAGCGCTCAACATCAACCTGGCACTGCAGGTTCTCGTGATCATCGGCGGTGTCTTCCATTGGTCGATCGCGGTGATCGGCGTGATCTTCGGTTGCGTCTGGCTCTATATCCGCTACATCAAGGGCGACGTGCAGCGTCGAATCGACCGCGGTCTGCTCTACGGCCAGGAGCCGATCGAGAACTGAAGCGCCCCGCCGCAATTGTCCGATTAGCGCGCGGCACAACGGATTTCGCTACTGTGGCGTCCCGGGAGACAAGAACTTGTCGACACTGAGGGAGCGCTTTTCGTGACTGACCTGACCTACCCGCAAGCGGCGATTCTCGGGCTTCTGCAGGGCGTCACCGAACTGTTTCCGGTGTCGAGCCTCGGGCATTCGATCCTCGTCCCCGCCTGGCTCGGTGGAGACTGGGCGAAACTGGTCACGGAGTCGAAGAGTTCGGGACACACGCCATTTCTCGCCTTCGTCGTCGCGCTGCACGTCGCAACCGCACTGGCCCTGATCCTGTTCTACTGGCGCGATTGGGTGCGCATCGTCGCTGGATTCATCCGATCGATCCGCCACCGAAGCGTCGACGACGACAGTGATGCCCGCCTCGCCTGGTTGCTCATCGCGGGCACGATTCCGGTCGGTGTCGTGGGATTGATCGCAGAGAAGCCGCTGCGCGTGTTGTTCGCGACCCCGCTGGCGGCGGCGATCCTGCTGTTCCTCAACGGTCTCGTGCTTCTCACCACCGAGCTTTTGCGCAGGCGTCGCAATCGAATCGGGCGGCACGCCGTGGCCCGGCAGGCGCCTGCCCGGTCGGTCACCTCGCTGTCGATGAAGGAAGGCACGGCGATCGGGTCGGCTCAGATACTCGCGCTGTTCCCGGGGATCTCGCGCTCGGGCTCGACGATTTCGGCCGGCCTCCTGCGGGGCCTCGATCATGAGGACGCGGCGCACTTCGCATTCCTGCTCGCCACGCCCGTCATCCTCGCCGCCGGGGTGCTCAAGATCCCCGAACTCTTCGGACCCGACGGTCAGGGCATCGGGGGACAGGTACTCGTCGGATCGGTATGTGCGTTCGTCGCCGCCTTCGCGGCCGTCGCGTTTCTTGCGAAGTACTTCCACACGCGGACGCTGTATCCGTTCGTGGTCTACTGCCTCGTGGCGGGCGCGATCAGCATCGTGCACTTCGCCTGAGCAGCGTCGACCCGGTGCTGGTACCGATACAGCCAGAAATGTGATGTATGCATCTTTGCATTCTGCGTGTGCTCTGTGACAATGACGAGGCGCAAGCGCCGGGGACAATGACGAGGCGCAAGCGCCGGGGACAATGACGAGGCGCAAGCGCCGGGGACAATGACGAGGCGCAAGCGCCGGGGACAATGACGAGGCGCAAGCGCCGGGGACAATGACGAGGCGCAAGCGCCGGGGACAATGACGAGGCGCAAGCGCCGGGGACAATGACGAGGCGCAAGCGCCGGGGACAATGACGAGGCGCAAGCGCCGGGGACAATGACGAGGCGCAAGCGCCGGGGGCAGTCGACGTTCCCTGAAACAACCATGGTTATCCAACGACGCCTCCTAGCCGCTGGCGACGAGGAGTCCCGCACGACGTCGGACACGTCATCACACCGAGAGGAGTCGCGTGACCTTTAGCGCACCGACCACCCGTATCAACCACACCGCAGCGAAGACCTCGCGAAACTTGCGGCTCGCCGCGGCGACAGCAGCCTCGATGGCGCTGGTACCCCTGGGTGTGATCAGCGCGCCGGAGGCAGTGGCCGCTCCCGAAAAGACGACGCCCCAGTCCGTCGCTCCCCAATCGGCGACACCGCAGTCGGTGGCGCCCTCCGACCTTGCGCTCCCGACGCCGGGACCGCCGATGCCTGTTCCCGGTGAGGCGTTCGGCTACATCGCGACGCATGACCTCACCAAGCGCATGGACTCGATGAACCTGCCGCAGGCCGTCGCAGCACTGCCGGTGCCGGATTCCTATCGGCCAGCGAACCTTGCCTTCGCAGGCCAGTTCGACAGGGCGGTGACCGCCGCACTCGCCTCGCCGGGCGGATGCGTCCAGGTGATCATCAACTCGCACACCAGCGCGGGCAATCTCTTTGACTACGGCTTCTTCCCGATCGAGCCCAAATACTGCCCCTGACCGACAAGTAGTGCCCCATCGGAATTGAATATGGTGGGATTCGAATTACGAGGTCGGAGTGGAGTGTGGGCGTCGGGTCGCTACAGTGTGCTCGTGACTGAACGGACTCTGGTACTCATCAAGCCCGACGGCGTTTCGCGTTCGCTCGTCGGCGACATCCTCGCCCGCATCGAGCGCAAAGGCCTGACCTTCGCGGCACTCGAGCTCAAAAACGTCAGCGACGACCTCGCGGCCAAGCACTACGCGGAGCATGAGGGCAAGCCCTTCTACCCGTCGTTGGTCGAGTTCATCACGTCGGGTCCGCTGGTCGCCGCCGTGCTGGAGGGGCCGCGAGCTGTCGCCGCATTCCGCCAGATCGCGGGCGGAACCGACCCCGTGGAGAAGGCCGTGCCAGGTACGATTCGCGGCGACTACGCGCTGAGCACTCAGTACAACCTGGTCCACGGATCGGACTCGCCGGAATCGGCCGAGCGTGAGATCGCGCTCTGGTTTCCCGCGCTGACCGACTGAGAAAGACCCCGCGTATTCCAGCGCGCGTCGGCGGTTGTCAAGCCGCTGACGCGCGCTTTATCGCATAGTTTGCGGGATACGTCGCACCGTGTGGGATACTTGCTTGGTTATCGCGAACACACTCTGCTCGTGATGACGACGATGGCGTTCGGCGTCGGACACCGCAGTGGAGATTGTTGCCAGTGGCAGCGATCCGCACAGCACACGTTCGGCAGATCGCTTTCCCCATCGACGTCGGGAACAGACCCGACGGGGCGGTTCAGACCGCCACGCGTGGCGTGGAAGGCATGACGGACCTCATCACCCAGCAAGAGCGCAACCTGCGGACTCCGGACAACGGAACACCAGGAGCGCGGAGACCATATAACACCGGTCCGCACAGGACCGGGACACACGAGAGACCCCCGCGTGGCCGCCGACATTGTCGCGCCCGGGGGTTCAAGGAGACATCAGTGACCGACAACGGGTCGCCGATCGACGCGAACGCTGCGTCAGGCTCGGCGGAGGATTTTCCCAGCAAGCTTCGGGTGCACGCGCTGGCGCGCACGCTCGGCCTCACGAGTAGGCAGGTGCTCGCGCACCTCGCGGAACTGGGCTGGCCCAGCCGAAGTGCTCAATCGAGCGTCGAGCGCAGCATGGCTCAGGCCGTCGCCGACCGTGTACGCAACGACGTCGAGGTCGACGACACCGCCGTACCCGTCGACGAGGCGGCGCCCGCCACCGAGGAGCAGGCCAAGGCAACTCAACCGACAGAGCCTGCCGAAGTGTCTGACCAGGGTGAACCTGCGGGCGTGACCGAGGCCGTCGACGCTGCACCAGCACCCGATGCACCAGCATCCGACGCACCCGAAGCTGAGGTGCCAGGAGCCGAGTTGCCAGGAGTGGCGGCGTCGCAGCCGTCCGCCCCCGCAGAGGTCGCCGACGTCGAGCAGAGCGCAGAGTCGCATGCGTCGCACACGCATTCGCTCTTCTCCGCGATCGAGACCGAGAAGCCGCACGTCGCGTCACCTGCCGAAGAGATCGCGGCCAGCCCGCTCTTCCTTCCCCCGCAGCCGGCCGCCGCGTCTGACGCGCCCAGCGGTCGTCACCGCAAGAGCGGCGAGGACGCCACGGCCGACTCTTCGTCGGATGACTCGCAGCGTCGCGCCAACAGCGGTCGACCCACGTCCGAGCCTTCGACGTCTGGTCGTTCGACGCCGAACGCGGCCGACGAGAGTGCCGAGGACTCCGCAGACCCGACCGATAACGAAGGCGCCGACAACGAAGGCGCCGACAACGACAGCTCCGGCGATGAAGGCGGCCGCAATCGTCGACGTCGCCGCGGTCGTCGTGGTCGCGGTCGTGGTCGCGGTGACCAGAACGAGCGTGATCAGAACGACGACACCGACTCCGCGGCGTCTGACGATTCCGACCAGTCGGTTTCCGGTCAGTCCGATTCGGACCAGTCCGACTCCGATCAGTCCAACGCCGATCAATCCAATTCCGATCAGTCGGGCAGCGATCGACCCGCTGGCAAGAAGCGGAAGAAGTCCGGCAAGGGCAAGCCAGCAGAGGGTAAAAACGCTGAAGGCGAGAATCAGGCTGATGGGCGCGGACAGGGTCCGGGCTCGTCCGACGATTCCAACTCCTCGGACGATTCTGCCGACAAGTCCAATGGTCAGGACGCAGACAATAACGCCGACGACTCCGACGATGCCGATTCCGGAGACGGAACGTCGAGCAAGCGCCGCAGGCGCCGTCGTCGCCGTAAGGGTGGAGCCGAATCCGACGACGCGTCGTCGCCCGACGATCCGCCGAACACTGTCGTCCACGAGCGGGAGCCGCGCAGCAAGCGCGCCCGCGACGAGGTGCAGGGGATTTCGGGGTCGACGCGGCTCGAGGCCAAGCGCCAGCGACGTCGCGACGGTCGAGACGCCGGGCGTCGTCGACCACCGATCCTGAGCGAGTCGGAGTTCCTCGCGCGCCGCGAGGCCGTCGACCGCGTGATGGTGGTGCGTGAGCGCAGTGCCAATGTTCGGCTCTCGCAGTCCGACGAGCACGATCACGTCACTCCCGTCGAGGACTACACGCAGGTCGCCGTGCTCGAAGACGGTGTGCTCGTCGAGCACTTCGTCACCACGGAGACGTCGTCGTCGATGGTCGGCAACATCTACATCGGGCGCGTGCAGAACGTGCTGCCCGGCATGGAGGCCGCGTTCGTCGACATCGGTCGCGGTCGCAACGGCGTGCTCTATGCAGGCGAGGTCAATTGGGACGCTGCAGGACTCGACGGTGGGTCACGCAAGATCGAACAGGCCCTTAAGCCCGGCGATCCGGTGCTCGTGCAGGTCAGCAAGGACCCGGTCGGGCACAAGGGCGCTCGACTGACCACGCAGATCTCGCTGGCCGGTCGCTACCTGGTCTACGTGCCGGGTGGAACGTCGACCGGTATCAGCCGCAAGCTTCCCGACGTCGAGCGCAAGCGGCTCAAGCAGATCCTCGCCAAGCTGGTCCCCGACGATGCGGGTGTCATCATCCGTACCGCGTCGGAGGGTGTGAGCGCCGACGACCTCGCTGCCGACATCGAGCGACTCGAGAAGCAGTGGAAGTCGATCGATGAGGCGTTCGGCAAGGCCAACAAGGGATCGGTGTCGCCGCGCGCGCTCTACGAGGAGCCCGACCTGCTGGTCCGCGTGGTCCGCGACCTGTTCAACGAGGACTTCAAGAAGCTCGTCGTCGAAGGCGATAAGGCGTGGAACCTCGTCGAGGGTTACGTGAGCTCGGTTGCGCCCGACCTCATGGATCGGGTGGAGCGCTTCGAGCGTCCGCGCGCCGACGCACCGGACTCCTTCGTCGTGCACCGCATCGACGAGCAACTCGCCAAGGCACTCGACCGCAAGGTGTGGCTGCCGTCGGGCGGCACGCTGATCATCGAGCACACCGAGGCGATGACCGTCGTCGACGTCAATACGGGCAAGTTCACCGGCTCCGGGGGCAACCTCGAAGAGACGGTGACCCGCAACAACCTCGAGGCGGCCGAAGAGATCGTGCGGCAGATGCGTCTGCGCGATATCGGCGGCATGATCATCGTCGACTTCATCGACATGGTGCTCGAATCCAACCGCGACCTGGTGCTGCGTCGACTCACGGAGGCGTTGTCGCGCGATCGCACGCGCCATCAGGTGTCCGAGGTGACATCGCTCGGCCTCGTGCAGATGACACGTAAGCGCCTCGGTACCGGCCTGCTCGAAGCTTTCTCGACGACCTGCACGACGTGCGGCGGCCGCGGGATCATCGTGCATTCGAGTCCTGTCGAGGTGACGTCCGACGACGGCGCAAAGTCGGAGAACACCGGCTCGAAGCGCTCGCGACGCAACAAGAAGAAGGCGGAACCGGCCGAGCAGAAGCCCGCTCACAACCCGGCGGAGCACCCGATGTTCCGCGCGATGGCGGCCCACACGCACGACGAGGACGGCGAGGTCATCGACGTCGAGGCAGTCGTTGTCGATGACGAGTCGTCGTCGAATGGCTCGGCAGACGCACAGTCGACGGGTCAGGACGCACAGTCGGCGGGTCAGGACGCCCAGTCGACCGGACAGGACGCACAGACGACCGGACAGGACGCACAGTCGACCGGAGAGAGTGCACAGCCGGCAGGACAGGACGCACAGTCGACCAACGGGGCAGAGGCGCCGAAGCGTCGACGCCGTGCGGTCCGTCGGGCGGCGTCGCCGACCGGAGCGGCCGAGCCGGTGGTTCTCGCAGACGATGCGCCCACGCGTGCCCCGTTGACCACGTTCGGCCCGGTCTCGTCGTCGCCGACCACCGTTGCGGTGCGACGCCGACCACGTAGGCGCACGGCCGGACGTCCCGCTGGACCACCTGTGGAGGACTGACCACCACGTCGGCAGGCCCGGCATGATATGGCGAGTTTGACCCAGCGGCGACCGGTCCCGTAATCTTGATTGGTCGCCTTCCGCGGAGGGTTCGAGCTGTGCCGATCATGCGATGAGCACTGCTGACGAGACCCGCGGACAGGCCCTCTGGTGTGATCCGTGAGCATCCCGGGCAGCAATGCCCGATGCCGTGCGGACCGCACCGGGACGCACACACCCACAACGCTCGTGCGCGACGTACGCGCAGCGAGCCCGATGATGAGTAAGAGGACAGCTTCGATGGCAACGTACGCGATCGTCAAGACCGGCGGTAAGCAGTACAAGGTCGCTGAGGGCGACATTGTGAAGGTCGAGAAGATCGACAGCGAGCCCGGCAGCAGCGTGAGCCTGCCCGTGGCGCTTGTCGTCGATGGCTCGACCCTGACCACCGATGCGGACAAGCTCGCCAAGATCTCGGTCACCGGCGAGGTGGTCGAGCACGTCAAGGGCCCCAAGATCCGTATCCACAAGTTCAAGAACAAGACCGGCTACCACAAGCGCCAGGGTCACCGTCAGAAGCTGACGGTCCTCAAGGTCACCGGTATCAAGTAATTTCCGGGGCCCAGCCCCTGATCCCCAACTGCAACACACTCAGGTAGCCAGGAGGACGAGAAAATGGCACACAAGAAGGGCGCGTCCAGTTCGCGCAACGGTCGCGATTCCAACGCGCAGCGCCTCGGCGTGAAGCGCTTCGGTGGCCAGCAGGTCAGCGCAGGCGAGATTCTGATCCGCCAGCGCGGCACCAAGTTCCACCCGGGCGTCAACGTCGGTCGCGGTGGCGACGACACCCTGTTCGCTCTCGAGTCGGGCGCGGTGCAGTTCGGCACCAAGCGTGGCCGCAAGACCGTGAACATCGTTCCGGAGACCGCACAGGCCTGACCTAGCGGTTTTCGAGCACAGCTCTCAACGACAGGGCGGGCCAGGGGCATATGCACCCGGCCCGCCCTGTTGTATTTCTACAACGAGGTTGTATTTCCACAACGAGAAGATCAGGTTCGATGGTCCGACAGCGCGATCCGCGCTCACGGCCTACGAACGAGAAAGGACGTCATGTCGCGGTTCGTCGACCGGGTGACGATTCACGTCGCTGCGGGCAATGGTGGCCACGGCTGTTCGTCGGTGCATCGGGAGAAGTTCAAGCCGCTCGGCGGACCCGACGGTGGTAACGGTGGCAACGGTGGGTCCGTGACGCTCGTCGTCGACCCTCAGGTGCACACACTGCTCGATTTTCACTTCCGGCCGCATGCCAAGGCGGGTAACGGGACGCCCGGCATGGGCGATCACCGCAGCGGCGCCAATGGCGACGATCTGGTCCTCCACGTGCCGGACGGCACCGTCGTGCTCGACGAGAACGGAACGATCCTTGCCGACCTGGTCGGGGAGGGTACGACGTTCGACGCCGCCTCGGGCGGACGTGGCGGACTCGGCAACGCGGCGCTGGCGTCCAAGGCGCGCAAGGCGCCGGGCTTCGCGCTCCTCGGTGAGGAGGGGCAGCACCGCGATCTCGTTCTCGAACTGAAGTCCGTCGCCGACGTCGGACTCGTTGGCTTCCCGTCGGCGGGCAAGTCGTCGCTGGTGTCGGTGCTCTCTGCGGCCAAGCCGAAGATCGCCGACTATCCGTTCACCACACTGCAGCCCAACCTCGGCGTCGTGCAGACCGCCGGTGGTGTGTTCACCATCGCCGACGTGCCGGGCCTCATTCCGGGCGCATCGAGTGGCCGAGGACTCGGGCTGGAATTCCTGCGGCACCTGGAGCGGTGTGCGGTTCTCGCCCACGTCGTCGACCTCGCCACGCTGGAACCGGGTCGTGATCCGATCTCCGATATCGACGCGCTCGAAGCCGAACTCGCCGCGTACGAACCCGCTCTGCACACCGATCACGGTCTCGGCGACCTCGCCGAGCGCCCGCGCGTGGTGATCCTGAACAAGACGGACGTGCCCGAGGCCAACGAACTGGCCGATCTCGTCGAACCCGAACTCGCAGAACGTGGTTGGCCCGTATACCGGATCTCCGCCGTCGCACATCAGGGGCTCAAGGAACTGACAGACGCGCTCGCCAGAATGGTAGACGAGTACCGCGAGGCACATCCGAAGCCCGTCGCTCGTCGTCCAGTGATCCGTCCGAAGGCCATCGACGACAGTGGTTTCACGGTCGTTGCCGATCCCGCCACGCCTGGCGGCTTCATCGTGCGCGGTACGCGGCCTGAGCGCTGGATCGCGCAAACGCAGTTCGACAACGACGAGGCCGTCGGCTATCTCGCCGACCGTCTCAACCGTCTCGGCGTCGAGGACGAGTTGGTCCGCCTCGGTGCGGAGCCGGGCGCGCCGGTGACCATCGGCGACGTCAGCTTCGACTGGGAGCCGACGACCCCGATGGGCGACGATGTGCCGATCACCGGGCGCGGCACCGACATTCGGCTTGATCGGTCGGAGCGTGTGGGTGCCGCCGAGCGTAAGGAAGCGCGACGTCTGCGTCGTGGACTGCAGGACGAGACCGACGGTGAGTGACGTTCGCGAATCGATCGCTGCAGCTCGCAGCATCGTCGTAAAGATCGGGTCGTCGGCGATCACCGACCTCGACAGCGGACTCGACCGTGACCGGCTCGATCGGCTCACCGATGCACTCGAAGCGCGCATGCGAGCGGGCTCGGACGTCATCGTGGTGTCGTCGGGTGCCATCGGCGCGGGTATCGCGCCGCTCGGCCTGAAGAAGCGACCGACAGATCTTGCCACCAAACAGGCTGCCGCGAGCGTCGGGCAGTTGGCTCTCGCGCACGCCTGGGGCACGTCCTTTCACCGGTACGGGCGCACGGTCGGGCAGGTACTGCTGACCGCGGACGACATCTCCAACCGCGCGCACCATGCCAATGCACAGCGCACGCTCAACCGACTCGTGGCATTGCACGCCGTCCCGGTGGTCAACGAGAACGACACGGTGGCCACCAACGAGATTCGCTTCGGTGACAACGACCGTCTCGCCGCGTTGGTCGCGCATCTCGCGGGCGCCGACGCTCTGATGCTGCTCTCCGACGTCGACGGCCTCTACGACGGTGATCCGCGCAAGGTGGGCCCCGACGGTCAGCGCGCACGTTTCATCGACGAGGTCAACGGGCCCGAAGATCTCGACGGCGTGATCGCGGGCTCGGGCGGCACGCTGGGCACCGGCGGCATGGCGTCGAAGCTCGCCGCAGCGCGACTGTCGGCCGACGCGGGCGTTCCGGTCCTGCTGGCCGCCGCCGCAGACGCCGATCGCGCGCTCGGCGACGGATCGGTCGGCACGGTGTTCGCAGCGAGGCCGGAACGCTTGTCCGCCAGGCGTTTCTGGGTCAGGCATGCCGCCGACGCGCGGGGACAGATCGTGCTCGACGACGGCGCCGTCGCGGCTGTCGCACGCAGGCGGCGCTCGCTGCTCGGTGCGGGGGTCGTCGGGGTGCGTGGGCGTTTCTACGACGGTGACGTCGTCGAGTTGGTCGACAACGACGGCACCGTGCGCGCGCGAGGCGTCAGTAGCTACGACTCCGACGACGTCGCCCGCATGGTCGGGCGGTCGACGTCGGAACTACCGAACGAGTTGCACCGCCCCGTGATTCACGCCGACGACCTGGTCGCCGTCTAGTCTGCTCCGCACAGAAAACCACGCGCCGTGGCGTGTCGATATGTACCGGTACAGGTTGGCGGTCTGAAAGCTGTAACGATCTGCGCCGCGGGACCGCTCAGGCGGCAGCGTGTGGGGTCAGCGCGGCGAGCACACTGCCGCAATAGTGGTCGATCTTGAGATCGGCGATGTCGTCGGCGCGCGTGATGCCCCGGTTGATCACTACGAGAGGTTTGCCGGTGCGGTGCGCGTGCCGGGCGAACCGCAAGCCTGACATGACGGTGAGCGACGAGCCGACGACGATCATCGCGTCGGCGTCGTCGACTGCCGAGAATGCCTGCTGCACGGTGGTCTTCGACGCATTCTCGCCGAAGTAGACGATGTCGGGTTTGAGGGTTCCGCCGCACATCGAGCAGTCGGCGACGACGAAGTCACTTGTGTCGTCGAGTGTCACGTCTGCGTCCGGCGCCACCTCGATCGCGCCGCGGCCGGCCACGCGTTCGGCGAATCCCGGATTGAGGGCTTCCAGGGTCTGCGCGAGGCCTCGTCGAGAGATGGTGTCGCCGCAGTCGAGGCACCGCACACGTCCATAGCAGCCGTGCAGTTCGATCACCCCGCGTGTAGCGGCCTTGGTGTGCAGCATGTCGACGTTCTGCGTGATGACCGTCGTCAGTGCGCCGCGACGCTGCAGTTGGGTGAGCGTGTGGTGCGACGCGTTGGGCCGCGCAGCGTCCATGTGGCGCCAGCCGAGGTGATTGCGTGCCCAGTAGTGGCGGCGGAAGTCGGGTGACGACAGGAACATCTCCAGCGTCATCGGCGTCCGAACCGGCGCGCCTGGGCTGCGGTAATCGGGGATGCCCGAGTCGGTGGAGATTCCTGCGCCGGTGAGCGCAACGACGCGTCGGCCGTCGAGGAGGTTGTGCATCTGCTCGATGCGGGCATCAAGATCGTCGTCGAGTGGGGTCGGTTCGGCCGGCGTCCAGCCGATCTGTAACCGCGTGCGCATACATCCAGGTTAGCGCCGCGTCGCAGCCCTCAGGCGCGGCCGAGGCTTCAGACGGCGCAGATGGGGTGGAACAGACGCCTGCGGGCCCCGGACTCCCGAGGGGAGTGCGGGGCCCGCAGGCGGATTAGTGCTCGCGCGGTCAGGCGTTCGCGTGCTTGCCGTTCGGTTGCTCCGGGACGGTGACGAGCGGGTAGATGCCGTTCTCGTCATGTACCTCGGTGCCGACGACCGGCGGGTTGAACACACAGAGCATGCGCATCTGCGTCTCAGCCGTCACCGTGTGGCGCTCGTGTCCGTTGAGCAGGTACATCGATCCAGCGGCCAGGGGATAGGTCTGCCCGGTCTCGCGATCGAGGAGAGTTCCCTCGCCCTCCACCAGCCACACCGCTTCGATGTGGTTGGCGTAGTGGAACTCGTTGACGCTGCCGGCCTTGATGGTGGTCTCGTGGAACGAGAATCCGACGCCGTCGCCGCCAAGGACGATGCGCTTGGAGACCCAGTTGCCCTTGGGGTCGGCGACCTCGCGCTCGGTGCCGGTGATTTCATTGGTGGTACGGACGATCATGCGATCACCTCCTCCACGGAATCGACGAGAATGCCGAGCCCGCGGTCAAGTTCTTCAGTGGAAATATTCAGTGGCGGAAGAAGTTTCACAACCTCATCCGACGGTCCCGACGTCTCGGCGAGCAGTCCGGACCCGAAGGCCCGCGCACATGCCTTGGCCGCGAGCGTCGGCTCGTCGAAGACGAGGCCGCGCACCATCCCGCGTCCTCGCGTCGACAAGCCTTCGTGGCGTTCCGACAGCGCCGAGAAGACTTCGTCGATCTGGCGTCCCTTGCGGTGAACGTCGCGGGTGAGCTGGTCGTCGGACCAGAACTCGTTGATGGCCTTGGTGGCCGTGATGAATGCGGGGTTGTTGCCGCGGAATGTGCCGTTGTGCTCGCCGGGTGCCCAGACGTCGAGGTCTCGACGAATCAACACGAGTGCCATCGGCAGTCCGTAACCGCTGATCGACTTCGACATGGTGACGATGTCGGGCTCGATGCCCGCCTCCTCGAAGGAGAAGAACTCGCCCGTGCGACCGCAGCCCATCTGGACGTCGTCGACGATCAGCAGGATGTCGCGACGCTTGCACAGGTCGGCAAGCCCACGCAGCCACTCGGCACGTGCGACGTTGACGCCGCCCTCGCCCTGCACCGTCTCGACGATGACCGCGGCCGGGGTGTTGAGGCCGCTGCCGGAGTCCTCGAGCACGCGCTCGAACCAGCTGAAGTCCTCGACGGTGCCGTCAAGGTAATTGTCGAAGGGCATCGGCGTGGCGTGCACGAGTGGGATGCCCGCGCCCGCGCGCTTCATGGAGTTGCCGGTCACCGAGAGCGATCCCAGCGTCATGCCGTGAAAAGCATTGGTGAAGCTCACGATCGACTCGCGGCCGGTCACCTTGCGAGCCAGCTTCAGCGCCGACTCGACGGCGTTGGTGCCTGTCGGTCCGGGAAACTGGACCTTGTAGTCGAGGTCACGGGGCGCCAGGATCTTGTCGTGGAACGTCTCCAGAAACTGCCCTTTGGCGACGGTCGCCATGTCGAGCCCGTGGGTGATGCCGTCCGCCGAGATGTACTCGAGGAGAGCCTCTTTCAGGACCGGATGGTTGTGCCCGTAATTCAGGGCGCCTGCGCCCGCGAAGAAGTCGAGATATTCGCGGCCCTCGGTGTCGGTGATCCACGAGCCACGCGCGCGACCGAACACGGTCGGCCAGTTGCGGCAGTAGCTGCGGACTTCGGACTCGTTCTGGGTGAAGACCGAGTCGTCGATGGTGGTGTCGAGAAGTTGCATCGTGCATCCTCCAATGTGGGAAATATCTGGGCCACAGTCCACTTCGGAGCGGAGCTCTCGAGAAGTGCTGTGGGGACGCGCATATACGCGTTTACTAAAGCGGCGCGCCACTGTTCGACGCGTGCGGATTGTGTTCGGGCGCAACGGCTCTCCGTCGCGGATCGTCTCGCCGAAGACTGTTCGTCAGTAAGACCGCGTTAGCCGCTACCAGCGAGAACGTACCGGTGGGAAACACGTCCGCCGGTGAGAAAACCCGCGCCAGAAGTACTAGGGCTCGCCGACCTTCGGTTCGAGCATGTAGAGATCCTCCGGCTGGTGTGCATCTGGGAAATCGTCGACGGCGAACAGGTCGCGTCGAACGAAGTCCAGGCCGCGATCTCGTGCGACCGACGCGAAAAGACGTTGGGACGCAACGTTGTCGGGGCTGATGGTGGTGTGCATGGCCACCACCGAACTGCGCCGGACGCGATCGAACAACTGGTGCAGCATCTTTGCTGCGATTCCGTGTCCGCGGAAGTCATCGTCGACGGCGACCTGCCAGACCATGAGGGTCGACGGGTCAGCGGGGCGTCGATAACCGGTGACGAAACCGACTGCACGACCATCGACTTCGGCGACAATCGAGGTGTCGGCGAAGTCGTGACACCACAGCACATAGGCATAACTCGAGTTGACGTCGAGAACCTGTGAATCCGAGGCGATTTCCCAGAGTCTGGTTCCGTCGGACACCGTCGGCGTCCGGTAGTCGATCGTCAGGACAGTTGATGGGGCCGTTCTCGTTGTGGAGGGGCTCATAACGTTCCTGACGTTAACAATGTGTGTCGGCGAAGTCATGCTGCTGCCGGAATCGGACACCGAAACCCCGCCGTCGGCACTGTTCAACGCCGGTTGTGATAGGGGTCACGTTTGTGCGATTTGTCGGTGTCGGACGGCTGAGACCCGGCGTTCTCATCGGGTAAGTATGGCGAGCAGAATACGAACGATGACGAGGATCATCGCAGGCGCTCTCGGTGGGCGACGGCTGACCGTGCCCGACGACGGCACCCGCCCGACCTCCGACAGGGTGCGCGAGGCTCTGTTCAGTGCGCTCGCCGCGCGCATCGACTTCGACGACTCGCGAGTCCTCGACCTCTATGCGGGCTCGGGGGCGCTCGCGATCGAAGCCCTCTCGCGCGGTGCGGCGTCGGCTGTATTGGTGGACAGCCGAAAGCGGGCCACCTCGGTCATCAGCGCGAATGTGCGGTCGCTCGATCTGTCCGGTCGCTCGAAGGTGGTGACGTCCTCGGTCGGGTCGTACCTCGCGACAGCGAGAGCAGGCCGGCCGTTCGACCTGGTTTTCTCCGACCCTCCGTACGCGCTGGACACCGCGGACGTCGAGGCCGATCTCGAGCGCTTGAGCTCCGACGGGTGGCTCGCGGACGACGCGCTCGTCGTCGTCGAACGAGACGCGCGGTCGTCGGCGCCGAGATGGCCCGAGGAGTTCGATCTCATCGTGGAGAAGGTCTACGGGGAGACCCGCGTGGAGATCGGTAGGTTTACGCCATGAGCAGCGCAGTGATTCCAGGTTCCTTCGATCCGTTCACCAGGGGACATCGGTACATCGTCGAACGTGCGGCGTCGGCCTTCGACGAGATCGTGGTTCTCGTCGTGGTCAATCCCAACAAACATGGCCTGTTCAGCATCGACGAACGCATCGCGTTGATCGAGGAGGACTGTGCCGATCTGCCCAACGTCCGCGTCGACCGATGGACCGGTCTGCTCGTCGACTATCTGGCCGAGAAGAACATCGGAGTCCTGGTGAAGGGGCTGCGCTCTGGCGTCGACTTCGACTACGAACTCCCGATGGCGCAGATGAATCGCGAGCTCGCAGATGTCGAGACGGTCTTCATGCTCACCGATCCGCGCTTCGCTCATGTCTCGAGTTCGCTGGTCAAAGAGGTGGCGAAGCTCGGTGGCGACGCGTCGCCGTACCTCGCACCGCACATCCACCGACGTCTCGAGGCGGTCCTTGCGGGGGAGCGGACAGTCTGACGTTCACTGCTGACCCGTAGTCACAATCGCCACAGGCGACACGCCCATATCATCCGGCTCCGTAATCCCAGCGATCACATTCGGCACAATAGTCACATCAGTCTCAGGCGGACCCGCGTCACGACGACACAGGTCTCACTGACAAGTAATGGCATGAGCCGGATTGGGGTAGCTGTGTACCGGGTATTTGAAGCTCTCGACGAACTCGTGGCCATCGTCGAAGAGGCACGAAGTGTTCCCATGACGGCCGGCTGTGTCGTGCCGCGTGGCGATGTCCTCGAACTGCTCGACGACATCAAGGACTCGATTCCGGGCGAGCTCGACGACGCCCAGGACGTGCTCGACCAGCGCGAGAACATGCTCGGCGACGCCGCCGATCACGCCGACAAGGTCGTGACCACCGCGGAGTCGGAGTCCGACGCCATGCTCGCGCACGCTCGTGCCGAGGCCGACCGCCTCCTTGCCGACGCCAAGGCGCAGGCCGACCGCATGGTCGACGAGGCGAGCGCGCACGGAAAGAACCTGGTCGACGAGGCCAGCGCGGAAGCCCACCGGCTGTCGACGAGCGCAGCACGCGAGTTCGACGCCGTCACCGGGCGTGCACGTGCCGAGGCGCAGCGGACCATCGACTCGGCAAACAACACCTACGACAAGTCCGTCGCGGACGGCATCGCCGAGCAGCAGCGCCTGGTCTCCGAGACCGAGGTCGTCGCGGCTGCGAAGTCGGAGGCGGAGCGGATCATCGATGCCGCGCACGCCGAGGCCGATCGACTCCGCGGCGACTGCGATGTGTATGTCGACGAGAAGCTCGCCGAGTTCGAGGAGATCCTCACCGGGACCCTGCGCTCGGTCAACCGTGGACGCCACCAGTTGCGTACCGGCGCGGGCATGCACGACTACGTCGAATACCCGCGCAGCGTCGACGATGCAGGTGCTCGTCGGACGAGTGCTGAACAGGCACGACCCGGTTCGGCAGACCTGCACGACCACAGCTCGCCGCTCGCGGTCTGAGTGGCGCGTCGGGTCGTTCGATGAATGACCTGGTCGGGCGTATGGTGCACATGTGGCCGAGAATGCAGTGACTCAAGGTGCGCAGGCGCAGCGCGATCCCTTCGTCCTCGACATCCGATCGTTGGGCAGGCGTCCGGGGACGATGGAAGAGATCCATCGCACGGTCGTCGCTCCCCATCGGATCGGCGTGGAGATGATCGCGATACCCGCGGATTCCGACGTCGACCTCGACTTACGGCTGGAGTCTGTGTCTGAGGGCGTCCTGGTCACGGGCACCGTCTCCGGCGAGACCGAGGGCCAATGTGTGCGTTGTCTCGAACCCGTCGACGGCACGGTGACGGTGTTCCTGACCGAGCTGTACGCCTACCCCGACAGTGAGACCGAGCAGACGACCGACTCCGAGGACATCCACCGGATCGTCGACGACAGGATCGACCTCGAGCAGGCCGTCATCGACGCCGTCGCGCTCGAACTCCCGATGTCACCGCTGTGCAGTGAGGACTGCGCGGGCTTGTGCGCTGAGTGCGGTGTCCGGCTTGCCGTCGCGGAACCCGGCCACTCCCACGAGATCATCGATCCCCGCTGGGCCAAGCTCGCCGACAAATTCGGTTCGCTGGAGCAGAAGGGGTCGCAGGACTCCGACAGCGGCGAACGGGGCTCGGCGTGACCGGTGTCGACGACGCGGCGTCGCCTGCACCCCAACCAGACAACCGTGACGCTGTCGCCTCTCTGGGAGCTGACTCCGGGGGTGTCGCGTCGTTGCTGGAAGCGCTCGGGACACCGATTGCGGATGAACTGCTCACACTCGCACTGACGCACCGCTCGTATGCCTACGAGAACGGTGGTCTGCCCACGAATGAGCGGCTGGAATTCCTTGGCGATTCGGTCCTCGGCGTGGTGATCACCGAGCGGCTCTACCTGCGATACCCCGAACGTCCCGAAGGAGAGCTGGCCAAGATCAGGGCGAGCGTTGTCAACATGCACGCACTGGCCGACGTCGCACGTGGTCTCGGCGAGGGCGGCCTCGGTCGTCACCTCTTCCTCGGGCGCGGCGAAGAGATGACCGGCGGCCGCGACAAGGATTCCATTCTGGCCGACGGCCTCGAATCACTTTTCGGCGCAATGTATCTCGACCACGGCCTGGAGACCTCGCAGCGCATCATCCTCGACCTCTTCGACGAGATCCTCGACCGCGCAGGACAACTCGGCGCGGGACTCGACTGGAAGACCTCGCTGCAGGAGCTGGCCGCCGAGCGTGGCTACGGCCCCCCGCAGTATCAGATCAGCTCGACCGGCCCCGATCACAGCAAGGAGTTCACTGCGCGTGCGGTGATCGCAGGTGAAGAACTCGGTGAAGGTGTGGGACGCACCAAGAAGGAAGCCGAGCAGAAGGCTGCATCCCTGGCATGGCAGGCGCTCACCGAGCGTGACGCCGTGAGCGATGCCTGAACTTCCCGAAGTCGAGACCGTCCGTGCCGGTCTCGAGAAGCATGTCGTCGGGCGCACGATCACCGACGTCGAGGTCCTACACCCGCGGGCCGTCCGCAGACACGTCGGCGATGCGCCCGATCTGGTCGGAAGGCTCAGGGGCGCAACGATTCTCGCTGCTCGCCGACGCGGAAAGTATCTGTGGCTCGACGTCGCGGCGCCCGACGGCGTCGACCGGTTCGCGCTCGTCGTCCACCTCGGCATGAGCGGGCAGATGTTGGTCGCCCGTGTCGGCGCACCCGACCACACGCATCTGCGGGTGCGCGCGGCACTCGATGACGGCAATGAGCTGCGGTTCGTCGACCAGCGAACCTTCGGCGGCTGGCATCTCGACGACTACGTCGACGCAGGCGATGAACTGCCCGGCGACTCCGGAGCGCTGCCCCGCTCGATCGCCCACATCGCCCCCGATCCGTTCGATCCCGCATTCGACCGTGACGACGTGGTGCGTCGGATGCGCGGCAAGCACACCGAGGTCAAACGGGCACTCCTCGACCAGTCGCTGATCTCCGGTGTCGGCAACATCTACGCCGACGAGGCGCTCTGGCGAGCGCGACTGAACGGCGCGCGCGTCACCGACGGCATCTCACGACGCAAGCTCGCCGAATTGCTCGACGCCGCGACCGCGGTGATGAGCGACGCGTTGGCGGTGGGCGGCACGTCGTTCGACGCGCTGTACGTGAACGTTAACGGGCAGTCCGGCTACTTCGAGCGTTCGCTGAACGCCTACGGCCGGGCCGGCCAGCCCTGCCGCCGATGCGGGACGCTGATGCGGCGTGAGGAGTTCATGAACCGGGGTTCGTTCTTCTGTCCGAAGTGCCAGCCCAGGCCTCGGCAGTAGCGGTTCATTGCTCGCAGCATGAGAGATGTCGCGGCATAAGACGGCATCGGAAGCAGTTCTACTATTGCCAGCGGCGCCTCGGGTGCGCCGAGAGTCGATTGCGAAGGGAGTCATCGCGCAGATGACCAGCGAGAATTCGTCCGCGACCACATCGGCGCCGCAGGAGTCGGATGCCGGCTCGGCGCACACCGAGTTGTGGGTGCAGCGGACCGGAACACGCCGCTACACCGGCAAGAGCTCGCGGGGTGCCGAAGTCCTGATCGGCTCGCAAGACGTGGACGGTGTGTTCACGCCCGGCGAATTGCTGAAGATCGCGCTTGCCGCATGCACCGGGATGTCGTCGGACCGCCCGCTGGCACGTCGCCTCGGCGACGACTACGACGCGACGATCCGCGTCTCGGGCGACGCCGACCGCGAGAACGAGGTGTACCCGCGCCTACGCGAGGTGCTCGACGTCGACCTGTCCGAACTCGATCCCGCCGCTGCAGAGCGCCTGCTTGTGGTCGTCGAGCGCGCGATCGACTCGGTGTGCACGGTGGGTCGCACGCTCAAGGCGGGCACCGAGGTCGAACTCGTCATCGAGAGCGACTGACTCCCCGATGAATGGCTCCGACCAGGTCGTTCGGATGACCGCACACGTTCACGGACAGGTCCAGGGCGTCGGATTCCGCTGGTGGACGCGCTCGCGCGCCCTGGAGCTCGGTCTGGTCGGTTCTGCGACGAATCTCGCCGATGGGCGGGTGCTCGTCGTCGCGGAGGGTGCCGAGCCGCAGGTGCACACGCTGCTCGACCTGCTCCGTTCGGGCGATACTCCCGGTCGGGTCGACCTCGTCGTCGAACGTTTCGATGCGCCACGGGGTGACCTGCAAGGATTCGTCGAACGCTGATCCGCCGCTCAACCGCCTGCCCGGTTGCGCCTGCCTGCATCGGGTGATGGGTAGGCTTAACGGTCGTGCACCTGAAAAGCCTGACCCTGAAGGGCTTCAAGTCCTTCGCGTCGGCCACGACTCTGCGATTCGAGCCCGGCATCACCTGCGTGGTGGGCCCCAACGGCTCGGGTAAGTCGAACGTGGTCGACGCACTGACGTGGGTGATGGGCGAGCAGGGTGCGAAAGCGCTGCGTGGCGGCAAGATGGAAGACGTCATCTTCGCCGGGACGTCGGGTCGGCCGCCTCTCGGTCGGGCCGAGGTGACGCTGACGATCGACAACTCCGACGGCGCTCTGCCGATCGAATACTCCGAGGTCTCCATCACGCGACGGATGTTCCGCGACGGTGCGGGCGAGTACGAGATCAACGGGAGTTCGTGCCGGTTGATGGACGTGCAGGAGTTGCTGTCCGACTCGGGTATCGGGCGCGAGATGCACGTCATCGTCGGGCAGGGGCGCCTCGCGGCGATTCTGGAATCGCGGCCGGAGGACCGTCGTGCGTTCATCGAAGAGGCGGCAGGAGTCCTCAAGCACCGCAAGCGCAAAGAGAAGGCCGTCCGCAAGCTCGACTCGATGCAGGCCAATCTCGCGCGTCTGAGCGACCTGACCGCCGAACTGCGACGCCAGCTCAAACCGCTCGGACGGCAGGCTGAGGTCGCCCGCCGAGCGCAGACGGTGCAGGCCGACCTCCGCGACGCACGACTGCGGTTGGCGGCAGACGATCTGGTGACCCGACGCACGGAGATGGCCGAGCACACGGCAGTCGAAGAAGAGATTCGACGACGCTCCGACGAGGTCACCGCAGAGCTCGACGCCGTCAATGCCGAGGTCGCCGAGCACTCTGACCATCTCGCCCAGGTCACTCCCGCTGCCGCGGCGGCAGGCCAGGCGTGGTTCCGGTTGTCGGCGCTCGCCGAGCGTGTCGACGCGACCAATCGGGTCGCAACCGAACGCAGCCGCTACCTCGCGGAGCCCACGGTCAGCTCCGGCGGTCCCGATCCAGAACAACTCGAACGCCAGGCGCAGGAGGCCGCACTCACCGAGGCCGAAATGGCCGAGGCGGTCTCGCTCGCGGCCGAGTCGCTGGAGGTGTCCAAGCTCGAACTCGAGGAGTACGAGCGTGTCGCCGCGGAGGCGGAGCAGGCTCACATGGCCGCGGTGCGTGCGGTGGCCGATCGCCGTGAGGGGCTGGCGCGACTCGAGGGACAGGTCGAGAGTCTGCAGACCAAGGCCGACGGCGTCGACGCCGAGGCGTCGCGCCTCACCGCTGCGATCGCAGCCGCCGTCGAACGCGCCGAAACTGCTGCGCAGCAACAGGATTCGGCAGCCGAATCACTGAGCCAGATGGAGGCCTCGGAGCAGGGCCTCGACGAACACCACGAGCGGTGCGTCGCGGCGCTGAATCTGTCGAACGAGCGGGTTGCGTCGCTGCAGGCCGCCGAACGTGAGGCGGAGCAGCGGATCGCGTCACTGAGCGCCCGTATCGAGGCGCTCTCGGTGGGCCTCGAACGCAACGACGGCGGTGCGTGGCTGCTCGAGAATGCGCCGGAGGGATTGGCGGGCTCCGTTTCCGATCTGCTGGCTGTCGACTCGGGTTTCGAGGCGGCCATCGCCGCAGCGCTGGGGCCGGCCGCCGACGCGATTGCGACCGTCGACGCGCTGGCTGCCGTCCGCGCGCTGCAGGCGTTGAAGACCGGAGACGGAGGCCGGGCGTCGTTGCTCCTCGGCGGACTCGACGACGCCGCACCGCGTCGCGAGGTCACGTTGCCCGACGGCGCCGTCTGGGCGAGCTCGGTGGTCACCGCGCCGTCACAGATCAAGGGTGCCGTCGAGCATCTGCTCGCCGATGTCGTCGTGGTCGACGACGCCGAGCAAGGCGTCGACCTCGCGGTACGGCACGGCCTTCGATGCGTCACGCGGGAGGGCGACCGCATCGGCCCCGCGTCGGTGGAGGGCGGATCGTCGCGTCGCCCGTCGACGTTGGAGGTCACCTCGGCGATCGACACCGCAACCGCAGATCTCGCTGCGGCGCATCGGACCACCGAGGAGACGCAGGCGGCCCTCGAAGGTGCACTGACCGAACAGCGCGCCCGCCGCGAGGCCGCCGAAGAGGCGTTGGCCGCGCTCCACGAGTCGGATGCGGCCGTCGGCGGAGCCTACGAGCAACTCGCCCGACTGGGTCAGGAAGTCCGCGCGGCACAGTCGGAGGCCGACCGGCTCACGCGGCAGCGCGACCGCGCAGAAGACGGTCGCGGCGACATGCTCGCCACCCTCGCCGAGCTGCAGGAACGCCTGCGCCTGGCGCGTGACGAGTCGACATCTGAACCCGACGAGGTCGGGGGAGATGGGGGCGAACGCTCGGCGGCTGCCGCTGCCGTCGCTGGTGCGCGTTCGAGTGAGATGGAAGCGCGTCTGGCACTGCGTACCGCAGAGGAGCGCCTCGCATCTGTGCGTGGCCGCGCCGATTCGCTTCGTCGTGCAGCCCAACGTGAACGCGATGCCCGTGAGCGTACCCGACGCCAGGACGAGGCTCGTCGGGTTGCGGCGCAGGTGGCGGCCGAGGTCGCCCAGGCTGCCACCGCGGTCTCCGAACGTCTCGTCGGCGCGGTCGCAACAGCACAGGCGGGTCGCGACGAGCTCGAGCAGGTCAAAGGTGCGCGCACCGAAACCCTCGAAGCGCTGAAGAGTCGAGCGGCGGCACTCACCGATCAGCTCAACGCCCTGCGTGATTCCGTGCACCGCGATGAGGTCGCCCGAGCGCAGTCCGCGTTGCGCATCCAGCAGCTCGAGGAGCAGATTCTCGAGAACTTTGCGATGTCGCCCGACGATCTGATCGCCGAGTACGGCCCGGACGTCCCGATGCCGCCGTCGGCGTTGGAGATCTCCGAGTACGAGCAGGCCAAGGAGCGCGGGGAGAGCGTCGTCGCGCCCGCGCCGCTGCCGTACGACCGTGCGACGCAGGAAGCGCGCGCGAAGAAGGCGCAGAAAGACCTCAACACCCTCGGCAAGGTGAATCCCCTCGCGCTGGAGGAGTTCGCCGCCCTCGAAGAGCGCTACAGCTTCTTGTCTGCACAACTCGAGGACGTCAAGGCCGCGCGGAAGGATCTGCTCGACGTGGTCGAGGACGTCGACGCGCGCATCCTGCAGGTGTTCACCGAGGCCTACGCCGACGTCGAACGTGAGTTCTCCCAAGTCTTTTCGACGCTGTTCCCCGGTGGCGAGGGTCGACTCATCCTCACCGAACCCGGAGACATGCTGACCACCGGAGTCGAGGTCGAGGCACGTCCACCGGGTAAGAAGGTCAAGCGGCTGTCGTTGCTCTCGGGTGGCGAGAAGTCGCTGACCGCGGTGGCGATGCTCGTGGCGATCTTCCGCGCGCGACCCTCACCGTTCTACGTGATGGACGAGGTCGAAGCAGCGCTCGACGATACCAACCTGCGCCGCTTGATCACCCTCTTCGAGCAGTTGCGTGAACGGTCGCAGCTCATTGTGATCACCCACCAGAAGCCGACAATGGAGGTCGCGGATGCGCTCTACGGCGTCAGCATGCGTGGTGACGGCATCACGACGGTGATCTCACAGCGTCTGCGCGGCCAGAACGTCGCGGTCACGGCAACCGCGCAGCCGGCAGTGGGTGGAGGCGGCACAGATGGGGGAGACGGCGTCGGCGGGCAGGAGACCGACGTGCCGGATGTGACCACAGCGACGACTAACAGGGCGCCAACATGACAAACAGGGCGCCAACATAGAGAACGCCCCTTCCGCTAGTCGGCGGAGGAGCACGATGGACAACGCAGCCCGAGATATGCGGGAAGAACTGGAGAAGCAGTGAACACCGGAATCATCATCGGAATCGTCATCGCGGTCGTCGTCATCCTCGCGTTGATCGTCGCGGGTCTCGTACTCGCGCGTCGACGACGCATCTCCCTCCACGACGACGAGCAGACGCAAGTCGTAGACGGCTCGAAACCGCAGGTCGATCGCTCAGGCGGGTACAAGGCGTCGTCGGGCTTCAGCTTCAGCCAGGGTGGCGCGGCGTCGGGAACCGCTGTCGCGCAACCACCCGAGCCGACCATCGCGCCCACCGAGCGGACCGAGGTTGACGGTCAGCCCGGCGTCGGCGACGACGCATCGGTCCCGCGCGACTCGGAACGTCGCGGCATCACCAACGTCACGCTGCCCGATACCGCCGACGTTGAGACAGCAGACACCGCGACTACCGACACTGCGACTACCGACACTGCGACTAGCGACACCACTGCACCGGCCGCAGACACCACCGATACCGCTGCACCGACCGCGGACGGCACCGACACCGGTGCGACCACCGAAGAGTCGGCGCTGACCAGCGAATCGGTGCCGCTTGACGAGTACACAGATTCGTCGGTCACCACCCCGCTGTTCGAGGAGATCGTCGAGTCGGTCGGTGAGAGTCCCGACGAGATCATCGAAGAGATCGACGAGATCGAGGACGAGGAGGCTGCGGCCACAGCTCCGCCGCGTGAGGAGATCGAGCCGACGGCAGGCCGACTCGGTCGGCTGCGTGGGCGCCTGTCGCGGTCGCAGGGCGCGATCGGCAAGAGCATGCTCGGGCTGCTCGGTGCAGGCGACCTCGACGAGGAGAGCTGGGAGGAGATCGAGGACACCCTGGTCATGGCCGACCTCGGCTCGGCCGCGACCGAAGCGGTCATCGAACGGCTCCGCACCGAGCTGGCCACCAATCCGGTGCGCAACGCCGACGACGCTCGCGCACTGCTGCGCAGGGTGCTCGTCGAACAACTACACCCCGAATTCGACCGTTCGATCCGTGCGCTGCCTCATGCCGACACACCGGCGGTGGTACTCGTCGTCGGCGTCAACGGAACCGGCAAGACCACGACGACGGGCAAACTCGCGCGCGTCCTCGTCGCCGACGGTAGGCGCGTATTGCTCGGCGCGGCCGACACATTCCGAGCCGCGGCGGCAGATCAGCTACAGACATGGGGCGAGCGCGTCGGTGCAGATATCGTGCGCGGCAAGGAACAGGCCGACCCGGCGGCAGTGGCATTCGACGCCGTCGCGAAGGGGATCGACGAGGGCGTCGACGTGGTGCTCATCGACACGGCGGGACGTCTGCACACCAAGACCGGTCTGATGGACGAGCTCGGAAAGGTCAAGCGAGTCGTCGAGAAGAAGGCTCCCGTCGACGAGGTGATCCTCGTCCTCGATGCCACCGTCGGCCAGAACGGACTGACTCAGGCGAAGGTCTTCGCCGAGGTCGTCGACATCACCGGCGTCGCATTGACCAAGCTCGACGGAACCGCCAAGGGCGGCATCGTGTTCAACGTCCAAGAGGTGCTCGGCGTCCCGGTGAAGCTCGTCGGACTCGGCGAGGGAGCCGACGATCTCGCGCCGTTCGACCCGGAAGCGTTCATCGACGCGCTTCTGTAAGCTGCGAAAAACCTTTGAGGCCATGTCCGATTCACCTGGCGATTTACCTTCGCGAAATGTGAATCGGGCTTTGGTTCACACGCTCGAAACACGGGAGCACCACAGCTGAAACCACTGCCCGACAGAGTCTTTGCAGGCGCCGAGCCGTCGGCGCGCTCTGAGGAGGTTTTCTACAGTGGTCTCTGCACTACCGGATAGTGTTTTCGGAGAGCCCGACGCCGGCAATACAGCATGGATGCTGGCCAGTGCGTCGATGGTTCTTCTGATGACTCCAGCGCTGGCCTTCTTCTACGGGGGTTTGTCTCGGGGTAAAGCAGTTCTGAACATGATGATGATGTCGTTCGGCTCGGTTGCGACCGTCAGCATCGTCTACGTCTTGTGGGGGTTTTCGGAGTCGTTCGGAAATACCGTCACCGGTGACTCCGATATCTGGGGCATCTTCTCGAATCCGTTCTCGCTGTTCGGATCCGATCAGCTGATGAACACGGCGGGTACCGAAGACAAGCCGACATACGTGTTGTGGACCGGCGTCGACACCCACGTTCCCGCCATTGTCTTCCTTGCCTTCCAGCTCACCTTCGCCGTCATCACCGTCGCCCTGATCTCGGGGGCTGTTGCAGAGCGCGTGAAGTTCTCCACCTGGCTGGTGTTCTCGGTGCTGTGGTCCACCATCGTCTACTTCCCGCTCTCCCACATGGTGTGGGGCGGCGGCCTGATGTCGAACGCCGAAAAGGGCTTCGCGTCATGGATGTTCGGCACGAACTCGGACGGAACCGCCAACGTGGCGCCGATCGACTTCGCCGGTGGCACGGTCGTCCACATCAACGCCGGTATGGCCGGTCTGGTGTTGGCCATCATCGTCGGTGCACGTGTCGGCTTCGGCAAGACCGCCTACCGGCCGCACAACATCCCGTTCGTGATGCTCGGTGCCGCACTGCTGTGGTTCGGTTGGTTCGGCTTCAATGCGGGCTCCGAGCTCGCCGCGGACATGACGGCAGGCAAGGTCTGGGTCAACACGACTGCCGCAACCGCGGCGGCAATGATCGGCTGGCTCGGGGTTGAATGGGTGCGCGACAAGCACGCCACCAGCGTTGGCGCGGCGTCGGGCATCGTTGCCGGTCTTGTCGCCATCACCCCTGCCTGTGGCGCGTTGACGCCGGTTGGTTCGCTCATCCTCGGCGTGATCGCGGGTGCTCTCGCAGCGGTTGCCATCGGACTCAAGAACAAGTTCGGATACGACGATTCGCTCGACGTCGTCGGTGTTCACCTGGTCGCAGGACTCTGGGGCACCATCGGCATCGGCTTCCTGGCCAAGGACACGGGCCTGTTCTGGGGCGGCGACTACAAGCAGCTCGTGGTGCAGATCGTGATCGCCGCATTCGCACTCGCGTTCACCGGTGTTCTCACCGCGATCATCGCTCTGGTGCTCAAGCCGCTCGGCTGGCGCATCAAGCCCGATGAGGAGAAGAGTGGCATCGATGAGGCAGAACATGCCGAGACCGCGTACGAACTGGCATGAATCCCCGGTCGTTGACTACTACGCTGAATCCTGTGGAGAGGGATAACCAATGAAGCTCATCACCGCAATCGTGAAACCGTTCACGCTTGAGGACGTCAAAGCCGGCCTGGAGCAGGCCGGGATTCTGGGAATGACCGTCAGTGAGGTGCAGGGTTACGGTCGCCAGAAGGGCCATACCGAGGTGTACCGCGGCGCTGAATACTCGGTCGACTTCGTTCCCAAGGTACGAGTCGAGGTCGTCGTCGACGACGCGGCTGTCGACAAGGTCGTCGATGTCATCGTGGAGGCCGCGCGAACCGGCAAGATCGGTGACGGAAAGGTGTGGGTCTCCCCGGTCGAGTCGGTCGTTCGCGTCCGAACCGGCGAGCGCGGCGCAGACGCGCTGTAGGCCCGTTGCCTTTCGTCAACTCCGACCGTGGCCCTGCGTCCGACGATTCGTCGGGTGCGGGGCCACGGCCCGGAATGGGACCAGGCGGTGGCCCTCTCGCAGCGACCGACCTGGCACGTACCCGTAAGCAACTCACCGAGGCCACCGGTGCCGGGAGGCTCGACGCCCCCGGGTTACGGCAGGTTCTGGTCGACCTGCACGAATTCTGGCTGACAAGCAAGGCGGCCGAGCTCGGGATCAGGCCGCACAGCGGACTGGCGATCGTCGCCGTCGGCGGACTCGGGCGCGGGGAGATGCTTCCGCATTCCGACCTCGACCTGATCCTGCTGCACGACGACCTCGCCGTCGAACGGCTTTCAGAAGTTGCCGACGGACTCTGGTATCCGCTGTGGGACGCCAACATTCCGCTCGATCACAGCGTGCGCACGGTCCCTCAGGCCCTGCAGGTCGCCGCCGAGGACACCACGGCCGCGCTGGGATTGCTCGAGGCGCGCCACATCGTGGGCGACGAGGATCTGTCGTCGCTGCTGATCGGGGGAGTGCGCCAGCAGTGGCGCACCGAGATCAGACACCGCTTCCCCGAAGTGGTCGAGCACGCACAGGATCGATGGCGTCGCGCGGGAGATATCGCGCATCGCGCGGAACCCGACCTGAAGAACGGTCGCGGGGGCCTGCGCGACGTGCAACTCCTCGGCGCGCTGGCCATCGCGCAACTCACCGACGGCATGGGAGGCCTGCGTCCCGATTCGCCGAATGCGGGGCCGCAGATGGCCTATCACCGATTGTTGGACATCCGTACCGAACTGCACCGGATCGCCGGGCGTCCCCGGGAGCAGGTGCGCGCACAGGACGCCGACGAGATGGGTGCATCGCTGCGCATCGGCGACCGCTTCGACCTCGCGCGCGTCATCAGCGACTCCGCCCGCACGATCAGCTACTCGATCGACGTCGGCCTGCGGACTGCGGGCAATGCGTTACCGCGCCGCGGTCTCTCGAAGCTGAGGCGATCGCCCATCCGACGTCCGCTCGACGAGGGCGTGGTGGAGCACAACGGTGAGATCGTGTTGGCGCGCAACGCGATTCCGAGCAAAGATCCAGGACTCATCCTTCGCGTCGCGTCGGCGTCGGCGCGTACCGGACTGCCGATCAGCGCCTCGACGCTCTCGCGGCTCGCCGACTACGCACCAGAACTGCGCGAGCCGTGGCCGGCAGAAGCGCTGAGCGACCTGCTGGTGTTGCTCGGTTCCGGGCATCACATGATCGATCCCATCGAGGCGCTCGACCGCACCGGGCTGTGGGGCCGACTCCTGCCGGAGTGGGGTGCGGTCCGTGATCTTCCGCCACGAGACGCGGTGCACACCTGGACCGTCGACCGCCACCTCGTCGAGACCGCTGCCTACGCGAGCTCGATGACGACCCGCGTCTCGCGACCCGACCTGCTGGTGCTCGGTGCGCTGATCCACGACCTCGGCAAGGGACGCGGTGCCGACCACAGCATCGTCGGAGCCGAACTCGCCGTACAGGTGGGCAACAGGTTCGGACTCTGGCCGCAAGATGTCGACGTGCTGTCGGAGCTGGTGCGTCATCATCTGTTGCTGCCGTCGATTGCGACGCGACGCGACCTCGACGATCCGGCAACCGCGACAGAGGTCGCAGAGACTCTCGGATACGACAGGGTGCTGCTGGAACTACTTGCGGCACTTGCCGAAGCGGATTCACGGGCCACGGGTCCCGGTGTCTGGGGTGAGTGGAAAGCGTCGCTGATCAACGATCTCGTCCGACGCACGATGCGCCTGATCGACGGCGAAACCCCCGAGGAGCCCGAACCGCTCAGTGCGCAGACGCGTGCGCTCGCAGAGTCCGGTGAGTATGCGGTCAGCATCACGCAGGGGGAGGGACCGCACACGTTCACCGTGGTGATGGTCGCGCCCGACACGCCGGGTCTGCTGTCGAAGATGGCGGGAGTCGTCGCGTTGAACGGGTTGCGGTCGCACTCCGCGACGGTTCAGGGAATCGAGACGTCGGACGGGCAACGCCGCGCGGTCAACACGTTTGTCGTGGTCCCGACATTCGGCTCGCCGCCGGAGGCCGGTCTGCTTCGCCAGCAGTTGATCGCGGCCGTGGAGGGCAAGATCGACGTCATCGAGCGTCTCGACGCGCGCGAAAGCAGTTCGC
Organism: Gordonia sputi NBRC 100414; assembly: GCF_000248055.1. Classification (GTDB taxonomy): domain Bacteria; phylum Actinomycetota; class Actinomycetes; order Mycobacteriales; family Mycobacteriaceae; genus Gordonia; species Gordonia sputi. The sequence continues at coordinate 66,695 of NZ_BAFC01000051.1, read as the reverse complement.
CGATCCCGACGATCGGCTCGGTCAATGCCGCACCGGGGATCGGAGCCGGTGCCGCGGCGGGAAGTACCGATCCCGCCGTCGATGGTGCCGGGCATCCCAAGAACGCGGTACCCGCGCTGTTCGCCATCGCTCCGCCGCGGGTCCTCTGGGCCTCCGCGCCGTCCGACGACGAGGTGCTGATGGAGTTGCGCACCGACGATCGCCTGGGTCTGCTCAGTCGCGTCAGCAAGGTCATCGAGCAGCAGGGAGCCGACGTCCGGTGGGCGAAGGTGACGACTCTCGGGCCGACCGTCGTCGACAACTTCTGTCTTCGTCTGGCCGACGACACCCCGCAGGCGCGTACCGCCTTGGCTGATGCCGTGATCGTGGCATGTCCACCGCCTCAGCCGCGTTCGGAGGACGACAGCGACGGCGGCTCCGCGGGCACGACCGGCTCCGGACGATCAGGCGTCCCGATCAGTTGACGATCTCGTTCACCCTGTCGACGGTCGGCAGGGTGAACGAGAGACGCACCGCTGCGGCGAGCACACGTCGGCTCATGGGACACTGGAACAATGTTCGACTCCCTCTCCGATCGCTTGACCGGTGCGCTGAAGGATTTGCGCGGCAAGGGACGCCTGTCCGACGCCGACATCGACCGCACCGCACGTGAGATCCGTCTTGCCCTCCTCGAGGCCGACGTCTCTCTTCCCGTGGTGCGCGCCTTCATCGCCCGGATCAAGGAGCGCGCCAAGGGCGCCGAGGTCTCGCAGGCGCTCAACCCCGCCCAGCAGGTCGTCAAGATAGTCAACGAGGAGCTCATCGGCATCCTCGGCGGCGAGACGCGCCGCGTGCAGTTCGCCAAGAGCGCGCCGACCGTCATCATGCTCGCGGGCCTGCAGGGCGCGGGTAAGACCACCCTCGCGGGCAAGCTCGGCCACTGGCTCAAGCAACAGGGTCACACTCCGCTGCTCGTCGCCTGCGACCTCCAGCGGCCAGGTGCCGTTTCTCAGCTGCAGATCGTCGGCGAGCGCGCGGGTGTCCCGGTGTTCGCGCCCGATCCCGGGACCAGCATCGGCCAGACGGGCGATCTGGGCACGGTCAGCCACGGCGATCCCGTCGCCGTCGCGCGCGCAGGCGTCGCCGAGGCCCGCGATCACCACTACGACGTCGTGCTCATCGACACCGCCGGTCGCCTCGGTATCGACGAGGAGCTGATGGGCCAGGCCTCCGACATCCGTGAGGCAACTCAGCCCGACGAAGTGCTCTTCGTCGTCGACGCGATGATCGGCCAAGACGCGGTGGCCACCGCGGAAGCCTTCCAGAGCGGCGTCGGATTCACGGGTGTCGTGCTCACCAAGCTCGACGGTGACGCTCGCGGCGGTGCTGCCCTGTCGGTCCGTGAGGTGACCGGTCAGCCGATCATGTTCGCGTCGTCCGGTGAGAAGCTCGAGGACTTCGACGTCTTCCACCCCGACCGAATGGCGAGCCGCATCCTCGGTATGGGCGACGTGCTCAGCCTCATCGAACAGGCCGAACAGCACTGGGATGCCGAGCAGGCAGAAGCCGCCGCACAGAAGATCAGCCAGGGCGAGTTGACACTCGAGGACTTCCTCGAGCAGATGCAGATGCTGCGTCGCATGGGACCGATCGGCAACATCCTCGGGATGCTGCCGGGCGCCAACCAGATGAAAGACGCTCTCTCGCAGGTCGACGACAAGCAACTCGACCGCGTGCAAGCCATCATCCGGGGCATGACTCCCGCCGAGCGCGACAACCCGAAGATCATCAACGCCTCACGCCGACTTCGCATCGCGAACGGCTCGGGTGTGACGGTCAGCGAGGTCAATCAGCTTGTCGACCGGTTCTTCGAGGCTCGCAAGATGATGGCTCAGATGTCCGGTCGCATGGGCTTGGGCGGCGGTTCTCGCAAGACCAACCGTAAAAAGGGCAAGGGCAAGAAGGGCAAAGCCAAGGGACGTGGACCGACACCACCGAAGGTGCGCGGCGGTTTCCCCGGTATGCCCGGTGGTTTCCCCGATCTCTCGGGCATGCCTGCTGGTCTCGACGAACTGCCCCCGGGCCTCGAAGGCATCGATATCTCGCAGTTCCAGCAGCCGAAGAAGAAGTAGCCGTGAGCGGTCGCGGATCGTCGACGGCACGTCACTATCGCGGTCACGATCCGTTGACCGATGAGCTCGTCGAGCTGTGGGTGGTCGGTGAGACCATCTCGCGCGAGCCGGTGCCCGACGCCACGACCGTCGCCACCGACGGCTGGATCGTTCCGGGACTCGTCGATGCCCACAATCACGTGGGAATCGCGCCGGGACTCGGCGTGACCATCGAGCAGGCCCGCGCGTTCGCGCGCGCCGACGCCGAAGCCGGGGCACTGCTCATCCGCGAGGTCGGTTCACCGCTCGACACCCACCCACTCGACGCCGACGCCGGCCCCCTGTTCATCCGGTCCGGCAAGCACATCGCGCGCGCCAAGCGGTACCTGCGCGGATACGGCATCGAACTCGACGAGCCCGACGACCTACCCGCTGAGGTGGCCCGACAGGCTGCTGCAGGCGACGGCTGGGTCAAGCTCGTCGGTGACTGGATCGACCGCGGGGTGGGCGACCTCGCCCCGCTGTGGACCCGATCCCAACTCGACGGTGCCGTTGCTGCGGCGCATGACGCGGGTGCTCGCATCACGGCGCATGTGTTCGGCAGTGACGGGCTCGACGACCTCATCGCGGCTGGCGTCGACTGCATCGAGCACGGCACCGGCCTACACGCCGATCAGATCGACCTGCTGGTCGAGAAGTCGATTGCCCTGGTGCCCACCATGATTCAGGTCGACAACTTCCCCGAGATCGCCGCGGGCGCAGACAAATACCCGACATACGCCGCGCACATGCGCAAGCTGCATGCCGATGCGCCCGCGACATTTGCCGCGGCGCGCGAGGCGGGCGTTGCGATGTACGCGGGTACCGATGCCGGTGGATTCATCGGGCATGGGCGCATCGTCGACGAGATCGAGCGGCTCGCGGGTATCGGCCTCGGTGCCGCAGGTGCTCTCGCATCGGCGACCACCGAACCCCGACGCTGGCTCGGAGCGGGAACTCTCGAGCACGGTGACCGCGCCGACTTCCTCGTCCTCGATGACGATCCTCGGGCGGATCTCTCGACGCTTCGACGCCCCCGCGCCGTTGTGTGCGCAGGCGGTCATGTCGTCTGACGGTCACGCTTTCGGGCCGGCGACGAATCCGGTGTGAGGTACGCCACCTTTCATGCCGTGGTTTCCCTTGTTACCGCCTAGTAGGGTGGCACTCACGTTGCATTGAGGCGCGTCGGCGGGTCCCGACTTCGGTCGGGCCACGCGCAACGCTCGTTCTGGGGGGCCGAGCGCGGTTGTGTGGCCTGTGGGTCCGTTTCTGTCGTATGGAGCATGCGGTTGCCTTGTCGCGGGGTGGGCATCCGCATGCTCCATACGCGTTGACAGCGCCGCAGTCGCGGCGATTTCTCCTCCCCGGTGCCGTCTGGCACAATGGATCCTCGGTTCGTCGGACCGGTTACGCACCGCCCGACGGTCACACCCGAATAGATCGCAAAACCGGGTCCGCCACTTCCGGCGGGCCGCTGAATTGCGCAGTGACCACTGGAGAAGCAACACATGTCTGTCAAGATCAAGCTCACGCGGCTCGGCAAGATCCGCAACCCGCAGTACCGCATCGTCGTCGCAGATTCTCGGACCCGCCGCAACGGCCGGGTGATCGAGACCATCGGCAAGTACCACCCGAAGGAAGAGCCGAGCCTCATCGAGGTCGATTCCGAGCGCGCGCAGTACTGGCTGGGTGTCGGCGCACAGCCGACCGAGCCCGTCGCCGCGATCCTCAAGATCACCGGTGATTGGCAGAAGTACAAGGGTCTGCCGGGCGCCGAGGGCACGCTGAAGGTTGCCGAGCCCAAGACCTCCAAGCTCGACCTGTTCAACGCGGCACTCGCCGCCGCCGACAGCGAGCCCGTCGCCGAGGCGACCACCCCCAAGAAGAAGGCCGCCAAGAAGGCTGACGATGCGCCTGCCGCAGACGAGGCTCCGGCTGAGGCTGCTGCCGGCGACGCCAAGGACCAGGCGTGAGCGCTGTCGTCGCCGACGCGGTCGAACATCTCGTCCGCGGAATCGTTGCCAACCCCGACGACGTGCGCGTCGAACTGATCACCGGTCGGCGAGGCCGCCTCGTCGAGGTACACGTCAACCCTGAGGATCTCGGAAAAGTCATCGGTCGTAACGGTCGCACGGCAACCGCGTTGCGCACCCTGGTCTCCGGAATCGGTGGCCGTGGTGTGCGCGTCGACATCGTCGACACCGATCGCTGAGTAGACGCTCCACGATGGATCTCGTCGTCGGACGTGTCGCGAAGTCACACGGTATTCGTGGTGAAGTAGTTGTCGACGTGCGTACCGACGTTCCGGAGGATCGCTTCGCGGTCGGCTCGGTCGTCCGTGGCCGACCCGGTCGTGGGGGAGACGAAAAGAATTACACGGTGACAGCCGCCCGGCAGCATGCCGGGCGGCTGTTGCTGTCGTTGGCCGAGGTGTCCGACCGCACCGCGGCCGACGCATTGCGCGGCACGCTCTTCCTCATCGACAGCGCCGACGTCGACTCGGGCGACGACCCGGACGAGTTCTATGACCACGAACTCGAAGGCGTCGAGGTCACCACCATCGAGGGCGAACGGGTTGGCGTTGTCGGCTCGGTGCTGCATCTGCCTGCCAACGATCTGCTGGCCGTGAAGACAGCCGATGGGCGCGAGGTTCTGGTGCCGTTCGTGCGCGAGATCGTGCCGACCGTCGGACTCGACGGCATCGTGATCGACCCGCCCGACGGGCTGCTCGACGTCGGCGAGTCATGAGCGAATCACCGCGTACGGATTCGGTACGCGCGGATCCTTTGCGCACCGGTCCCATGCGCATCGATATCGTCTCCATTTTTCCCGAGTATCTCGATCCCCTGCGTATTGCGTTGCTGGGCAGGGCGATCGACAAGGGGGCGATCGAGGTCGGGGTTCACGATCTCCGTGACTGGACCCACGACATCCACCGCGCCGTCGACGATTCGCCGTACGGTGGCGGGCCGGGCATGGTGATGAAACCCGACGTCTGGGGGCCGTGTCTCGATGAGGTGTGCCCAGACGACGCCCTCCTCGTGGTCCCGACGCCCGCGGGCATTCCATTCCGACAAGAAACCGCGCAACGCTACAGCCGCGAAAAGCATCTCGTGTTCGCGTGCGGCAGGTACGAGGGAATCGACCAGCGAGTCTTCGACGACGCCGCCCGGCGCGTCCGCGTCGAAGAGGTCTCCCTCGGCGATTTCGTGCTGATCGGTGGCGAAGTGGCCGCGATGGCGATGATCGAGGCGACCGTGCGGCTCATCGACGGTGTCCTCGGCAACCCGCGCTCGCACGAGGAGGATTCGTTCTCCGACGGGCTGCTCGAAGGTCCGAGCTACACCCGCCCCGTGCAGTGGCGCGGACTCGACGTCCCGCCGGTCTTGCTCAGTGGCGACCACGCCAAAGTCGCCGCCTGGCGTCACGAGCAGTCGCTGGAACGAACTCGCGAGCGCAGACCCGACCTGCTCGACGACTGACTCTCCTGGCTTCCATGGCGGGCTCTCCGGGGCCTTCTCGGCGGTCCGCGATTTCCACAGGTGTGCGTTGAGACGGCGTGTGCCTGTCGGCGTCCGGTTATGATCTCCGCAAACCGGGCAGTGACAGCGAAGCGGTCGACGGGGTGGGGAGGGAAGTGCTGTGCGGGATCGATGGACACGCATGCTCGACGAGGTCGACCATCAGCGCGTCGAATTGGCAAGAGTCGCAGGCGAACTCGATCGGCTGACCGCGCAGGCGTCGACTCCCGATCGGTTGGTGAGCGTGACCGTCGGGTCGCGGGGACTCGTGCGCGACATCGACATTCGCCCTGCCGCATTGCGCCACTACCGTGCTGATCAGCTCTCCTCGACCATCGTCGAACTAGCCACGCGCGCAGACTTGGAGCTCCACGACCAGCGAGAGCGCCTGTTGCGCACCGTGTCCGAGCTCGGACCCACCTACTCCGACGTCCGGCGAAGCCACGACGAGGCGCCGACGCGTCGAGACGAGGTACCCCGATGAACGAGCAGTCGCGCACACCTCACGACGACACGGCGACGATGCGTGTCGACGGCACGGCGAACGCCGATCTGGGGCGCCGACTGTCCGAGATCGCCCGACGTGTCGACGCGATGGGCGACGAAGTGATGGCCGTCGGACTCGTCGTCGGTGACGCGATGGGTCAGGGCGCGCCCGCCGCGGCGTTTCGTCCGGGGGCGCTGCGTGCGGAACAGGGGTGCTCGCGTGGAGTCGAGGGGCTGTCGCAGGCGCTCACGGTCATCGCCGACAACGCCGTCGCCGGGGCGACGCAGGTGGTCGAGGTCGACCGCGAACTCGACGCTCAGTTCCGCACATCCGGTCAGATCGCCGGATCAGACAGGTGCGCGCCATGAACGGACGCGTGAACACCACGTACCCCGCCGCCGGCGCGACGGAGGAGCTTCGACGTCTTGCCGAATCGCTCGCACCCGGGTGCTGGCCGAGCGCCGACGAGACCGCGCTCGTCGACTGTGGCCGCCGCCTCCGCGGAATCGGTGACGAACTGCGCGACCTCGCCGACGTCATCGACGCCCTACGACGCGATCACGACGGGTCGGGACGCTTCCACGACGGGCTGATCGACGCCCTCACGCAGGTGACGTCGGACGTCACCGGCATGCGCGGCGTTGCCGACAGATTCGCTGCATTCGCCACGTCGCTCGACACCTTTGCACTGGCGACCGTCGACGCGCGTGCGGAGGTGACACTGCTCGCGTCCATCGCCGATCGCGACCGGTTGGCGGGCTCGGTGGCCGACGCACTCGGCGACGACTCGGCTCGGGTGTCGGCGGCGAGCGCGGGTCGATACGCGCTGTCCGCCGCGGGTGACGAGTACACCGGGCGCGCCGGGGATGCGGGCGATTCCGCAGCACAGGTGGCCGATTCGGAACAGCGAACCGAATCGACTCCGCCGGCTGCGACCAGCGGCATGATGACGGCGGGAGGTTTCGGGGCGCTCGGGGCGCTGGGGGCGTCGGCGGGTGGCGCGCTGCAGGGTGCCCGCGCCGTGGGAGCCCAAGCCAGTACCCCCGACATCGACCCGACATGGCTGATCGAGCGTGCGGCGATATTGCAGACGTCGCTGCCGTCGCCCTTCTCCGAGTGGATGCGTGTGGCGATCGGCGTCGGAACCGACGCGGACGGAGGCCAGGTCAGGGTGGTCGCGACCAGCGACCCGCAGCCGTATCAGCGCCCGGGTTTCGCGATCGCACCCAGCGAGTTGCTCGCGGGCGATGGAGGCCCGCCCGAGTACGCGATCGTCGCCGAGATGGCACGCGCGCGGCTGACACCCGTCATCGTGGCGTCGGCCATGACGATGCCGCAGGGAATTGCATCGGTGCTGGTGGCAGAGGGTGTTGCGGTGGCATCGCCGCCGTCGCCGCGAACGTGAGCCGACGTTTGGGGTGCCTGCTCGTACCGCGGACGCGCGATTTCACTTCCACCCTGGTGCTCTGGCACAATGGACGGGTTGCCTGAGGCCGTCGACAGACGTCTCGGGCATGACTCGGAGCACGAACCGGTTCGAACCGTTCACGCCGTATCGTCGGAACGTCGACGCCAATGGCGGGGGTCGCCAGGTTCCTCTGTTCATCAGTAGCCACATTAAGGAACAACGACATCATGAACACCCTCGACTTCCTCGACAAGCAGTCGCTGCGCGACGACATCCCCGCGTTCGGCCCCGGTGACACCCTCGACGTTCACGTCAAGGTCATCGAAGGCTCCAAGGAGCGCGTCCAGGTCTTCAAGGGTGTCGTCATCCGTCGCCAGGGTGGCGGTGTCCGCGAGACCTTCACCGTCCGCAAGGTGTCGTTCGGTGTCGGCGTGGAGCGTACCTTCCCGGTGCACAGCCCCAACATCGCCAAGATCGACGTCCTGACTCGCGGCGACGTGCGTCGCGCGAAGCTCTACTACCTGCGCGATCTGCGCGGCAAGGCAGCCAAGATCAAGGAAAAGCGCTGACGCGTCTACCCTGACGACGTGGCATCCGAACACAGCGCGGCGAATCACTCCGACGCAGACGACGCCCATTCGAGCCCGGCAGATCCTGTCGACCGCCGGTCCGAGGACTCCGAGGAGCGCCCCTGGCGTACCAAGGATGACGACGACGAACCGAAACGGAAACGTGGTTCATGGCTGCGCGAGACGATCATCATCGTCGCGTGCGTTCTGCTGGTGACGTGGATTCTGCAGACCTTCATCGGTCGGCAGTATGTGATCCCGTCGGAGTCGATGGAGTCGACGCTCATCGGATGTCAGGGGTGCACCAACGACCGCATCGTCATCGACAAGCTCGCGTATCGCTTCGGCGATCCGAAGCCCGGCGATGTGGTCGTTTTTCGTGCCCCGACATCGTCGTGGGACGGCGACTGGGAGTCGCCGCGGTCGAGTAATCCCGTCGTTCACGGTCTGCAGAACGGTCTGTCGTGGTTTGGTTTCGCGCCGCCCGACGAGAACGATCTGGTGAAGCGCGTGATCGCCACCGGCGGTCAGACCGTCCAATGTCGCAACTCTGATGGGGTGGGCGTGAAGGTCGACGGCAAGCCGTTGAACGAGCCGTACATCGACAAGAGTCTTCAGTCGCGCGACGTGGCGTCGGGCCAGTCCGGTGAGCCCGACAACCAGGTGACCAGTTGCTACGGTCCCGACTTCGGCCCCATCAAGGTGCCCGACGGCAACCTCTGGGTCATGGGCGACAACCGCGAGTACTCGGCGGATTCGCGTTATCACGTCACCGACGAGCTGCAAGGCACCGTTCCGGTGTCCGACGTCCGCGGCAAGGTGCGCTTCATCATCTACCCCGTGTCGCGGATCGGTGGTGTCGGCTCGATCAACCCGCAGCAGTGAGCAGTCGCAGCGTCGTGGGTTCGTGGCCGCCGAGGTCACCTGTTCGGCGGGCCGCGGGGCTGCGCACTTTCGAGTTCGCGCTGCACCGCGGTGGTCTGGGTCCGGTCGCAGGCGTCGACGAAGCAGGTCGGGGTGCGTGCGCAGGCCCACTGGTGGTCGCCGCATGCGTGCTCAAGCCGACTCAGCTGACGTCGCTGGCTGATCTCGACGATTCCAAACGCCTCTCCGAGGCCACGCGCGAAACCCTCTATCGTGCTGTCACGCGGTATGCCGCGAGCTGGTCGGTTGTCGTCATCGACGCCGACGAGATCGACCGGATCGGTATCCACGTCGCCAATATCGAGGGTATGCGTCGAGCGGTGGCACAACTCGACGTGACACCGGGATACGTCCTCTCCGACGGATTCGCGGTTCCGGGCCTGACCGCGCCGTCGCTCCCGGTGATCGGCGGCGACGGCGCGGCGGCATGCATCGCTGCCGCCAGCATCCTCGCGAAGGTCACACGCGACCGGATCATGGTCGCGATGGACGACGAGGTTCCCGGCTACGACTTCGCGATCCACAAGGGCTACAGCACCGCGCATCACATGGCATGCCTCGACGCGCATGGCCCCTCCCACCAGCACCGGATGTCGTATCGCAACGTCGCGGCCCGACGTCGCCGACCCCGACCAGACCTCCCGCCAGAACCCGATCGCGATAGGCTTGCACGATGAGCGCTGAGGATCTCGAGAAGTACGAAACCGAGATGGAGTTGTCCCTGTATCGGGAGTACAAGGACATCGTCGGCCAGTTCACCTACGTGGTGGAGACCGAGCGGCGCTTCTACCTTGCCAATGCCGTGGAGATGGTCCCGCGCAATACCGATGGCGAGGTGTACTTCGAGCTCCGCATGAGCGACGCCTGGGTCTGGGACATGTACCGACCAGCTCGATTCGTCAAGCAGGTGCGGGTGATCACGTTCAAGGACGTCAACATCGAGGAACTCGAGAAGCCCGAGCTGCGGCTGCCAGACGAGCCGTGAGGGTCATGACCGTCTGTCCACAGGTGGCGGTCGCTCCACAACCTAGGCACTGATCCCGGTTCTCTCGCTGTCTCGTCGTCGTCGTCGGCCACTGTTGTGGCATGAGAAGCGAGTCGTCGGAGCGGCGTCCGGATCGGCGGGCCTTCATCGGGCAGCTGGGTGAAGATCTGGCAGCCAGATATGTCATCGGTCTGGGTTGGTCTGTCCTGGAACGGAATTGGCGTTGTCGGTATGGCGAGATCGATCTGATCGCCAACGACAACGATGACTTTGACCCGACGCTGGTCGTCGTCGAGGTCAAGACGAGGGCCAGTCGGGTGTTCGGCGATCCCGCGCAGGCGGTGACCGCCGACAAGTTGTCGCGCCTGCGCCGATTGACACGGATCTGGCTCACCGAGCAGGAGATGTACTGGCCGTCCATCCGATTCGACGTGATCTCGGTACAACTCGATTCACGCTATCCCGATCGCACAGAGTTCGCTGCGTTGCGCCACCACAGTGGCGTATTCGAGTAGGGACGTGCGATGTCGTTGGGGCGTTGTCATTCGGTTGGTCTGAACGCTTTTGAGGCAGGCGTGATCGAGGTGCAGGCATCTCTGAGTCAGGGGTTGCCGGGCTTTTCGTTGTCGGGCAACGTCGATTCGTCGTTGCGAGAGGCGCGCGACCGGGTGCGGGCCGCCATCTCGAATTCGGGGGTCAAGTTCCCCGAGAAGAAGGTGACGGTCAACCTGGCGCCCGCGGAGATGCCCAAGAGCGGGTCGGGACACGATCTGGCCCTTGCAGTTTCGATACTTGCCGCGACGGACGCTGTTCCCACGTCGAGGTTGGGCGGGACGATCTTTCTGGGCGAGCTGGCGCTCGACGGACGTCTCCGTCCGGTGCGCGGCGTGCTTCCGGCGGTGATCGAGGCGCGCAACGCGGGTTTCGCTCGTGCAGTCGTGCCGATCGAGTCGGTTGGTGAGGCGACCCTCGTGCGCGATATCGAGGTCGGCGGCGCGCATTCGCTGTCTGAGGTGGCCTCGTGGCTGCGCGGCGAGTGTGTGCTGGACACGGTGTGTGAGATCAAGGCGCTCCCCGCGGATCCGATCGCCGACATGGCCGATGTGATCGGTCAGAGCGAGGCGCGCCACGTACTCGAAATCGCCGCTGCCGGTGCACATCACGTCATGATGACCGGCCCACCGGGTATCGGGAAGACGATGCTGGCCCGCCGACTTCCGGGCATTCTCCCGCCCCTCGAGGAGGAGGAATCACTGGAGGTCACCGCACTTCACTCGATCGCGGGACGGTTGCGTCCGGGCCAGCCGCTGATCACGTCGCCACCGTTTGTGGCCCCACACCACAGCACCTCGACCACAGCCCTGGTCGGTGGCGGTACCGGCATCGCGCGGCCCGGAGCGGTATCGCTGGCACATCGAGGAATTCTCTTCCTCGATGAGTGTGCCGAGATGGGGCCCAAAGTGCTTGACTCCCTGCGACAACCACTCGAAGAGGGAGAGGTGCGGATCAGTCGTCGCGACGGGGTTGCCACCTATCCGGCGCGCTTCCAGCTGCTTCTCGCCGCGAATCCGTGTGCCTGTGCCCCGGTGCACGACGTCGACTGTGTCTGCAGCGCGGTCGTGCGGCGGCGCTATCTGGGCAAGCTGTCCGGACCGCTGATGGACCGTGTCGATCTGCGGGTGCAGATGGAGCCGCCGGGAAACGCCGCGCTGATGATGGCAGCGGAGGAGTCGAGCGCCGACATCCGGGCAAGGGTGACCGCCGCTCGTTCCGCGGCAATAGAACGCTGGCGTGAACACGGCTGGCGAACCAACTCCGAAGTGCCCGGTTCGGCACTGCGACAACAGTTTCGGCTGTCACCCAAGGCCCTTCGGCCCGTCGACGTCTGTGTTCGGGAGGGGCGCGTAACAACGCGGGGCGTCGATCGGGCTTTGCGGGTCGCGTGGACTTTGGCCGACTTGCGCGGTGGCGACGTACCGACCGAAACCGATGTGGCGCAAGCACTTCTGTACCGAGACCGAGGGGGATTTCGATGACCGTGTACGCCGACACCCACCACAACGATGAGCTGCTGCGTGCGTGGGCCTATCTGAGTGCTGTGGCCGAACCTCCGTGTTCTTCCATCCGACATCTCGTCGACGACATCGGAGCAGAGGCCGCGGCCGACGCCATTCGTCGTCGACGGGTACCGAGCGGTCACGAGGCGGTTCTGGGTCCGACAAGCGCTCGAGCCGAGAGTTGCACTCCCGCCAAGGATCTCGACACCGCGCACGCGGTTGATGCTCGCTTGATCACGTCCGACGACTCCGAATGGCCCGCCTGGTCGTTGCTTCCGTTGACGCGACTCGAGCCGAATGTGCACGGCGACGAACCCATCGCACTCTGGGTGCGCGGCCCAGCGCGCCTCGACGAAGTCGCGGCCGCTTCGATTGCGCTCGTCGGGTCGCGAGCGGCGTCGTCGTACGGCGAGCACGTCACCGGGAAGCTCTCCAGCGAGCTGTGTGCGCAGGGGTGGGCTGTTGTCTCGGGTGGTGCCTATGGCGTCGACGGCGCCGCGCATCGTGCCGCGCTCGCATCGGCAGGCATCACCGTGGCGGTCCTTGCCTGCGGGATCGACCGTGACTATCCGGCGGGACATGCCCGGCTGCTCGCCGAGATCGCGGGCAGCGGAGCCGTGGTGTCCGAGTACGCGCCGGGCACCACGGCCGCACGGCACCGGTTCCTCACGAGAAATCGGTTGGTCGCGGCGCTGTCGTCGGCGACGGTTGTCGTCGAGGCGGGCAAGAGGTCGGGCGCTGCGAACACGGCGGCGTGGGCGCGCGCGATAGACCGACCGGTCGGCGCGATTCCGGGGCCGGTCACATCGGCGACGTCGGTGGGCTGCCATCGCCTGATCGCCGATGGGCTCGGCGTGCTCGTGACCGACGCGGCGTCGGTCATCACACTGGCGGTACCCGACGGAGGCGGCGACCCCGGACGCGGTCGCGACAGGCCCACCGACACGCTGACCGACGACGAAAAGCGGGTCCACGACGCGATTCCCGGTCAGGGGAGTGCAACGATCACCGAGATCTCGTTCGCCGCGGGCCTCGACGTCGGTATCGTTCGTGCTGCGCTCGCGGGACTGGAGATTGCAGGTCTGATCGCCGGCGACGGTGCGGGATGGAGACTCGCGATTTAGGTAACCCTAATTCGAGTGGCGTAAGCTGGAACGCATTAGGAGGTTTCATGGCAAAGCGCGTGAATTCGATGACGGTGCTCCGGCGAGAGCAGATCACACCCCACATGGTGAGGCTCTATCTGGGTGGTGACGGCTTCGGCGATTTCGCCGTGGCACTACCGCCACGGGACGAGCGCGACACCGACATGTACGTGAAGTTGATCTTCATGCCCGACGGTGTCGACTTCCCGGACGACTTCGACCCGAGGGCGTCGCGGTCGCTACCGCCGGAACAGCAGCCCGTGTTGCGCACGTACACCATTCGCACTGTCGACGAGGACGCGCGCGAGATCGCAATCGACTTCGTGGTGCACGGCGACGAGGGCATCGCCGGTCCCTGGGCCGCGACGGTTGCTCCCGGTTCCACCGTGCACTTCCTCGGTCCGGGTAGTGGCTACCGCCCCGACAACGACGCCGCATGGCACCTGCTGGCCGCGGACGAAGCAGGCCTTCCCGCGCTGGCCGCGGCCGTCGAGTCGTTGCCCGAGGGTGCGATCGCGAAAGCGTTCATCGAGGTCGCAGGCCCCGACGATGAGGTTCCGCTCGACGTACCGTCCGGCGTGCAGATCACCTGGGTCCATCGCGGCGGTCCTGCGGGCGAGGTGTCCGACGACCGCGCGGGTGACAACGCCCCGCTGATCGCGGCGGTGCGCGAGACCGACTGGCTCGACGGCGAACCGCACGTCTTCATCCACGGCGAGGCGCAGGCCGTCATGCACAACCTGCGCGGCTATGTGCGCAAGGAGCGTGGCGTGAGCGCAGCGAGGGCGTCGATTTCCGGCTACTGGCGACGGGGCCGTACGGAAGAGGGTTTCCGGCAGTGGAAGTCCGATCTGCGTGCCGAGGAGGAGGGCGCGGGCGTCAACGGTTGAAGAGCGACGGCCGGTCGGGTGGCCGGACGGCTGCCCCGCCTGCGTGGCAGCCGTTGACGCAGGGGTCAGAGCCCCGAACGCCAAGGCGACGATCTGACCCCGTGACGATCTGACCCCGTGACAATCTGACAACGACGCGCGTGTGCGGTTGCGTATACGCGCGTCGTTCGTTGTCATCGATCGATGACCATGTCCGTGCTCGACGACTTCGCCGACCATCTGCGACACGAGCGCGGCCGCAGTGAGCACACCATCCGCGCGTACCTGTCGGATGTGCGAGGCCTGATCGCGTTCGCGGGCGCCAGAGGAGTTCCCGTCGGCGACATCGATCTGGCACTACTGAGGTCCTGGCTGGCCGAACACACTCGGCGCGGCGCGGCCCGAACCACCGTCGCGCGTCAGGTGTCGTCGGCAAAGACGTTCTGCGCCTGGGCCTCCAGAGAACAGATACTCGGCGACGATCCGTCGACCCGACTGCAGGCACCCAAAGCACATCGCACACTGCCACCGATCCTCGCGCCCGACGAGGCGGCCGCCGCGATTGCCGCTGCGGGGAAGCAGAGCCCCGCATCGGAGACCGATGCCGACGGAGGCGAAGAAGCCGTGTCGCTTGGCGAGAGCGACGAGCCCCTTGCGCTGCGAGACATCGCGATTCTGGAGTTGTTGTACGCCACGGGGATTCGCGTTGGCGAGTTGTGCGGGCTGAACATCGCGGACATCGATGGCCACCGCCGGGTGGTGCGCGTGATCGGGAAGGGCAACAAAGAGCGCACGGTGCCCTACGGGGCGCCCGCGGCGAAAGCCGTGGCCCGCTGGCTCCGCGACGGACGACCGTCGTTGGTGGGTCCACGATCAGGAGAAGCACTGTTGCTCGGTGCGCGCGGCGGACGCCTCGATCAGCGCATGGCTCGCAGCGTCGTGCACCGGGCCGTCGAGGCCGCGGGCGGGCCGTCGATGGGGCCCCACGGTCTCCGACATTCCGCCGCGACCCACCTCCTCGAGGGCGGGGCCGATCTCCGTGTGGTGCAGGAACTCCTCGGCCACGCGTCGTTGGCGACGACGCAGCTCTACACGCACGTCAGCGTCGAACGTCTGCGTGCGGCCCACCGTCAGGCGCATCCGCGGGCGTGATCCGGGAGAATCCCGAAAAGCCTTGGCGCGTCAGCCGTCGAGCGGTTTGAGGCGCACCCGTACCGCGCCGAGTAGTCCGAGCGGGTCGACGTAGTCGGCGCTGCGCCCCGCGCCGCGTCGTGCGCCCCAATGCACGCAGGCGGTCGTCGGACATCCGGGGTGTCCGCCAAGCGCTGTCCCAATGGATGCCCCGCGACTCACACGATCTCCGCGCCGAACCGTGGGGCGGACCGGCTCGTAGGTGGTGATCAGGCCGTCGGCATGCTGGATCGACACCGTCGACTTGCCGCCGACCTCGCCCGCGAACCGGACCACCCCGTCGCCTGCCGCGAGAACCGGCGTGCCCTCGACGACGGCGAGGTCGACGCCACGGTGGCCCGCGTGCCACCGCTGATCCGGCTCGTCGAATCCGGTGACCACCGTCGGCTTGGGAGCGAGCGGCGCGGTGTAGGTGGGCGGACGGGCGGCGGCAAGCGATGGAACGCCCAGCAGAAGTGCGCTGGTCAGGGCGATGTCGGTGAGGACGACGAGCAGTCGTCGAACAATCGGGAGGCGCCCGGTTAGGTCGTCGGAGTGTGAGTTGGTCGGCTCGTCGTCGGTGGTCGTGTCGACTCTGTGGGTGTCCATGCCGACTCTGACGCGCGCGCGACGCGGAAAGCTCCCTTGCCGCGAAAGAATTCTTCAAAGGTGGGCCGTGCAGGAGGCGTTTTGGGTTCTGAACTGCGGCGGCGTAAGCTGATGGGGCATCTCATCCGCGGATGAGGTGACTTCGCGCGCCTGCATCAGGCAATGCACCACGGCGACCACGGTCGCGTGTGAGAGCCGACAAACTCGCGCGGGCGGTCCCGGACACCCGGGTCCGCGCGACGCAGGCGCCAGGATCGTCATCACCCGATGGCGATGTCAACTGCACACAAAGGACAGAAGACTCATGGCTGTCGTAACCATGAAGCAGCTGCTCGACAGCGGCGCACACTTCGGGCATCAGACCCGCCGTTGGAACCCGAAGATGAAGCGATTCATCTTCACCGACCGCAACGGCATCTACATCATCGATCTGCAGCAGACGCTGACCTACATCGACAAGGCCTACGAGTTCGTGAAGGAGACCGTCGCCCACGGCGGCACCATCCTGTTCGTCGGCACCAAGAAGCAGGCTCAGGAGTCGATCGCCGCTGAGGCCACCCGCGTCGGCATGCCCTACGTGAACCAGCGCTGGCTCGGCGGCATGCTCACCAACTTCCAGACCGTCCACAAGCGTCTGCAGCGTCTCAAGGAACTCGAGACCATGGAGCAGACCGGCGGTTTCGAGGGTCGCACCAAGAAAGAAATCCTGATGCTGACCCGCGAGAAGAACAAGCTCGAGCGGACACTCGGCGGTATCCGGGATATGGCCAAGGTGCCTTCTGCCATTTGGGTGGTGGACACCAACAAGGAGCACATTGCTGTCGGTGAGGCACGCAAGCTCAACATCCCGGTCATCGCGATCCTCGACACCAACTGCGATCCCGACCTCGTCGACTACCCGATCCCGGGTAACGACGACGCGATCCGCAGTGCTGCACTGCTCACCCGCGTCGTGGCTTCGGCCGTCGCCGAGGGTGTTCAGGCTCGCGCAGGCCAGGCATCCTCGGACGCCAAGCCCGACGCCGCCGCAGGCGAGCCGCTCGCCGAGTGGGAGCAGGAACTGCTGACCCAGGCTGCCGCACCGGCAGCAGAGGTTGCTGCCGAGGCTCCCGCCGCAACGGAGCCGCCCGCTACCGCCTGACGCGCGTAGCCGATAGCCACCGGCGGGTGCTCGCAGGATCCCTCCGGATTCTGCGAGCACCCGCACCGTTTAACCCACTTGAAGGAGGCTCGCCAACGATGGCGAACTACACCGCAGCCGATGTGAAGCGTCTCCGTGAGCTCACCGGTTCAGGCATGTTGGACTGCAAGAAGGCCCTCGAGAACAACGACGGCGACTTCGACAAGGCTGTCGAGGAACTCCGTATCAAGGGTGCCAAGGACGTGGGCAAGCGCGCAGAGCGCTCCACCGCCGAAGGCCTCGTCGCCGCCAAGGGTGGCGCGATGATCGAGCTCAACTCCGAGACAGACTTCGTCGCGAAGAACGCCGAGTTCCAGGCGCTCGCCGACCAGGTTCTCGATTCCGCTCTGGTCGCAAAGACCAGCGACATCGAGGAGCTCAAGGCAGCCAAGCTCGGTGACGGCACCGTCGCCGATGCCGTGCAGGCGCTCTCGGCCAAGATCGGCGAGAAGCTCGAACTGCGTCGTGTCGTCTACTACGACGGACCTGTCGCCGTGTACCTGCACAAGCGTGCATCCGACCTGCCTCCCGCCGTCGGCGTTCTCGTGTCCTACGACGGCGACGGCGATGCCGCTGCCGAGGCCGCGCGCAATGCCGCACAGCAGGTTGCCGCTCTCAAGGCGCGTTACGCCACTCGCGACGAGGTCCCCGCTGACGTCGTCGAGAACGAGCGTCGTATCGCCGAGGAGACCGCCAAGGCAGAAGGCAAGCCGGAGAAGGCTCTGCCGAAGATCGTCGAAGGCCGTCTGACCGGATTCTTCAAGGATTCGGTCCTCATCGACCAGCCGTTCGTGAAGGACTCCAAGAAGACCGTCAAGAACGTTCTCGACGAGGCGGGCGCCACCGTCAAGGCGTTCACCCGCTTCGAGGTCGGCCAGTCCTAAAGCACTGGCGCCAACTGAAGGCGTAAGGCACGACCACCACCGCCCGCATCCGAAATCGGATGCGGGCGTCGGGTTTCGTGAGCCGTCCTGCTTGTTGGTTGCGGCAGTCTTTTGGTTGCTACCCGACTGCTGGGCGCTACTGCGGCTGTTGGTCGCCACTGCGACGCCCGAGCGCGAGCGACAGTACAGCGATCACACAGCCGAGGATCGCGAGCACCCAGAGGGTCGCGCGGAATGCGCCCATGAAACTCTGTGCCGCGACGTGCCGGCCCGCTGTCTTGAGTTCCGGCGCCGCCTGCCTTGCGACAGTGGCGGCCACGCCCTGCTGGGCAGACCCCGACGTCGAGCAACCCGGTGCGGGAGTTTCGGGATGCGCCGAGCTCAGTTGAGCCGACGCGCAGTCGGCGAAACGGTCGGCCACCGCACCGCGGAACATCGGGTCGACGTCGGTGTTCTCGAGCGCTGCAGACAATCCGGCGCGCGCGGCGGGAACCGCCTCGACCGACTGGGCCGAGACCTGACCGAAGAAGAAGATCGTGACCACAGCCAGTCCGATCGAGGCGCCGATCTGCTGCACCGTCGGTACACAGCCCGACGCGGAGCCGATGTTCTGGTCGTTCGTGTCGGAGAGGATCGCCGTCTGCAGTGGAGCGATGAAGAATCCCGTGCCGATACCGCCGACGACGAGCGGCGCGATGACGGCCGCCACCGACAAGGACGCGGTCTGTGGCTCCAATTCTGCTGCGAGCCAGGCGAGTCCCGCCGACAAGATCAGGACACCGAGGCACAGTGTGCGTGCCGGCCCGAGCCGACGAACCACAAGCGGCGAACCGACGGAACCCGCGGCCGCCCCGATCGCGAATGGAAGTGCGAGCAGCCCGGTGCGCAACGCCGAATAGCCGAGGCCGAACTGGGTCGCGACCGACACCGTGAAAAAGAACCCCGCGAAGACGCTGAAGAACAGCAGCGAGAGAAGCAGCCCCACGGAGAATCGTCGAGACGCGAAGAGATCGAGTCGGAGCAGGGGAGCGCCTCCGCTGCGGAGCAGACGACGTTCGACGACGACGAACAGGCCCAACAGGACCACTGCCGCACCCATCATGGCCCACAGACGCGGTGGCCAGTTCTGCTCGCGGCCCACCGCCAGCGGGTAGAGCAGCAGGAACAGGCCGGCGGTCGACAGCGCCACACCGACCAGATCGAGCCGCGGCGGGTCGGCGTCGCGCATCTGCGGAAGTCGACGGCCCGCGAGCACGCATGCCACGATGCCGATCGGAACATTGACGAAGAAGATCGCGCGCCATCCCCAACCGAACAGATCCCCGGTCACCAGGAGTCCGCCGAGGACCGGTCCCAACATGGCGGCCAGTCCCGCGACCGCGCCGTAGATGCCGAAGACCGCGCCGTGGCGCGACTTGGGGAACAACGCAGCGATCAGCGCCAACGTCTGTGCCGACATCAGCGCTGCGCTCATGCCCTGGGCGCCGCGGCAGATGATCAGCTCGAGCGGGCTGCGGGCCAGGCCGCACAGCACGGACGTGACCGTGAACGCGACCATCGCGAAGATGAACATGCGACGTCGACCGAGGCGACCACCCAGCGTCGCAGCAGTCAGGAGCGTGCATGCGAAGGCCAGCGTGTACACGCTCAGGACGAACAACTGCTCCGACGTCGACGCGCCGAGGTCGACGGTGAGGTCGGGGAGCGCGATGTTGACGATCGTCGTGTCCAGCATCTGCATGAACACGCCGAGGAGGCACCCTGCCAGCGCGAGCCACGCGGCCCGTGTCGGTGTGTCGGGTGCCGCATTCGACGACACCACAGGGGTGGTGTTGGCAGCCACGCGGCTACGACCGATCAGTTCGCGGCGGCTGGTTCGGGCCGGTAATCGCCCTGGTCGGCCACTGCTCGCATGATCTTCTTGACCTTCTCGGTGTAGAGCGCGAGCGAGTCGCGGCCCTCGTCGGTGTCGGGGAACAGGAAGGTCATCGACGTCTGATCGTTGAACCTGTTGACCCACATGAAGACCTCTTCGCTACTGCCGCGATTGCCGTAGAGACAGCCGTTGATGGCATCGAAGAGGTCGACTCCGGGAAGCTTGCGGACGTCGATGTAGGAGAACATCGGCACCGTCCACCCCACGGGGATGTCGACGGCGTCGTCGTCGGAGACCAACTGCGCCACCCGGTGCAGCGACACGTCGGTCAGATCCTTGCCAGCCTTGTAGCTCTGTCCTGCCAGGGCTGCGACATCGGTGAAGTTGGCACCGGGCGCGACCGCGATCGGCACGGGAATGAGGCTGGTGAACCATCCGACGGAGTTCAGTTCGGGACCGACGGCACGGGTGCTCTTCGGTGTCATCGCGAGATACTCTGCGGCACCGGTGAACTCGCAGTACGCAATGGCGGCCACCGCGAGGAGCCCCGCGGTCATGTTGGCGCCGTTCTCCTTGCAGATCTTCTCGAATCGTTGAGCGGCCGACTCGTCGAAGACGCTCTCCGTCAGATGCCCACTGCGTGTATAGCCCTCGGATTCCGTGCCCAGCGGCAGTGGGAAGTGTGGTAGTTCGCCATCATTGTTCCGGATCAATTCGATCCACCGGCGCACCTCGGGTGACTGCGCGGTCAGGTCGCGAGAGACGCTGCGCTCATGCTCGCAGTAACGGAGATAGCTACCTATCTCGGGAACCGGGTTCTTGAGTCCGAATGCTTCATTGGAATACAGGGTGATCAGTTCGACGCATGTCAGCGCCTGCGAAATACCGTCGGTATTGAGATGGTCGACGGCTGCGTAGAGGGTAAAGCCGCCATCCCATTCGATTGTTCCGAATGTGAAACAGTTCCAGTGAAATGGACCCGGTGTGATGTCCGAAATGAGAGCCCGGATCTCTTCTGCCGTCCCGA
Source organism: Gordonia sputi NBRC 100414 (assembly GCF_000248055.1). Classification (GTDB taxonomy): domain Bacteria; phylum Actinomycetota; class Actinomycetes; order Mycobacteriales; family Mycobacteriaceae; genus Gordonia; species Gordonia sputi. Next base: position 45,855 of record NZ_BAFC01000051.1, on the reverse strand, counting down.
CGGTGCCGTGGTCGGTCGCCGACAGCTCGACGATCTCGGGATCGACGACGTGCCGGGCGATCGATCCGTCCTTCTCCGCCGAGAACCAGGAGAGGTAGGTGTCGTGTCTGCGCAGGAACGTCGTGACCGCACGCTCGAGTGCGCCTCGATCAAGAGGCGTCTGGAAGTCGAAGGCTTCCAGACAAAGTCGCGAGAAACGGAATCCGGCGGACTCGTTGCGCAGTGCGGCTTTAAGGTATTCCTCTTGCTGATGTGACGCGGGTACCGGATGAACTGGTGCCTGTGCTCCTGCGGCGATTGCCTCGGGGGAGAGTGTCCAGCTCGTCACCGTTCCTACGCGGGGCTGCCACTCATCGATCAGGCCGAACTTGACCATCAGGTAATACCTCAATTCACTCTGGCGGTGGATGAGTGTGGACCCCGATTTCCCCTCACCTCACGACGGAAAATGACACGTCATGCAATATTGCAGCGACGGTACCGTAACAGGCTAATTGCCGCAATTGGCGGGGTGGCCTCGCGCGGGCAGTGAAAACCGTTGTCAGTCAAGTGAACTGAAGTGGGTCAAAAGACCAACACGTACATTTTCGCGACCGTGGGTATTGGGTCAAAAGACCAACTTTCCGGTCTTTCTTCAATTGGTGGACAACCAGTTATCGCGTACGGCACACTGCCGCATCGGGGGTCCTTCGCCGCTTATTTCGTGATCACAGATGTTCCGACTGCGAAGCGGGTGTCACGCGCGGGGCGAGGTGAAAGTCGGGTCGTGTCGATTCGAGTCGCGAGCGTGTGCATGGCCGGCGGCGATGGTCGCGGTACGTGCCAGATGGTGAATGTGGGGAGATTCGAGTGAAGTCAGCAAGGCTGAACGCCGACGTGGCGGCGTGTCGTGACAGGGCGCGCAGCAGACGCGCCCTGCGCACATGTGTCGTCGCGATCGCATCCGCGGCGTGTGCGCTCAGTGGCGCCGTTGTCGCGGGGCCGGAGGCGTCGGCCGAGCAGGGCGGAGCCCGCATCGTGTCGGAGAACGTCGTTGCTCCGACTGAGATCGACGTCGAGGTGGCTTCACCTGCGATGCGACGTCCGGTTCCGGTGAAAGTCATTCCCGCACGTAGCGGCGCGGCAGCTCCCACGCTCTACCTACTCAACGGTGCCGCGGGCGGCGAAGGTGGCAGCAGTTGGTTCGACCAGACCGATATCCGGACTTTCTTTGCGCACGAGGATGTGAACGTGGTCGTGCCGATGGGTGGTGCGGCGAGTTACTTCACCGATTGGCAGCGCACCGATCCCAAGCTGGGTGTGCAGAAATGGGCCACCTTCCTCACCGAGGAGCTTCCCTCGGTCGTCGACAAGCGGTTCAACGGCAACGGGCGCAATGCCATCGCCGGGATCTCCATGGCCGGTACATCGGTGTTCCAGCTGTCATTGCACGCGCCGACGCTGTATCGCGCACTCGGGTCGTTCAGCGGTTGTGCCCAGACCAGCGATCCGGCAGGCCAGGCGGCGGTTCGGTTGGTCGTGGAAGGCCGCGGTGGCGGCAACACGGTGAACATGTGGGGTCCGCCGACGGCTCCGGCGTGGCGCGACAACGATCCCTACCTGCACGTCGAGCAGTTCCGGGGCAAGTCCGTCTACGTCTCCAACGGTTCGGGGGTGCCCGGTCGCTACGACACGATCAACGGTCCCGGCATCGACGGCAACGGGCAGAAGCTCGCCGAGCAGGTCGCTGTCGGCGCGGTCATCGAGACGGCAACCGATCAGTGTTCGCGGAACCTGGAGCGGCGGATGCGCGAGTTGGGCGTACCCGCGACCTTCCACTTCTATGAGGGCGGTACCCACGCCTGGCCGTACTGGCAGGACGAGCTGCACCGGGCATGGCCGCAGTTCAAGGCGGCGCTGACGCGATGAGCGGGCAGCACTCGGTCAACGCGGCGTCGAATGCCGACGCTGCGTCGTCGATGACGATTTCGACGTCGGAGGGGTCGGCCACCTGGCTGGAGTCCAACACGTGGGAACGTCCTGATTTCTCGGTCGAGGAACTCGTCGAAGCGAAAGCCGGGCGGACGATCTCCGTCGTCCTGCCTGCCCTCAACGAAGAACGGACGGTCGGCAGCGTCGTCGAAGCCATCCTGCCGCTGGTCGGCACGTTGGTCGACGAACTCGTGGTGGTCGACTCCGGGTCCACCGATTCGACGATCGAGGTCGCGCGTGCGGCCGGAGCAAGGGTGGAGACGCGGGAGTCCGCACTCGAGGGCATCCCGGTTGCCGACGGGAAGGGTGAGGTGCTGTGGCGTTCGTTGGCGACGACGACCGGCGACCTCGTCGCGTTCGTCGACAGCGACCTCGTCGACCCGGATCCGACGTATGTGCCCAAGCTGGTCGGACCGCTCCTCACCACGCCCGACCTGCAGCTGGTGAAGGGCTACTACCGGCGTCCCCTCATGGGCGTCGACGGGGTCGATCCGTCGGGCGGGGGACGGGTCACCGAGCTCACCGTGCGGCCGCTGATCGCGGCATTGTGTCCGCAACTGTGCGGGTTGATACAGCCGCTCGCGGGTGAGTACGCCGCGACACGAGAACTGCTGACCTCCATCCCGTTCGCCCCCGGTTACGGAGTCGAGATCGGAATCGTGCTCGACACCCTTGCCCGCCACGGCATCGATGCCATCGGTCAGGTCAACCTCGGGCTGCGGATACATCGCAATCGTCCCCTTCACGAACTGGGGCCGATGTCCCGTCAGATCGTCGCAGCATTCCTGTCGCGAGTGGGTATCGCGGATTCCGGGAGCCCACTTGTCGCGTTCGTGATGGAGGGCGACGGTGTGCACAGTCCACGTCGGTCGTATCCGGTCCTCGACGACAGGCCTGCGTTGCGGAGCCTGTTCGCGGCCGCTCATCGGCGCTGAGCTGCTCGTTCACCTCCACGTCACTCTGTGTTGACCTGTCGTGCCCGCGTCGGCAGGGTCCGAGTCGCGCTCGACCGGAGTGCCGATCGGCGACCGCGATCACGAGGACCGCGACGTCCCCATAAGATGGACGAGGCGAACCGACGAGTTGAGGATGTTGATGAGCGAAACCCCCGAGTCCCAGGAATCCGCACGACCGGGCTACCACCGCGTACTGCTGAAGCTCGGCGGCGAGATGTTCGGGGGTGGTCAGGTCGGTCTCGATCCCGACGTGCTGAGCACCGTCGCAGATCAGATCGCCGAGGTGGTCACTTCGGGCGTCCAGGTCGCAGTCGTCATCGGCGGAGGCAACTTCTTCCGAGGTGCCGAACTCCAGCAACGCGGCCTCGACCGTGCCCGATCCGACTACATGGGCATGTTGGGTACGGTGATGAACTGCCTCGCGCTTCAGGACTTCCTGGAGAAGCGCGGGATCAGCACCCGCGTGCAGACGGCGATCACGATGGGCCAGGTCGCTGAGCCCTACCTCCCGCTGCGTGCCCAGCGCCACCTCGAAAAGGGTCGCGTCGTGATCTTCGGTGCCGGCATGGGTATGCCGTACTTCTCGACGGACACGACCGCTGCTCAGCGTGCGCTGGAGATCAAGGCAGAGGTCGTGCTCATGGCGAAGGCTGTCGACGGCGTGTACAGCGACGACCCGCGCACCAACCCCGACGCGACGCTGTATCGCGAGGTCACCCACCGCGAGGTACTCGACAAGGAGCTCAAGGTCGCCGACGCGACCGCGTTCAGTCTCTGTATGGACAACAAGATGCCGATGCTCGTGTTCAATCTCTTGGAGAAGGGAAACATCGCGCGTGCGGTGGCCGGCGAGCGTATTGGCACACTGGTCAGCACATAGGCCGACGGGGCCAACCCCCGACGCGGCGAGCGCGGTACGGACGAGAACCGGCAACAACGACGAGGACCAGGAATCGACATGATTGACGACGCATTGTTCGACGCCGAGGAGAAGATGGAGAAGGCTGTCGGCGTGGCGCGCGAGGACATGGGGTCCATTCGGACCGGTCGCGCGAATCCCTCGATGTTCAACAAGATCCACATCGAGTACTACGGCGCTTTGACCCCCGTCACCCAGGTCGCGTCGATCACGACGCCGGAAGCCCGATTGGTCGTCATCAAGCCGTACGAGCCGTCGAGTCTGCGTGACATCGAGACCGCGATCCGCAATTCCGACCTCGGCGTGAACCCGACCAACGACGGAAACCTGATCCGCGTCGCCATTCCGCAGCTCACCGAGGACCGCCGCAAGGAGCTCGTGAAGCAGGCGAAGGGCAAGGGCGAGGACGCCAAGGTCGCGATCCGCAACATCCGCCGCAAAACCGTCGACGAGCTCAAGCGCATCCAGAAAGACGGCGAGGCGGGCGAGGACGAGGTGTCGCGCGCCGAGAAGGAGCTCGACAAGACGACCGCAGGCTATGTGCACCAGGTCGACGAGCTGGTCAAGCACAAGGAATCCGAATTGCTCGAGGTGTGACCGAGGAGCCGACACATCCCATGTCCGACGATTCAGCGACGAATCACGACGACGACGGCAGTACGGCCAAGGCGGAGGAGACGACGACCGAGGCGGAGCCGAAGAAGTCGCGCGCGGGGCGTGATCTCCCGGCAGCCCTCGGGGTTGGGTTTTCCCTTGGTATCGGGATCATTCTGATCCTGCTGTTCGCGCCGAAACTCTGGTATGTCGTCGTCGCGGTGGCGTTCGCGATCGCGACGTGGGAGGTGGCCAAGCGCCTGCGTGACGGCGGTTACGACGTTGCGTTGCCGCCGCTGCTCGTCGGCGGGCAGGCGATCATCTGGTCGAGCTGGCCGTGGGGGACGACCGGCGTCCTGGTGGCGTTCGTGGGCACGCTCCTGGTGCTGATGGTGTGGATGTTGTTGGCGCAGGGCATCAATCACGCGCCGGTGAACTATCTGAAGAACCTGTCGGTGAGCGTGCTGGTGCTCGCCTGGCTACCTCTGCTGGCGTCGTTCGGCGCGATGATGGTCGTCCAGGACCACGGCGCCGCTCGCGTCGCCACCCTGATGGTTGTCGTGGTCTGCTCCGACGTCGGCGGTTACGCGGCCGGCGTGCTCTTCGGCAAGCATCCCATGGCACCGGCAATCAGCCCGAAGAAGTCGTGGGAGGGCCTCGGGGGTTCGCTGGTTGTGGGCACTGCGGGTGCGATCGGCTGTGTGGTGGGGCTGCTCGACAGCCAGTGGTGGATCGGACTGATCCTCGGGCCTGTTCTCGTGGTCTGCGCGACGCTCGGCGATCTCGTCGAGTCCCAGATCAAACGCGACCTCGGCATCAAGGACATGGGCACGCTGTTGCCGGGTCACGGCGGGATCATGGATCGCCTCGACTCGCTGCTTCCCTCGGCATTCATCGTGTGGTGCGTGCTCACCGCACTGCTCTGACCGCCTTCGCCGCGACGTCGTGTCAGTGGTCCCATGGGGGCCTTTCAGCCCGGGCCGGCGATCGCGAGTAGGTGGTCGCGCGCGAATTTCTCGACGTCGTCGTAGTTCGCCAGCGGCACGCGCACCTCGGGCGTCAGCAGGATGGAATGTGTGATGCGCACCAGGATCTCCGCGCGTGACGCCAACTCGTCGTCGTCGAGCGCGACGTCAGGGGTGCGCAGGATGTCGGCGGTTGCCTCCACGGCGGCCGCGAGGATGAACGATCCGTTGAGCGTCAACTGTTCGAGCACCGACGCGGGCTCGAGTTCGAGGAGCCGATTCCACACCGGGTTGCCCCGTACGGTCGTCACCGTGGTGGCGAATGCGGTGACCACCCTGTCGGCGTAGGTATCCGCTGCGTCGGCTGCGGCGCGTACGTCGGCGAACAGGCGCGTCGCCTCGCGGATCAGGACCGCGGTCAGGACCTCGTTGCGCCCGCCGATCCGGCGGTAGACGGTGACACGTCCGACACCCGCTCGCTTGGCGATGTCGTCAACCGTTGCACGACGGATGCCGATATCGGCGAAGACGTCGAGCGCGGCGTCGAGGATCGGGTCGGATGCGGCGTCGACGCCCGCCCCCGCGGCGAACAGACCGAACACGGACATGGTGTCAGCGTAAACGACATTTGGCTATTGAAACACTGAATCAAAATGTGTTTCACTGTTCGCGTCAGGGAGGTGACGTGACTCACGCAGGCGTCGCCCCGAGTTGGCACGACGAGGAGGGGCCGTGACGCACGCACAGCCACAGGAGCAGGCGCAGGAGCAGGCACACCGGGCGCGCACACACGAGTACGACGAGGAAGCGTTGGCGATCAACGCACGTCCCGTTCGGTTCGACTGGAGCGGAGTGCCACTGGAGTACATACCCGGCGAGCCGTACGCGACGCACTTCTGGAACGTCATGCACCTGGCCCTGCCCGAGGGTGAACGGGCCATGGCCGACGTGTTCGCGCAGGCACTTGTGTTGATCGACGACCCTCGACTACGGGAGGAGGTCGTCGGATTCGTCGGTCAGGAGGCCACGCACGCGTCGTCGCACGAGGGGTTCCGAAAGTACCTGATCGCCAACGGGGTCGAGATCGGGCCGGTCATGGCACGCATCGAGTTCGCGGTCGAGAAGATCTTCGGCGATCACGGGATCACCGACGGCCGCGCGAGCAGGGCGTGGCTGTCGGAGCGTCTCGGAATCTACGCGGCAGCAGAGCATTTCACCGCGGTGGTGGGTGAGTGGCTGCTCGACAACACGGCCTTCGACGACGTCGGCGTCGACCCAACCATGCTCGATCTACTCCGGTGGCACGGTGCGGAAGAACTCGAGCATCGAAACGTCGCGTTCGATGCATTCCAGTACGTCGACGGCGGCTACTTCCGTCGTGCTCGCACCGCGCTGATCGCCTCGACAGGGCTTGCCGCACTGTGGTTTTCGACTGCGGCGTACCTCTACCGCAACGACGCGACCATTGCTCGACGCCGTCCGTGGCCCGTGGCATTCGCGCTTGCGGCACGTCGGCACATGATTCCCGGAATCTCGTTCCTGTTCGAGCAGATCTACCTGTACCTCCGCCCGGGGTTCCATCCGTCGAGCATGGGCGATATCGACAAAGCCGTTCGCTACCTGGCGATCTCACCTGCGGCGCGGGCGGCGGAGCAGTGAACTATCTTCCGCCACCCACCACAGACGTAGACAATCCGACGCCGGTCCTGCGTGAGATCCACCGGTTGGCGCGGGGCTATTCTCGTGTGTTCGCGCAGGCGCGTCTCGCCGACCGACTCTCGCGTCCCAATCCGGTGCGGCGGGTCGGATTCGACATGCGACTCGACGTGGTCGAGAGTGTCGAGGCGGTCGACGGGGTGCGACTCATCACGCTCGCCCGACCTGACCGATCAGCCCTGCCCATGTGGAGCCCCGGCGCACACATCGACGTGTTCACCCCGTCCGACCGTCAACGCCACTACTCGCTCACCGGCGATCCCGCCGACACCAACACCTATCGAATCGCGGTGCGGCGCATACCCGATGGAGTCGGCTCGGCGGAGATGCACGTGCTGCGAGCTGACGATCAGTTACGAATCCGGGGACCGCGCAACGCATTCAACTTCGCCGCCACCGCACAGTGTCTCTTCGTTGCGGGCGGGATCGGCATCACCCCGATCCTCGCGATGGTCCGCGAAGCACACGCGCGCGGCCTCGACTGGCACCTCGTCTACACGGGCAGGTCGCGGGCGACGATGCCGTTCCTCAACGAGCTGCTCGCGCTCGATCGCGACCGGGTGCGTATTCACGCCGACGACGTCGACGGCCCGCCCGACATGGCCGACCTCCTCGGCGTGGGCATCGGGAGCGGCAGCGACACCGCGCCGATCTACCTGTGCGGACCGTCGAGCATGCTCGCCGCGGCGCGACGCCTCGTGGTGGAGCACGCCCCCGGACGTGAGCTACACAGCGAAAGGTTCAGTCCGCCACCGGTTGTCGACGGCTGGCCGTTCCGGATCGACTTCGCCTCGGGCGGCTCGGTCGGTGTGGCCGCAGACGAGAGCGCCCTCGCGGCGATCCGCCGTGTGCGACCCGACGTGCGCTACTCATGCCAGCAGGGCTTCTGCGGGGCGTGTCGCGTGCGGGTGCTCGCCGGTGCCGTCGAGCACCACGACCGCGTGCTGATCGGTGACGAACGCGACGATTCGATGATGATCTGCGTCTCGCGCGCAGCAGACGACCACGTTGTCGTCGACCTCTAGGAGGAACCACACAGTGCACGATTCAGCCCGACAACAGCCTGTCCACCACGATTCAGGCCGGCAAGCCCCAACCCAACACGATCCGGCCAGGCGGCACTTCCGCGTGGCGATCATCGGCGCGGGATTCGGCGGCATCGGCGCCGCGATTCGATGCTTGCAGAACGGATTCGACGACCTCGTCGTGTTCGAGCGCGCCGCAGCCGTCGGTGGAACCTGGGAGGTCAACACGTATCCCGGTGCGCAGTGCGACATCCCGTCGGTTCTGTACTCGTTCTCGTTCGCACCCAACCCGGACTGGACGCGCCTGTATCCGTTGCAGCGTGAGATCCAGGCGTACATCGCCCGGTGCGCCGCGGACTTCGGCGTCACACCCCACATCCGGTGCGGTCACGACGTCACCGATGCGTCGTGGGACGACCTCGCGCAGGTGTGGCGACTGACGGTCAACGGATCGTCGTTCACCGCTGATGTCCTCGTCGGCGCGACGGGTCCGTTCAGCGAGCCGTCCCGTCCCGACATTCCCGGACTCGACGACTTCGACGGCGACGTCTTCCACTCCGCGCAGTGGGATCACGACTGGTCGCCGACCGGCAAGCGGGTGGCCGTCATCGGAACCGGCGCATCCGCGGTGCAATTCGTGCCTCAGATGCAGCCACAGGTAGCGCATCTGACCCTGTTCCAGCGCACGCCCACGTGGATACTCCCGCATCCGGATCGGCCGATTTCGCAGCGCGTACGGACCATGTTCGCGCGGGTACCGGCCACCCAACGTGCACTGCGCGGAGCCTGCTCGCTCGTGCAGGAAATGATGGTGCCCGGCCTGGTGAGCTATCCTGCGCTACTGAAACCTGCTGCAGCACTGGGCCGGTGGCATCTGCGTCGGCAGGTGGCCGACGAGACGCTGCGGGCGGAGTTGACTCCGACATACTCCTTCGGGTGCAAGCGACCGACCTTCTCCAACAGGTACTACCCGGCGTTGACCGCACCGAACGCTGCGGTGGTCTCCGAGGCGATAGTCGGGGTACGGGCCGAGGGCATCGAGACGGCCGACGGTCGCGTCCACGAGGTCGACACCATCCTCCTCGGTACCGGCTTCAAACTCGCGGCGGGGGAGGGCTTCTCGCGCATCCACGGTGCGGACGGCCGCAGCCTGTCGCAGGTGTGGGGCAACGGCGAGATGAAGGCGTACCGCGGCACGAGCGTCGCGGGGTTCCCGAATCTCTTCATGATCCTCGGACCCAACTCGGTGGTCTATACCTCGCAGGTGGTCACCATCGAAGCGCAGGTCGACTATCTGATCGACGCTCTGAAGACCATGCGCCGGAGGGGAATCCGCAGTTTCGATGTCACACAGTCGGCCCAGGCCCGGTTTGTGAACGAGGTCGATAAAGGCCTCGAGGACTCCGTGTGGAACACCGGTGGCTGCTCGAGCTACTACCTCAGTCCGTCGGGGCGCAACTTCACGTTCTGGCCGGGTTACGTCTTCACCTTCAGGCGGGCGATGAAACACGTGAACTGGGATGACTTCGACGTCCGAACGGGCGTATCACATCGACACGGGGCGTCGCCGACGCGTGAGGCGGTGTTCGGATGAGTTGCACGGACATTCGGGGTTCGGTGGTGCTCGTCACCGGTGCGGCACAGGGCATCGGCTTGCGCACCGCGCACCGCCTCGTCGACTCCGGAGCGCAGGTGGTGCTGACCGATGTCGACGCTGCCGCATTGGAATCCGCGAGTACCGGTTTCCCCAACGACTCCGCCCACGCGGTGGAAGCTGATGTGCGCCAATTGGATTCGATGGCCGCCGCCGTCGACAAGGCAGTCGGCAGGTTCGGCCGTCTCGACCACGTTGTCGCCAACGCAGGTATCACGCCACCGACGGCGACGCTACGCGGGGTCGACCCGGCAGCCTTCGACCGCGTCGTCGACGTCAACCTGCGCGGAGTGTTCAACACCGTGCGCGCATGCATGGAGCCGGTGATCGCCGCACGTGGACACATGCAGCTGATTGCCTCGTGCGCGGCCTTCGCTCCCGGGATGGGAGGGTCGGCATACATGATCACCAAATCGGGGGTGGAACAACTCGGGCGTGCGTTGCGCATCGAACTGTCGGCGTACGGCGCCTCCGCGGGCATCGCGTACTTCGGCATCGTCGAGACCGATATGACGCGGGCGACGCTCGACGACGACCCGATCGGAAAGGAGATCGGCGGTCAACTGCCGTGGCCGCTGAATCGTCGGATCACAGCGGACGACGCCGCCACAGTCCTGGTCGACGCAATCCATTCACGAAGGGGACAGGTCGTCGCACCCCGGCAGTGGTCGGTGTACTCGGCACTTCGAGGACTCATCAATCCGCTGCTCGACGAGAAGCTCACACGCGACGCGTCGATTCATCGGATCGTCAGGCACCTCGACGACGCCGTCGCGCCGAGATCAGAGGGTGCGTGAGGTTCACGCCGCCGGTGGCGGATCCGTCGCGACCTTGGCCTTCTTCAGCGTCCGGTTGAGCTGGTACATCCGCGCGCCTCCCGCCATCGCGACGATCAACGCGCCTGCGATCGCCGCGATCAGCAGGCTGACGCCGACAGGCAGGTTGACCTCCCAGAACAGGATGTCGATGCGTTGCGATTCCAGGTTCTGCAGGATGAAGACCAGCAGCAGGATCGTGATGATCGCCCCGACTACCAGGCCTGTGAAGGCAGCGCGCGTACGCGTGTGCTCGACCTTCTCGATTTTGGTCCGCAACTCCTGCCGTTCGGCCAATAGAGCCTGATGCTCGGTCGGGTCGACGGTTGGCGTCACGTCGGGTTCGGTCACGTCGTGGTTGGCCCTGCGCTTGTCGCCGTGGTTCATACACCCATGATGACATGCGACAATGGATTCATGACGTCATTGCCGCTCGTGTTCACCGCGCCCAAGAAGGGACTTCCGCCGACGCACTTCGCTGATCTCGATGTCGACGGTCGGCGCGCGGTCATCACTGATCTCGGCCTGCCGAAATTCCGTGCAGACCAGTTGGCTCGGCAGTACTACTCGCGGCTCAATGGCGACGTCGAGGAGATGACCGATCTTCCGGCTTCTGCGCGCGCCGCTGTCGCGGAGGCGCTGTTTCCGCAGCTGCTCACGCCTGTTCGTCATATCGCCTGCGACGACGGCAGCACACGCAAAACCCTGTGGCGCCTGCACGACGGCACCCTGCTCGAGAGCGTCCTGATGCGATACAGCGATCGCAATACCCTGTGCATCTCCAGCCAGGCTGGATGCGGAATGGCCTGCCCGTTCTGCGCGACCGGGCAGGGCGGACTCGACCGCAACCTGTCGACCGGTGAGATCGTCGATCAGGTGCGGGTGGCAGCGCGAGCGTTGCGCGACGGCGAGTTCGGCGATGCAGGCAGGCTCTCGAACGTGGTCTTCATGGGCATGGGTGAGCCCCTGGCCAACTACAAGCGCGTCGTCTCCGCTGTCCGACAGATCACCGCGCCGAGTCCGGAGGGACTTGGAATCTCTGCACGCTCGGTGACCGTGTCGACCGTCGGCCTCGCGCCCGCGATTCGACGCCTCGCCGACGAGGGATTGTCGGTGACGCTTGCGGTGTCTCTGCACACCCCGGACGACGAACTGCGCGACACCCTTGTGCCGGTCAACAATCGCTGGTCGGTGCAGGAAGTTCTCGACGCCGCCAGGTATTACGCCGACACCACCGGCCGTCGGGTCTCGATCGAGTACGCCTTGATCCGCGACGTCAACGATCAGCCGTGGCGAGCCGACATGTTGGGCAGCAAGCTACACAAGGCACTCGGGTCGCTGGTGCACGTGAACCTGATCCCGCTCAACCCGACGCCCGGCTCGCAGTGGGATGCGAGCCCGAAGGACGTCGAACGGGAGTTCGTTCGACGCGTGCGCGCGCAGGGGGTCTCGTGCACCGTGCGCGACACACGTGGGCAGGAGATCGCCGCGGCGTGCGGCCAACTCGCTGCCGAGGAGACGAGCGGTTAGACGCTCAGCTCCACTTCTTCTTCTTGAACATCTTGTAGAGCAGGATGCACGCGAGCGCGACCGCGATGACGATCAGGTAGATGTCCTCGACGTGGCCGACCTGGTTGCCGATCAGCATGAACAGCAGCGCTGCGACGCAGAACCAGCCTGCGGCGTACATCGACTTCGTCGCGGTGCCGTGCCAGCCGAACCGCGCCGAGGGTGCATCCTCGGGCTCGTGCTTCCAGCCGGTGTCGATCTGCTTGTGCTGCTCGTGCTCGACCTCGGTGCTTGCCACGGTGGCTCCTCACTGCGAAACAACTGACACTTCTGCCCAACTACAGATGTCCGACGACGATCAGTAGTAGTTCACGATGAGCATAGCGGCCGCGTCGTTGCCCCGTCGCACGGCCACGCGCGATCTGGGAGAGAATGCCGGGATGCTCCCGACGACACGCTCGCTGACCGACTACCGCACCGAGAACTACCCCCGCGACATGATCGGGTACGGACGTACCACCCCCGATCCGCAGTGGCCGGGCGACGCGAAGATCGCGGTGCAGTTCGTCCTCAACTACGAGGAGGGCAGCGAGAACAACGTCCTCGAGAATGACCGCGGCAGCGAGACCTTTCTCTCCGAGATGGTCGGTGCGCAGTCGTTTCCCAATCGGCACATGAGCATGGAGTCGCTCTACGAGTACGGCTCGCGCGCGGGGGTGTGGCGCATCCTGCGCACGTTTTCTCGACGCGGATTGCCGCTGACGATCTTCGCCGTCGCACAGGCGATGGCGCGCAATCCGGAGGTCGCGGCGGCATTCGTCGAGCGCGGCGACGAGATCGCGTGTCACGGGTATCGCTGGCTGAACTACCAGATGGTCGACGAGCACGTCGAGCGCGAGCACATGCGCGCGGCAATCGAGCTGCTGACCGAGATCACCGGGTCGCGCCCGCTCGGTTGGTACACCGGCAGAGACTCACCGAAGACGCGCGATCTGGTCGTCGAGTACGGGGGATTCGCCTACGACTCCGACAGCTACGCCGACGACCTGCCGTACTGGGTCAAGGTGCCCAGGCGCACCGCTGGTGTGATCGAGGACGTCGACCATCTCGTCGTGCCCTACACGATGGACACCAACGACATGCGGTTCGCGTCGCCCGGCGGTTTTCCCTCCGGCGAGCAGTTCTACGCACAGCTGCGTGACGCCTTCGACGTGCTCTATCGCGAGGGACTCGACGGATCACCCAAGATGTTGTCGGTAGGCCTGCACTGTCGGGTCGTCGGACGTCCGGCACGGTTGGCCGCGCTCGAGCGTTTCCTCGACCACGTGCAGTCTCACGACGGCGTCTGGATACCTCGACGCATCGAGATCGCCGAACACTGGCGAAAGGTCCACCCGCCTGCCTGAGTTGCCCGGTGAGTGACAATGGTCCGGTGAGCACACGCGTACTGATTCTCGGCTCGACCGGCTCGATAGGGGTTCAGGCCCTCGAGGTGATCGCCGAGCATCCCGACCGATTCGAGGTGGTCGGTCTCGGTGCAGGCGGCGGCAACCTCGACCTTCTGGCCGAGCAGGCGCGCTCGACCGGCCTGACAGCGGATCGGATCGCCGTCGCCGACCCGGTCGCCGCGGAGAAGCTCGCAGCTGAACTGGGCGACGGCGTCCTCGGTGGGGCGGAGGCCATGTGCAGGCTCGTCGAGAGCGTCGACGCCGACGTCGTGCTCAATGCGATCGTCGGATCGATCGGGCTGCGGCCCAGTCTCGCCACGCTGGAGTCCGGCGCTCGGTTGGCGCTCGCGAACAAGGAGTCGCTTGTCGCGGGCGGGTCACTGGTTCTCGACGCCGCATCCCCGGGGCAAATCGTCCCCGTCGACTCCGAGCATTCGGCGATCGCACAGTGTCTGCGAGCGGGGGCAGCCGACGAGGTGTCGCGGCTGGTGCTGACCGCATCCGGTGGGCCCTTCCGTGGGTGGACCAGCGAGCAACTCGTCGACGTCACGCCTGAGCAGGCCGGTAAGCATCCGACCTGGTCGATGGGTCCGCTCATCACGTTGAACTCCGCGACGCTGGTCAACAAGGCGCTCGAGGTGATCGAGGCACACCTGCTGTTCGACGTCGACTACGACCGGATCGACGTCACGGTGCACCCGCAGTCGATCGTGCACTCGATGGTGACCTTCATCGACGGCGCGACCATCGCCAAGGCGTCTCCGCCGTCGATGAAGCTGCCGATCGCGCTGGCGCTCGGCTGGCCCGACCGTGTTCCCGGCTCGTCGAGTCCCTGTGACTTCTCGACGGCGTCATCGTGGACGTTCGAACCGGTCGACAACGCCGTGTTCCCCGCGATCGAGCTCGCCAGGGAGGCCGGGCGCGCGGGCGGAAGCCTCACCGCGGTGTACAACGCCGCCAATGAAGCGGCCGCCGCCGGGTTCTTCGCGGGACGCATCAGCTTTCCGCGCATCGTCGAGATCATCGCCGATGTGCTCGCCGTCGCAGATGAATGGCGTGCGCAGCCGGGTACTGTGGAGGAGATCCTTGCCGCCGACGCATGGGCACGAGAGCGCGCTGCGCAGTTCGTCGCACACGCTTCCGCGTGAGAAGGAGACCAGCCCGTAGATCCTGCTGCGGGGACGTCGAATTGGAGTTGAGTACGTGAGTTTCGCGATCGGCGTCGTGCTGTTTGCGGTTGCGCTGGTGTTGTCGGTCGCCTGGCACGAATGCGGTCACATGTGGGCCGCGCAGGCCACGGGCATGAAGGTCCGACGCTACTTCGTCGGATTCGGCCCGACGCTGTGGTCGACCAAGCGTGGCGAAACCGAATACGGCATCAAGTTGATTCCCGCGGGCGGTTTCTGCGACATCGCGGGCATGACTCCCTACGACAAGCTCGACGACGACGAGCGCGACCGTGCCATGTACCGCCAGAAGCCGTGGAAGCGGTTCGTGGTGTTGCTCGCGGGTCCGGCGCAGAACATCATCCTCGGCCTGGTCCTCGTGTTCATCGTGGCGGTCGCGTTCGGCCTGCCCAAGATCGGTCCCGACGCCAACAACGCACCCGTCTACGTCGACAAAGCGACGTGCGTGGCACCGAGCACCGACGCCAAGGGCGAGCCGGTGGCCTGTTCGGGACCCAGCCCCGCCGCGCAGGCAGGGCTCCGGTCGGGCGATCAGGTCGTCGCGATCAACGGGCATCGAGTCGACAACAACGCCGACCTGATCACGACCACGTGGAAGACCTCCGGCACCGCACAGCTCGAGGTCCTACGTGATGGCCAGACCGTGACGGTCGACGTGCCCGTCACCCAGGTGCAGCGGATGAAGAAGGCCGACGACGGGTCGCTGGAGCCGATCACCGTCGGCGCCATCGGTGTGCAGCTCAATACGCCTCCGGAGCCGGTCAACCACTACAACGTCGCGACAGCGGTACCGGGGACGTTCTCGTTCACCGGCCAGCTGCTCGTCGAGACGTTCAAGGCGTTGGTCTCGCTGCCGTCGAAGGTCAGCGGGCTGTGGGCCGCGGTGACCGGCGGTGAACGTGCAACCGATTCCCCGGTGAGTGTCTACGGGGCATCGGTGATGGGCGGGCAGACCGTCGAACACGGGCAGTGGAGCGTCTTCCTGCTACTGCTGATCAGCGTCAATCTGTTCCTCGGGCTGTTCAATTTGGTCCCGCTACTACCCTTGGATGGTGGGCACATGGCGATCGTCGGCTACGAAAAGGGCCGCGATACCGTGCGCCGGTGGTTCGGCAGGGCGCCTGGGGGCGTCGTCGACTACTACAAACTGATGCCGATCACTTACGCGGTGGTCATCGTGATGGCCGGGTTCATGGTCCTGACCTTGACCGCCGACATCGTCAACCCGATCAAGATCTTCTGATGCGCGGCCCCGTCAGCCCAGATGCGACGGCCGCGAGCGGCCCCGATTCGACGGCCGCGCAGACAACCGAATCCGCTTCGAGGAGTACGAGATGAACGCACCTGCCACGGGTGGGGCCACCGCCATCGGTCTCGGTATGCCCGCGGGACCGCCCCCGGTACTGGCGCCGCGTCGCAAGACCCGTCAGATCCACGTCGGGTCGGTGGGCGTCGGCAGCGACTATCCGGTGTCGGTGCAGTCGATGACCACCACCAAGACGCACGACATCAACGCGACGTTGCAGCAGATCGCCGAACTGACGGCGTCGGGATGCGACATCGTCCGTGTGGCGTGTCCGCGGCAGGAGGACGCCGAGGCGCTGCCGATCATCGCGAAGAAGTCGAAGATCCCGGTGATCGCCGACATCCACTTCCAGCCGAAGTACATCTTCGCTGCGATCGACGCCGGGTGCGCGGCGGTCCGTGTGAACCCCGGCAACATCAAGGAGTTCGACGGTCGTGTCAAAGAGGTCGCGAAGGCGGCCGGCGACGCGGGTATCCCGATCCGGATCGGTGTGAACGCGGGATCGCTGGACAAGCGCATCATGCAGAAGTACGGCAAGGCGACACCCGAGGCGTTGGTCGAGTCTGCGCTGTGGGAGGCGGGACTGTTCGAGGAACACGGGTTCGGCGACATCAAGATCTCGGTCAAGCACAATGACCCGGTCATCATGGTCGAGGCGTACCGGCAGCTCGCGGCGCAGTGCGACTATCCGCTGCACCTCGGGGTGACCGAGGCGGGTCCGGCATTCCAGGGGACGATTAAGTCGGCGGTGGCGTTCGGATCGCTGCTCAGCCAGGGCATCGGCGACACCATCCGGGTATCGCTGTCGGCACCGCCCGCCGAGGAGATCAAGGTGGGCGACGCGATCCTGCAGTCGCTCAATTTGCGCCCACGCAAGCTCGAAATCGTGTCGTGCCCCTCGTGCGGCCGCGCGCAGGTCGACGTCTACAAGTTGGCCGAGGCTGTGACCGCCGGGCTCGAGGGTATGGAGGTTCCGCTGCGCGTGGCCGTGATGGGCTGCGTCGTCAACGGTCCGGGCGAGGCCCGCGAAGCCGATCTCGGCGTCGCCTCAGGCAACGGCAAGGGCCAGATCTTCGTCAAGGGCGAGGTCATCAAAACGGTTCCCGAAGCCGAAATCGTGGAGACGCTGATCGAAGAAGCGCTGCGGATTGCAGAGGAATCGGGAGAAACTGGTGAGGGTGCGGTGGGATCACCTACCGTGACCGTTTCCTGACGACAGTCGGCTGGCCCTGCTCTATTGGCGACCGGGTCGGCACGTCGTCGGAACGTAACCCCCGGGTCGATGGAGGAATGACGTGCTGAGGCTGTTGGGCGACAAACCGCTCGGCGCACGCGACGCCCCCGTGGTGGCGCGCGTCCTCAATGCCGATCCGGTCGCCAGTTGCATGGTTGCTGCCCGCTTCGAGACGCACGGTATCGACCCGAGGCTCCTCGGCGGCGAACTGTGGACCGCCGACGATCCCGCCACGTCGCTGTGCTTTTCGGGCGCCAACCTCATCCCGCTGCTCGGTACGAGCGCCGACATGACCTACTTTGCCGAGCGCGCCCTGTCGAGTTCGCGGGTCTGTTCGTCGATCGTCGGCGACTCCGAACACGTGCTCGCCATGTGGGATCGGCTGTGCTCTGCGTGGGGTCCCGCTCGCGAGGTCCGACCGGCGCAGCCGCTGCTCGCGCTGTCGGGTCCGCCGCTGGTTGCACCCGATCCGGGCGTGCGCCTGGTCACCCTCGACGATCTCGACGTCTACCTTCCCGCTGCCGTGGAAATGTTTATCGGGGAGGTCGGGGTCGACCCCTGCGCGGGGGATGGTGGCCGGTCGTATCGTCGACGTCTGGCCGCGTTGATCTCGGCGCAGCGGGTGTTCGCACGTTTCGACGGCTCCGCGGTGGTGTTCAAAGCCGAGATCGGTTCTCTCTCACGCCGAGTCGGCCAGATCCAGGGAGTCTGGGTCGATCCGACGCGGCGCGGACAGGGATTCGGTGCGGGTGGCACTGCCGCGGTCGCCGCGGCGGTGCAGGCACAGGGCCGGATCCCGAGTCTGTATGTGAACAGCTTCAACCTTCCCGCACGGTCGGTCTATCAGCGGATCGGATTCACCGAGGTCGGCACGTTCGCCACCGTCCTCGTCGACTAGGGCGAGCCTCCCCGGCGGGTGGTCCTCGCGGCCCTATCATCAGCTACCGATGGTGCTTTTGAGACGTCGCGTCGCTTCCCTGATTCCCGTGGCGATCAGTGCTGCGCTCATCGTCGGGGCCACCGCCTGTACCTCGGCGGACGACGGTCCGCGTCAGGCGGCACAGCACTTTCTCGAGGAGTTCGGCAAGCGAGATGTCGACGCCGCCGCGGCGCTGACCGACAATCCCGGTCAGGCTGCGCAGGGACTCGGGGGCGCATGGTCGGGATTGGGTGCCACCTCGATGACCGCGGAGGCCGGTCGTGCCGACATCAACGGCGACACCGCCGACATCGACGTCACCTATCGCTGGAAGTTGCCGCGCGGTCGCGAATGGACCTATCCGGCCACGGTCAAGATGGGGCGGAGCGATTCCGGCTGGTCGGTCCGCTGGACGTCGACCGACGTACACCCGGATCTCGGTGCGAATCAACGCTTGTCGATGCGGATCGTCGAGGCGCCGCGAGCGACGGTCAACGAGGCCGATGGCTCGCAGGTGATGGTCAACGGAACGGTCGTCGGCGTCAACTTCGACGCGAAGAAGGCTGCGGAGCAGGGGTCCGTCGCCGATTCGGTGACCCGGCTGACCGCTGCGCTCAACGCGACGGGCATGTCGCTCAATGCACAGAAGATCGCCGAGGATTCGACGGCCACAGACGGCGAGTACCCGATCACGCGCCTCGACCAAGCCCAGTTCGACCGTCTCCGTGACCAATTGGCGATTCCCGGAGTCGTCACCAATGAGCAGGCCGAGCTCGTCTCCAAGGACCCGGGTTTCGCGCCCGCACTGCTGTCTCAGGTCAAGAAGGTCGTCGACAGCGAGGTCGACGGCAACGTCGGCTGGCGGGTCGTCACGGTCAACCCCAACGGACTCGACGCGGACGTCCTGACCGACCACGCGGCCACACCGGCGCCGTCGATCTCGTTGAGTCTGTCGCGCGCCGTCCAAGACGCCGCACAGCGGGCAGTCAACGCCACCAACCGTTTTCAGATCGCGATGGTCGTGATTCAGCCGTCGACCGGACGCATTCTCGGAGTGGCGCAGAACCAAGCCGCCGATACGAGCGGACCCATCGCCACCACCGGGCTCTACCCGCCCGGTTCGACGTTCAAGATGGTCACCGCGACCACGGCGATCAGACGCAATCTGGCACAACCGGATTCGCTCGTTCCGTGCCCGGGTGAGATCGAGATCGGCCCGCGAACCATTCCGAACTACGACAGATTCTCGCTCGGCACCGTGACGATGCTGAAAGCGTTTGCGGCGTCGTGTAATACGACGTTCGCCCATCTGGCCAGCATGATGGGGCCGTCGGACCTCGCCAACACGGCAGCGGCGATGGGCGTGGGGGAGCAGTACAAGATTGCAGGCCTCGACGCCGTGTCGGGGTCTGTCCCGATCGCCAACGAGCTCGTGGCCCGTAGCGAGGACGGCTTCGGTCAGGGCAAGGTCTTGGTCAGCCCGCTGGGCCTGAGCCTGGTGGCGGCGACCGTCGCCAACGACGGCAAACGTCCTGTCCCGCAACTCATCCTCGGCAAGCCCACCACGGTGACCGGACCGACGCCCGCCCTCGAACCCGGCGTCGTGGACAAGCTCCGCCCCATGATGCGTGCGGTGGTCACCGAGGGAACGGGCACGACGATCGCCGAACAGGGCGAGATCTACGGCAAGACCGGTGAAGCCGAATTCGACGGTGGATCGCACGCCTGGTTCGCGGGCTACCGCGGCGACCTCGCCTTCGCGACACTCGTCGTCCGCGGCGCCGACTCGAACAACGCAGTCGCGGTGACGCGCGACTTCTTCAACTTCCTGCCGCCGGGCTACGCGACGGCCACCCGCCCCTAGACGCGCTACCCAGTCGGCAGGCTCGAGCGCCCAGTCGGCGTGCTCGAGCGCCCAGTCGACGCTGCGCGGCATGGCGAGTGGGCGCTTCTGAATGCCGACTGTGCGCTTCTGAGCGCCCAGTGGGTACCCGCGCTCAGCGGCGCCGCGGGATGATCACCGGTTGGCCGGTCTCGGGGTGGTCCCAGATCTCGACGGGGTGGTCGTAGGTCTCCGACAGTCGGTCCGCGGTCATCACGTCGCGCACCGAGCCGACCGCCAGCAGATGGCCCTCCTTCATCAGGGCCACGCGGTCGGCGTAGGCGGCGGCGAGTGAAAGGTCGTGGACCACAAGCAAAATGGCGGCGCCGTTGTCGCGGTGGCTGCGCAAGATGTCGAGGACGCCCTCTTGATGGTGGATGTCGAGGGCCGCGGTCGGTTCGTCGAGAAGCATGATCGGGGTCGATTGTGCGAGCGCACGACCCAGCGAGACGCGCGCCTGCTGGCCTCCGGAGAGCTGTCCGAATGAGCGCTCGGCGATGTCGTCGAGATGGCACAGGCGCATCGACTCGGCGATGATCCGCGGTGAGTCGGCGGCCTGCGGAGTACGCAGCCACGGATACCGACCCATTTCGACGACCTCCGCGACCGTGAACGGCGTATCCGGACGATTCTGCTGGGTCACCAGCGAGCGTGCCCGCGCCAGATCCCGTGCGTGCATTCCGCCGATGTCGACGCCGCCGACCGTCACACGGCCCGCCTGCGGAGTTCGCAGACCCGCCATCACCGACAGCAGCGTCGACTTACCGCATCCGTTGGGGCCGACCAGCACGACGAGTTCGCCAGGCGCGACCTCCAGGGTGACGTCGCGGACCACGGTTCGCCCGCCGAGCTCGACGTCGATGTGCTCGCCGAGCAGCCCGGCCGGTGTCGGGGTGTCAGCGCTCACCAGCCGGCTCCCGCATTCCGACTCCGGCGTAGGAGCAGGAAGAAGACCGGCCCGCCGACGATCGAGGTGAACAGGCCGAGCGGCAGGCTCGCGGGAGGCATCACGGTCCGGGCCGCGAGATCGGCGGCAGCGAGGACCAGTGCGCCGCCGATGACGCTGGTGGGCAACAAGATCGAATGTCTTGGTCCGACGATCAGCCGCATGAGGTGCGGCACGATCAGTCCGACGAACATCACGATGCCGGTGAACGCGACGGCGGCCGCGGTCAGGATGGCCACCAAGACGATGACCTGCCGACGCACCACTTCGACGTTCACGCCGAGCGACGCGGCCTGCACCTCGCCGAGCGCGAGCAGATCGAGCTTGTGCACCAACAGAAACGACGCCGCGACGGCCGCGACGACGAGCGGCAGCGCCACCCACACCGGCCCCCAGCCGATGCCCTCGAGTGAGCCGAGTTGCCAGAACACGATCTGCTCGCGGGCCGTCGTCGACGCGATGAATGTGAGGTAGGCGATGACGCCGAGTGCGAAAGCGTTGACGGCGATCCCGGTGAGTACCAACATGATCGGCGACGACGAGCCGTCGCGCAGCGAGAGTACGTACACCGCTGCGGAGGTGGCGAGCGCGAAGACGAAAGCGACAGCGGCGAGTGCCCACCCGTTCACGCCGACGCCTCCGACGACGATCATCAGTGCCGCGCCGACGGCGGCTCCCGACGACACTCCGACGACGCCGGGCTCGGCGAGGGGGTTTGCCAGGACGCCCTGCATGAGACACCCGCCCGCACCGAGCGCGGCACCGACGATGAGGCCCATGACAATTCGGGGGAAGCGGACGTTCCAGAGCGTGTACTCACCGATGTCGGCCGGAAGCGGTCCGATCGACACGTGAAGGTGGTGTGCGAGGCTGCCGAGGACTTCGACGGGTGACACGCTGACCTGCCCGACGGCCGCCGACGTGATCACCACCAGGACGGTCAACACCAGGAGCGCCACGATCACGACGACACCCGATGCGCGGCCGCCGTGGGTGGTGAGATGTCGCGATCGCGACGGTGAGCGCTGCAGGGTCATACGTAGATGGCCCGGGCGAGCGCGCCGAGCACCTTCCCGGTGTCGGGTCCGAACGAGAGCATCTCGGTCTCGTCCATCTGGACGACACGATGCGCTTTGCCCGCACTGGTCTGCGAGACACCGGGGAGCGCGAGGACGCCGTCGAGTCCGCCGACCGAGTCGGCCCCCTGGGTCATCACGAGGATCACATCGGGGTTCGCGGTGAGCAGTGCTTCCGTGGTGACCTGGGTGAACCCGGGCTTGAGCCCCGATGCGGTCCCGGCGTCGGTGCCGCCGAGCGCTGCGATCAGATCATCGGCCCCCGATTGCGGTCCGGACATGAGCACCAGTCGTGGGCCGCGGATGTAGAGAAACGCCATGCGCGGATTGCCCGACGGATTGGGCACCGCTGCTCGGGCGTCGGCGATCTCCTTCTCGGTCCGCGTCACGAGTTGCTCACCGGCCTGCCGGACACCGAGGGCGGCGGCGACGTCGCGGATGAGGGCGGGGGTGGTGGCAATCGTTCGAGTGGAGGTGAACGCGACAACCGGGATGCCGGAGTTGCGGATCTGGTCGACGGCGCCGGGCGGTGTCGTGTCCTCGTCGACGAGCACCACGGTGGGGTTCAGCGCGAGAACCGCCTCGGCGCTGAGCGTGTGCCCGTTGGTCGTGACGAGGGGGAGTATCGACGCCGACGGAAACGTCGTCGACGTGTCGCGGCCGACCACCCGCGATCCGAGACCAAGCGAGAACACGGTGTTGGCAAGCGTTCCGTTGCGATCGATCGCGATGATGCGGCTGGTGTCGGCAACCGTCACCCTGCCGTGTCCGACGGAGTCGACAGTCGTGGGCAGTGTGGCGCTCGGGGTCGTGGTGACCGGCACGACGTCGGGGTCGGGGAGCGTCGCCGTCGATGGACCGTTGCGTAGATGTGCGGTCGCGGCAACCGAACTGCTCGTCGACTGCTGGATGGGTACGGTGCTACATCCCGCAATAAGCGCGACCAGCGCTCCCAGCAACACCGCGAGCACCCGTGAAGACCTCAATCGCCCGCGACCTCCCGCTTTCCCCGACATGTCATTCGTGCCACCTGGGGCAATGCGTCGGCTTAGTCTCACCTTAGTCGTCGCATCGACTGGGGCGTCCGACGGATCTGGCTCTCGACCAGCTCTGGCCGTAGCAGATTGCTACACTGGGTAGAGGTTCGTGGTCAGGACGAGACTTCGAGGTCAGGAGGAGACATGGCGAACGTCGCCGACAAGGTAACTCGTTTCTCGTCGGAGCTCGTCGACGCCGCGGCGTCGGAGGGTCGACGCGAACAGCGCTCTGCGCGACAGCAACTCGAGCACTGGGTGCGGGTCGGTCGTGAGGTGTCCGACCAGCGGCAGGTCGCCCGCCGTCGAGTCGAGGCCGCACTCGCCGGACGGCTCCCGCTCGGCGATCTGTCGATCGAGGAGGGGGCGGTGTTCAACGCGGAGATCGCCGCATCGCTCGAGGAGTCGCTCGCCACCGGCAATCACGTCGCCGATCGTGCGGCTCGCGGTCTCGCGACGGTCGCACTCGACGACCAGGGCCGCGTCGTGAAGCATCTGCCTGACGGTACGCAGATCGTTCTGTGAAGCGGCTCGACCTCGTCGTCGGGCCGAACGGTGCTGGTAAGACGACGTTCGTCGAGCAGCGCCTCGCGCCGCTCCTACCGGGCAGCGTGTTCGTCAATGCCGACGTGATCGCCCGCGAGCGCTGGCCCGACGCCCCCGAGGCGCACTCCTATGAGGCAGCCCGGATCGCCTCGACGATCCGCGAGACGCTGATCGAGCAGGGCGAGTCGTTCGTCGCCGAGACCGTCTTCTCTCATCCGTCGAAGCTGCACCTGATCACCCGTGCGCGACGATCGGGCTACGTCGTGGTCCTCCACGTCGTACTCGTTCCCGTCGATCTGTCGGTGGCACGTGTCGCCGAACGGGTCGTCGAAGGCGGGCATTTCGTGCCGGAGGACAAGATCCGCGGCAGGTATACGCGGCTGTGGGCTCTGGTGTCTGCCGCGATCGGCATGGTCGATCACGCGACCGTGTACGACAACTCGGCTCCCGACATCACGCGGATCGTCGCGCGCTTCGTCGACGGCGACCACGCGGGCACCGCGCAGTGGCCGTCGTGGGCGCCCCACGAACTGGTCGAGATCACGGAGCCTAGTCTGGAGGTATGACCGTGCGCACTGCTCTTCGACCAGGAAAGCCGACACCCCTCCGTCAGGTGCCCGACTCCATCGAGCGTCCCGAATATGTGTGGAAGCCGACCGTCAACGAGGGCCACGAGCCGTGGGTGCAGAGCCCCGAGGTCATCGAGAAGGTTCGTGTGGCGTCGAAGATCGCCGCCAACGCGCTCGCCGAGGCGGGCAAGGCTGTGGCCCCCGGTGTCACGACCGACGAACTCGACCGAATTGCACACGAGTACATGATCGACCACGGTGCATACCCATCGACGTTGGGCTACAAAGACTTTCCCAAGTCGTGCTGCACATCTCTCAACGAGGTCATCTGTCACGGCATCCCCGATTCGACGGTCATCGAAGACGGCGACATCGTGAACATCGACGTGACCGCGTACATCGACGGCGCGCACGGCGACACCAATGCGACGTTCCTGGCGGGCGATGTCTCGCAGGAGGTGCGGGATCTGGTGGAGCGCACCAGAATCGCCACCGAGCGAGCGATCAAGGCGGTCAAGCCCGGTCGCGAGCTCAACGTCATCGGACGGGTGATCGAGGCCTACGCCAACAGGTTCGGCTACACCGTCGTTCGTGATTTCACCGGACACGGGATCGGCGAGACGTTCCACAACGGGCTCGTCGTGCTGCACTACGACCAGCCCAACGTCGACACCGTGATCGAACCCGGCATGGTGTTCACGATCGAACCGATGATCAACCTCGGCGGCCTGCCGTGGGAGATGTGGGACGACGGCTGGACCGTCGTCACCGCAGACAAGAAGTGGACCGCACAGTTCGAGCACACGCTCGTCGTCACCGACGACGGCGCCGAGGTTCTGACGATTCCCGACGCGTAGTGTTTCGCCCGGATCAGGCGATGGCGCTTGTGATGGTGTGAGGAGTCGAGACGTGGGCCAGCCCCCATGCGGTCAACCGCAATACGGTCCACCGCAGGATGGTCAACCGCAATACGGTCAACCGCAATACGGCCAAACCCCATACGGCCAGCCGCAATACGGCCATCCCCAGTTCGGTCAAACCCCGTACGGCCAGCCGCAACACAGCCAACCCCAGTTCGGTCATCCCCAGAACGCTCAAACCCCCTTCGGCGCGACCGTTGCGGGCTATCCCGGGTACCCCGGCCAGCCCGGCAATCCGTACGCCCCGCAGCAGGGCGGCACTCCGCCCGGGCCGCAGCGTCGGACGGGGAAGGGATGGTGGATCGCGGCCGGCGCGGTTGCGGTGATCGTCGTGGTGATGATCGTTGCTGTGGTTTTGGTATTCACACTCGGCGGCGAGCGCGGGAAGCCGATGCCGACGGCCACAGCCGCCGCGTTGCTCCTACCTCAGTCCGATTTCCCCGCTGCGGGAGGCACTTTCGCCGATTCGAATGGCGAGTCAGGCGAGAAGGACAAAACCGACTACTCGCTCACCGTGGACAAGCCGGAATGCAAACGATTGGCCTACGGTAGTTCCGCCAGTGGCGACGGTGCCGCGCGGATGCAGACACTCGGCGATCTCGCGTCAGGGTCGTTGGCCAGCTACTCGGCATCAGTCGAGAAGTCTGCGGATCCCCAGTTGACGTCCGACCTCGAGCAACTCAGGAGCACCTGCGAGACCTTCACGGCGACGGTGACGGGCTTCGGTACCAGCACGGAAGTCCACATCAACGTCACACCACTGACGATCTCCGGCATCAACGGTTCCTACCATGCGATGACCATCACAAGCTCGGCCGACGATGTTCAGTCCACACTCAAGTTTGCTTCGGCGATGGTGATCGGCGTCGAGCGCGGTGTGGTGTTCATCGAGCAGTACGACGTGTTCGGCACCTCCACCGCGTCGACAACGAGTTCGGAAACCACCGGAAACCTCGCGACGATGTTCAACAAGCAGCGCTCGATCATCGCCGACGCCCACTGACTGCGTGTGGGACGCTGGTGTGCGCCGATCAGGCGCTGCGCGCCCCGCCTTCGACGTGGATGGTCTCCCCGGAGACGAATCCTGCGGTGAGCAACCATTCGGCGGCGTCGACGATGTCGTCGACGGTGCCGACGCGCCCGGCGAGATTGCCTCCCGCGACGCCGTCGAAGAACGCGCTTCGGTCGGCGTCGGGCATCGCGTCCCAGGTTCCGGAGTCGATGATTCCGGGCGAGATCGCGTTCACGCGAATGGGTTTCAGTTCATTGGCCAGATGGCTGACCGCGAACGAGACCGCTCCGTTCGTGATGCCCATGACCGAGTAGCCCGGCGCGGGCTTCCATGCGGCAACACCGGAGAACAGGGTGATCGATCCGCTCGGCGGTATCTGCGGCGCAAAATGCTTGGCCAGTAACATCGGTCCGATCACTTTGGCGTCGAACGCCCTGGCCGTCGCATCGTGATCGAGTTCGGCGACGGGCACATTGTGATGTGCCGCTGCGGTACTCACGATGTGGTCGACGGCCCCGAGTTCGGCGGCGGCTGCGGCGATCGACTGTTCGTCGGTGACGTCCAACGCGATCCCGCGTGCGTCGCGCAGCTCTGCAGCCGCCTTCTCGGCGGAATCGATGTCACGCGCGCCGATGATCACCGACGCTCCGGCGGCGTCGGCTCGGCGTGCGATCGCCAGACCGAGGTTCTTGGCACCGCCGACGACGAGGACGGTGGTTCCGGACAGTTGTGCGCTCATGGCGTGGTCCCTTCAGATCGGTAAGCTGAACACCGACAACGGTATGGATTTGATACCGGTATCTTCAACGAAATCGTCGACGACCAGCGCAGATCGAGGCGTCTAGCGGTGCCGGGAGCGCGAACTGCGGTGAGAGGAAAGAGATGGCCAAGGCGTACGACGTGATGGCAGCGACGTGTCCGAGTCGGGTTGTGCTGCACCGGATCGGGGCGCGCTGGACGGTGTTCGTCGTCACCGCGCTCTCCGACGGCCCGATGCGGTTCAGTGCGCTCAAGGCGCATATCGAGGGCATCACCCCGAAGGTGTTGACGGAAACCCTGCGCGCCCTGAACTACGACGGACTCGTCGACCGTCTCGACTTCGGTGGTCAGCCGCCGCATGTGGAGTACCAGCTCACCGATCTCGGTCGGTCGCTGTTGGTGCCGCTGGCGGCCGTGCGGGCATGGGCGGAGGATCACGTCCCCGATGTCGAGGACGCGCACCGACGCTTCGACGACGATCTCGCGCCGAGGCGGACCGACGGGAGCGCCCCGATAGGGTGAGCCGGTGAGGGAGTTACGCGGAGCGCTCCTCGTCGGGGGTACGAGTTCCGACGCGGGCAAGAGCCTCGTCGTGGCCGGACTGTGTCGAGCGCTCGTGCGCGAGGGCGTGCGCGTCGCGCCGTTCAAGGCGCAGAACATGTCCAACAATTCGGTCGTCACGCTCGATGGCGGTGAGATCGGTCGTGCGCAGGCGTTGCAGGCCACGGCATGCGGACTCGCACCGTCGACTCGATTCAACCCGGTGCTGCTGAAACCGGGAAGCGACCGACGTTCGCATGTCGTGGTCCGTGGCAGACCTGCGGGCGATGTGGGAGCCCGTGACTACCTCACCCGCCGAGCGGAGCTGCGTGAGGTGGTCGCCGACGAACTCGCCTCTCTGCGTGCAGAATTCGACGTCGTCATGTGTGAAGGCGCCGGATCGGTCGCCGAGATCAACCTCCGCGACTCCGACATCGCCAACATGGGTCTCGCGCGATCGGCAGACCTACCGGTGATTCTCGTGTCCGATATCGACCGCGGCGGATCGCTCGCGCACCTGTTCGGCACCACCGCACTCCTTGATCCCGACGACCAGGCGTTGATCGCCGGGTACGTGATCAACAAGTTCCGCGGCGATCAGTCGATCCTCGATCCCGGCCTGGACACCCTGAGCGCGCTGACCGGTCGCCCGACGCTGGGCGTGCTCCCGTTTGTCGACGATCTGTGGATCGACGCCGAGGACTCGTTGGCCGCGCCGGTGGGACGCAGGGTCGGTCCGCCCGAAGCCGCAGGCGCACGCAGTGAGGGTTCGGGCGCGTCCGAGCGGCTGACGGTCGCCGCCATCCGGTTGCCACGCATCTCGAACTCCACCGACGTCGAGGCGCTTGCCTGCGAACCGGGTGTCGATGTCACCTGGGTCGCCGACCCGACGTCGGTGCGCACCGCCGACCTGGTCGTCGTACCGGGAACGCGCGCGACGGTGTCCGACCTCGCGTGGCTTCGTGAACGCCGACTCGACGTCGCGCTGTCCGAACGCGCGGCACGGCATGGCGCGATCCTCGGTATTTGCGGTGGCTTCCAGATGTTGGGCAGACGGATCGTCGACCCGGTCGAATCAGCCGGTACGGCCGTCGTCGACGGTCTCGGTCTGCTCGACGTCGACGTCCGATTCGAGCCCGAGAAGGTGCTGCGCACGGCGACCGGCGTCGTCGACGGCGTCGAGGTCACCGGGTACGAGATCCATCACGGCAGGGTCGTCGACTCGTCGGAGGCGTCGTGGATCGACGATGCCCTGCAGGGGCCGGAGGGTGCCCGCCGCGGCGCGGTCCGGGGCACGCATTGGCACGGGCTGTTGGCGTCGAATGAGTTCCGGCGCAACTACCTGCGCGAGGTCGCCGCAGGCGCGGGTAAGTATTTTGAACCGGCAGGTGATACCGACGTCGCCGCGATCCGGGGCAGGCAGCTCGATCTCATGGCAGATCTGGTGACAGCGCACCTCGATATGGCCGCGATCTGCGACATCATCGGCGGCGGCGCAACGCGACGAGCGCCGACGATTGCCCACTACCTGGACGGGCACCGGTGAACGTCGGGGGCAGCGGGTCCGGAAGCAGTGAGATTTGCAACCTGTGACCCGGCTCAACCCGGTGATTCATCGGCGGTCCCGCCGCTAGGGTTGGTGGAGTGGAAACTGAGCGGCGCGAGATCACAGTCGGCGACCTGACCTTCGACGTCCGCGTCGGCGGTCCTGACCGCGGCCCGTGGGTGCTGCTGTTGCATGGCTTCCCGGTGAACAGCTCCTGCTACGACGACGTCGCCGACCGCCTGCACGAGTCGGGCCTGCGGACCATCCAGGTCGATCAGCGCGGCTACAGCCCCGGCGCGCGTCCCGAGGGAGTCGAGGCCTACCGGCTCGAGGCACTCGTCGACGACGCACTCGGCGTACTCGATGCGCTCGACGTGCCGTACGCGATTCTCGTCGGTCACGACTGGGGTGGAATCGTCGCCTGGCACCTCGCAGGTAAGCACCCCGACCGGTTCACCGGCCTGGTCGTGGCGAGCACGGGCCATCCGTCGGCGATGCGTGATGCGATCAAAGACCCGGACGCCGTCGACGATCAGCGCGAGAAGTCGGCGTACATCAAGGATTTCATCGCCGAGGGTGCCGAGGAGATGCTCCTGGCGCGTGACGGGGTGCTGCTGCGTCGCGCAGGTGTGACGGCCGAAGAACTGGCACCGCTGCTCGAACCGGGGGCGCTCACGGCGGGACTCAACTGGTATCGCGCCAATTTCACCGGCGACGTCGCCGCGACGCTCTCGTGCCCGCCGATCGAGATCCCCACCACCTTGGTGTGGAGCGACGGCGACACCGCCCTCGGCCGGGCGCAGGCGCAGGGGAGTGGCCGCTACGTCTACGGCGACTACCGGTTCTGTGAACTGCCCGGCATCGACCACTGGATTCCGCAGAAGGCCGCGAAGGAGTTGGCCAGCGAGATCGCGCTGCGCTCGGCGGTGTTCTGACAAACCTCGCTGCGCTCGGTGGTGTTCTGACAAACCTCGCTGCGCTCGGTGGTGTTCTGACGAGATTTTCTCGCCTCAGAACTCCAAGCCGAGCAGCGCGTTCTCCAGAACCTCCGGCATGGCCGGGTGAATCCAGTACTGACCGCGCGCCATCTCTTCGACGCCGAGGCCGAAGCTCATCGCCTGGATCGCAGGCTGGATGAGCGTCGGCGCCTGTGGGCCGATGATGTGGACTCCGAGCAAGCGGTGGGTCGCGCGGTCGGCGATGACCTTGCATGCGCTGGTCGTGTCCTCCATCGCCCAGCCGTATGCGACGTCGCCGAACTCCTGCACCTTGACCGCGATGTTGTGGCCGCCGTCGCGTGCTTCGAACTCGGTCATGCCCACCGCCGCAACCTGCGGGTGGGTGAACACAGCCGCGGGCACCAC
This sequence comes from Gordonia sputi NBRC 100414, assembly GCF_000248055.1. Lineage (GTDB taxonomy): Bacteria > Actinomycetota > Actinomycetes > Mycobacteriales > Mycobacteriaceae > Gordonia > Gordonia sputi. Next base: position 15,443 of record NZ_BAFC01000051.1, on the reverse strand, counting down.
GTCGTGCTGGAAGGTGTCGAGATCTGGTGCGTCCCAACCCTTGAGCAGATTGGTGGCCACCACGCGTTCCTCGTGATTGGCCACATGCTTGAGCTGGAACGGCGAACTCACGTCGCCGAGTGCCCACACCCCACGCGCACCGGTACGACCGTGCGAATCCACGTCGACCCGACCGTCGTCGGTCAGGTCGAGGCCGATCGTCTCGATGCCGAGTCGGTCTCCGTTGGATACTCGCCCGGTCGCCACGAGAAGGACGTCGGCTTCGACGATCTCGTCGTCGCCGAGGGTGAGTCGGACCCCGCCGTCTGCAAGATTCTCGGCCGAGACCAGGTCGCGCTCGAGCCGAACGTCCCACTTGGCGCTCGCGATGTCGGTGAACCGTGTCGACAGCTCGGCGTCGAGTTTGCGGAGCAGCCTCGGACCGCGCGCCAGGATCGTGACCTGTGTGCCGAGCGAGCCGAAGACGTGCGCGAATTCGGCTGCGATGTAACCACTTCCGAGGATGATCATGCGTCGCGGAAGGTCGGGGAGTCGCATCACGTCGTTGTTCGTGTGGTAGGTGACGCCCGACTCGGTGATGCCCGCCGGTATCACCGGACGTGAACCCGCCGCGATCACCACCTCGCGGGCGAGTACCAACGCGTCGGCGGTCACGAGTCGGTACAGCCCGTCGTCGTCGCGGCCGTCGAATTCGACGTGCGAGTCGTACACGGTGATGTTGTCGCATTCGAGTTCGCGGTACTGCAGCCCGCCGGTCGAGATGGGATCGATCCGCCCGAACACCCTGTCGCGAATCGCCGGCCAGTCGACGCCCTCGACCCGGGAATGAACGCCGAAACGGTCACCGTCGGAGGCGATGTCGGCGATCTCTGCGGGGTAGACGAACATCTTCGTCGGGATGCACCCGACATTGAGGCAGGTGCCGCCGTAGATGCCCTCCTCGAAGATGGCAATCTGCTTCTCGGCGAAGCGGTCGTCGGGAATCGAGTTACCGCTTCCGCTCCCGATGATGGCGAGATCGACTGTCTGCGTGGCTGATCGGGTGTCGTGTGATGCGGTCACGATGCGCTCCTCGCGGGAGAGGGGTCGACGATGGTGTCGAGCCACCGATCGACCTCGGTGTAGGCCTGTGTGCGCGCCGACTCGACGGACAGAAACACGTCGTGGCGTGCACCGGCGATGGGGGCGATCGTGACGTGACCGCCGAGGCTGCCGCTCCACTGCGCGATCTGCGTGACGTCGAGAACGACGTCGGCCGCATCGACGGCGGGTGAATACTTCTTGGCGAACTTCGTTGCGTCCGAGCGCAATACGAGCGTCGGCACTCCGACGTCGATGCCGTGATGAAGGTGGCGTTGACCCGAGCGGACCGCGTTGAGGAATCCGAACGTGACAGGGAAGCCGCCGAGTGGCTTCTTCGTGAGGTCGTATGCCCACTCTCCGTGGGAGTCGACATGCAGGCTCTCTCCGTACGCCGCCGAGAGTTCGCGGGTGAGTGTCTCGAACGGCCGCACGGCTGCAAGGGTTTTGATGAGCATTGTCACCGGGTAGGTGCGCAGCACGGGCTTGCCCTGCAGGTCGAGCCACGGACTGTTGAGCAGCTGCCCGGACACGCGTGCGTGGCGCTCGGGCGATGTGGCGCGGAGCCGATCGAGCCACAGCGGGGTGATCAACCCGCCTGTCGAGTGCGCGGCGACCAGGACCGGCGTGTCAGGGGTGAAGTCGTCGGCGATGGCGTCGAGTGCGAGTCCGAGCTCGAGGTCGTAGGCCGCGAGGTCGCGGACGAAATGCGGAGTCTGCCCGTCGAGCAGGGACCGTCCACATTTGCGTAGATCCAGCGCGTAGAACGCGTACCCGCGGTCGTGGAAGTGATCGGCGAGGGGCTCGTGAAAGAAGTAGTCGGTGAATCCGTGGACGTAGAGGACGGCGCCCTTGGTTGCGGCCGCCGGGGCGGTCGGCTTGCGAACCAGGGTCGCGGTGATGGAACCCTCGCCGTCCGGGTCGGGACCGAGGTCAAACGTCCGCACCTCGTAGTGGTCGAGGAAACCGTCGGGTTGCCAACCGGAATCGCGGTCAGCGGAACCGTCTTGCACCGAGGAGGTCGACTGCCGAGCGGCCGACTCTGGGGACACAGTCACGATTTCCACTGTAAAGGCGCGTGCGACGCGCGCACGCAAGTGTCATCCGGCCCACACTTGGCGGAGGCGATTCGGGCGCACACACACTCATGGGGAACAATGGTCGACGTGGACGAGGATTCGTCCTCCGCAACACAAGACAGTGTTGTCGAGTGGAGTCTGAAGTGGGGTCCGAGTTGTCTGAATCGGTGATCAAGACGGACGTTGCGCTCGTGGGCGCCGGCATCATGAGTGCCACCCTCGGTGCGCTGCTGCGGCAGGTGCAGCCTGACTGGACGATCAGCCTCTTCGAACGGCTCGATGCCGCGGCCGGAGAGAGCAGTGACCCGTGGAACAACGCGGGCACCGGCCACTCGGCGTTGTGCGAGCTCAACTACACCCCGAAGACCGCAGACGGTGGCGTCGACATCACCAAGGCGATCGCCATCAACGAGCAGTTCCAGGTCTCTCGACAGTTCTGGGCCTACGCGGTCGACAACGACATCATCTCCCGCCCTTCGGAGTTCATCAATCCGATTCCGCACGTGAGCTTCACTCACGGCGACGCGGGCGTCGACTACCTCCGCAAGCGCTACGACGCGCTCTCGAAGGAGGTTCTCTTCGAGGGCATGGAGTACATCACCGATCCGGGCGAGTTCAGCGCGCGACTCCCACTGATGTCGCAGGGTCGTGACTTCTCCGATCCGGTCGCGTTGAACTGGTTCACCGAGGGCACCGACGTCGACTTCGGTTCGCTCACCCAGAAGCTCCTCAACTTTGTGGGCAAGGGTGGCGACATCTACTTCGGTCACTCCGTGACCAACCTGAGCAAGCAGTCCGACGGAAGCTGGATCGTCAAGGTACGCAACGTCCGTACCGGCGAGAAGTGGACCGTGCACGCCAAGTTCGTGTTCGTCGGCGCGGGCGGCGGTGCGCTGCACCTGCTCCAGAAGTCCGGCATCAAGGAAGCCAAGGGCTTCGGCGGCTTCCCGGTCTCGGGCGAGTTCTTCCGCTGCAACAATCCCGAGCTCATCGAAGAGCACCACGCCAAGGTGTACGGCCAGGCTGCCGTCGGCGCGCCGCCGATGTCGGTGCCGCACCTCGACACCCGTGTCATCAACCATCGCCAGGGTCTGCTGTTCGGGCCGTACGCCGGATGGTCGCCGAAGTTCCTCAAGAGCGGCAAGATGACGGACCTGCTGAGCACCGTCAAGCCCGGCAACGTGCTGCCGATGCTCTCGATCGCACCGCAGGAATTCGGTCTGCTCAAGTACCTCATCGGCGAGCTCGCCGCGAGCTCCGCCGACCGCGTCGACACCCTGCGGGAGTTCGTGCCCCGCGCCATCGGCGACGACTGGGAGCTGATCACCGCAGGTCAGCGCGTGCAGGTTATCCGTAAGAACAAAGATGGTGTCGGCGGAAAGCTCGAGTTCGGCACGGCAGTCGTCGCTGCCGGAGACGGCACGCTCGCTGGTTTGCTCGGCGCGTCGCCCGGTGCGTCGACGGCGGTTCCGGCGATGCTCTCGGTGCTCGAGCAGTGCTTCCCGGCCGACTTCGAGCGCTGGACGCCGAAGCTCACCGAGATGATCCCGTCGTTCGGCAAGAAGCTCTCCGACAACGCCGACCTGTTCCACCAGGTCTGGGATTGGACCAGCAACAGTCTCGAACTGCGTCGCAATACCGTCGATGCTCCGGCCGACGCCGACGTCGAGCCCGCGCCGGCAGGCTGAGTTGTGACGTGCGTGCTGTCGGTGTGATAGTCACGACACCATGACCTCTGGGCAGCTTCATCGCAGTTACACGGCCGACCTCGACGTCGAGACGCTGTACAACATCCTGCGATTGCGCGTCGACGTCTTCGTCGTCGAGCAGTCCTGTCCGTACCCGGAGCTCGACGGTTGGGATCTCGAACCCGCCACCCGCCAGCTCTGGGTGTCCGACGACGAGGGGCGTGTGGTCGCGACGTTGCGGCTCCTGGAGGATTCCGGGGCGCCCGGTGACGGCGAGCTGTATCGGATCGGGCGCGTGTGCACCGACCGTTCTCGCAGAGGCGAGGGCATGACCGCGCGTCTCATCGAGACAGCGCTCGCCGAGGTCGGTGAGCATCCGTGCCGTATCGAGGCGCAGAGCTATCTCATCGACATGTACGCGAAGTTCGGTTTCGTCGTCGACAGCGAGGAGTACCTGGAGGACGGCATCCCGCACGTCTCGATGATCCGGCATGCCAGAAACGTGCGCTCATGAGCGGCAGGCACGCTGTCGCCGCTCCGGCGAGCACCGCCGCCATACCCGCCCGGTATCCGTTCAGCGCGGTCGTCGGGCAGGAGCGGCTGAAGTTGGCGTTGATCCTGTGTGCGGTGTCGCCGGGTATCGGTGGTGTGCTGATCCGCGGCGAGAAGGGGACAGCGAAATCGACCATCGTGCGCGGACTCGGACCACTGATCGCACATGAGGGCTCGGCACACGAGGGTGTCAGCGCGTCGTCGGCGGGCAGGGTCGTCGAACTCCCCATCGGTGCCACCGAGGATCGCGTCGTCGGCTCGTTGGATCTGACGGCCGTACTGCGCGACGGCGAGGCCGTGTTCACGCCTGGCCTGCTTGCCCGTGCCGACGGGGGAGTGCTCTACATCGACGAGGTCAACCTTCTGGCCGACCACCTCGTCGACGTGCTGCTCGACGCCGCGGCCAGCGGACGGGTGACCATCGAACGCGACGGCGTCTCACATACCCAGGCGGCCGACTTCGTACTCGTCGGAACGATGAATCCCGAAGAGGGAGAACTGCGTCCGCAACTGCTCGACCGATTCGGGCTGGCCGTCGACGTCACCGCGGCGCGTGAGGTCGACGAGCGTGTCGAGGTCGTTCGACGCCGGATGGACTTCGACGCCGACCCCGATCGCTTCGTCGAACGGTACGCCGACGACGAGCGGGTACTCTCCGACCGGATCGCCGCCGCGCGCGGGTCCGTGGGGAGCGTCGAGATCAGCGAACGAGAACTACGACGCATCGCAGGCATCTGCGCACACCTCGACGTCGACGGCCTACGCGGCGACATCGTCGTCGCGCGCACCGCGGCCGCACACGCGGCACTGCGCGGGGCCACGTCGGTGACCGAGGAGGATGTGCGCGTCGGCGTCGAACTCGCTCTGCCGCATCGTCGTCGACGAGATCCCTTCGACGAGTCGGGCATGTCCGAGCAGCAACTCGACGACGCGCTGTCGGCAGGCGACGACGCCGCGGGTCCACCGGACGAGCCGGAGCCCGACCCGGATGGGCCCGACGGTGCTCCCGCGCCCGAGCGGCGCGAGGAGTTCGACGGGTCCCCCGCTGACTCAGATCCCGCTGGCCCACAACAGGATTCCAGTGACGAGCCGGTCGAGCAGGAAGTGTCCGGGCAGTCGCAGCAGCCGCCGCGCGGCCAGATGTTCGGCACCGCGGCGTCGAGCTCCGGTGTGCGCATGCGTCGCCTGCGGGCCGACGGCGTCGGCGATGGCGATCCGGGTAAGCGCTCACGCGCACGGAGTCGTCGTGGACACACCGTGTCCGACACCGACTTCGCGCACGGTGGGCCCATTCATCTCTTCGGGACAGTGCTGCGCGCCGCAGGTCGCTCGGTGGCCACCTCCGAGGTATCGACGATGCCCGAGAGGTTATCGGTCGCACCGGTCGATCTTCGTGGGGCACAACGCATCGGGCAGGAGGGCAATCTGGTGGTGTTCGTCGTCGACCTGAGCGGGTCGATGACGGCACGCAGGCGACTGGCCGCCGTGAGCCGCCTATGCGTTGACCTGCTGCGCGATTCGTACACCCGGCGCGATCGGGTCGCGGTGATCGTGGCGCGCGGATCGCGTGCAGAACTTGCCGTGCCGCCGACGAAATCCGTCGATATTGCTGTGCGACGGCTCGCCGACATCAGAACCGGTGGCCGAACCCCGTTGGCGGAAGGGCTGATCGAGGCACAGCGTGTCATCGAGCGTGCCCGCCGTGCCGAGCCCCGACGTCGACCGCTGCTCGTGGTGCTGACCGACGGCAGGGCCACCGCGGGACCCGACGCTGCGGGGCGCGCATCCGTTGCGGCGCAGCGAATTCGGCGCGACGGTATCGACAGTGTCGTCGTCGATTGTGAGCAGGGCGTGGTCCGGCTCGGACTCGCCGCGGATCTTGCCGTGCGCCTCGGAGCGCAGATGATGCGGATGGACGACCTGTCGGTGGCGGCGTTGTCGGTTCCCGTGACCGACCGGCGCCCGTCGCGCGCGTCGGCCGCCTGATCCGAATCCGCGCGAGAGTAGGAGAGTTACTGTGCCCCAGGGTGTTCCGCAGACGGTCCCCGACGATGGGTTGACCACGCGGCAGCGTCGACAACAGCCGGTACTCGCCGTGCACACCGGTGACGGCAAAGGAAAGTCGACGGCGGCGTTCGGGATGGCCATGCGCGCATGGAACGCCGGCCTGCGGGTGGCGGTCTTTCAGTTCGTCAAGAGCGCCAAATGGCGTGTGGGAGAAGAGTCGGCGATGGCCGCGCTCGGCGAGATCCACAACGAACAGGGCATCGGCGGGCCCGTCGAATGGCACAAGATGGGGCAGGGCTGGTCGTGGCTGCGCGCCAATGCCGACGTCGCCGACGACCACGCCGCGGCTGCACGGTCCGGTTGGGACGAGATCGCCCGTCGTCTCGCCGAGGAGCAGCACGATTTCTACGTGCTCGACGAGTTCACCTACCCCCTCGACTGGGGATGGATCGACACCGACGAGGTGGTGCGCACACTCGTCGACCGACCCGGTCGCCAACACGTGGTGATCACCGGACGTCGTGCTCCCGCCGCGCTGGTCGACGCCGCCGACCTGGTGACCGAGATGCGCAAGGTCGCACACCCGATGGATGCTGGACGCAAGGGCCAGAAGGGAATCGAGTGGTGAGCCGCGTGGCGAGGGCGACATGACGTCGATCCCCGCAGTGGTCGTGGCCGCGCCATCGTCGGGTAGCGGTAAGACCACCGTGAGTACCGGGTTGATCGGCGCGCTACGCAGGGCGGGGCGTCGCGTCGCGCCGTTCAAGGTCGGCCCCGACTACATCGATCCCGGCTATCACGCGGTCGCCGCGGGACGTGTCGGTCGCAACCTCGATCCCAACCTGGTCGGAGCCGACCTGATCGGGCCCCTGTTCGCGGCCGGAGTTGCCGACGCCGACATCGCGGTCATCGAGGGAGTCATGGGACTCTTCGACGGCAGGATCACCGCCGACGATGCCGCCGAGATGGACCCGATCGGTATGGGTTCGACCGCGCATGTCGCCACACTGCTGAACGCACCGGTCGTTCTCGTCGTAGACGCCGCGGGTCACAGTCAGTCGCTAGCCGCACTGCTCCACGGCTTCGTCGGCTACGAGCCGTCGGTGCGGATCGCAGGTGTCGTGCTCAACCGGGTGGGCTCCCCGCGACACGAGGCGGTGCTGCGACAGGCGTGTGCGCGAGTCGGGATGCCCGTCCTCGGGGTCTTGCGTCGGGACTCGCGCCTTCAGGTGCCCTCTCGCCACCTGGGGCTGATCCCCGCCGCGGAGAGGTCGGTCGAGGCCGTCGAAGCTGTCGACGCGATGTCGGAGATGGTCGGCGCAGCACTGGATCTCGAGGCGATCGTCGCGCTCGCGGAATCGGGAGGCGCCACGCTGTCGGAGCCGTGGTCGGCGGTCGACGCCATCGCAGACGCGGGAGGGGGCGCGCAATGCGCAGGTCACCACTCTGGCAATCCCGTCGTCGCGATCGCTGCGGGTGCCGCGTTCACCTTCGGGTACGCCGAGCACGCGGAGCTGTTACGCGCGGCAGGCGCCGAGGTCGTCGAGTTCGATCCGCTCATCGACCGATTGCCCGAGCGCACAGCAGGACTCGTCGTCGGAGGTGGATTCCCCGAGGAACACGCAGACAAACTGGCGGCCAATCATGAACTGCGAGAAGACATCGCGGCGCTGAACCGCGCAGGCGGACCCATTCACGGTGAGTGCGCGGGTCTGCTGTACCTCACGCGGGAACTCGACGGGTATCCGATGACCGGCGTCATCGATGCGGTCGGCCGATTCGGCCCCTCGCTCACCCTCGGATATCGCGACGCCGTGGCGGTGTCGGATTCGGCGCTCTACCGGGCGGGTGAACGGGTCACCGGTCACGAATTCCACCGCAGCGTCGTCGAACTCGACGCGGGTTCGCCTGCGTGGGCGTGGCGTGACCATCACGGCGCGCCGGGTGTGCACGGCGTGGCGACGTCGAATGTCCACGCGTCGTATCTGCACGTCCACCCGGCGGCGGTGCCGGCGTCCATCGCGCGGTTTGTGCACGCCTGCGAGTCGAAGGAGATGTGATGGCGGGGAGCAAGGTTGCGCAGGTGCTCGAGATCCTGCGCGAACACGGCGTCAACGATCCGGCGATCCTGCGTGATCTGCTCGAGGCCGTGCTCGTTGTCGGGCAAGGACTTGATCTCGACGAAGCCCTCCAGCGGATCGTCGAGGTCGCCGTCGGAGTCGTCGACGCTCGCTACGGCGCGTTGGGTGTGCGCGGTCCCGACGGAGGGTTGTCGGAGTTCGTGTACACGGGGATCACTCCGGAAGAGCGGTCGGTGATGGGGTCGCTGCCGGTCGGCAAGGGCGTGCTCGGGGTCCTGATCAACGACCCCAACATCCTGCGCATCCCGGATCTGGCGAAACACCCTGCGTCGGTGGGCTTTCCGCCGAACCATCCGCCGATGACGACGTTCCTCGGTGCTCCGATCATCATCCGCGGCTCCAACTTCGGCCGCATCTACCTGACCGAGAAGCGTGGCGCCGACGAGTTCTCGGCGCTCGACGAGGCGCTGATCGCGGTGCTCGCGGTAGCCGCCGGAATCGCCGTGGACAATGCGCAGTTGTTCGAGAGCTCACGCACGAGGCAGCGGTGGATGCAGGTGCTGGTGCGTCGTGGCTCCGAGCCGCTCTCGGGAATTGCGTTGGAGGACACGCTGTCTCGGATGTGTACAGATGTGGCGGACCTGGTCGGTGCCACGGACGTCCTCATCCTGAGCGACGAGACCGACAGCGGCGACGACATCGTGCTCAGCGGTCACACCGGCGGCCCGCTCAAGATCGATCCCGCGGACTTCTCGGCGCCGGCGGGGACGGGGATGTCGATCGTGCCGATAGCCGATCTCTCGCCCGCTCTCGGCCGACGCGGCGCCCGCTGGGCGACGGTGCAGCCGCTGGCGCGCGCCTCGGGGGCGTTCGGATGGATCGTGATCACGCATGCCGACGAGCCGGTGTGGGAGCCCGAGGAGGCGTCGGGTCTCGCCGGAGTCTCCGAAGTAGCGTCGTTGGCGATGGTGTACGCGGAGCAACAGCAGGTCGCGCGCGACCTCGAGGTGCTCTCCGACCGCCACAGAATCGCCCGCGACCTGCATGACCACGTCATCCAGCGACTGTTCGCGATCGGTATGTCGATACAGACCATGCTCGCGGCAGGTGGCACCGGTTCGGTGGGACGATTCGACGACGCCGCGCGTGCCGAGCGGCTCGAACAGGTGATGACCGACCTCGACCGCACAATCGCGCAGATCCGCACCTCGATCTTCGACCTGCAGACCGTCTCCGGACACCACGACACCGCGACGTTGCGGCGTCGTGTCCTCGACATCGTGTCCGAACTCTCGGTCCACGCGCCGATCGCGCCGAGCGTGCAATTCGACGGCCCCGTCGACACGGTTGTCCCCGACACGCTGGGGCCACACATCGATGCCGTGCTGCGCGAGGGACTGTCGAATGCGCTGCGCCACGCACACGCCGAGCACATCTCGGTGTCGGTGAGTGCCGACGACGTGCTGTCGGTGGAGATCACCGACGACGGGGTGGGCATCGGTACCGACGTCACCTATCGGGGCCTGGAGAACCTCACGCGCCGCGCAGAGGAATGCGACGGAACCTTCACCGTCGTCACCAATCCTCGTGTGGCACCGGGCCGTTCGTCGGGGACGACGCTGACCTGGTCGGTGCCGCTCGCCTAGTGGCTCAGGCCTTGCCGTCGCGGATCTTGGTCGCCATCACCGCGACCTGGGTGCGTCGTTGCATGTCGAGCTTGGCGAGGATACGTGAGACGTAGTTCTTGATCGTCTTCTCCGCCAAGAACATTCGCTGCGCGATCTGACGGTTCGTCAGCCCGTCGCCGATGAGGTTGAACACCTCGCGCTCCTGATGGGTGAGTTCTGCGAGAGGGTCGGACGGCTTGTTCTTCCCGTCGCGCAGCTTGGCGAGCAGTGCTGCGGTCGAACGGTCGTCGAGCAGGGAGCCGCCCCGTCCGACGGTGCGCACCGCCGCGATCAGGTTATGGCCGAGGATCTGCTTGAGCACGAAGCCGGATGCACCCGCGAGGACCGCGGCGAGCAGTGCGTCGTCGTCGGCGTAACTGGTGAGCATGAGGCAGCGGATCTCGGGTTCGGCGGCACGCACATCGCGGCACAATTCGACGCCGTTGCCGTCGGGGAGCCGGACGTCGAGGACCGCGACATCGGGTTTGGCGGCGAGAATGCCGACGCGACCCTCGCCGACCGATGCGGCCTCGCCGACCACCTCGATGTCGTCGGCGGTGCTGAGCAGGTCACGCAGACCTCGACGCACCAACTCGTGGTCGTCGACGAGAAAGACGCGAACGCTCGACGCGTCCGGCGAGGGAGGAACCGATGCCGTGGGATCTGACGCTGCGGGAGCCGGCTGACCTTCGGAATGCATGCACCGAAATTACCGCAGGTCGCACTCGAGCACGCGACGTCGGTCCCCATCCACTCGGGACTTTGGTCTCACTCACGCCCCCTGCGTCACACGCGAGAGTGGGTATCTGTCGGGGGAGGTCGGTGGTCGGGCCGAGCGCAATCCGACGACGCACCGCCACGCGCGGCGTCGACGACGAGACGAGGAGAGACAGTGACGAGCCTCATCGGGCCAGCAACCAGCGACACCGGAATGACCGGATCGGATCTGCTGCGGGAGTTGCTTCCCGTGTGCGAGACCGAGGTCGAGCGGCACATGAAGATGACCAAGGACTGGCATCCACACGACTACGTGCCCTGGGACGAGGGGCGCAACTTCGCTGCTCTCAGCGGCGTCGACTGGGATCCGGAGCAGTCGCAGCTCTCCGATGTCGCGAAGGCTGCGATGATCACCAATCTGCTGACCGAGGACAACCTGCCGTCGTATCACCGGGTGATCGCGGAGAACTTCTCCCTGGACGACGCCTGGGGTTTCTGGGTGGGGCGCTGGACCGCCGAGGAGATGCGCCACTCGACGGTGATGCGCGACTACCTCGTCGTGACCCGCGGCGTCGACCCGGTGGAACTCGAAGAGACCCGCATGGCGCACATGACATCGGGATTCAATCCGCTTCCCGAGGACGACGGTCAGCGTGACCACAGCTTCGACATGCTGTTCGCGGTGAGCTACGTCAGCTTCCAGGAACTCGCGACGCGCGTGAGCCACCGCAACACGGGCAAGGCATGCGGCGACCCCATCGCCGACCGCATGCTGCAGCGGGTGGCCGCCGACGAAAACCTGCACATGCTCTTCTACCGCAACGTCGTTGCCGGCGCCCTCGACCTGGTTCCGGATCAGGCGATGTGCGCGATCTACAGCATCGTGTCGAATTTCCAGATGCCCGGCGCGACGATGCCCAACTTCCGACGCAATGCGGTGTTGATCGCCAAGGGTGGCATCTACGATCTGCCGCAACACCTTTCGGAAGTCGTCATGCCGGTGCTGCGCAAGTGGCGGATCTTCGAGCGCGACGACTTCGGCCCGCTGGGTGAGATGTACCGGGAGAAGCTGGCCGACTATCTCGAAGAGATGAACGTCAAGGTCGAGAAGTTCGAGCGCGCCCGCGAACGCGCACTCGAGCGCGAGGCCAAGAAGGCGAGGGCAGGGGCGTGACCGTGATCGACAACAGGCTGGCACTGGCGATCTCGCCTGCGGACGATGCCGGGGCACGGGACTGCGACGGATGTTGCGGCGCGTGCGAGCGTGAGACTCCGGAGCAGCGCGACGTCCCCGAGGGCTTCGACGAAGCGATCATGATGGCCGAGGCCGCCACGTTGCACAACCCGACCCGTTGGAATGAGATCCGCACCCACGCAACGGATTCCGCTGCAGGGGAGTACTGTTCGTCGATCCTCCTCGGTGCGTTGCTGCAGTCCGCGGCACACCGACTCGGGGTGCCCGCCGCGGACGTGTGGTCCTACGTCCGGCGCGTCGGTGAGCTGCCTTTGTAAGGTCGGCGGGTTCTGCACTGTGAGCAGATCCGACGATCAGGGCGTGGCGATCACGAAGAGCGGCGCCATCCCCCTCCGAGCGCTCGTCCGGCGGGCAGTACGGTCGCTGGTGTGAGCTCCCCACTGATCAAAGGGTCCAAGACAGCGCTGGCAGATCGCACCTATCGGATCCGCATCCGCAGCAGCGGGCCGACGATCGACGTATCGGCGGTGCTGCTGGGCGCCAACGGCCGGGTCCGTACTGATGACGATTTCGTCTTCTTCAACAATCCGCAGGCTCCGGGCGTGCGTCTGGTGTCCGACGATGAGATCGACGTCGACCTCGGTGCCGTGGCGGCTGACGTCGACCGCATCGTCATCGTGGGCAGCACCGAAGCCCAGGGCACAACGTTCGGCCAGAGCGGCCAGTTCAGCGCGGCGGTGACATCGGCGTCGCAAGACCTCTCCTTCATGCCCGGTGCGCTCACCAGCGAGACCGTGGTGCAGATCGCGGCCTTCTACCGCCGTGGGACGGACTGGAAACTCGACGCCATCGGCCAAGGTTACGACCGCGGGCTGGCCGCACTGGCCACCGAGTTCGGGATCTCCGTCGATGAGCCCGTCGGAGGCACGGCGAGTCCCACAACAGCACCGAGCGTCCCAGCCGCTGCGAATGCCCCGTCCGCACCCGCGCCCACTCCGCAGCCGCCCGCCGCGCCGGCCATCAACATGACGAAAGTGTCGGTGTCGCTGACCAAGGACAGCGCGGACAAGACCGCGCGCATCGACCTGCGTAAGAGCAAGGGCGATCCGAACTGGGTGCTGACCGTGGGTCTCGAATGGGATGGCCGCGGCGCGACATATGACCGCAAGGGACATGTGAAGCGTTACGGCACAGGCGATCTGGACGTCTACTTCTTCTGTCGCAATGAGGAGACCAACGAGTTCGTCGTCATCAGTGGCGAAGCCGGACACCAGGGCGACCTCGGCGTGTGGCCGTTCATGCATCACCTCGGCGACAGCCTCGGTCCCGGGGCAGGCAACAAGCCTGCCACCGAACAGGTTCGGGTGCGCCCGACGGAGAATGGCGATTTGCTGGTCAACGTCTATCAGAGCGTCGACAACGGAACCGGTGCCATCGACGAGTTCGGCAGGCCCCGCGTCGCGATCCGGTACGGGCGTGCCGGTCACGACGGTCTGCCCGGACCCGACGCCGACGAAATCCTTGTCTACGTCGGCAACAGTGCCGATTCCTACTGGGCCACCGTTGCCCATATCGACGTGCTCGACGGAGTTCTCACCGTCGACGGCGAAACCCGTTACAGCGCACACAAGAGCGAAGCCATGCCCGGACTCAGCAGCACCGGTGCGTGGGTGCAAGAGCCATCGGGCGGACCCGTCGGCCGGAGCAAAGCCAAAAACCACGGGCAGGGTCTGACCCTGTACAGCGGACTCTGTCAGAAGTAGACGGTATTCACCTGACCGGCAGAGCCGGGATTCGCCTGACCGGCAGAGCCGAGTCCACCTGACCGGCCAAGCGGTCAACGCATCGGTAGGATCGGCATCCATGTCAGTCGATGCGTCCGCAGGCCATGGTGGCGTCAACGATAAAGACAGTGGCGTCAACGATAGAGACAACGGTGGCGACAACGTCCACTATCTCGCCGGGCTCGATCTGCACGGCCGCAAGGTGGTTGTCGTCGGCGGTGGGTCGGTTGCGCAGCGTCGACTCCCGAATCTGGTGGCCGCCGGCGCACAGGTCGAGGTTGTGGCGCTTGACCCGACGCCCGCCGTCGAGTCGTTTCCCGGGGTCGTCGTGCACAAACGTGCTTACGTCGACGGCGATCTCGACGGAGCCTGGTACGCGATGGCGTGTACCGACGATCCCGACGTGAATGCAGCCGTGGTCGCGGAGGCGGAGCGTCGGCACACGTTCTGTGTGCGGGCCGACGAAGCGCGGTGGGGAAGTGCTGTCACCCCGGCCTCCGGTCGCCACCGCGACGTGCAGTTCGGGGTACTGGCCGGTGGCGATCACCGGCTGTCGGCGGCGTTGCGCGCCGCGATCTCGCGGGCACTGGCCGACGGCTCACTCGACGTCGACGAGCAACCGCACCCGCCGGGCGTCGCGCTCGTCGGTGGTGGCCCTGGCGACCCCGACCTGATCACCGTGCGCGGACTCAAACTGCTGATGGCTGCCGACGTCGTCGTCGCGGATCGGTTGGCGCCGCCGGAGCTCTTGGCCTCGCTCGGTCCGCAAGTGGAGATCATCGACGCCGCGAAGGTGCCCTACGGGCGGGCGATGAAGCAGGAGGCCATCAACGACGTCCTCACCTCGAAGGCGAAAGAGGGCAAGTTCGTCGTGCGATTCAAGGGCGGCGACCCGTATGTCTACGGTCGCGGCTTCGAAGAGTTGCAGGCGTGCGTGGCCGCGGGCGTGCCGGTGACCGTGGTCCCCGGCATCACCAGCCCGATCTCCGTGCCGAGTTCCGCAGGCATCCCCGTGACCCATCGAGGTGTGACCCACGAGGTGGTGATCGCCTCTGGGCACGTCCGGCCCGGGCACCCCGATTCGCTGATCGACTGGTCGGTGCTCGCACAGCTACGCGGAACGCTGGTGCTGATGATGGCTGTCGAACGAGTCGACGTCTTCGCCGACGCGCTCCTGGCAGGCGGCAAGCCCGGCGACACCCCCGTCGCGATGATCGAGAACGGATCACTGCCGACCCAACGCCTCATCCGCACCGACCTCTCCCATGCAGGCGAGACCGCCTCGCGCGAAGGGCTCAAGCCCCCCGCGATCGTCGTGATCGGCGACGTCGCGGGATTCGACGATGCGGATGCCGTTGCGGCGTTCGGTGATCTCGACGGAGCTCGATCAGCGGCCGGAGGCGAGGCTCGATCAGCGGGGGACGGAGCTCGATAGGCGGCAGGCGTCGAGAGGGCGCCGCATCCAGTCGAGTGGGCGTCGCATCCCGTCGAGTGGGCGTCGCATCCCGTCGAGTGGGCGCCGCATCCAGTCGAGAGGGCGTCGCATCCCGTCGAGTGGGCGTCGCATCCCGTCGAGTGGGCGCAGCATCCCGT